>JBJEFL010000043.1:0-5993 GCA_051873995.1 Bacillus sp. (in: firmicutes)
AGAGCAAAGGACTGAAAATCCTTGTGTCGGCGGTTCGATTCCGTCCCGAGCCATCATTGAGAAGCATCTATATTATATAGATGCTTTTTCTTTTGTGTGGTAGAGATGCTCCGTGCTAAGTGGACCTTACAATTGTGTAACATTCTGATGACATGACCATATTGGGGCAAAAAATGTGTTACAGTATTGAAAGGCTGTTGCAGCAAAAATGAGCAGTAATGTCAGATTAGTTCTCCAAACTACAATATAACAATACTTCGTTATTCGCATATAAACAGCTAAAGAAGAGTAGCCTTCGGATGATTTCCGAAGGCTATTCTATTGAAAAGCTAAGAAAGTATAAAATGATGAAGTTGAATGACTGTGAACCTTACATCTGCTTCGAATCTTTCTTTTTGTTTTTCAAAATTGGAAAGCGAGGCAAGCCGTTTATAGATGAATTACCTAGTTCAACATGATAAAGTAGTACTATAACGTGTTTTAGTCAAAAGAAAGAAACCATAAAAAAAGAATAGAAAAAGGAGATTTTGTTATGGAAAAAAAGATCCTTGTTATAGATGATGAAAAACCGATTGCAGATATATTGGAATTTAACTTAACAAAAGAGGGTTTTGATGTATATTGTGCACATGATGGAAATGAAGCACTAGAAAAGGTGGAAGAAATTCAACCTGATTTGATTTTGTTGGATATTATGTTACCGGGTCGAGACGGAATGGAAGTATGTCGAGAAGTCAGGAAGAAGTATGATACACCGATTATTATGCTGACTGCGAAAGACTCTGAAATCGATAAAGTGTTGGGTCTTGAGCTTGGAGCAGATGATTATGTGACCAAGCCATTTAGTACGCGTGAACTGTTGGCACGTGTCAAAGCCAACTTACGTCGACAACAAGTGGTGGTCAGTCAAAGTGAAGAAGAGGAAGAATCAAAGGAAATTACAGTAGGAGCACTGACAATTCACCCGGATGCTTATATCGTATCCAAACGAGGCGAAACGATTGAGCTAACACACCGCGAATTCGAATTGTTGCATTATTTGGCAAAACATATTGGTCAAGTAATGACGCGTGAACATTTGTTACAAACCGTATGGGGGTATGATTACTATGGCGATGTAAGGACTGTAGATGTTACAGTTCGTCGTCTGCGTGAAAAAATTGAAGATAACCCAAGTCATCCGGGATGGATTGTTACACGAAGAGGAGTAGGTTATTATTTGCGTAATCCAGAACAGGAGTAATTAGTTAATGAAAAAAGTGAAATTTTTTCAGTCTATCCATATTAAATTTGTCTTAATTTATGTGTTATTAATTCTTGTCGCTATGCAGGTGATCGGCGTATATTTCGTCGATCGTCTTGAAACCAAACTAGTTAGTAATTTTACTGAGGCGCTATATGAAAAGGTGAACTTACTCGCTTATAACGTCGAAGAGGAATTATCGAATAATGAAATAGATGAAAGCACACGGAAAGAAAATATAAACAATCTACTGGCGGACTTTGTGTCAGGTGATATTTCCGAAGTGCGTGTCATTGATAGTACGAGTGTCATTATCAGCACATCAGATGCTTCCAACCAAGGGATAGTCGGAAAGCTAACGACGGAACCGGTCGTCAAAAGTGCGCTTGTTACAGGAGCGCCAGCGGACGGCAAGGTATACGTGAATAACAAAACGAATAAGCGAATTTGGGTGTATGCCAAACCCATTACCGACTCATCCGGAGAAGTTTTAGGGGCTATTTATTTAGTCGCAAAAATTGAAAATGTATATTCTCAGTTGAAGGAAATCAATAATATCTTTGCGACAGGAACCATCATTGCCCTTGCGATTACTGCCGTTTTAGGAATCCTTTTAGCTCAAACTATCACTAGACCGATGTCTGATATGCGAAAGCAAGCGTTAGCGATGGCGAAAGGGAACTATTCACGGAAGGTGAAAGTGTACGCTGATGATGAAATCGGTCAATTGGCCAACACATTTAATAGTTTAACGAAGAAGCTGCAAGACGCTCAGGCGACAACTGAAGGAGAAAGAAGGAAGTTATCTTCTGTTCTGGCCTATATGACGGATGGTGTCATTGCGACAGACCGAAAAGGGCGTGTCATTTTGATTAATGATCCAGCTGCGCAATTATTAGATGTTTCACGTGAAACAGTTTTGTCTACATCCATCGTTACATTGTTAGGATTGGAAGACGAATATACGTTTGAAGATTTAATCGGGCAACAAGATTCCCTTATTTTGGATTTCAGCACAGATGATGAATCCTTTATATTACGGGCGAACTTTTCAGTTATTCAAAAGGAAACAGGTTTCATTAACGGTTTGATTACTGTCTTACATGATATTACAGAACAGGAAAAAATCGATCAGGAACGTCGTGAATTTGTAGCAAACGTGTCACATGAATTGCGTACACCTTTAACAACAATGCGAAGTTATTTAGAAGCGCTGGCTGATGGGGCGTGGCAAAATGAACAGTTGGCACCTAAATTTTTAAGTGTTACGCAAGATGAAACAGAACGAATGATTCGTCTGGTCAATGATCTATTGAAACTGTCTAAAATGGATAGTAAGGATTATGAGTTGAAGAAGGACTGGGTGAACTTCAGTGAATTTTTCAACCGCATAATTGACCGATTTGAAATGGGGAAAGAAGGACATATTACATTTCAGCGACAGGTTCCAAAGAAAGCGATTTTTGTCGAAATTGATGAAGATAAAATTACGCAAGTTTTGTATAATATCATTTCTAATGCGATTAAATATTCACCAGAAGGCGGACAGTTAACGTTCCGATTGAAAGAGTTGGATGAAGTTATTGAAGTGAGTATACAAGACCAAGGCGTTGGCATACCGAAAGATAAGTTGGAAAAAATATTCGATCGATTTTACCGTGTCGATAAAGCAAGAACGAGAAAACTTGGTGGTACTGGACTTGGGTTAGCAATTGCAAAAGAGATGGTTGAGGCACATGAAGGAGAGATTTGGGCAGAGAGTTTTGAAGGAAGAGGAACGACTATCTTTTTTACCTTACCTTATGAACAAGATCAAGAGGATGAATGGCTATGAGCAAAGAAGTGCTGAAAACAATCGTTCTTACGGTATTAGTATTGACCAGTATGTATTTGACTTGGGGCATATGGACGTATGCGCCCAACTCAGATTCCATCGATGAACAGAACGAATATTTAAAAACGGTATCTACACCTAGCAGTGAAGAATTAGGCGAGATTATTAAACCTTTTCAAATCATCTATTCCAATGGTCATCATTATTACGGCAGTACGTCTGAAAGCATCATTAGCGAGGTTATTGACAAAATGTCTAATTGGGATATTTATGATTTGGATCAGCTTTCTTCATATACTTCTGCTGAGAAGTTAAGGACGCTTTCTGATGAAAAAGGCATGATTGACCTTGTTTTTTTAGATCAGGTACCATTTGCGATTTATGGTCAGGTGCTGAATTTGGAAGAAAATGATTTGTCGGATGAAAACTTTGATCGGATGCTTATTTCTTCAAGGGAAAACCGTGTGTATTTTATTGAATCAGATGAAAGTCGTGTATATTATGGTCACGTCAAAGCATCATCTGTGCAGGCTTTGGTTGAACAGATGAATAAATTATTGAGTGACAACAATCTTAGCCAATACAAGGCATTGCAAAAGAATGAGAATATGAGGCCATTATATGTGCCTGCAAAAGAAACAGATGTGAATGTCTATAATTATTTCATTGAATTGATTAATACGGATACGTTTAAAGAAACGTTATTTGAGGATCCAAGCATTGTGACGCAAGAAGCGACTTCGCTTGGAACAGAGTACACAGATAATAAAACCAATTTGCTTATTTATGATGAAACTTTAACGTTCTCTTACATTAAACCGAATTTCAATAATAACTACGATGTCAGCTCTTCCAGCTTATTGGAGCAAAGTTTGAGGTTCATGACAGATAAGGGAAGTTGGGAGAAAAACTATCATTTGGATGAAGTTAATACAAACGGTAAAAGTGTTTCGTATCGTTTATATTTAAAAGGACTACCTGTTTTCAATAACCAAGGTATGTCGGAAATGAAGCAAATTTGGAACAAGAACGATATTCACTTTTTTTCTAGACCAACGTTCACCTTGGATTTCTCTTTACCGGGAACAAGTACGGTAACACTTCCTTCCGGAGAGGCTGTGTACCGACAGTTGATTAATCAAGCGGAAATTGACAGCGACTTATTGGAATGTTTAACGATTGGTTATAAAATGTCTCGTGACAATTCATCGACTAGAATGGTCGTTTTGGAACCATTCTGGTATTACAAGTATGATGGACAGTGGATACGATTCACGTCGGATGATGAGGCAGGAGGAATAGCAAATGGATTGGAGTAAAACAAAGACAATTTTTATTGTTGTTTTTATGATCCTCAATCTATTTTTAATTACACAATATATTGAGAAAAAGAAAGTAAATGAATTTGAGACTTACTCAGAGGCTTCGATTGAAGAGCGTTTGAAGGAAAATGACATTCGTTATGTAACACTTCCTAAACAGGTCAGTACAGAGCAATATTTAAGTGCTAAAAGTAAAGAATTCACGAAAGAAGACGTTAAAAAGCTGAAGCACCAAGACATTACTGTGAATGGTCAGCAGATTGTTTCTAATCTGGAAAAAACATTTATTCTAGGAGAAGAATTGAATGCCGACACACTGGATGCCTATGTGAAAGAAATGGTTTTATATGGGGAAGAGTATGCATTTTGGAAAATTGATGAACAGCAGAACGCGATTATTTATTATCAAAAATATAATGAGAAGATGATTTATAATAGTGAACAAAGTAAACTTATTTTATATTTGAATGACAATCGAGAAATCATCTCGTATGAACAGACGTATTCGAATTTAGAAGAAGTTGAACGGGTGAATGAAGAAGATGTATTGCCTGCAATCAAAGTATTGGAGATTTTATATCAAAAAGGAGAGCTGCCGGCCAAAAGCGAAATTACCTCCATTGAATTGGGCTATTATAATTTAATTTCACTGTCATCAGCGAATATATTGGCGCCGACCTGGCATGTGGTGTTGAATGATGAAAAAGATCTTTTCATCTATGCGACCGATGGGCAGATTATAACAGAAACGATCGAAGAACAGCATGAATAAGTAATTGGAGTGAATAGACATGTCTATGCGTTTTAGTGTACTTGCCAGTGGGAGTACGGGAAATGCGTTTTTTGTGGAAAAAGATAATCAACGTATTTTGGTTGATGCGGGTTTAAGCGGAAAAGGAATGGAAGGATTGTTCCAACAAATTGACCGTAATTTAGCTGATGTGACGGCTGTTCTCGTGACTCATGAACACAGTGATCATATTAAAGGACTTGGCGTCATCGCACGTAAATATAAATTGCCGATTTATGCGAATGAGAAAACGTGGCGTGCCATGGAAGGCAATGTAGGAGAAATTCCTACCGATCAGAAGTTCATTTTTGATATGGAGACGGTGAAATCATTTGGCGGACTTGATGTTGAATCCTTTGGGGTTTCTCATGATGCGGCAGAACCGATGTTTTATGTGTTTCATTCGGGTGGGAAGAAAATTGCCTTAATGACTGATACAGGCTATGTCAGTGACCGAATGAAAGGGGTCATATCCAATGCGGATGTTTTCGTATTCGAAAGTAATCATGACGTTGGGATGCTACGGATGGGCCGTTATCCATGGAGTGTTAAGCGCAGAATATTGAGCGATGTCGGACACGTTTCGAACGAAGATGCGGCACTTGCGATGAGTGATGTGATTGGCGATGAAACGAAGCGGATTTATTTAGCACATCTAAGTTTAGATAATAATATGAAAGATTTAGCGCGGATGTCTGTAACACAAACGTTAAAGGACCAAGGATTGATTGTTGGGGAAGGCTTTTCCTTGTATGATACCGACCCGAAAATTCCTACTGAACTTATTACGATATAATACGCAAT
>JBJEFL010000043.1:6093-18491 GCA_051873995.1 Bacillus sp. (in: firmicutes)
CGGGCATCCCTAGAGCAAAATTTAGTTCGTGTGAACCACTTGTTAAAAGGCAACAAAGTTTGCGAAAACAGTCTTTTATAAAAAATAGGTGTTACGGGCATAATAGAAATAAAATACGAACTATTACATATTGAATACGTGAAAGGATTGAGAGGATTGACATACCATGAGGATGGACTGGGAAGCAGAGCGGAGCGAAAAAAAAGCAGCAAACTAGGTTATTTTTTATCTGCTTTTGCAGGGTTATTGTTAGGAGCTTCACTCGTAGTGGTTCTTTTTCCGGGATACTTAGAAGACTCATCAAGTGATGGAAATACAACGGGTATTTCTGGTGTTGAGCAAAATGTTTCGGTAGATGTGACAACGGCTGTTACAGATGCCTATGATAAAGCGGGTGATGCAGTAGTAGGCATAACCAATATGCAAGAAGCAAGTTTCTTCTCTGCATCTGGAGAGGCAGGAACAGGATCTGGCGTTGTTTACAAAAAGAAAGATGGCAAAGCATATATTGTTACCAATCATCATGTTATAGAAGATGCGACTTCTTTAGAAGTATCATTGGCAGATGGCACGAAAGTTGAGGCAACCCTTCTGGGAAGCGATGTGTGGACCGATTTAGCTGTTGTACAAATTGATGCGACTAATGTCCATACAATTGCGGAATTTGGGGATTCGTCCAGTTTGAAGCCGGGTGAGCCTGTCTTGGCTATCGGAAATCCGCTTGGATTGCAATTTTCTGGGTCGGTGACGCAAGGAATTATTTCTGGACTTGAACGTACGATTGAGATGGATATTAATAGTGATGGGTTAGTAGATTGGAATGCTGAAGTTATCCAAACCGATGCAGCTATCAATCCGGGAAATAGCGGTGGAGCGCTTGTTAATTTACAAGGACAGCTAGTCGGTATCAATTCTATGAAAATTGCTGAGTACGCAGTAGAAGGAATTGGTCTGGCAATTCCGGTTAATGCAGTTATTCCGATCATCGCCGATATTGAGCAATATGGAGAAGTGAAACGTCCTTATATGGGGGTGAGTATTGCTCCGATTGCTGAAATTACTCAATATCATCGCGAACAAACTTTCCAATTACCGAGCGATGTGAAAGAAGGAGTAGCGATTCTTGAAGTGGTGTCGGGTTCACCGGCTGCCAAAGCAGGAATCAAAGCATATGATGTTATCGTGAAAATGGATGGTGAGGACATTCCTGACTTGGTGGATTTCCGCACGCATTTATATGTAAATAAAAGCATTGGAGATCAAGTCAAAGTGGAATTTTATCGTGGTGGTAAACTACAATCAACTACGGTCACATTGCAGGAAGAAACATTACCATAATAAAAAGAAACGCAGGATATCCTGTGTTTCTTTTTGTCTTTAGTCCATAATCAAAGGTAACTAATATTGATAACTAAGCGAAATATGATATGATGACTACTGAATTGCATCTAGATGTGAATAACTTTTTGTAGCTTAAGCCTTGTGGATAAATTGTGTACTTTGAATTAATAAGGTTTTCTATCGATAAAAAGGGAAAAATAGTAGCAAATGCAAAGAAAATACGGGAGGATTTTTTATGATATATTGTTGTGAAGAGCATGTGGAGCTTGCTTTAGATGTAGTAGTCGATGAGTATGAGGTAGCACCTGTATTGAAAGAGCTTTCTGCTGAGGATAAGTTATCAACAAGGTGTGAATACTGCGATAAACAGGCCGCATATGTAGTAGGGAACTAGTATTCCCATACAAAATGTGGATAGTAATTGTGGATATGTGGATAACATCTGTGGATATATTGTTCGTAAAGTGAGGATAAGTTGTGAATATCTCGATTATCACAGTCGGTAAACTGAAAGAAAAATATTTAAAACAAGGTATTGCTGAATATACGAAACGTCTTTCTTCATATGCTAAAATCGACATCATTGAACTAGCAGACGAGAAAGCACCAGAGAATTTAAGTGAAACAGATATGCTGATTGTCAAACAAAAAGAAGGAGAAAGGATATTAGCCAAAATTTCTCCGGATACGCATGTCATTGCTCTTGCGATAGAAGGAAGCATGAAGACGTCCGAACAGCTGGCAGAGAACTTGGATCGTCTGGCTACATACGGAAAAAGTAAAATTGCTTTCGTTATCGGTGGCTCGTTAGGGTTAAGTGAGGATGTCATGAAACGGGCAAACGAAACATTAAGTTTTTCGAAAATGACATTTCCTCATCAACTGATGCGTTTGATTTTAGTTGAGCAAATTTACCGTGCATTTAGAATCAATCGTAATGAGCCTTATCATAAATAAGCGTGAAAAGCCAACCACATGTGGTTGGCTTTTTTCATGCTTTAGTTGTGTAAGACGCTTAAAATAGTAAATCCAGTTGGATGAAACGAAGGAGAATCTTCCGAATATGATCGACGCACATGATTGTAAATGCTCTTATTTAGCATCAGTTTTTTGTGCACGTACTGGTTTAAAAATAGACAGAAGGTACATCACTAAACCTACAATACCAATTCCTAAAATAATGTTAAATGATTGGCCAGTGTAGAAGCCGCTACCGAAATAGAAAATTTCACGTAAACCTTCAGAAGCAAAGCGGATAGGAACCCAAGGGCGAATGAAGTTTACGAAGAAATCAGGAAGCATTTCTTTTGGTGTCATTAAAACACCCATGCCTAATAACATCACAACCATGAATAATGTAATGGCTGGTTTACCGATCCATGCAGTAACACCTGACACTAGTAAAAAGAAACAGAATGCTGCAAACGATACGAACGAACCAACTAAGAAGTAGCTAGGCATATTAATACCAGCGATTGAGCCAAGTGTTGCAACGGTAAAGCCTGAGAATAGGGCGATAATAATGCCGAATAAAGCTTGGCCGCCCATTAGGTGTAATATTTGTTTACGTGTTAATAATTCTTTCTTAAAGATGCTTGATGTTACTAAAAATAAAATGAAACCACCGATTAATGCACCTACCCAAGCGGGCACCGCCATTAAGGTTGGAGCACTACCATTTGCTGTAGAGGCAGTAATAGCGTTGAATACTTTTTCTTCCGAAACAATCGGATTTACAAGTACAGCTGCTTTGTTAGCATCAATTTGTTGATCACCCATTTGCGCTACAAAGTTTGTAGAATATTGTTGGCTCAATTGTGCAATTAAAGTGTTCAAAGCCGTTTTCGCATAGTTTGCACCTGTTATGTTAAAGCCTTGATTAATATATACCTGTAAAGTTGCTGCGGAGTTGTTTGCCATCGCATTTTGCAATGTGTCATTATAACCTTCGGGAATAACCAATGCTGCGTAATACTTTTTATCATCAAATAAATCTTCAATATCTGCTTCCTTTTCATTTGTAAAAGCTAACATCGGTTCTTCATCGTCAGTACCTTTACTCATTTGTTCAACAGCTGATTTTACAGCATCTACATGTACACCTTCATCATTTACAATAAGTGCGACCGGTAAATTTCTTACTTTCGGGTCTCCTTGAGCAAATAAGTTTACCGAGAATAGAGCGATAATTAAGATAACTGCGAGGGGAGCTGCCCATGCTAGTTTTTCTTTAAATAATCTCAATGAATGTCATCCCTTCTTAATTTTCAACATGTTGTTCAGTACTTATTATTTACTTTATAATCTAGAGGTAGGTCAAAGCAATGAACAAAATGAACAATATGTTCAATTTTCGAAATAAGGTGATTTTTATGGGGATTTACGAGGAAAAAAATCGAAAAACGAAACAACTTATTCAAAATTCATTTATGCAAATTTTAGAGAAGAAGCCGTTTGAAACCATTACGATAGGGGATATTACGAAAACGGCACAAATAAATCGCGGAACGTTTTATTTACACTTTCAAGATAAATTTGATTTGCTTGATCAGATCGAGCAACAATTGTTTAGAGACTTAGGGAATCATATTGATGAATTACAATCCCACTATTCATCTACCCGGACATTTGAAAAAGGGCAAGAACAATTAGCTGCCACTCTATTCAGCTCTATTAAAATGCATTCGCCATTATTAAAAATATTTTTAAGCAATCATGGTAGAGCGGGTTTTCATATTCGATTTAGAGATGCCTTTTCAAAAAAAGTACGTGTTAATTTAGAGAAAAATGAAAGCATCAATGCAGGTTTAAAGGCCCCAATGGAATATTTTTTATCGTTTATTACATCTGCTTTTTTAGGATTAGTTGAACAATGGGTTCAAAATGGTTTAGACAAGACCCCTGAAGAAATGACCGCATTATATATTGATATTATTTCTTTTATTCAAAAGAAGTGATGAGGCATTTAAGTTCAAAAATATTTATCCACAAATACTAAGCAGATGAAACGATGCTCGAACAATTTAATAGAAAGAAGCGATAACTAGCTGTTAAGCACCGGTTGCCCAAATATACAGTTTAAGACTTATGCAAAAAACTATTTTAGAATGGCAAATTAAGAACTTACATCGAAAGAGATTAATGATGAATACATAGGTGTTGATCACAATCAACAAGTATTTAGCTCATCTTAGGGGTTATGCATACAACATCGCCACCATATAAAATTCAGGAACGAATGGATACTTTGATGAATTGTCCAGGACGTTGAATCTTCGTTAGATCTTTATTTAGGTGCACGTATATAGTAATACAGTAAAACGAGACTATTAAATAATTAGGTCTCGTTTTTTTATATGGGGTCCTACTTTATAGCATAAACCATGAAAAATGAAAGATACGAATTGAATGATGAAAGGTCGGTATGACATAGGCTTGATTGGTGTCGGTGAATATGTAGTGGGAAGATGAAAGTATATAAATATAACTTCGTTGTAGTGAATGAGAGGAAATAACAAGGATAGATAAATGAATTTGAATACTTTTTATGATTGTAGGATAAGAAGAAACATAAAACATATTATTTTAGAAAGACTTTATGGGACGTCATTATCAGTAAAAAAGGAGTTTAATGAAAATTTTATGGTGTAAAATGTCATTTTTAGATAATAAAGTGTAAGGAAATTTCATAGCTTCAGATTGTAGAAGGGAATGATAGGAAAAAAGATGATAAAATGGGAATAAATAAATTGAGTATAAGAGGGCGATTGATTGTGAAGACAAACATGCATCATCCACCTGATTATTTATCTATTCCGCAGGATAATGTCATTTTAGAAAATTACGGAATAAATGAATTAAGTTTTGAGTCGGTGAAAAAGTATCGAGAAAAATTTTCCTCCATCAAACCAGATCACCCTTGGAATGGATTAGAAATAAAAGAGTTTTTATACAAAATCGGCGCATGGGGGAAGGTAAGAAATACAAATAAGGAAGGTTTAACACTTGCCGGGTTGTTGATGTTCAGTGAGGAAAGAATCATTACAGAGATATTGCCGCAATACTTCCTGGAGTATCGAGAGCATGCAGAAGGACCGCTAAATCAAGAGTGGTCTAAACGCTTTACGTCACAGGATGGAACGTGGTCAGGAAATGTGTTTGATTTTTATTTTAAAACAAGTGCAAATCTAGTGATGGATTTGCAAGATAATGCTTCCGTTCAGGCAGATAGATCAGCTATTTTATCTTGCTTACATGAATCGTTAATCAATACGTTGGTTCATGCTGATTACTATGGAGGTGGCGGCATTGTGATTGAAAAGGAAAAAGGATTATTTCGATTCTCGAATCCCGGACTTTTTCGTATATCATTGGAGCAAGCGTTAGAAGGCAACATAAGCAATCTTCGTAACCCTAATCTCTTTAAAATGTTTATTTTGATTGGACTTTGTAAAAGGACGGGCTCTGGATTGAAGGGGATTGAAACCATATGGAGGGGCCATGGAGAGGATGCCTTTCATCTGATTCAGGATGTAGAATCGGAACGTACGATTCTTACCCTATGTATGAATAAAGATTCCGAAGAGGAGCAGGAATTGTTCGCACAAAGTACGGAAGAAGATCTTTTTTTATTTCCCGAAGAAGAGTCACTAATAGTGGAGAATTTTGTCGATTTACAGGACTCCTATAATAAAGGAGATAACTCCTATAATAACGATAACAACTCCTATAATAATAAAACAAGCTCCTTGAATAACGAACTGGACTCCTATATTAGTGGTGACAACTCCGATAATAGCGATTCGGACTCCTATAATAAAGAGCATAACTCCTATAATAAGGAACTATCTTCTTTAATTAGTCATATAGATGTTGGGAACTCCAGTAATAGTGAAGAGGCTTTGATAAGTGGGAGAGAAATAGATGTAGTAGCGGTTGATTTAATGGATAATTCTGAACATAAAGAAGGAAGCGTTTCTTTTTCAAAAGGAATAGAAGCAAAATTGTGGGAGATATCAGAACTTGCTAGAAGAAAAAAACGGTTATCACCTAATGTTATGGAGCAGATTATTGTGGAGCTATGTAATCAAAAACCATTAATGCTGAAAGAATTGGCCGATTTATTAGGAAGAACCCCTGATGGGTTACGAAATAATTATTTAGCTAAGTTATTGACGAAAGGAAAAGTGAGGTTGAAATATCCAAATCAAATCAACCATCCAAAGCAAGCTTATATAGCTGTTGAGTAGCAATGAAACAGATCCTGTTTTCTTTTCATCTGTTTCAGTAAGAATTAATTTATCTGTTATATTATTCCTTTGGAAATAATTGTGTTTTTTGTGCATCGTGCTAAAATGTGTCATAAGTAAGACTTTCTATGATGTTAGAAGCATAAAAAGAGGATGACTCAAAGGAATGAGAAATACCTTTTGAAAATCAGCCTCTTTTTATGTATGGTGTCGTGTCACCCGTGATGTCGGTCATTTCCATACTTGCTCGATAAATGCATCTCTTCCACTTGCTTCTCGATCTTCTTTATAATGCTTCGGTTGTTTTTTATAGTAATCTTGATGATAGTCTTCGGCTGGATAAAACATTGTTGCCTCTTTAATTTCCGTTACAACGTCCTTTTTAAATCTTCCTGAATCAGCGATTTGTTGTTTAGAATGTTCTGCTGCTATCTTTTGTGATTCATTCGTTACGAATATAGCGGTTCTATACTGTGAGCCTCTATCTTGAAACTGTCCATCAGGATCGGTCGGATCGATTTGTGGCCAATAAATGTCTAATATTTTTTCTAATGGAAATTCTGTTTCGTTGTAAGTAATCTCCACGACTTCATAATGACCCGTTGTGCCTGTTTTCACTTGTTCATAGGTAGGGTTTTCAACTGTGCCACCCATATAACCGGAAATGACAGATTCAATTCCTTTATATGAATCAAATGGTTTGACCATACACCAAAAACACCCACCGGCAAAATATATTTTCTCCATGAAAAACCTCCTATATCGTTAATGAAGTTAGTATACAATACTAGATGGTATCCATTTACCTTATTATTCTACTGGATAAACGGAAAGTACCATATGGCAGGCACGAATTTGAATTAGTATCTTAAAATAAGATTGCATGTGTTGTTGGTCGGCGTCAAGTTAGGAATGAATAAGGAACTTTCGGGTATTAGAGTAAAAACATTATAGAAGATAATTAAGTATGATTGAATGATAGAGTAGTGAAAGGGGGGATTTGATTGATGGACAAAGAACCGAAGTACGAGAAAAGAAAGAAGTGGCTTTTTAGAATTATATTATGCTTACTTATTATATCAGTGATTTATGCCATCTATATGTGCACGGTTGCCCCATCAGGAGCGGCCCATAATGAATATGAACGGGTGAAAAGTGATTATGTGTTGATGATTCTGCAATGTGCTGTTGGAAGTATCATTATGTTTCTACCGTCAAAAGTAGAGAAACGGTTTCAGATTGATATACCGGATATTATGGAAATTCTTTATTTCATCTTTTTATTTTGTGCGATTTATCTTGGGGAAGTTCGAAATTTTTATTTCAGGGTTCCGTTTTGGGATTTGATTCTTCATGGCTTTAGTGCGGCGATGCTGGGTGCATTAGGATTTATCATCGTTAATTTCCTAAATGATACCGAAAAATTGAATATTGAATTACCGCCTTTTTTTGTAGCGCTGTTTGCCTTTTGTTTTGCGGTCACTTGCGGAACGGTATGGGAAATTTATGAGTTCACTGCCGATAGTGTACTCGGAACAAATATGCAAAAATTTATTACAGCAGATGGAACAATATTAATTGGAAGGGAAGCTTTGGCTGACACAATGGAGGATTTCATTGTTGATACTTTAGGTGCGTTAGTAGTCACAATCATTGGCTATTTTAATTTGAAAAAATTAGCTTCCGGTAATGAGTAAGAGGTGGATGGTTATCGAATGAAGCAAAAGGGGGATTTGGAACCCCCTTTTTGTACGTGATTATCTGCTTTTATATCGTTTCTTTTTTGTTATATGCAATCGGTGTTTTTGTCCATTCGGCGTACGTGTTAAAATCTATTTTTCTTACTTGTTTGAGGAAAGAATCTAAAAAGTTTCTTTCTTGTAGGTTTTTAAATAATTCGAGAGGAATATTTTGTTCACGTGAGAATGAAAATACATGGTCAACTAATTTAAATCCTGTGCCTGTTATGATAATGTGGCGAAGCGGGGCATCAATTAATTTGAATCCTGAATGTTTCATTGTTACTAATATGTCTAGTAAACGCTTTGTTATATCTTCTGAAAGTCTGTTTTGCTGTTTAAGATACGTATTCAAATCTGGACCTGTTAAATATTCCATGACAATGTAGTTATGGTCTGCCTGAAAAATTTTGGGGATGAAGGATAAGTCTTGAAAAGCTAGGAGAACCTCTTTTTCCTGCCAGGCGTGCTGAATGGTTTCATAGACTTTGACGCATTTGTCTTCAGATAATCGATAAACGACGCCTTGAGAACCTTGTCCTATTAGTCTTTGAGAAAGCAGGTCATCCACTTTCTTTCCGCTCTCATTCATTTCGGTAGACACAATTAATTCAGTTAAATCAATCGGTTGATTGAGATAAGTGCTCCACCGATCATAAGCGTTTGGAGCTAGTTGTTGAACTTGCTCCATAAAGGAATCTTTAAGTTGCATTACGTTCAAATCATTTAGTAATTTCAGCGGGACGGGGTAATTATTGGGGGAAGAATAGATGGGATGAATCACTTTCAGTTCATTTTCAATGATAAAAATTCGATGTAAAGGACAATCTAACACAATTTCGGTTGTTTTGGCTGACTGCCATAATAAATTTACCAGCTTTTTTGTTATTGATTCAGGCATATACATGCTACCATCCAGATACTCTTGCAAAGTAGGACCCTTAAAATATTCCGTTATGATATAATTAGTTCCCGATTGGTATACTTTGGGCAGAAAAGTTAAATATTCGTATGCTTGAAGCGTGTCCAGTTCTCGTTGCACTTGTGCAGAATCTACATAGATATTGACACACCGATCTTCAGCAATTTTAAAAACAGCGCTATGAGAACCTTGTCCGATGAGTGGATAGCGCGTAGGGTTATGAATATCTACAGTGTGTTGACCTCTGGTAACAGTAATAGACGTGAAATCTTTCACCTTCATTGTCCTCCTAACAATTCATCATAAAAGTTTGCTTGTTGTAAAAGTTGCTTCTTAAGATCAAAGTTTTGTTCAACTTTTTGCCGAGCAGCTATTGACAGTGGATGCCATTTCTCTTTATAAGTCAGCATATATTCAAGTGCATCTGCAAGTGCGTTCACATTGTTTTCTTCGACTAAAATACCATCAACATGATTGGTGACCAATTCCGGAATTCCGGCATGGAACGTTGAGATAATAGGCAGACCGGTCGCCATAGCTTCTTTTATTGTATTAGGAATCCCTTCGACATCTCCATTTGTCGCTTCCATACTGGCAGCACAAAATAGATCTGAATTTTTCATATGTCTGTGTACTTGGTCTTTCGGGATATGCTTTAATAGGCGGAAAGAATCTCCTAAATTTAACTGATTAGCCAATGAACTGAGGTGATTTTCTAATACTCCACTTCCGATAATTGTTAGTGTGGCATTAGGAAATTTCGGTTTTATTTTATGAAAAGCTTTCATTAAAACATGATGCCCTTTTTTTTCAACCAATCTGCCAATGGATAAGATATTTTCGGAGTCGCTAATATGCGGCGTTTGGTATTTGAATTGATTCAAATCAACGCCGCCATACAATACCCTGATTTTTTCAGGAGAGCATCCTAAATGAATGATTTTACCGGCTAAATAATGACAAACAGGAAAAAATAGCTCAGATTGCTGGAAAAGCTTTTTCATATTTTCTAGATAGCTAAAATGCTGGTCAGCAAGTGTAGCGTCTCTTCCACGAATACTAGTCACTAACGGAAGATTGGTTTGTTTTTTAAAAGGTAGTAATAAGATGCCTAATTGAGCGTGGTGTGCATGTAGGAGGGAAATATTGCTTCTTGTTACATATTGTTTGGGGTTTAGAATTTCATTAAGATAGTAAACTTTTTCATTTAGAAGAGAAATATCAGTCATATACTTAGCCTGTCTTACTAAATGAATATAATCATAACCAGGCACTTCTCGAATCTGTGGAATATATTGAGTAGGGTCAACTCTTAAATTTAAATGTATAGCTGTCTTCACTAAAGGTGTCTCCTTTTGGTCAAGTTTATATACCTATATTATTTCTGATGATACCGGTATGATTGGACAAAAAGGAAATGAATTAAAATGCCCGTATTCATAAATGCCTAAGCTGAATTGGTCATATCATATTCAGAGGGTTTTCTACTATTGTCGAAGAAGGAGTAAGAAAAACAGGAGAGGATTCAATGAACAGAAGGCTCTTTTGCTATTATGATACGAAAAAACCTTTTCCCGATTTATGAATGGGAAAAGGTTTTTTGACCATTTTAGCCTGATTTCAGCACTGGTTCTTTTAAGAAAGTATATAATTCTGCAGTTTGAAAGCTGTTTCGATCCAGCGCTTAATGAACTTGGACATCTTTTTGTAGCTTAGTTGAATAGTAAGGCGCTTGCGATTTTTTACTGAATAACGAAAGGTGCCCCAATTTCAGTTTCTTCTATTAAAACAAACATGTTGAAAAGTTCAAAAACTTTGCTCTATCTACTGATTACAAACGAATAAATGACTGTCGATAAAGTTAGAATAATTACGATGGCTATCAGTATAAAAATGGCTGCTATATTCGTGAAGAAGACAGATAGTATAATCACTAGACCGCCTGTAAAAAATAGTTTGCCGCCTAATCTGTGAGTTTTGGTCCAGACACGTTCGTTATGAAGTGTCCATGGCGTTTTAATACCGAAGAAATAGTTTGGTTTAATGGTCGGCATTATATTGCCTAGATACATAAATAATAAGCCAACACCGATTATGACAAAGTTCTCTATTGAAAATTCATAACCTAATCCATATAAAATCGTTAAAATATGAATTCCTAAGAAAAAAGTAATAAGTACATTTTTGAATCCTACATAGTTTTTTTGAAATTTAGGGTAGTTCCGTTTCATGGGGTCGATTTTAGGTGTCATTTTCATTGTCCCTGCTATGAATAGCATTAACACGGGTGCTAATAATGCCCCAAAGTATTTACTGCTCCAATCATCAGGTTGGCCATCCATTCCCCAATGAGTGGGAATCTCATCTGGTAAGTAAGGTAATGAAATAATAGAGATAAGGAATGCTATACCAATAAGAACATATGGATAGATGTTTTTTTTCATAAAGGTTATTTCTCCTTTTGTTGAAATGATAAAAACCAGCTCATTAAATCTTGTAAAACGGTAGTATTAATAGAATAAAAAATAAATTGTCCGCGTCGTTCATCCTGAATGAGGCCTGCTTGTTTTAGATTGCTTAAATGATGTGAAACACTTGGCTTTGATATTTGGAAGCACTCGGCAATTTCACCTGCTGTCATCTCTTTGTCTTTAAGCAAGTCTAAGATTTGGCGGCGAGTAGGATCTGATAATGCCTTAAAGACAGTATTCATGAGTTTCCTCCAGCTCTGAGTTTGTAATAAAAACCGAAATTTAGATATTTAGATAAACATCTAATTATATATGTTATCATAGGTTAACTTAAGGTGACAATTAAATAAAATAATAAGAATAATTTTATATTTTGTTGCAGCAAACTTTTTGACAAAAACCTCTTGCACGGTCTGAATGATGGTGATATATTTATATCTGTTCTTAACGAAGGAAAACAATTTAGACGTAAGCGAAGAAAAGAGGCTTTAAAAAATTGTTGACAAGTTAAAAACAAAATGATAAATTAATAAAGTCGCTTTTGAAAGTGGCGGAAACAACTTAAAAAAAGTTGTTGACAACGAAATGATGATTATGATATTATATAAAAGTCGTTTCAAGCAGAATGTTCTTTGAAAACTAAACAAGACAACACGTCAACGTTAATTCTAATCAA
>JBJEFL010000044.1:0-18107 GCA_051873995.1 Bacillus sp. (in: firmicutes)
GGGGAGAAAAACAAAAAATAACCGTTGAGAAAAGACTTTCTCAACGGCCTGAAAACAAGTGATTCGTAAATCACTTGTTTATCATTTGTCATATTGACACTTGATATTTTTTTAGATAAAATTTAGTTATAGGCATTTCAAAATCATACGGACGATATGTATAGTAAGTATTGATTAGTAAATCCTCAAATATGCCGATGTGGCGGAATTGGCAGACGCGCACGACTCAAAATCGTGTTCCTTCTGGAGTGTCGGTTCGACCCCGACCATCGGTATCAATAGAACAAATTAAGTTGATTTATAAAAGTAAAAAAGCTCACAAATGTTGTTAAAGCAACGTTTGTGA
Source organism: Bacillus sp. (in: firmicutes) (assembly GCA_051873995.1). Taxonomy (GTDB): domain Bacteria; phylum Bacillota; class Bacilli; order Bacillales; family DSM-1321; genus Bacillus_AD. The sequence goes on from JBJEFL010000044.1 coordinate 347, forward strand.
GCTTTTTTACTTTTATCTAATGTTTGGGGGATGGATAAAAATTTCTGCAAACAAAGATTCACTTTATTCTGCTTTGGTGTAGCTACTTTAAAAAATAAGTTTAGTAAACTTCTCTCCCGATCCCAGACCTATACACCTAAAAAAGGATTTTTCCCTTTAAACTAATTAATTAATTAATATAGTCAGACGAACTATGTCAATTATTTACGAAATCATATGGTAAAGAGACAAGTTAATTTGACTTGACCATTTATTTAGAAAGAAGGTTACAAAATGGGTAAAAAGAGATGTGAATTTTGTCATTCCAAGATTAAAGATAAAAAAGGGAAATATTGCAAAAAGTGTGGTACTTATTTTCCGTGGATAAATAAAGCTACTGCAGATGCAGCAGCGGAAGTAGAGACGGATGTAGATGCAGCACTGGAAGTGAAGACGGATATAGATGCCGATGCGGATGTGGATGTAGATGTAACAGCGGATGCGGATGCAGATGTGGATGCGGATGTAGATGCAACAGCGGACGCGGATGCAGATGTGGATACGGATGTAGATGCAACAGCGGATGCGGATGTGGATACAACAGCGGATGTGGATGCGGATGCCGACGTGGATGCGGATGCGGATGTGGATGCAACAGCGGATGCCGATACTACTGTCGATGCTGGCCACAATACCTTTACAAACGGAAACAATACCATCATCAACATAGCTGATAATAGTGCTGGATATTTGGCTATGACTCTATCTACACTTATTATGATGGAGAGCTTAAGGGGTAATCGAAATTCAGATGATTTAGAATCCTTATCCTCCAAATTCACTAATATGATGAATGAATTGTTACAAGGAGAAAATAGTAATCGTAAAGCTATCCTTGATGCTATTAATTCTCTCAATAAAAAGTAAAAACAAACGAATTGGAGGATGTTATCATGTCAAAAACAATTGTCTCACGCTGTACGATTCCTAAGCAGGAAGATAGTAATAACCTATTTGTGAAAGTAAAAAATAGGAACCAAAAACTTAGTCGTCAATTCACCATAAATGCATATAGTAAAAAATCCCCGACAAAAGAATTATTACCTGTTTATTTAGATAACCAATCTACAGATGTAGATACCTTAGAACCTGAGGCAGAGAAAGTCTATAGAATAGACGTGTCAAGTATAAATGGAAAGGGTCAGATTATTTTTGAAATTATTCAAAACAATGGTGGCTCAGGTATTAAGGTTTCTAAAAACAGCAAAAACCCCTCTTCGGTAGAATTACACATTAAATAAAAATCTATAAGACTTCGAGGTTGACGCCGAAAGAATATTTTATGTGCGTGTCCTTTTACGTCGGTTTCTACTGCTTTTGTGGTTCTTTAACGATCACATTATCAGTAAAAAAAGTAGTGAAGCGAACTAAGAGGTTCCCGTTCTTTTTTATTACCGATTATTAGTAATGAGGTTTACTGATTAATGTGAATTTTTAGTTTATTATCAAGTGCAGGGTCTTCGTTTATTATGAAAATAACTCGCAATGCGTAAAATTGTGCAATATTACGTGACGAAATACAATAACAACAAACATATCGAAGAAAAACGTAGTATCTAGCTATCTCTACTTGTTAGGGATACGGTATTGTTTTTTCACGACTCAAAATCGTGTTCCTTCTGGAGTGTCGGTTCGACCCCGACCATCGGTATCGAATATAAGGTGAGATTCCTTATAAATGAAGACTTTCAACGTATAGTTGGAGGTCTTTTTTATTTCCTCCAACAATTTGAATAGATTAATCGAACGGTCATTGTGGTAGTTTGCTTCACTGATTCAACCTTCAGAATTATATGCTTTCTTATTTTTCTCTAACTGTACTATTTGACGGATTTATTAGATAGCTTCCTCTTCGTCTGTTGAATCAACAGGGAAATTGACGAGCAATAAGCTGGAATCATTTGATTCAGCATTTTTTTCTTTTAGATGAATGCCTGTTTCTGTTTCAGATGCAATTTCAAGTTCCATGCTATCAAACTCTTTTTTGCATAAATCATTAATAAAGCGAAAGACAGCTTCACGCTCCCAATCGTGGAACTGGGCTAATTCTGTCATATATGGTTCTTCACCTTCACGTAGATGCATTTGTAAAAGTGTAATTGTACCGTTAAATTGTATGGCTTCATCCCCCTATGAAATATCGTTGTTCGCTCCATCATCATATCATATTGTGCCTATAAAGATTATGAAGGTGCTTGAAAAGAAGGTAAGGTGAATGTATTGGTGTTGAAAGTTGAGAGCCACAATCCAATACAAATTGCGCACTGATTTGTAAAATCTGCGAATTTATGTCAGATGCCTCTCAAGCCATAAGTCTTTGTTGATTTGTCCAATATTAAGAGCGTGCAGAGTATACTAAAATATTAGGAGAAAGCGGTAGCAAATTGCGCTTTTCGAAAAAAGTTTAGGTGAATACACTAATCATGACGATTGTTGCCACCATCATTTATAGATTTTTTGTATAAAAAACGCATAAAAAGGATGAATGGAAATGAAAAAGGATTTAGTTATTGTATTGGCACCGGATTCTTTTAAAGAAAGTATGACAGCAAAAGAAGCCTGTGTAGCGATGGAAAAGGGGATAAAAAAAGTAGATGATTGTATTCGCTGCATTCATGTCCCGATGGCTGATGGTGGGGAAGGCACGATGCAATCACTTGTCGATGCAACGGATGGAAAAGTATACACTATTAACATGGTCGGACCATTAGGAAATGAAGTCGAAGCACAATACGGTATTCTCGGTGATGGTGAAACAGGGATATTAGAGATGGCGAGTGCGAGCGGCATTCACTTAGTTCCTGGTGACAAGCGTAATCCATTGATAACAACGACATTCGGTACAGGGCAGTTGATTAAAGCCTGTCTTGATCACGGGGTGAAAAAATTATTGATTGGTATTGGCGGAAGTGCGACGAATGACGGCGGAGCCGGAGTTGTTCAAGCACTTGGCGGCAAGCTGCTTGATGATGAAGGAAAGGAGCTTTGTTTCGGTGGTGGCGAACTGCATAAATTAGCGAGCATTGATGTAACGAATTTTGATTCTCGCTTAAAGGATGTAGTGGTGGAGGTTGCATGTGATGTGAACAATCCATTATGTGGTGAAAGAGGAGCTTCGCATGTATTTGGCCCTCAAAAAGGAGCCACACCGGAAATGGTGGAGTTATTGGATAGAAATTTAGCTCATTTTGCTACTGTTATTCACCAGCAATTAGGGAAAGATGTCTTACATGTTCCGGGGGCAGGAGCTGCGGGTGGTTTAGGAGCTGGCTTGTTGGTGTTTTTGGATGGAACGTTAAAAAAAGGAATTGAACTTGTGATTGATTATGCCAACTTGGAGGAGACGGTGAAAAATGCAGACATGGTTTGGACGGGCGAAGGAAGCATCGACTTTCAAACACAATACGGTAAAACGCCGTATGGTGTCGCTACGGTAGCGAAAAAGTACAATAAACCTGTCATTGCATTTGCCGGAAAAGTCGGCGATGAAATTAATGTCCTTTATGAAAAAATTGATGCTATCTTCGGCATTGTGCCAGGTGTCGTTTCCTTAGAGGAAGCACTAAAAGGAGGAAAAGAAAATCTGGAGAAAACTTCCGAAAATGCAATGAGATTAATTCGATTACAATAAAGATGTAAGAGGTAGGAAAAGGAAAATGTGAATCCTGTTCCACCTCTTTTTTGCTACTGTCAAAAGTAAAGATATTGTTTGAATGAACAAAATGGAGGAGAGATAGATGTTTGAAATGATCTAAGACCGTTGCACAGAAGATTGCACAGGAAATGATGAAGGCTATTCCTTATAACATAAATATCATGGATGAACGGGCACAATTAGTGCGATGCTTACAAGAATAACGAAACGAGAAAAAAGAACAAGCTTTGATTTGTTGCTGTGGTCGAGGACTTTTCAGGCGCTTCTTGTGGCAACTTTTGCATGATCACAAAAATTGGTATGATATACTTTATTTAATATATACATTATTTCGATAATAATGGGGTGTTTGATAGTTATTCTGGTGGTAAAGACGTTGTATTGTGAAAGCGGAGGAACTCACGATGGCCAAGAAAGTAATAGTATTTGCGGGACTCATCATTATAGTTGTCACAGTTACGGTAGCTTTTTTGGTAAATGAAACAAGCAAAGAACAATCGGGTCAACCGGCCACGACATTGCTGGATACGGGAAAAGAACCAACGGAAGCGGAAATTCAACAAGCAAAAGAACAGTTAGGGTTGGATAATCACCCAACAGCGGATAAATTAATGGATGTTGTTCATAAAATGACCCACCAAAAAGTCCGAGCTGATGAAAAATGGGGATACATTCAAATGACGCGGGCTAATATTTTAGCTGTCCATGAGGCTATTGAAGATAGTGCAGCTGAGAATAAAGATGTTTTGCTAGGAATCACTTCTCGCTGGATGGAAAATGATTTTTCCAATATTGTAGAGGATCATAACGCCGTTTGGAAGCTTCAAGAAGGCAGTGTTGGAAAAGCAGAGGGGATTTTATCAGAAAGCGAAGAAAAAGAAATCATTGCGGAGCAGTTTGAATAAGGGCTTTCAACGATTATGTTGAGGTCTTTTTTTATTGGATAAATTATAAACAAATAGGGAAGGATTGCGCTTTTGGTATGACAAGCACCTATGAACTCTCCCTCTCATAATATAGTTGTATGCAGAAGAGGGGAGGCTTGTTCATGTATCTTTATAATGAGGAGTTTAATAGACAGACCAGCAAATTAGTTGCTGATCTGGAGAAAGCGATCAATGGGGAGTATAGCGCCATTAATTGTTATGCTAAATTGGCTAAGATGGCGCCGACCGAGAAGGAACGTAAACAGATTACGGAGATTCGGGAAGATGAAATCAAGCATTTTCATACATTTGGTCAAATCTATACCAATTTGACTGGAAAGCAGCCTCAACCCCAAATCACGGAAGAATGTCCTTCTACCTATTTAGCGGGGGTCGAGTTTGCTTTATTGGATGAGCAAGAAACCGTTGATTTTTATTTGCAAATTACTGATGAAGTGAATCAGGAGTTCATTAAGCAGGCTTTTCGAAGAGCAGCGGCTGATGAGCAAAATCACGCTGTTTGGTTTTTATATTATTTTACAAAAAATAAATGATTGCTTCAGAAGATTGAACGAAAAAGCTGTTCTTGACCGGAAAGAATGGCTTTTTTGCGTGCTCGAAAACATTTTTGTGAAGAAGGAAATGATTGGTGAGTATACATTATGTAGTCCTTTTGATAATATATAAGCAAATGATTATATAAAGGGTTGTGCTATGAAAAAAATAGATTTAACGAAAGGAAATGAGCTTTCGGTCATCATGATGTTGGCATTCCCATTAATCGGAAGTTCGTTGCTTCAATTTTTATATAGCTTTATTGATATGCTGTTTGTAGGAGGACTTGGTTCAGAGGCCATCGCGGCAGTCGGTTCGGCTAGTTTCTTTCTGAATGTCGGTTATGCCATTCAAGCGATGGTAGTGGTCGGTGGCGGCATTAAACTAGCTCATGCGATAGGAAGAAAAGATGAGCAGGAATTATCGGCCTCTATTGGAAGCAGTCTATTGCTGAATACATTGTTAGGTCTGCTGACCATTATCGTATTTATCTTTTTTGGCAATAGCATCTTGAATATTTTGGATTTGAATAATACCGATGTGCAGCAGGTGGCGTATCAATATTTAGTGATTTCGGCCATTATGCTTTTTTTCTCTTACTTCAATACATTTTTCATTCGAATGTTCAGCAGTTTTGGAAATAATAAACAAAGCTTTTATATTAGTGCGCTAGGGATTGTCATCAATATTGTTTTGGACCCTATTTTTATCTATTCGTTGAATTGGGGCGTGGCGGGTGCAGCGATTGCAACGTTAGTAGCTCAAATAACCATGTTCTGTTTATTTGTTTATCGAGCCAAAGAAGTGCTTTGGAATAGTCATATAAGAAAAATCAGTATGCAAAATGGGTGGGAAATCATTCGTCTTGGTTTGCCGATGACTACACAACGGGTACTATTTACTGCAATTAATATTGTACTGGCCAAAATTATTGCTTCATTTGGGACAGACGCGATTGCCGCTCAAAAAATAGGTTTTCAAATAGAGTCGATTACCTTCATCGTATTGGCTGGGTTAAACGGAGCAGTAAGCAGTTTTATCGGTCAGAACTTCGGAGCGGCTCAAACAAAAAGAATATCAAAAGGTTATCGAGCAAGTATGTTAGTTGGAATCGGTTATGCAATTGTAACATCTTTCTTATTAATTGTGTGTTCAGAATATCTTGCCCAACTTTTTACTAGAGATCCTGAAACGGTGGCTATGGCATCTTCCTATTTAGTGATTATCGGATTGTCGCAAATTTTCATGGCGATGGAAATGATCAGTAACGGTGTTTTTTCTGGCATTGGTTTGCCGAAAATTCCTTCTATCATTTCGATTATATTCACTAGCCTACGTATTCCGTTGGCTTTGCTGTTCATTCCGATTATGGGCTTGGATGGTGTCTGGTGGAGCATTGCTATATCGTCCTGTATAAAAGGTGTATTGTCACTTGTTATATTTCAAAAGATATTTAGAAGGAGGTACAAGTATGGCGTTTGACATCTTAAGGAATTTGACAATTGCTCAACTTCTAAATGCGAATTTCGGCTTGGAGCGGGAAGGGCTACGAGTGGATGAAAAGGGATTATTATCGTTGAAACCTCATCCTGCCGTTTTTGGAGATAAAAAAGAAAATCCGTATATCACAACAGATTTTTCGGAAAGTCAGTTGGAATTGATTACACCAGTTTTTCAAAAAGCGGAGGAAGTGATTGATTTTCTTGATTCGCTGTACAATATCGCTGTATTGGAGCTGGAGGATGAATATATTTGGCCGCAATCAATGCCATCGATTACGCCGGATGACCATGATATTCCATTGGCTGTCTTTTCTAATGAAAGCAATGATCAAAAATATCGGGAATATTTGATTGCGAAATATGGTGGGAAGAAACAGCTGATTTCAGGGATTCATGTTAATTTTTCCTTTGGAGATGCCTTTTGGGAGGCATTGTATCGGACAGACCATCAAGCCCGGTCTATGCGTGAATTTAAGGATGATCTATATTTAAAGTTGACACGGAATTATTTACGCTATCATTGGCTGTTAATTTATTTGTTGGGAGCCACAAATACCATTCATAGGACGTTTGAAGAAAACTGTGTAGCGAATTTGGAGGAAATTTCGGACGAAACCTATTCGGACGAAGGAGCTGTCTCTTTCCGAAACAGCAGCTGTGGATATCAAAACCAGCAAACAATCATGCTTGATTATACGTCGATTCAAAATTATATCAATTCGATAGAATCATATGTGAAAAACGGGGTTTTGAAAGACATCCGAGAGTTATATGCTCAAGTGAGGGTGAAAAGTTCCGGGATGTACTCAACAGATCATCTTCTGCAAAACGGCATAGAGTATGTGGAAATACGGACAATTGATTGCAATCCGTTTGTGAAAAGCGGATTGGCTGTGGAGGATTTGCATTTTATTCATCTGTTTTTGCTGTATTGTATTGTTAAAGAGGAGTCACTGTATGAAGATTGGCAGGCGGAGGGTAAATACAATAGCCAGACGGTCGCAGTGAAAGGGCAAAGTCAGGACACGCTTTTGCTGCGAGATGGACAGCACCTCTCTATGCAAGTGTGGGGGATGGAGCTATTAGAAGAGCTATGTACAATGAATAGAACGCTAGGATTACCGTTTGGCAGCATCATTAAAGAAAAAATGGAAGTGATGATGCATCATGAGAAAACGTACTCTCATCATATTGCTAAGTTGTGTCATGAAAAAGGCTATATCGGGGCTCATATGGAGCTGGCACAAGCATATAAGGCAGAGGCATATGCAGAACGTTTTCGTTTAAAGCCGTATACGGATTTGGAATTATCGACACAACATCTGTTGATTGAATGCATAAAAAGAGGGATTTCGTTTGACTTGTTGGATCGAAGCGAAAACTTTGTTCAATTAACGAAAGGACAGAGAACAGAGTATGTGAAGCAAGCGACGAAAACAAGTAAAGATCAATACATATCTGTCCTTATGATGGAAAACAAAAGTGTGACGAAAAAGATTCTACATAGACATCATATCTCTGCACCAGGCGGAGATGAGTACAATGATAGGGAATCAGCTAAGGTTATCATCTCTAAATGGATTGGTAAACCTGTCGTCATTAAGCCGAAGTCGACGAATTTTGGCTTAGGTATTTCTATTTTTCCAAATGGCACTGATAAAGAGGATTTATTGAAAGGGTTGGAAATCGCGTTTGCTGAAGATACTTCGGTCTTGATTGAACCGTTTGTGAAAGGGAAGGAATATCGTTTCTTAGTGATTGGGGAGAAAGTGGTGGCTGTCTTACATCGTGTACCGGCGAATGTAGTAGGCGACGGAAAGTCCACCATTGCGGAATTAGTCGCGGTTAAAAATGAAAATCCGTTGAGAGGGAAAGGTTATAAAACACCGTTAGAGAAAATTGAAATAGATGAGAATATGAAGTTGTTTCTCCATCAGCAAAGGAAAACGGTCGATACAATCCTACCTGAAGGTTCTTTACAATATTTACGGGAGAACTCTAATATTTCGACAGGCGGAGATAGCGTGGACGTGACGGAGTACGCACCGTCACGTTTTAAGGAAATGGCTGTACAGGCAGCTAAGGCGGTAGGTGCCAATATTTGCGGTGTCGACATGATGATTGAAGATTTTCTGGATGAAACATCCTCTTATGCCATTATTGAATTGAACTTTAATCCAGCCATTCACATACATGCTTATCCATACAAAGGCACAGAGCGGAATATCGGTTATGAGATTTTGAAATTGTTGGAATTGGTGTGAATGTTAGAAAAGAGGTATCTCAAAAATGGGGAAACTACTTTTGAGATGCCTCTGAAAGTTTTTGTTGATTTGTGAAAATAATCGTTTAATGTTTCACTCATAGTTGAGTGTGTAAAGATATGATCTCTTCAGAAAAACCTTTTTCATGGTTCTATCTACATATATTGATGATTTCACTCGATTTTACACAGAATAATGCATGTCCAATCATTTTATTCGTTTTGGCATAAACTTAATATGTGAATATGTTAATTTTCATAAAATATATTTATAGAAGGTTTATTTGCTTAATATCGTGGTATAAACATAAAAATACTTAATTTCGTACGATATTTGCTGCTTGGAGAAAAATTCAAAAGAATTAAACCCACATAATGTGCGATTTTATGTTAAATTTTCGTAAAAAAAGTGAATTTTTTTTGAAGAAACTATTGAAAAAATCATTTAAAGTATATATAATAAATTTTGTATTAAAGATACAAACTTCGACAAACTTCGACAATTTCATATGCGGGTGTAGTTTAGTGGTAAAACCTCAGCCTTCCAAGCTGATGATGAGGGTTCGATTCCCTTCACCCGCTCCATAATATAGGGTACTAACGCAGTATTTCGTTACATAAGAGAACGAAGTGTTGCGTTTTTTTATGTGTTCAAAAGGCTGATCTAAATAAAGGGCAGCCTCCTCTTTCCTATATCAATAATGTATAGCTAGCTTCGCCGCCATGTATGCCTGTGAACATATTCATGAGGGAAGCGGCCAGTTTCTCAGCTTCATTACTAGGTAATGAAGGTCGTATATAAACGAATTGGGTAGCATTCTTTGTTTCAGTTGTCACCATCGTTCGTTTGGAATCGACGTGGGGGCTTCCGAAGGCACCGACATCATCTTTTGAAATGAACATATTTTTCATGGTATTATTTCTTTCGTTGATGCCTATATACTGATCATCTTCCGTTCCGATGGTGAAGGCGATGTTTCCTTTGATTTGGTCGAGATCGTAAATGCCAATCGGTACTTCATACTTAAGGGAAAAGAAATTATTTAAATCAGTAGCAGAATGGATAGATGGTAAATAATTTTGTTTTTTGATCCGTCTGTACAATGCTTCAGCGGAATGTCGATAGCGGGATGTATCGGTTCCGATGTTTTTGCACGTATCACGCCATTCTTTTAAGCCGTCGAATTCCATTAATTCTTTTTCTTGAGTTTCAAAGAATAGGGATTCTTGAAAAAGCTGTAGCCTGCCTTTTAACATTTGTGGTGAATCGGAAATAGTAATGTTGGTATAGGTAATGGCGGCGATTTTAAAGTGAGGGATTTTATCTTTTATACTAGAATCAATTGTAACAAACATTTTTCCATCTCCCTTTATGGTTTTTCTAACATTAACATAGATTGAAGAAAGGAGGCAAAGCATGGACTATCACAAATTGAAAAATGATATTATCCAATATAGTAAAGAAATTGGGATTGATAAAATCGGTTTTGCTTCTGCCGATCCTTTCACTGAGCTAAAGGACCGACTTATTCGTCAGCAACAATTAGGATACAATTCCGGATTTGAAGAACCGGATTTAGACAAGCGAACGAATCCAGCACTCATTTTCGATAAGCCGAAATCCATTATTGCCATCGCACTTGCTTACCCGTCCAAAATGAAAGAGCAGGCAAAAGGTGCGAAAGGAGAGCGACGCGGGATTTTTTGCCGCGCTTCTTGGGGTGTGGATTATCATGTTTTGGTTAAAAACAAATTGCAGCAACTGGAAGCATTTATTTTAGAAAAAGTACCGGATGCAAGAACGAAGTCGATGGTCGACACAGGGGAATTATCAGATCGTGCTGTTGCAGAACGAGCAGGTATTGGCTGGAGTGCGAAAAACTGCAGTATCATTACGCCCGAATTTGGCTCTTATGTATATTTGGGAGAAATGATCACGAACTTACCCCTTGAACCCGATTCACCAATTGAAGACGGGTGCGGTTCTTGTACAAAGTGTTTAGATGTATGCCCGACAGGCGCCCTCGTTGCAGGTGGGCAAATCAATGCACAAATTTGCATAGCTTATTTTACACAGTCGAAGGGGACTATCCCGGAACAGTATCGGAAGAAAATCGGCAATCGTCTGTACGGTTGTGATAGTTGCCAAACTATTTGTCCGAAAAATAAAGGAATAGATAGTCATTTTCATGACGAAATGGAGCCGGAAGCAGAGATTGCCAAACCACTTTTAACGCCGATTTTGAAGATGAGCAATCGTGAATTTAAAGAACGATTTGGGCATTTATCCGGTTCATGGCGCGGCAAGAAGCCCATTCAGCGCAATGCCCTAATTGCTTTAGGTCATTTTAAGGAAGAATCGACTTTGCCGGATTTAGCCGAAGTCTTACTGAAAGATCCACGCTCCGAATTGAGGGCCACTGCAGCTTGGGCGATTGGTCAAATAATGAGTGAATCAGCAGCTGAAGTGTTGATGAAAGCGCAACGTACTGAACAGGATGAAGAAGTATTAGAAGAAATTAAACAAGCTTTAAGCAACAGAAAATAATTCTGTTGCTTATTTTTTTGTTGTTATCTTCATATATGTGTATAGAAGAGGTGGTGATTGTGTGAAGAAGCAGCTGCAGGAACTTTTACAAAGAAGATGTGAGGAATTTTTAAGTATTGCAGAGACAAGAGCTTGTCAGAAGACAGCACGGAAAACGCATTTGATGAAAGACAGAGATGCCGAAATTGTCCATGTGAAAGCGAAAGGGAACATATTTGGGCGGAATCGCTTGAATGATGAAATACATGTTAACTATAAAGTGCATTTACAATACTTCATTAAGCAAGGGAAAAGTTTTTATATTGAAGAGGAATTAGAAGAGCGGAAGGCTGTTTTTCATCAAGGGATGCTTACAGAGGATGAAGAAGTAAACCGGTCTTTTGAGGAAGATGAGTTAAGGGAAGAATGCGATGCGGCTACATCGGCAAGGGTCCCTTTTATATATGACAGGCTACAGGCCGTTCAATATGCGGATAGGTGGTGGAATGAATATAATCCGGCTTATCAGCAATTCGAAAATGATTGTACGAACTTTATTTCACAATGTTTGCGAGCAGGAGGAGCACCGATGAGGGGCGCGCCTAACCGTTCGAAAGGATGGTGGTATAGTGGAAAGAGCTGGAGTTATAGTTGGTCGGTGGCACATGCCTTTTACTTATATTTGAAAAATTCAAGGAGTGGATTGCGGGCGATAGAGGTTTCTTCACCGGAGGAACTCATGTTGGGTGATGTGATTTGCTATGATTTTGAAGGAGACGGTCGGTTTAATCATAATACGATTGTCACTGGTAAAGATGCATACGGCATGCCGTTAGTGAACGCACATACAACGGATAGTCGGTTACGTTATTGGGCGTATGAAGATTCGTCAGCGTACACGCCACAAATTCAGTATCGTTTTTTTCATATTGTAGATGATAATTCATGATATAATCAGTTAAGAAAAATGAAGTAGTAAGATGTTAGAGGTGAACAAAGTGGCAATACACGTTGTCTTATATCAACCAGAAATCCCTGCGAATACAGGGAATATCGCAAGAACATGTGCAGGAACCGATACGACATTGCATTTAATTCGTCCATTAGGCTTTTCAACAGATGATAAAATGTTAAAGCGTGCGGGCTTGGATTATTGGCAATATGTCAATATTATCTATCATGATAGTTTGGATGAATTCTTTGAAAGCACAAAGGGTGGAGAATATTTTTATTTAACGAAGCATGGAAAAATTCCTCATTCGACTTTCGATTACAGTGATGTAGAGAAAGATTATTATTTCGTGTTCGGTCGCGAAACGAAAGGTCTTCCGCCAGAATTGATTCAAGCCAATTTGGATCACTGCTTACGCATTCCGATGAATGAAAATATCCGTTCATTAAATTTATCGAACACAGCGGCTATCCTTGTTTATGAAGCATTACGCCAACAAAATTATGCGCATTTAAAGTAAAATCCGAAGAAATTCGGATTTTTTTCATTCTATTTTCGTTCTGAATAAATCTAGGTGTGATGAAAAAACTAGAAGTATTGAATATAAAGGAGCGAAGTGTAATGCAGACGGTTCGAAATGTGATGACGAAGGATATTCAGTTTTGTACCCCTCTTGACAATGTGTATGAAGTCGCGGTCATTATGAAGGATTATAATGTGGGAGTAGTACCGATTTGTGAAAGTGAGAAAATAATAGGGGTGATTACCGACCGCGATATTGCTATTCGTGGAGTTGCTAGTAAACATCCGGGATCAACCAAGGTGACCGACATTATGAGCAGTGAGCTCATTACTATTCCGCCTGATACGAGTGTCGATGAGGCGGCAGAATTGATGGCAGAGAAACAAATTCGTCGACTGCCTGTTGTAGAGGATGGAAAGCTTGTTGGAATGGTTTCACTTGGGGATTTGGCGGTTCATAGACTTCATCAAAAAATTGCCAGTGAAGCATTGAGTGAAATATCGGAAGAACCGGATGGATTGCACCATTGAAGTGAGGAGAAAAGGATGAGCGAGCGGCTCGTCCTTTTCTGTTAAGCGTTCACTTATCTCGCGCCCGGTTTGTCATTATAGCCTGCCGTAAAGATGGCTGTTATGAATGTGACACCGACTAAAATGATTAATGTTAATCCCATAGCATTTGTCCTCCTTCATTAACAAAAAAGTGACCGCCTTCATGCAGAAGTTAAGAATATGCTCGGTTGGGAACTAAAGACGGGATAGATGGTTTTTCTTTTGTGTAGCCGGAAGTTCATAGAGAAAATATTAACAATTTATTCCATTATATCTAATGTTCGAATGATTAGAAAGTGGAAGTATGTCGGTTTTGAAACAATTTTTTTATGCTGAAAATCACTATTTTCGCTTTAATTTCAACAAATATATGGGACGTAATAGAAACAACCTTTCTTCTTTTATCATCAATGGGCTTTTCCTTGCATAAAGTAAAAGTATCAACTTTGAAATAAAACAAGGGGAGGTTCCTTGATGGATATTTTAAGAAAGATTGGGAGATATAGAGAAGAAGAGCAAAAGCTAAAGTGGGAAGGCACCTTCGCGGAGTACTTGGAGCTTGTGAAAGAAAGACCTTGGATTGCACAGTCTGCACATTCCAGGGTGTACAACATGATTAAAGATGCAGGGATAGAAGAAGTCAATGGCAAGAAGACATACAGTTTTTTCAGTAGCCAAATGTTTGGTTTGGAAGAATCATTGGAAAGATTAGTAGAAGAATATTTTCATCCGGCGGCAAAAAGATTAGATGTCCGCAAACGTATTTTACTATTGATGGGACCTGTCAGTGGAGGTAAATCCACATTGGTCAGTATGTTGAAGAGAGGTTTGGAACAATATTCGTATACGGATCGTGGTGCCATTTATGCCATTAAATCATGTCCGATGCATGAAGATCCATTGCATTTGATTCCACATCATTTACGTAATGATTTCTTTGAGGAGTATGGCATAAGAATCGAAGGAAATTTATCACCGTTAAATGTGATGAGACTGGAAAAAGAGTATGGAGATAGAATTGAAGATGTGATGGTTGAACGCATTTTCCTATCGGAAGATAAACGGATTGGAATCGGTACATTCAGTCCATCTGATCCGAAGTCTCAAGATATTGCCGATTTAACAGGAAGTATCGATTTTTCAACTATAGCGGAGTATGGGTCAGAATCCGATCCGCGCGCTTATCGTTTCGATGGCGAACTGAATAAAGCCAACCGAGGGATTATGGAGTTTCAGGAAATGTTGAAGTGTGACGAGAAATTCTTGTGGCATTTGCTGTCACTCACGCAGGAAGGTAACTTTAAAGCAGGTCGATTTGCTTTAATTTCGGCCGATGAGTTAATTATTGCACATACGAATGAAACAGAATATCGCTCTTTCATATCGAATAAGAAAAATGAAGCTTTGCATTCTCGAATTATCGTTATGCCGGTCCCTTATAACTTGAAGGTAAGGGAGGAAGAGAAAATTTATGAGAAGATGATACGAGAAAGCGATGTGCGTAATGTACATATTGCCCCGCATACATTGCGCGTCGCGGCGATGTTTACAATTTTGACTCGTTTGAAAGAACCAAAAAAGGGCGACATTGATCTGGTGAAGAAGATGCGTTTATATGATGGTGAAAATGTCGAAGGCTATAACTCAGCTGATGTGGAAGAATTAAAGAAAGAGCATCAAGATGAAGGAATGTCCGGTATTGATCCGCGTTATGTAATCAACCGCATATCATCGACTATCATTCGAAAAGAAGTACCGTCGATTAATGCCCTTGATGTATTGCGGAGCTTAAAAGAAGGGTTAGATCAACATCCGTCTATTACAGCAGAGCTTCGGGAGCGCTATTTGAATTATATATCAGCGGCAAGGAAAGAATTTGATTCGATTGCGAAAAAAGAAGTACAAAAAGCGTTCGTCTATTCCTATGAAGAATCCGCAAAAACGTTAATGGATAATTATTTGGATAATGTCGAAGCATTCTGCAATAAATTGAAACTGCGTGATCCATTAACGGGTGAAGAAATTACACCGGATGAAAAGCTGATGAGAAGCATCGAGGAGCAAATCGGTATTTCAGAAAATGCGAAAAAAGCATTCCGAGAAGAAATTTTAATCAGAATTTCAGCTTTTGCCCGTAAAGGTAAGAGATTCGATTATAATTCGCATGATCGTCTTCGTGAAGCGATTCAGAAAAAGCTGTTTGCCGATTTAAAAGATGTCGTCAAAATCACGACATCCAGCAAAACGCCTGATGAGCAGCAATTAAAGAAAATCAATGAAGTGGTGGCTCGCCTTGTGGATGAACATGGTTATAATCCAACATCAGCCAATGAATTGCTTCGATATGTAGGCAGTTTATTGAATCGTTAATAAAAGTACATGCTCTTTCCTGTGAATGGGTATCCTATTCACAGGAGTGATGGGATGAGACCTGACTTTAAAAAGGCACTACCTAAAAATGCTGTGCCGGAAAATAGTTCGATGGCCAGGAATATGGAAGAAATGAAAGAGTTAGGGGAGCAGATGGAGAAGATGCTCACAGCACCAGAGTTAAAGAAAAAACAAGGGTTACAAGCGGACCCTATACAATTTACAGAAAAAGAAACAAAAGGATGAGTACTTCTTATTTATAGTCTCATCTTTTTGTTTTCTATTTAAATATAAGGAACAATGACTAAGCTTGCCACGTCCTTATGCCTTCATCGTTGAAACTCTCATCCTAACAGTCTCAGTCCCTATGTCATTAGGCGGGTGCTTGTGCTTTTCTGATTGAACAGCGCCCATTATTCAAAAAAGCTTGCAAATTGTCCGATATTGCTGCATATGATAATGTAACCCGTTTTATCTTCATTTAGTAGGTAACTCTATCCTCTATAGGTCGGAGATAAATACCAACATGCTCTCGCATTCAGGAGTGAATCAAACCATTCATTAATGAAGATAAAAGCTTCCGGCAAAAGCAATGGATAAAGCGGTATCCAGCTGCATAATGCTGAGGAGTTATTAGTTTAATAGACTTTCTATACTTTTTATATGGGAGGGAGACAGTATGTCTGTTAATGATAATCACCAGTTTGCAATTTCAAAGGAAGATTGGTCCCTCCATCGCAAAGGATTTGATGATCAACAACGTCATCAAGAAAAAGTACAAGAAGCTTTAAAAAATAACTTGCCGGATTTAATTTCTGAAGAGAGTATCGTCATGTCTAATGGAACCGATGTAATCAAAATTCCTATTCGATCATTAGACGAATTTAAAATTCGGTACAACTACGACAAGAATAAACATGTTGGTCAAGGTGATGGAGAAAGCCAAATAGGAGATGTTGTTGCGAGGGATGGATCTACAGGACAGAAAGCACCGGGTAAAGGTCAAGGAGCGGGCGATCAAGCCGGTGAAGATTATTATGAAGCAGAGATTTCTTTATTAGAACTTGAAGAGGCCTTGTTTAGTCAACTGGAATTACCAAATATGAAAAGAAAAGAATTAGCTGAACAAACGATTGAAGATATTGAATTTAATGATATCCGTAAAACAGGATTAATGGGCAACATTGATAAAAAGAAAACGATGATTTCGGCATTTAAGCGCAATGCGCTTGGAGGAAGTCCCGGCTTCCATCCGATTATTCAAGAGGATTTAAAGTTCAAAACGTGGAATGAAATCATCAAGCCGGATTCTAATGCGGTCGTATTGGCTATGATGGATACGTCAGGATCGATGGGTCTATGGGAAAAGTATATGGCCCGCAGTTTCTTCTTTTGGATGACGCGATTTTTGCGAACAAAATATGAAAAAGTGGAACTGGAATTCATTGCTCATCATACGGAAGCGAAAGTAGTAAGCGAAGAGGATTTCTTTACAAAAGGCGAAAGCGGCGGAACGATTTGTTCATCTGCCTATCGTAAAGCGTTGGAAATCATTGAGGAGAAGTATCCGCCAAACCGTTATAATATTTATCCGTTCCATTTCTCGGATGGGGATAACCTAACGTCGGATAATGCTCGTTGTGTGAAGCTGGTGGAAGAAATCATGAAGGTGTCCAACATGTTCGGGTATGGGGAGGTCAATCAATATAATCGCCATTCTACTCTAATGAGTGCTTACAAAAACATCAAGCATGACAAGTTTTATCATTATATCTTGAAACAGAAGACAGATGTGTTTTATGCGATGAAGAGCTTCTTTGCGAAAGAAGAGAAGAAGACGCCAGTTTAAAAAGAGCATATTTTAGTCTTGAGCCAGCCTTTGTGGTTGGTTTTTTGTT
>JBJEFL010000045.1:0-3433 GCA_051873995.1 Bacillus sp. (in: firmicutes)
CACATTTAACAATCGGAACAAAACCATTCATGCAAATCATGGATGAGCATAAAGAAAGATACAGCGGAATTGATTTGGAAGAAATTCCAGTACAAGTTCAGAAAGCTGGATTTGAAATTTTAGCTCGCAAAGGAACAACCTATTACGCTATCGGAAATGCATTAGCATATATCACTCGTTCGATTTTCAATGATGATTATAAAGTAATTGCTGTTTCTGCAGTTCTTGATGGCGAATATGGCATGAAGGATATTTGTACAGGTGTTCCAGCGATTATTACGCGCGAGGGAATCAAAGAGATTGTCGAATTGAATTTGACAGTTGAAGAAAAAGCGAAATTCGAGAGATCAAATGAAGTATTAAGAGAGTATATGGCAAAAATCAACCTATAATCTCATGTGAAATTGAAGGAAGAAGGTAAAATAACTATGAAAGATTATATTATGCCGAGAATTTTCAAAGCTTCAACAGGTATTGCTCAAGCGATATTTGTTACACTTGGTATTGGTTTATTGTTAGATAACATCGGCAAAATGTTAGATATGCAATCATTGATAACGATAGGTACTGTTTCTAAAATGCTGATGTCTCCGGCAATCGGTGCTGGAATTGCCTTTATGTTAGGCGCAAACGGATTAGTCATCTTCTCAAGTATGGTTGCGGCATCCATTGGATCGGGAGCCATTCAAGCGACTGAGGCTGGAGTATTGATAGTGTCAGGTGAACCAATCGGTGCATTATTAACAGCAACACTTGCCACTTTTATCGGTAAAAGGGTAACAGGTAAAACACCTCTTGATATGATGGCGATCCCAATTCTGTCTATTGGATTAAGTGGTTTTGTTGGTTTGGGTATTTATAAAGTAATGAATCCTATCTTAACAGCGGTTGGCGGATTTATCACAGAGTCTGCGAGCGGCAGTCCATTATTAACATCCGTAGTTGTGGCAGTGGTATGGGGATTATTATTGATTTCACCGGCTTCATCTGTTGCCTTGGCGATTGCGTTGAATTTGGACGGTATTGCTGCAGGTGCAGCGTTAGCAGGATGTGCTGCACACTTTGCCGGGTTAGCATTTATTTCACGAAAAGAAAATGATCTAGGCGGATTCCTTGCACAAGGTATTTGTACGCCGAAGGTTCAGCTTCCAAACATTACGAAAAACCCATACATTATTGTGCCAACATTGATTGCGAGCGCAATTGTTGGTCCAATCGCTACGTTAATCTTCAAATTAGAAGCGACAAAGGAGATTGCTGGTATGGGTTTAAGCTCTTTTGTTGCTCCGCTGAATATGATTGCAAATAGTGAAAGTAACTTTGTTATTGTTAGTATGTTAATATGCTATATTATCATTCCGATTGCTGTTTCAGTTGTGATCGTAAAATTCTTAACGAAGAAAAACTTAATCAAAGCAGGCGATTTTACATTGCCGCAATAAGCAAGAAAAAGGCCACTATGCGTAGTGGTCTTTTTCGTAGCCTTTGTGCTAGCTATTTCTTGTCTATCGATTCGCTATTTTTCTCATTAGGCAAGGGGTCGATTGTATGCTTAAACTGATAAGCTTTAGAAGTTGTTAATGCTGTAATGATTATGACAAGAAAAATGATAATGATAGAAATGATTAATATGGTCATCATTCTACTATACCTCTCGCTCCATTAATTTCCATAACTCTATTGTAACATGAAAACTAGCCCATTATTTTAAAAAAGCTAAAGAATTTCTTGATTAAAAACGATATTATGCAAACGTCACAGCCGCAGGCGGTATCGCATCCTTATGCCGGCAATTTGATCGACATGAAGATATAGGGAAAAGGGACACTAAGAGATGGATGTAATAAATCTTTTTAGTGTCCCTTTTCATGTAGAATTTTATTTCTCCTTCAGTGAAAATTGCGGAAAGGAGGAGTTTCATCTTTTGAACTGGCTTGATTAAT
The DNA here is from genome assembly GCA_051873995.1 of Bacillus sp. (in: firmicutes). GTDB lineage: Bacteria > Bacillota > Bacilli > Bacillales > DSM-1321 > Bacillus_AD. The sequence continues at coordinate 1,944 of JBJEFL010000045.1, forward strand.
CAAGGAAAACTTTTCTTTTAAAGTTTCAGTTATGTATACACCCATGAAGCTTCTTAATTCAACTTCATCCATCTCCATAACGTATTCTAAAATTTCTTCCTTACTCAGTTGCTCCAATACTGCCAGAACGAGAATATCAATATCTTCTTCATCACCAGTAAGTGTATTACGATAATGTTCGAAAAGTTCATCGATTAATTTCAATTTGAACACCTCATTTTCTTAAAAGTAGTAAGTCGAACAAACGTTAGAAAAGTTAATTTATTCTATCGAATAAAAGCATATTATGCTTGTTTTTAAATCTCCCTTATAGTGTATTGAAATACCCTAATTTTTAATTTTTTAATCTTATTCTTAAGAAGCCTACCATACGAAGAGATCAAAAGAAACAATTAAAACCTAAAGATTGATTGTGGGATTTTTCAAGTATGAGGAAACGTTATTAATATTAGTCAAAAAGACCAATGCAATTCTGAATTTAAAAAGATGCATACAAAGGATTTTATTATATGGAACGATTGTTATAAGCTATATTATAGAAGAAAAAAATTATCGTTTGTCTAGAAAAATATATAGAGAGGGCGAAAAATGATATATACATTTTCAGATGTACAAGGTTGCGAAGTGAAATTTTCTACAGATTATCATCCCTTCTCCTCTTCACCTCAGCATGTATTGGTCATTGTGCATAGTCCAAGCGGGTGGGTAATGACGAAGCATAAGAAAAGAGGACTAGAATTCCCAGGCGGAAAGCTTGAAAAGGGAGAGACAATCGAACAAGCTGCAATTCGAGAAGCATGGGAAGAAACCGGGGCAATCATCAAGAAACTTCACTATATCGGACAGTATTCAGTAAACAATCCGCACAATTCGTTTGTAAAGGATATCTATTTTGCGCAAGCAGAGTCGATAGAAAAAAAGAAGAATTATTTAGAAACAAACGGACCAACTATTTTGGAGCAGCTGCCTCATGAATTCGATGAAGAGACGTACAGCTTTATTATGAGAGACAAGGTAGTTAAATTAAGTTTGCAGGTAATTAAGGATAAGCAACTAATATAACATTATAGTCCCAACGCATAATTTCGGGACTATAATGTTATTTTTTATGCTTTACCAGGAAATTATAAAAATCCACATTGTGTATAAATTTGAATAAAGTGAATTGACGTTAGCTCCAGGCGTTTGCGATTTTTTTAAAGCTTGCAGGTTGGAGCGATTATTCGCGAAATTGTCCTGATTCCGGTGAAAAAACCCTTGCTTAGTCAGGGAGCGGGTTGAACGAAGGGCTGGTCACTCGTTTACGCACTTGGAACGGTAAGCTTACAAGTAAAATTGGCCTTTTGTTCAATGATCGTTGCGGTTATGTGGTTGGCTTAATTAACTGCAAAAGTGGAAGAAAAATCTTTAAATGTGGACGAATTTCTACGATAGCGGACGAATTAATTTTGATTTAGGAAGAATTGTAAGAAAAAGCGGCTTAATTAATA
>JBJEFL010000046.1:0-3397 GCA_051873995.1 Bacillus sp. (in: firmicutes)
TTTTCCTGCAGACAGGATAATCTTGAAAATGTAAAATTGTTAAAGGCGGAGTGTGGCGAGGAAGAATGGTGTACATATCGGGAAAAAATTTTAAATTCAAATTCATGTTTGGGTATAAAGTTTCGTTTTCTGGAATTTGAAGAACTATATGACAGGTTGTTGAAAACGATTGTGGAAAGTGGTTCGATTTATACATTAGACCAATATGAAAAGGTATTACAAAAGAAATTTCCGGATAACGTCAGAGATACATATGTAAATTATGTACGAAAACATGCCGAAAGTGTATGTGATAGAAAAGCCTATAAAGGACTGATGATTTATCTGAAAAAGATTACAAAATATCCGGACGGAAGGGAAAAAGCAAATCAGATTGCCAAAGAGTGGAAAGTAATATATCGTAGAAGACCGGCAATGATGGACGAGCTGAAGAAAGCGGGATTTTGAGGAAGGAAAAGAATAGATTTTGTTTGATGAAAATATTATAATAAAATAGCGACAGGAGATTGTAGTAGAGGGGAGGAATGACATGATAAGTAGTGCAGATATTCTAGAATTATTAAAATATGGAGAACGAATTTCTTTAGAATGCAAAGACTCCCGGAATGAAATTTCAAAATCAGTGTGGGAGACGTATTCAGCATTTGCAAATACTTGTGGTGGTGTTATTTTACTGGGAATAGAAGAGCACATGTCAGAGATGAATATTGAGAAACGATTTACATTTACAGATGTGAAAAAACCGGAAATTAGATTGAAGGAATTTTGGGATACTATAAATAGTAATAAAGTTAGTGCTAATATTTTATTGGATGACAATGTTGGCTACTGCGATGTTAATGGTCATACTGTATTGTGGATTGAAGTTCCGCAGGCTGATTATAAATATAAACCAGTATATATCAATGAAAATCCTATGAAAGGAAGTTTCAAGCGTAATCACGAAGGAGATTATCATTGTACGGAAGAGGAAGTAAAGGCGATGCTAAGAGATTCTTCGGATTCTGGCATAGATGGTGGACTTTTAGACGGGTTTACAATGGATGATATCGATTTAAATACACTTAAGTCATACCGAATCGAATATGAACATCATAATCCGGATCATGTTTGGAACGGTGTGGAAAATAAAGAGTTTTTAAGAAATCTTGGGGCATATACAGTTGATAGAACAACTCGAAGAGAAGGATTAACAACGGCCGGATTGTTAATGTTTGGAAAAGGATTGGCAATTAGAGAGCGATTTGACAATATTCGAATGGATTATTTGGATCAAACAAATCTTTCAGCAGGCAGAAGATGGAGTGACAGGCTAACTTATGATGGCTCATGGGAAAATAACCTGTATAATTTTATTAAAAGAATTCTTCCTAAATTAGTAAGTGATTTAAAAAGACCATTTAAATTGGAGGGAATGATACGAGTAGATGATACAGTTGTTCACAAAGCTGTTCGTGAGGCTGCTGTGAATATGATTATTCATGCAGACTATCATAGCACAGGAGTATTGAAAGTCATTAAATATGATGATGGTTTTTTGTTTTCAAATCCTGGAAATTTAAAATTACCGGTACAGGCGATATATGAAGGTGGGCATTCCGTGGCTCGCAATCCCAAAATTCAAAATATGTTTAGAATGATTGGTCTTGGTGATAATATTGGTTCGGGTTTTCCGACAATTTTAAAAGCCTGGGGAGAGGAGAATTGGAGACAGCCGGATTTATATGATGATCAGGAATTACATCAAGTTGAATTGAGATTGTGGATGGTCTCATTAATGCCGATGGAGTGTACCGATTATTTGTGTACTACATTTGGAAAGACATATCAGTATTTGAAAGCTGAAGAGCAAATTATTCTTGCTACAGCGTATTTGGAAGATAAAGTGTCGAATACCCGATTGCAATCTGTCTTAGGGCTACAATCTATCGAAATAGGACGTCTGTTAGCTGATTTGGTAGATAAAAATATGCTTATAGCAGAAAAACGAGGGCGCTGGACGACTTATCGAATAAATGCAGAGTATGAGATTCAGCCAGAACAGATGAATTTGGCCGATATATCAATTTCAAAAGTTGATTTGAACAAAACAGATCAATTGATATACCAATTTGTTCAAGCGAATGGTATGATAACGACACAGCAGGTTGTGGATATAATTGATACTATTTCTACGATTCAAGGGGCATCGGTTGCAATAAATAGACTTATAAAGAAGGGATTATTGGAAAAAGTCCAACAGGGAAGGCATGTATTTTATGTGATGAAATAATATATCAACTGGATTCATATGTTTGAGTTGATATATCAATAAATAGTTGATATATCAGTTGAATAATCAACTGATTGCCATTAATTTGTAGGAGGTTACTGAATTTATGTTTCATAATCTCCTGCTTTTTCTATGTTTACAATCCTCCATTTTACGATATGATAAAGTTGTAACAGAACGATATAACTATAACAGAAAGGTTATCCAACATGAATATAGCAGCCCATTGTCGTGTTTCCGGCGGACTGGCCACAAGGGAAAAATATTTGCATATGGAGCATTAGAAATCAGAAAAGGTGCAGGGCATTGCGGCATGTGATGTTCTGCATTTTATTTTTTGCTTTTACATCTCTGATATTGTAGTATGAGAATAAGAATGGTAAAATAGTACCATTAATGAGGAAAGGCTGAAAAAGTATGATTCGAGGAGAAGGTGCATGTCTTGTATGCGGAAAACCGCTGGTTTATTTTAAGGAAGCAAAGGAAATGAAGTGCAGTGTATGTGGAGGAACATTTTCCAGTTATGCAAGCTGTGAGGATGGACATTACGTATGTGATGAATGTCATGAGAAAAAAGGCGTAGAAGCGATTATGGATTTTTGCCGGGAGAGTAAGTCTGGCGATCCGATTGTGATTATGCAGGAGTTGATGGAAAATCCATACATTTATATGCACGGACCGGAACACCATATCATGGTTGGAGCCGCATTGCTGACTGCGTACCATAATTGCGGCGGAGAAGTGGAACTTGATGCGGCACTGGATGAGATGAAGGCGAGAGGCAGTCAGTATCCGGGCGGTTCGTGTGGATTCTGGGGCTGCTGCGGGGCGGCAGTCAGTGTGGGGATGTACATGAGCATTGCGACGCAGGCGACACCGCTTACCACAACCTCCTGGAAGTATTCCAATCAGATCACAGCAGAGGCGTTGAAAGCGATCGGAGATCTTGGCGGACCGAGATGCTGCAAGAGAAATTCGTTTACTGCGGCAAAAGCGGCTGTAGAATTTACAAAGAAACATCTTGGAATCGAGATGGAACTGCCTGAGAAAATTGAATGTGATTTTTCTTTGGAAAACAAACAGTGTAAAAAGAAGGCGTGTCCTTATTATAAAGGCACCATGGCA
>JBJEFL010000047.1:0-3389 GCA_051873995.1 Bacillus sp. (in: firmicutes)
GAAATAAAGTCGCCGCTATGAGAAATACTCTCAGGACGCCCTTTCTCGTCGTAATAAAATCTCAAATAACCCACTTGACTGAGCCGAACCTTTTCGCCGTCATTGGTGGTTATCTCCGAGTTGGCGGAGCTTGCAGAGCCAGCCCCGTTGTCGTCATCGTCGTCGCTGCTGCATGAGACAAAACCTATGCTTACAGAAAACAACATCAACAAAGAAAAGATGCTGACAATATACTTGCTATAATTCATAGTACATTATTTTTAGAATACGAATCCTAATGATATTGTAGTTGTCTTAACCTTCGTTTTCTTTACAATCTCCGAGAAGTCAGAGCCATAAGAAACAGCCAGTGATACTTTGTTGTTAAATATAGCTTTTGCTCCAATTTGCCAGCCAATCTGGAACCTCTTCCATGTTTCATCTTTGCTGCCCATGTCATCCTTGTCAAACAAGTTAAAGTCATAATCCTCATCCTCCTCTTCATCTTCAAATTCATATTTCAGTTTACCGGAAAGGTTATATCTCAAAGTCACACCTGCGAAAGGACACAATGAAATATTGCTATTAGGAAGGTTATAGCGATAAACAAGATTGACTGGGACTTTAATTGAGAACATTGCAACCTTCTCTGTCATATCGAAATCGTCATCTGAGTAGTCCTCTGAGTAGAACGAATACTGCAATCCCAATCCCCCCTCTACGAACAAAGGCAGGTTACTGCTAACGCCAAACGACTTGCTGTAACCAACACTGATTCCTGTGAAACTCTGACCGTCACCTTTACTTGGCTCAAACGAGCTGGGATTCCATTCAACCCAGAATGTACTCCACTCTTCAGCACCTGACGTAGATGAAGACGCAGAAGAAGAATTAGCAAACTGTGCATACGATGTAGCACAAACTAAGAGCAGTGCAAAGACTGCCAAAAACTTAACTTTTTTCATAATGATAACTTATTAAATGAATAAAAAAACTCACCTTACAAAGCCCATTTTCCAAACGTTTGCAATGCCATTGGCGCTGCCACGTTGAGATATAAAATATATGTAATTGCCATCACGACTCCATACAGGACTCAAATCGTCTGCTGCATGATATGTCAGTTGCATAAGCTGGGTACCATCTTTATGGCATACAAAAATGTCGGTATTTGTATAAAAAGCAGAACCGTTCATCAACGTATTGCTTCCAACAAGAAGTATCCACTGACCATCTGGCGACAATGTCGGAGTTGAGAAGCTTCTATTTGGATCTGATAATATACATTCCTCAACACTCGTTGAGTAGTTCACCCGCCATATTTCGCCATTACCTTGCGAGTTAATTCGAGTACACAGAATAGAATTTTGTGTGTTCAACGGAAAGGGATTCAGCCCTTTAGTATAACTCGACAAGAAATTATTGCAAATATTATAGCTCCAAACGCTGAAACCATTATTCTCTTGGCGCGCAAAGAAAACGTTGTTCATGTCTGAAGAATATACAGGTGAGAAATCCATATTTCCACTTGTTATCTGCCTACACACATATCCGTTTTTCGCATCCGTTTGGTATATTTGGTTAAAGCGTCCACTTTTTTCAGAAAAGCAAATCAGTTTACCATCAGGTGAATAACTGAAGTCAAGAACGGCCTGTCTATTGGTACGCTGAACACTGCTTCCCTGACGGAATATGTCCTTTATGAAAATATTTGTGGTGTTATTACGTGCTGATAAGTAAGCAAGTTGAGTACCATCCTTCGAAATATCAATGATACGGTTTGTCAACCAGGATGCTGTTTTTCCTCTCCTTACAACTTTAGGCATACAAACATAGTCATTCTCGCTTGTAACTCTTGTGAATTCCACTCCCGCTTCCTCATTTACAGAAACGACAGAATAATCAACCTGCGCATGAGTTGTTTTTGGTAACAGCAACATTATAGCAGCAACTATCCATTCCTTACTCATAAATTTATCATTAAATTCTAACACTAACATTTTTCTGCAAAATTAACACAATTATTCTAACCATATTTAAAATGCATGTTCCGTAGATGCAACAGAAGTGTATCATTTTTCGTCAATGTCGTAATCAAATATATCTTTTGACAATTCCTTGAAAAAATCTCGATGCAGTAGCAGGGAAATCTCGGATAATGTCTGAGTATCTATACTGTTTTTGCGCAGCAGACGATACACAGCGGCTCTATTCCGGTTCAACTTTCTGGCAAGCCAGCTTATTGTTCTGTCTTGCCTTTCAATCTCTTCCTTTATTAAAGTTCCTATATCAATCATAATTTTTGCTGTTTGTACACTGCCAGCATCTTTCCAAGAAAAATAGAGTATTCTAAGTTTTCATTAAAATATGCATGAGCTTTATTACCTATTTGATTTCTCAAACCAACATTCTCCAACAATATGCCTATTGCCGTTGACAGTTGTTCCACATTCCCTGGACTGACAAGTATGCCATTTTTTCCATGATCGATATATTCCGATTGTGCCCCATTGTTGGTTGCAATAATACTTTTCCCCAACTTCATAAATTCCATGGGAGATAAAGGACAAGCCTCTCTTACAATGGATGGCGATAATCCTATATCAGCTTCTGCTATCAACCCTCTGGCTTTGTCGGTAAACCCATAGAAATATAGTTTGTCCTTTATTCCCAAGCATTCTGCCAACGACAACAGCCTGGCAGAGTATCCCTTTGGCTTACAAGCTCCGATGAAAACCATTGCAAAATTCATATTCTTTATTAAACCGAGTACCTTAACGATTGTTTTATAGCCTTTGTTTTTTTTAACACGGCCTGTAAATGCAATGACTGGAGTTGTTTCCTTTATTCCCAATTCTTTTCTCAAGTTGCATGGTTTGAACAATGTGTCCGGTATGCTGTTATGCACAACCACACACTTTTCCTTTGGCATCCACGGATTAACTTCCATCCACAGTTTACGAGCCAATTCATATACAAAGACAATGTTATTAGCTTGGCCCAAAACAAATTTGGACAACTTTCTTCCAGTGAAGAACATTTCCAGGATTTTAGAAACAGATTGGAGGCGAATCAGTTTGTCTAAGAACGCCATCATCTTGTTATACATAATACGAGATGCCACCATAGTTCTATATCAGAGACGAAAAATCTCTCACATGCGCCTATAATAGCCCAGATTCGGCAAAATATTAATGAAACGGAAAGACGTGAGCCACTTCACATTACCCTATTCTTGACCGTCAGGCTCTCGCATTGCCTTGCAAACAAGAACAGGCAACGAGATTAGCCCACGTCAAGACATATCATAAATTCATACCTCATGAAGGTATAAAATACAATACACCAAACGTGGACGTCACATTGCCGTTTTCTTCTTGTTTGCCTGCAAATTTGCGAGATTTATAAAC
>JBJEFL010000048.1:0-3380 GCA_051873995.1 Bacillus sp. (in: firmicutes)
ATAAAATAGACTATATTTCAACAAAAGGATACCTGAAATGTCGACATTTTTTAAGAAAAAAAGCTATTGAAAACTTGAGAAACAGCCCTGCGGTGACTGAAATTCCATCCTATAGGATGAAAAATGCTCTAATATAACCATAATCAGTTCGCAAAACGTGTCAAACATAGGGTGTCATATAGTACTACCGATTGGGAAAGCTCTATGTAATCTATTGTAAAAATAAAATAATAATGTTAAAATATCCTTAAATGGTACAGATTGCCATTCAAAATGGCTACCTGTGCCACGTTCGGCGTCCAGTGCGAGCCATATTATCCGGTCAGCCACTAACCATTATTCCACGGTGCTCTTGACATAAGCCTCCATCGCACATGATGTTCTGGCAAAGCCGACAAACCAGCACCAGAGGCGGATTTTCCAAGGCAGAGAGCCTATCATGTGCTACTCATGTAAAGAGCCTTTCGCGGCATAACGGTTAGTGGGCGGGGATGTGTCCCGGGCTGACCGCCGAACGTGGCCCTGATGGCCGCCAAAGATGGCCGTCCGCAAATGGCTTGTTTATCATGTAAATCATTTTCATTGAAAGGTGGTATGTTAAAGAAATATATTTACAATACTTATTGTTGCATTATTATGATTTGAATTATAAGGATAGGAGAAACGAAAAATGAGAGCGCACAATTTCAAATCTGATAAAAAGAATATTCACAATCTTGTTGTATATGCAATCAGTTACTTGATGCTAATATGTGGTTGTATTTGGTCAATAAATATTATTTCATATGCAGCAGAGGAAACTTCCGGCGAATGGACATATACTTATACTGTAGATGGAGCGACGATTACTAAGTACAGTGGAGATAATTCTGTTCTGGAAATCCCTTCATCAATTAATAGTCATAAAGTAATCGGGATTGCTCCGGAAACATTTAAAAATAGCACGGTAACAGAACTAACAATCCCGAAGACAATTACATCTATTGGATATCGTGCATTTCATAACTGCAAAAATCTTTCTAAAATATATTTTAATGCAGTGAATTGTTCTTCATGCGATGGAGGTTCTGATGGAACATTTTACAATGCGGGTTCAGAATCAGGGGAAATAAAAGTTGTTTTTGGTGCAGAAGTGAAACAGATTCCTGCGAATCTTTTTTATGTTAATTCGGATACATATTATGCAAGAATAACATCAGTTTCCATGTCTGACAGCATTCAGAAAATAGGGGACTATGCATTTTACAATTGCTTTAATCTTAAAAGTGTTACTTGGGGAAATTCAATTGAAACAATTGGACATGATGCTTTTAGAAATTGTATCAAAATGGAAAACATTAAAATTCCTGAGACGACCACAAGTATTGGATATCGTGCTTTTCATAACTGTAAAAGCCTGACTTCCGTGTCCTTTAATGCAATAAACTGTTCTTCTTGTGATGGTAGTTCTGATGGAACATTCTACAATGCGGGTTCAGAATCAGGGGGAATAAAAGTTGTTTTTGGTGCGGAAGTGAAACAGATTCCTGCGAATCTTTTTTATGTTAATTCGGATACATATTATGCAAGAATAACATCAGTTTCCATGTCTGACAGCATTCAGAAAATAGGGGACTATGCATTTTACAATTGCTTTAATCTTAAAAGTGTTACTTGGGGAAATTCAATTGAAACAATTGGACATGATGCTTTTAGAAATTGTATCAAAATGGAAAACATTAAAATTCCTGAGACGACCACAAGTATTGGATATCGTGCTTTTCATAACTGTAAAAGCCTGACTTCCGTGTCCTTTAATGCAATAAACTGTTCTTCTTGTGATGGTAGTTCTGATGGAACATTCTACAATGCGGGTGCCGAAAGTGATTCATTAAAAGTTGAGTTTGGCTCAAAAGTCAAGGTTATTCCGTCGAATTTATTTTATGTAAATCAGAACTATAATTACGGAGATGGTGAATATGCTCATGTTACTTCGGTTAAAATGTCAAACAGCATTTTAGATATTGGAAGTGATGCATTTAATAATTGTTTTGATCTAAAAAGTGTTACCTGGGGAAGCTCAATCAAAACAATTGCCCATACAGCATTCAGAAACTGTATTAAAATGGTGAGTGTAAAGGTACCGGAATCTACCACAAGCATTGGCTACCGTGCATTTTATGACTGTAGAAGCCTGTCATCTATTTCCTTCAATGCAATAAACTGTTCTTCCTGTGATGGAAGTTCTGATGGGACATTTTATAATGCTGGTGCCGAAAGTGATTCATTAAAAGTTGAATTTGGTTCAAAAGTCAAGGTTATTCCGTCGAATTTGTTTTATGTAGATCAGAGTTATAATTATGGGGATGGTAAATATGCCCATATTACTTCTGTTAAAATATCAGATAGCATTTTGAATATTGGAGGATCTGCGTTTTATGCTTGTTATGATCTTGCGAATATTACATGGGGTAGCTCTATAGAAATAATTGATAATTATGCTTTTGGGGATTGTATATCGCTGGCATCAGTCACACTCCCTAAAACAGTAACAAAAATCAATTACGCAGCTTTCAGAGATTGCAGTAACTTAAAGAAAGTTGTCATTAAAAGCAAGAATGCAAAATTTGACAGCTATGTGTTTGAAAATTGTCATAAAGATTTAAAAATTTATTGTTATAGAGGAAGTACTGCATTAGAATATGCAAAGAAAAATGATATCAAATACAGCTATCTGGACCTTGCCCCTGTCAGTATATCGAGTGTTGCCAATACAGGATCTGGAGTGAAGATTGCCTGGAAAAAGGTGTCTGGAGCCACAGGATATTACGTCTATCGGAAAACAAAAGACACAAGTTACAAAAAGATCAAGACGATAGAGGGTGGCGATAAGCTGAATTACACAGATACCTCTGTGAAAGATAAGAATGGAAGTACCTATTATTACACGGTTAAAGCATACAGTTCCAGTAAAAGCAGCAGCACTTATACTACTAAAAAAATTGTTCGTCTAAAGGGTATCAGTATATCGAAACTGCAGAATAAATCCGGTAAGAAAATGTATGTATCCTGGGGCAAAAACAGCAAAGCTTCCGGTTATCAGATTCAGTATTCAACATCAAGCAAATTTTCAAATGCGAAATCTGTGACTGTTTCCGGATATAAAAACGTATCAAAAACGATATCAAAACTGACAAAAGGTAAAAAGTATTATGTACGCGTTCGTGCCTATAAAAAGAGCGGGGATGTAAAGTACTATTCAGCTTGGAGTAGTTCCAAATCAATCAAGATTTCAAAATAAACACTGCTATCCGCATATGTTCCGCAGGACCAGGGCGACCAATCGGTATCAGGATGGAACAGAACTTGAACTTGTTTCCCGTATACTGGGGCATTCCTCA
>JBJEFL010000049.1:0-1229 GCA_051873995.1 Bacillus sp. (in: firmicutes)
CTTTTACAGATTACATATAGTTACGCTTCTCAAAACGGCAGATCATCATCCGCTATATCAATCGTTCCTCCCCCAAACGGGTTGTTATTGTTTGATTGGTTATAACCACCGTTTGATAGACCATATCCCCCACCTTGACCATAACCGCTTGACGGGTTTTGATTATACGAACCATACCCGCCACCATTATTCGGCTGAGCTTGATACCCACTGTTCTGACTGCTCTGACGGGAACTTAAGAACTGCACATAATCCGCCACAACCTCCGTCACGTACACACGCTTACCTGTGTTACTATCTTCATAATGTCGTGTTTGAATGCGCCCCGTAATACCCACCATCGAACCCTTACGCATGTAATTTGCTGTGTTTTCTGCCGACTTACCCCAGATTACACACTGAATAAAATCCGCTTGGTTGTCACCATATGGACGATTCACAGCTAATGTAATATTCGTAACCGCCTTGCCCCCCGGCGTGTAAGACAAGTCCGGATCCCTTGTTAGCCTCCCAACTAACGCCGTCACGTTCATTCGCTATCAACCTTCCCTCTATTCAACAATAATAAGAAAAGAGCATAATCCGATCTAGTCCCTGCTATACTCTCATTTTATTTTACAACATAGGGTTATTCCCTTACCTTATAGTCATTATCACCTAACAACCTATCTGACAAAATAATAAAAGCCACCCAGATAACGGTGACTCAGATAACCTCATATAATCAGACATCGTCTTTCCAACGATACATACCCTCTAACCCATATACCCGAAATGCTTTTCTGCGATCATCTATAGGCTTAGGTTTTAGTTTGCGGTAGACCACCAGTAACGACCCATCCGTATCCATTAAAAGCTCATGTACCTTAAACCCCTTTTGCTCCTTAATGCGAAGGTGTTTTAACCGCTCCTGCTCACTTTCATACCGAAACGTTTTCTCCACAATCTCACAATGACTGACCTGCCGCATCTAACCCAACCCCTTATAAAATTAAAAGTTTAAAAGTCCCATAGGACAAATATAACCCCTAGCTAAATAGGAAGTTTTAACGAGTCTACATAGACTCGTCACCCATTCATTGTACCATTTTGAATTTTCTGATTGTATGAAAATGTATCAGTAACTACCAAAATATCCAATAGTTATTCCAAATATGTTTTATTTTAGAAATTTAGACATGAGCCTTACTCCCCCTAAGAACAACAAAAAAGGAGACATACATCCCCTA
>JBJEFL010000049.1:1329-5718 GCA_051873995.1 Bacillus sp. (in: firmicutes)
CCATCAAACTGTTAGTTTATCTTCTGTACTTCTAGTAACCCATCTTTTGACTGACCTAACACCTCATACATAATCCCGTTTGACTGAAAGACACTACCTTCTTTTGTACTCACCCTGTTAGATAACGTCAAAATACTCTCCGTTACGATATTAATTGCTTTTATTGTATTATTGACATCCATCTGAGAAACCTCCTATAACCATTTATTTGTATTTTCTACCTATACAAAGTTATACCGTATTCTTCTCAGATTCAGTGGCGGTCTGTTATCATTAACCTACTTACAAAGCTACTCCCACTTTACCCATAAACTTGTACACGTTACGTACCCAATTCGCATTTAAATTGGTTGGATCATTAGACGCTCCGAGCGGTGAATAACGTGTATGAATCTGCTCAACCGTTACCAAACCATCGTTAATATAAAGCCTAATAAACAAGTAGCCCATATATTCAATACACTCTTCAATAGATGCAAACGACATCTTACCTCCACCCTGCTTCATTAACCCGCCGACATTGTTCCGCTCATCAACTGCTGTCCCACCTGTCTCAGCCATCGAAACACTCGCTAAGAACGCCGGGTCTATACCAACCATATGACCCACATCATAATATGTCTGCCCGTAACCAGCTAACTTAGTACCCGCTAACATCTCATTAATCTGAGCCGCCGTTACATCCGATAGATTACGTACATCATAGTTATATAGACTAATAGATGCATACCCAGAAGAAGATACCTGAGCCTCTTGTAATTTTTTCTGCTCCTCCTGCTTCTGTATCTCCTCTTTTTGTGCTGCAATCGTTGTCTGTAGTTGATAGATGTTATCTATCTTCACTTTCTTTTTCTGCTCCAACTCAGTAACCAGCGTTTGCTGACGTTCCTTCTCAGCTACAAGCAGACTCTCGGTTTCTTTTAACTTTTTATTCTCTTCTTCTAACTTCTTTAGCTGCGTCTCCCGAGTGGATTTAACATTCTTTAACTCTGCCTCATCTTCCTTTAGTTGATCTAGTAACCCTCTGTCCATGTCGACAATTTCCTTCACCAACGACAAACGCTCTAAGAATCCCGTTATACTATCCGAATCCAACATTATCTGCATAAACAATAACGAGCGGTCATCCTCCTGTAATGCTACCGCCCGCCCCATCAGTACTTCTTTACGCTTCTCTATGTTTTCTTTTGTTTGCTCTTCTTTCTCTGCTAAGTTCTGAATATCTGCCTGTAACTGACGAATTTCAGAGCTTTGCTCAATCTTCTGCATCTGTAAATCAAGTAACGTATCCGAGGACTCCTTTACCTTAGCAAGTAAATCCTCTTGTTGCTCATCCAGATTTTTAACCTCTTGCTGCTCTTTCTTTAGTGCTTCTTCGTTTGCTTGGATTGCTTCCTTTGTCGTAACCGGATTCGCAAATGCTGTTGCCGTAAACATTACATTAACCGCCAACAACCCTGCCGCTACCTTATACTTCATAAAATCCCACCTTCAAGTACGAAGAAATGCCTTTATTTCAGCCAACAAATTGTACAATCCGCTACCTTACAGATTGACAAAGAATGATATTTGCCCTGCATTTTGGACATTTTACTTACTACTTACACCCTACTTTAGCTCCACCGTATATTCGTACCGTGGACACCATTCTACCGACATAGACACCTCTACGTCCCCTTTGTTTGTATTTGTGTTAGAACGACTCTATGCCCCCTTTAACGCCTTCATACAAGACATACGCCAAACTACCACCTATATTGACTAACCACTTTCCCATTTCTCCAGCATTTCTAGACTTTCCAATTAAAAAAGCGTTGGATAAAACCAACGCCGCCCCTATATTCCATACTTCCTACAGTTGCTTAAGTACGTTTAAAAACATAATGATACAACAAATACATATAAACACACATACGAGCGTGTTCTTACCTAAATCCTTACGTATGTTACCAACTACAAGCGAAAACAGAAAGCCCAATACACAAAGCATTAACAGTAAATAAGCCACCGACTAGTTCTTACGAGCAATTTTATGCTCATCTAATACATCTAAGATGTCACAATGCGGCTCAGCGTTTGCCACCGCCATTTGAATCCAATGAGGAATCCCCACCCCATCACACTGCTTGAAGCTATCTTGAATCGCTTGGTCTGCTTCATATGTATTCTTTTTAAAGTTACTTAAAATATGCTTCTCACGTACCCAAAACTTTAACCCCTCTAATTGCTTAACCTGCTCTCTCGTTAGCGTAGTTTGATCCATGCTCCTTCCCCCTAATCCGTAACTTATATAATTATTTATACTACATTTTATCATTTTGGTCAATAAAACATTATCTAAACAACTACTTGAACAGTCTATTTAACACCTTTTCAGCGGGGATTTCACCTTTATATACGATAGGAGCGCGACAACATCTACTCTGATACCTCCGCAGATTCCTTAACTCCTTCTCAGACGGTTTTCGTTTCCAATGTTGAATATAGCCCCCACATTGCTTACATACGCAATAATGAAACATCTTACCTTTATACAGTTCCCGCATCGACTGACGGTCTTCTTGTTTCCTACCATCACTTCTTCCACCACCATAGTTACTAGGTAAACCTAACCGCTTTAACTCACTTTCAAAGTAAGCGTCCCCATCCCTATGCGGCTTCCCACGCACCATACAAGCATAATGTACCGCCTCATGTAACGCCGTACCTACGTTATACTCCAGCGATCTATTTAATAAATTGGATTTATTAAATTCAATCTGAATTGTATGGAACAATATTTTCTTTGAATAAGGATCCCGACTATACTTCACCCAACCATTTGTCGTCTTCATACGAGGATTGACAAGCACCGGAACCTTTAACGTAAGGTTGTACTCACGATATAAAAACCTATTCATCTCATTAATTAAGTAAGATAATCGCTCTTGAATAACTTCTTTCTCTGTTTTAGCTGCCAATTCACATCACCCCCACATCTTCACACCATTAACCTTATAGGAAAATTTCCTAAACCCAAACGTTTTCCGCCCACTACAAAAAGAGAGGACAGAAGTAATTAACCCCGTCCTCTCTTTCTGTTTATAAGGTTGTAAATAACCACAAAAACGACTGCAACGGCAATCATAACCACCGCTGCAGTAATTCCTTTAGCTAAGTAGCCCATCGAATCCGCCTCATTCCGTCCTTATCTTCTTAGCTACTTTCCAGTACAGCAAATAGACAACCTATAGGCTCCCTATTGTTTATCGTTAGCTAAGCGATTCATCGATATACATCCAACCCTTTATATGTCTCGTTACACTTTGTATAGGTATTACGTAAATGCTCTATATCCCCTACACAAAGGATATTCCAGTCCCGCTTTTCCTTTTCCGTACCTACATCCTTATAACGACCAATATCTAAATACATGTCCCCTAACCCTTTTCTTGAGTTTTGAAACGTGTCACACCCTTTTATAAACTGCTTTACCATCGCACCATGTAGCCAGTCCGCTTTCTCATTGGGACAAAGAATAGCAAACCACGTTCGATTCTGTTTAAAATAATTCACGGGCTTTAACTCGTCATCCGTATCGCACAACATCAACAATACTCGTAAATAGGTATTGGTAAATATGTTGTAAACCTCCGAGTCCGAACGCATCTCAACCGATAACAACGTATACCCCTCATCCAATAGTACATAAGGCAACGACTCAGACGTAAGCGGAATGTAATCACCCTTCCCACTCTTTAACCAAAGATGATAAAAACGATCCAGCTCCTTTTTACGCTTCTCCATAGCCTTCACCTTTGTATAATACTCATATGTAATACACTCGCCACAGCTCGTTACACCCTGACGTTTCCAAACATCTACTACATCTTCACTTGTTAGATCTACATCCGCATCTAACCCCAGCTGGGAACGGATACTCTTATCCGACAAGACCCTAGCCGCTTGGATACGCCCTAGCTGACTCCCATAAAAATCTTTCAGTTCTTCTTTATGCTGATTATATAATTCATGATTGATTGTAACCTTACAACGAAACGGCAAAATCTCAGACATTGCCACACGATCTATCTTCTCTACACAACAAAAAAGGTTGCGTACATGACGTACCTTCTTCTTGAACGCCTCTTGCGACTCTGTAAAATCACCAGACAGCTGCAACCACATTTTATCTTTACCACCCATACACGGGAACCTCCTCATGCCCTCACACCTGTAGGACGAAGTTATTTTTACTTCACCTTTACTATATCACAACCACAGTCTTAACCCGTTCCTATCGTTATCAGTACAGCAAAAAAAGGTAGCGGTTAATAACCGCCACCTTATACGTTATATTTCATTGGTATCACTTAGATACCTTAATATCCACAGGAACAACTAATTTGT
>JBJEFL010000049.1:5818-17779 GCA_051873995.1 Bacillus sp. (in: firmicutes)
ATATTTCATTGGTATCACTTAGATACCTTAATATCCACAGGAACAACTAATTTGTTACCCGCTTCATCCACAATATCCAACGATTTTAACGTTTTTAGCGAAATTCCTTTATCAATTGTAGCTGGATCTGTATTTACGTTTACTTTTTCTACAACTGGCTGAGCACCAGTAGTACCCTGTGGAGCAGGAACAAGACGTTGCTCACCGCCTACAAGTACTTCAAAATCAAGTTTAGTCCCACCTTTAGCCTTCTCAGAGAACATTAATACAATTCTATTTTTTCTACTAGTTCTTTATCTGAATTCACAGAATTAGATATAAGTATAACAAGGCGGAATTTTGCGATAAAATCAAGGACTTGATGAAACATAATTATTTTCAAAATACTCTTCATCCAATAAACTCTTTCATTAACATAGTCCAGAGGGAAAAGAGAATAAAGACTCAAACTTTCTACATATTTCAACGTAATCATCATAAAAATTTAATCCACAACAATCCAAAATGATTTCTTAAACAGTAAAAAGCCCTGCTGAGATTTCTCTCAACAGAACCTTTCGACATAAACTTGCATAATTCGGGTGGTGACAGGCACCTTTTCCAAAGACAACTCCATAGTTTCATATACTAATTTCATCTTGAATTATGAAACTGAATCTCTAGTTTCAGTTTCACAAGTTTCGCAGAACTAAAAAAGCACACCTCCAATTGAAAAGGAGGTATGCTAAGATTATTTTTCACAACAGAAATTTTTATGCATATTAATTTTAGTAAAGAGGAAATAAATGGATTGAAAGTACGTCAATAAATAAAAAATATCGGTCACTCGAATTATTACCATCTGAATAGTCAATTGTTTGAGAGAGTTAAGAACTATATGCAAAGTATACGCATTTCAGTAAAAAGAAAAGCCTTGCAGAGATTTCTCTCCCACAAGACCTTTCGTCAAACTTTGGGCGGTAACAGGCACCATCCCCTTTCATGCATAACTAATTACTTAACTGTAATAGTAGTGTTTCCTTTTAATGGATTAGTAATTGCACTTTCATCTTTAATTACCAATGGAGATGCAATAGTTTTAATTACTAATGAAGTAGCATTATTCAAGTTGAATGTAGCAGCTGTGTAATCATCAGCAGTACCTGTAACCGCAGCAACTTGTGAAATAATGATATCTCCAGTATTGAATGTATTGCTGTTATCTACATCAATATATAGAGTATTTACAGAACCAGGACTAATGCTTCCGTCTGCAATGTTATCTACTTTCGTAGGAACTGTAATTACATATTTACCAGCATCTGAACCAGCACCTGCCGCTACTGTTAAACCAGCAGATGTTAATTGTTTTCCATTTAAGTGGAACTCTAAATCATCTAAGTTAGCTGCATTTGCTGCTGTTACTCTTTCAGAGAATGTTAATGATAGAGTACCATCAGCATTAACATTACCTGCTTTTAGTTCTGGTTGTACATCATCAACCAATACTACAGAGTAGATAGCAGGTGTAATTACGTTACCAACTTTATCTTTAACACCATTAATATTTAATGAGTAGTTTTCAGACTTAACAGTTGTACCAAACGGTAAATTAATAACTGCAGTTGTTACACCTGCTGCTGTTGATTGAGTAATATAAGAACCAGATGGTAGTGGAGCACCATTTAAACGGTAGTTATTTGCTTCTAATACCGAAGCTACATCAATACCTGAACCTGATTCATTAAATGTCACTGTAATTTTATTACCTGTTGCTGTTGGCGTTAATACTGCAGCAGTTACAGAAGCTGAAGCACCAGTTGTTGGAGCTGTTGTATCAGCACCAGTTACTGCACCAGCAGAAACATCAACTGTTACAGTTTTTGCTACAGAAGCATTACCAATAATAGTATTGTCAGTTCCCGTACCAGCAGGTAAAACTACAGTAAATGATTTTTGAGTATTAGTAGTAGCCGCACTTAATGGTAAGATTAACTCTTTATCATTAAGAGGGTTTACAACTGCTGTCCCAAAAGGAGTACTTACAGAAGCACCGTCTTGGTCATAAACTAAAACGCCTGCTGAAGTACCAGCTTTTATAGATTCATCAAATGTTACAACGATTGAACCATTTGCAGTTGCTTGGTTACCGTAAGATGATAACTTTTTGTATGTTGCACTTACAACAGTTGGAGCTGTTGAATCTTGTTTTACAGAAACAGCAGTAGTAGAAGCTGACACAGCGTTTCCTGCTGAATCTTGTACTGTATTTGCTACTGAAACTAAACCAGTGAAATTACCAGTAGCATTGAATGGCAATGCATTTACTGGAATTAAGAATGTTTTGTTATCAGTATTAGCTTTTACAGTTACAGTTCCTGTTGTAATGCCCGTGCTGTTTAAGTTAGCATCAACTAATTTTAAAGCACCTGCAGCCGTTACTGTTGAAACATTCATTGATTTATCGAACGTAACTTCAACTAAGTTATCACGCACAACCGTTACATTTGTTACAGATGGAGCAGTTGCATCAGCTGAAACTGTGAATGTAGCCGTAACTGGGTTTGGTGAAATTTGGTTTCCAGCAGCATCTTTAATGTTTAATACTTGAGCTGAATATGTTTGACCTGCAGTCATTGAATTAGCGAAAGTAGCGATAACTGTATCTAAAGTAGAACCAGCAGTTAAAGTTGCATACTTACCATCAATTGCAACGGTTGCTTGAGCAAAATCAACTGGCTCAGAGAATTTTAATACAACTGTGTTAGTTGTAGTTTTTGCAGATGAAGTTGCTGATACTAATGTAGGAGCTACTTTATCTTCGAACTTAACTGATTCAGTACCTTTAACTAAAGTTTCTCCTGCAGCTGTTACTAAGTTGTATTCTAAGTTGAATACGTCACCTTGAGCCATTGTCCAACCAATAGTAGCTGTATTTGAAGTCAACGCTTGACCTAAAGTAATAGTTAAAGTTTTGTTGTCATCCGCTAATTTTGCTGTTGCATAGCCTTTAGTTGTTAAAGCCTCCGCTTGAGTATCATGTAACATTACCGCTGTTTGACCAGCTGGTTTGATTGCATAGTTAGCGACGTTTTGTGCAGTAGCTTTATCTACAGCAGTGTTGAATTTAACAACGATTTGTTTAGCGTTAATCGCCGTTACTGATGTCACTACAGGGGTGTTCACTTCTACTTTAAATGCCTCAGCAGATTTCGCTTCTCCTTTACCATACGCAACGCTTACTACAACGCTTTGCTCTTTATCTGTTTTTGCCACTTCCGGAGTATTTAACTCAACTGTTTTCTTGTCATCGCCAAGTTTAACAGCCGTAGGCGTTACAGAAACTGCAGGTTTACCATCAATTGCTTGAGTTACTTTGAAGTCCTCAACCTTAGCCGCTTCCACTTCTTTATCAAGCGTTACTGTTACTTTACCGTTTTCAGCTTTTACCGCTTCTACTTTAGCAACTGGTGTTTTTGCCGCATCCGCTTTTTGTAGGAAAATTGCAAATTGTCCGCGAGTAGCATTTCGGTCAGTACCAAACGCTAATTCATCCATACCTTTTGTAATTTTGTTCTCTACAAGAGCAGAAACCGCATCTACATAACGTTTGTTTACATCTTTAAACCCTACTTTACCCGTACCTTCTAATTCGAACCCTTTTGCGATCCAAATTGCTAATTCACCACGAGTGATGTTATCAGCCGCACCAAAAGTAGTTTTTGTTTTACCATTTGTAATACCTGCTTTAACAAGTGCATCTACATACTTAGCTGTACGGTTCGGTACATCTTTAAATGTTGATTTTTCAACGTTATTGTCTACTTCAAGACCTAACACTTTTACAAGCTGTACAGCCGCATCTTGACGTGTAATGTTGTCATACACACCAAATTTAGTGTCCGTAAGACCTTTTGTAGCCCCTTTATCTAATAGGAATTGTACCGCCTCTTTATACTGCGGTGCCACATCTTTAAACTGCTTTGCTTCTTGAACTGCTGCCATACCAGTTGGCGCTAAAGCTGTCGCTACAATAGAACTAGTAACCATCAACCCTGTAAATCTAGATAATGACTTTTTGTGATTTCTCTTCATTCACTAAACCTCCGATATATATATTTTTTATGTCTATTAAATTTGATGATAATCAATACTTAGCAAATATAAGCATTGATACTTTAATGCCTTACTACTTTCAGATAATTATTTTTTTCAGTTAATTGATATTTTCAGTTAATCTCTGCTATCAGAAATAAAATAAACACACAAATAGGCTTGGAGATATCTCCAAGCCTATCGTTATTGAATGGTTGATCTTATTGAATCAAAATCTTCGTTAGTGAAAAATAACTTTCACCCTACAAAATCAGAAGATACGACCATTCACTTCATTTATTCCTTTACAGACACCTATTCGCAAATTGTTATCAATCATTCAACAAGGAAAATGTTCTTTCGTTCATCTATTTTGCCTCAAAATTCTAGGTGCTTACTCCCCTACCATACCATCGCCATCGTTATCACGCATATACGGATATAACCAATGGTCACTTGTTATCGGCATACTGAAACCTGCATCTTTTGCTTCTTGAATTGTCACTATTCCATTGCCGTTTGTATCCACACTCGAAATATCACCGATTTTGTTTTGGCTTGTTGAAGTAGAAGGTTTGCTTTCTGTTAAACCAAGTGATTCGTTTACTTCATCAGGGTTCACGTTGTCAAATGAATCAACAATCTTATTGCCCTTTAAAGTATAGGTATACTGATAATGTGAAGGAATCTGCGTTTCCGTATTCGGATATGTGATAATCGCTTCAAAATTCGTAGCCCCACCTGCATCACGAATCGCTTTTTCCATATACGCTTGATCGCCGTGTCGGTTGAGTGTGCTATTTTGTGGGGTAATATTGTAAGCATTTGATACCCCTCCGAGAGAGTCAGCGATGATATGCCCTTCATCTAAAACGGCACTTTCGACACCAGGAACCTTTGCCTCGTCTGAATAATATCTACCAGAGGATGTTACAGGTTCGGTATTGTCATTTTGTAGAATAATTTCGTCAGCAATGACACGCACTAATTGCCCGTGTTCATTCGTAAATGCCCAGTACTCTCGGTCTCCAAAACCAATATCAACGACAACATTAGGTTGACGATAGCCAGATAAATCACCACCATCAACTTCAATAAGTTTGTAGCCAGCGAATCGGTCATCATTTGATTGAGTTGGTGTTTCCTCTATTACTGGCTCCTCTACCACTGGTTCCTCTGCTACCGGTTCCTCAACAACCGTAGTGTTAGTTTCTTCTTTTTCTTCTTTTTCGCTATTTTCATTTGTAGTAACTGTGGTTACTTCTTGTGAATCTGTTTCTCCATCTGTAGTGGATACATCTTCTACGTTCGTACAACCAACCATAAAGATAATCGATAAAAGTAAGGCTAAATAGTTTGTTTTTATTTTCATCTTAGGACTCCCTATATTAACTTTAATAATGTTTAAATGTAGTTTATCACATAATGTTATTCTATTTTTCTTTTTCTTTTCCTCCATACAATTCACCCGGATATTTACTGGCTTGCACCCCATGCGTTAATTATCTTTTCCGCCACCGCAGGAGCTACGACGGTAGTAAATGCATCGCTACCATAACGGGATTGATACGTTTTCGTTGTTGTCCCCGTCCCCCTCCTTTCCGCAGATACATCAAAATATTCCGCTTTCCATCCAAAAAGCATTATCAGAAAAAAGGTGCCAGTTTGCACCGACACCCTACATACTATACATTACTACCTCCCCTCTTTTTATGATGCTCACGCACCGCACGACTACGCTTAGAAGCATCTAATATTTCACTGACCCCTAGAATAGTAGAGTCCGTGCGCTCCTCCACTATCTCATCTTCCATTGCCACAAAGGAAGAACCTACACGCTCAATCTTTTCATCAAACCCTTTATAGTCCCCTGTAGTTAAATGAACCACCAGCAACTCTTTTAACAGCGGCAGGAACTGAGCAATCCACAACATACCGCCACGTCTTGCTGACGACCCATCCTCAAACACCAACTCAAACGTTGTGAAGCGGGTCGTTTTCTTAAACAGATTACGGTTAACCGATGGCACCAACATGGCATCCACTAACGACATTAACTCATAATCGTTTTTATCCAACAATAACGTAAAATGGTTGCGCCCTTTATCATATTTGAGCATGCTGCGTACTTGATCCTCAATCGATACATAGTCCTCCTCAATCTCTTCCCCAACCTTTTCAACCGTTTTCTTTTTAAGGTCAGGTAGCCTAATCAAATCGCCTTTGCCTAAAGACTTACGCCCATCCATACGCTCATATAACGCATCCCTATCAAAATCCAACTCTACAAACCATTTTAAGACGTTACCACCATACGCACCGAAATATTTCATCAGCGTAACCACTTTATAATCACTGAACGCCTTATCCATTCGAGCCTCACCCTCTAAGCCATTTAAAAGCCCTTTTAAGCGGGTTTCGACTTTATCTAACAGTTTAGTGGCTAACTTGCTTTTGTAATGAGAGACAGCCTCCAAATCGTTAAATACCGCCTTATATGGACGTACCATACACTCCATAATCAACGCATCATTTATCCCACCGAAATGGTGACTATATTTAACCAAACGACCGTTTACATACGCCTGTTCTAACGTTTTAATACCATCTTTCTTTATCTCCTCTTGGATCACCTCTAACGCAAACTTAGAGATTTCATCCGCCCAATGTTGACGAGGATCATCATACGTTGGCAACTCCTCACCCGCTTTGAACTTTTCCATCGCCCACTTACACTTACGATCCATCAGCAATACAGGAGCCTCCAGCTCGTCTACCTTCCCATCCTTCCAGCAATAACCCACATTTGCCCCTACATACAAAGGCGGTATACCATACTTCGATAAATCAATCTCCATTGCCTCACGCATAATCGCTGTCGCTAACCACGGATTAATCGATTTATGTACCTGCATACATACCTCATCATGTACGTTTAAGATAAAGCGAACCCTATCCTCTTTAAAACCATACTTGCGGAAATACTTACGAATACGAATCATACCCATCTTCATAATATCCGCCGCCGTCCCCTGTACAGGCATGTTACCCGCTTTACGGCGACCGGAACCACGCTTGTATTCCGGTATATGCCCTTTTGTTTTGAACTCCGGAATTTCACGTATACGACCGAATAACGTTTTCGTATATCCCTCACGCTCCGCCTCATCCCTTACATCCTCAAAGTAATCACGTAAATCCGGCACCCCATCAAAATACTTCTTCCTCGCTTCCCTTGCCAGTTGTTGGTGATAAGGCGTGTCGTTACCATACAGCTTAAGCGCAAGGTTGGCATCCTCTAACCCGTAAGACGTACCAAAGTTTAATACCTTACCCGTTTTACGCTCCGCAGACGTTACGTCCTCATATTTTTTACCCATCATATTTGCATACGCCAGAATATGATAATCCGCTTCCGGATTGGCTTTAAAGAAATCTACAACCTTTTTCTCATGCGATAACCCCGCCATTAGACGATACTCTACCTGCGAGTAGTCACAGATTAAGAAATAATAGTCATCACTATCGGGAACCATATACAAACGTGATTGTGGCTCCGTTTGCTGGATATTAGGGTTGTTACAGCTTAAACGACCCGTTTCCGCATTGATACTGTTATACTGCGGAAACAAATAATCATCTACAATTAACCTCGGTAGCTTTGAATAGAAGTTACTGATTAACGTAGATACCTTAGAATGTCGTTGCAACACAGGCACTAACGGATAACGTGGCGACCCATCATTGTTTTTAAACTGCGCAATATCCGCCATTACGTCCTTGTCCGTTTTGTAACCGCCTTTTTTCGTTTTATAGCGTGGTTTTAACGGCACTCCCATCTCCTCAAACAGGATTTTACCTTTCTCCACCCCAGACGTTACCTTAAACTCACGACCAACAATCCCATACGCCTTCTTCTCCAAGTCAATAACCTCACGCTGCGCCTCTTCATACAAACGCTCAAACTCAGGCTTAACCGCACGTACACCATAATACTCCTGCTCACCCAACACAGGAATTAACGCCACCTCTAAGTTGTAGATGAAATCCAAGTCATGGTTCCAATCCTTGTCCATAATCTTATGAATGAGTCGCGGGAAGTCCGCATCCGCTGAACCATAGAGCTTACTAAACTCATAACTAGCAAAACGGAAGTCCATTAAGTCCT
Organism: Bacillus sp. (in: firmicutes); assembly: GCA_051873995.1. Lineage (GTDB taxonomy): Bacteria > Bacillota > Bacilli > Bacillales > DSM-1321 > Bacillus_AD. The sequence goes on from JBJEFL010000049.1 coordinate 14,061, forward strand.
TTTGGTACTTGTCCTTCCCTAACGTTTCGAGCTTGAAGCGGGTGATATCATTCACCGCTGCCCCTGCCATTACCGCATCCCGTACCAACCGAATCTCCGCATCCGTACGCTTTTCATACATATCCTCTAACTCCACGACATCTAACCCCAATACTAACCTAGCAATCTCTTTTAACTTACGCGCATTTTTAGCCGTGGAAATTGCCTTGATACCTTGTCGAATCAACGTATCATACGTAATATTTAAATCCCAACCGAACATCTTCATTACACGCCAGTCGAACTGACCGTTATGCGTAACCAACTTTTTACGCTCTTTTGAATGACGATGACAAAACGGCTTTAACAACTCAACCAGCTTTTTCTCACCCATTTTCACGTTGTCATACCGCAACTGGTTAATCGGCAGATACACACCCGCATGATCCTCATAGCTCATACAGATACCTACTAACACATCCCGCTTTGTTCGGTTGGTACGAAGCCCAGAAGTCTCCGTATCGAAACCGACAATCTCATCCGTTTTGGCTAACCCTTCTACCCACTCGTAAATCTCATCATCTTCCGTTAGAATACGGTAGTTCTTATTCTCCGCCCAAGACAGATCATGCTCCTCCTGCAGCTTTTGTATGTTCACGTTTTTATATAAAAACTCCTCGATACCACCCTTGATGGCATCCTTTTGTTGACTCATATCCACATAATCATGGTATTCCATGTCTTTTACTTTATTAGAATTCCCTTTGGCTGTACCATCCCATATAATCTTCGGACGTTCCGCCCCCTCAGCAACCCCTACACCGATAATAGGCAGAAATCGCTCATAATCGCCCGCTACCTGTATTTTATCAACCGCTACATCCAACTCCTTGATAACACCCGCAGATACGTAGATAGAAGCGATTACATCCTTCCCACAATAACCCATGATGTGTTCCCTCGAAGATGTCGCTACATATTTCGCTGAATACTCACCCTCTAACGATACCGTACCAGACATTTTTTTCTTTGGTTTAGACCCCTGCAGTATGTAATGCATTTTGTGAACCCCCGCTCCCCTGCTTTTAGTTACTGCCTAGTTTATCGCAATCCCCATACACTTTCTTAACCTTTATTATCACGCCCATAAAACACGAAAAAGCGGCTGCTATCAGCAACCGCCTCCCTAAGAGCCATCTGCACAACACAAAAAGACGGTTACTAAAACCGCCCCAACTACACACACCTTTCCGCATGTGCCTTTTCTTTTGACTTGTCAGCCGCAACTCCTACATCATTTAACAACTCTTTTAGTTCCGTGATTTCTTTACCCGCCTTAAGCCTCCATGCCGGAATATATTCATCCATTAACTCCATATTCGTAATCAATGTCCTAACCCAATTTGTAGCCAACTGCTGATTGACACCTCTTAACTCCTGACACTCCCGCTCCAAACGTTGTACCGCCTCGACTAAATCCGCAATCACCTGCTCTTGGCTTACCTGCCCCATCAACACACCCCCTATCATATTAACCCGCCGTACGATCCGTTGCCGCCTTCTGTTGATACCTACGACTTAATTCCGTTAACCCGTTTGCCACCAACTTCTTTGCCTCATCTTCATTTTGTGCCTTGCCCGTAGCCACCAAGTCCATACACAAACGATTTGCAATATCCTCTAAACCTAGCCGCTTTGCATTACCCATGCCTACCACCCATCCTTATTCACTTATTTGATTTAGTTAGACTTATCGACAATCAGCCACACATCCATTTCAACCTATACTAACGACCACCCGTTACCCTGTTCCGAGCTATCCTGTTTGCCCCTACCCTCCATCTCTTTAAGGAAAATACGCTCGTCCAAGCGGTACTCCTCTTCCGGATGCAACTGCAAAGCCCTGCACATCCTCAACGCCTCCCACAACAACCCGCTGGATTCAATATCCTGTAAAAACAACCGAAAATCAGCCGCTACCACAGCCGAAGGATCGACCAAACCCTTAACCGAACCCTCCATATGTAAAACCCTGCTGAAGCCCCCGTAATGTTCAGCAACCTTCATATACGCAACCGAAGCCTCATAGAACCTCACCAACCGATTCTGAAACTCAGCCCACATCGCCAACAGCAACCTCTTATTGAACTTCGCATCCCTCTGCTTATCCACTACCTTATGCACAAACTCAAGGTCAACAATCTCGATAGAACCTACCTCAACCACACCCCCATCCTGTTCCGCTAGGAGTTGGATCACCTCTAACTCGCCACCCCCAACCAATTCAACCTCAACGAACCTTTTTGTAATCCGATATTTCATGTACCTCATCCTCTATTATTGATACATTTATCATACCAATACAGACACCATAAAGCCGTAACCTTATTATCAGAGTCCTTATCCGCACAACAAAAAAGCGGGTGAAGAAGTAAAACCTCCCTCACCCGCTCATCTATTTATTCACCACGATTAACAACCTTATCCGGAACAACAATCTCATCCACTTCATTCATATTTGAGAACTCGCTGTTTACTTCTATCGTTAAATGCTCCGTTAAACCTAACTTTTCCTCGTCCCCTTTAACCACTACGTTTACACCCTCAAGGTAATACGTATCCCGATTGACTTGGAACTCCACTGTTAACGAATCATAGTTCATGTTTGGTATACGATCCTGATCAAACATCGGTACATCATACAACACCGTCATCGCCATCTGCCTTGCCTCTTCTGCCGGTATGTCCGCACTTAGAATATAATGGTCACCATCTTCTTTAATCTTTAAGTAGTCCGAAAGCATATCAAGCTGCGCTAACTGCGAATCTGCAGCTACCTGCTTCATAATCTCTTCCATATCGTCGCCATCTAACACATAGGAAGTAACCACATCATCCTCATCTATCGTATAAGACAGTTCCGGCGTTACATACACTTCCATTTCATAAGGCGTAATCCCCGTAGACTCTACTTTACGCTCTTGATATACTGCAAACGGCTCAAACGTAACATCCGACTTGAATTCAATATCGGCAGTCTCATCAAGCTCCATAGTACCCTCGTCCTCATCCACAATCTCTATATTGATATCCATCTCTTTCGTGTAACTGCTTACATCTGTATACGCATTCTCCACTTCCGCTATAACCGATACTATTGACGGTGTAACCGCTGTCAGTTTCTGCTTATCCGAACTACATCCAGAAACAATCGTTGCCGCAAGTATCGGTGTTAGTAACAATAACCCCTTCTTCATTTTCCATCCTCCGTATTCCCACATCTTCTTTCCATACATGTTAGTATGTTAGCTGATTTTTGCGTTCCTGACCATTATCAAAATAATGTGACATTTTTGCATCCGCCCTAGAAACACAAAAAGGATCTATTCGTAAACATTGTTTATATTACTTTTACAAACGTTAGATTAGGGATTATTCAAGCACTGTGCTATACTGAGTCTACCATTTGCATTACTTGTTTCAGATACGTTTGTTGCACAAGCTCTATTCAATGAATAGAGTTTTTTTATTGTCCAAACTCATTTTAAGCAAAAAAAATAGACCCTACATAGTAGGATCTATTATTAGCCATTATTAAGCTTTTTGAACGTTAGTAGCTTGTGGACCACGTTGTCCTTGTTCTACTTCAAACGTTACACTTTGTCCTTCGTCTAAAGATTTGAAGCCTTCGCTTTGGATTGCTGAGAAATGTACGAATACGTCTTCTCCACCTTCACGCT
>JBJEFL010000050.1:0-3290 GCA_051873995.1 Bacillus sp. (in: firmicutes)
GCAATTTCCATCCGAAGCATAGTCGTTTTACCCCCTTTTATTTTTCTGTAATTATTCAGAACAGTTCACCTCTCCTCCGGCTGGCAGAGTCTGAAAAACTGCCGGATATGTCTGCCCACCAGCTCCATGGCCTCCGTCTCACGTTCCGGCTCCCGGTCGCACAAGTTAATCCACACGGAAATGGGAAGGCAAAGCTGGGCCGCCATGATTTCAGGATCATCGTCTGTCAGAATCCCCCGCCGGATCAGGCACTTTATCAGCCCGGTGAAATACTTCATCACGTCAAAATAGTTCTGTTTCGTCTGCAGCTTCGCCAGCTCCGGATTCCGGAACTGCTCGATCACCAGCATTTTCCTGGCCTTGCTGATACAGGGGTCATGGAGAATATATCGAATCTGTCCCTGAATCATCTGCACGGCCTCATCAGCAGTCAGAGGCAGGTTATCGGCCTCTTTCTCCCAATCCGTTCCGGCAAAAATAGAATGTGCCGCATACTGCTCCAATACTTCTTTCACCAGCGCGTCCAGAATCGCCTGCTTGTTCTCGAAATGACTGTAAAGCGATGCCTTCCGAATGCCAACGGCACCTGCAATCCGGGAAACAGAGGTGGCTTCAAATCCCTGTACGGAGAACAATTCCAGCGATGCTTCCAGAATCTCCTGTTTTGTATTCCCACGATCCATATCCAAATCTCCTTCCCTGTAACCAAATTTTCTATCCACATTTTCTATCCACTGCATTTCAGTTATCATGTATCTTTATTATAGTTACCTACCGTTCGGTAGTCAATGGCGAATAACAAATATGATTTGGAGGAAGCCCACAAAATAAGGCTTTGTAGATTTTTTCGTTTTTCCGTATTACTCATAATTTCAATAGTAAAAGTCCACCCGGGATAATCCCAGATGGACTTTGATTGACTGTGTCTGTCTCTGATTAACGTTTTGGTAACTGAGAATCTTTGATTTTGCCGGATTCTTGGAATGCGATGTTGCAAACACGTTACAAATGCAGGATATCTCGTTACTCCTCACTACACCTTAATCACACTAAGAATTCCTCTAAATCTGGATAATCTGTAATATGCTTTCTTACATAACTCCTTTTAAATGCAGCAAATATGCTGCTTCTACTCAATGTAGCTCTTAAACTTCTTTTGTAACGTTGTAATTCCGGTTCTCTTTTATGTTTTTCAAGTATTTTATATAAAACATTCATTTCATCTGCCAAACGGTCAATTCTATGCTGACATGCTGCTTCCCGAATCCCCGTATTGCATTTTTCAAAACAATTTTGTATAAGTTCTGCAGTCATAACTGCACGTTCTTCTGATACGATATTATGTACCCTCACATGTCCATTTTCATAACATTGCTCTAACATATCTTCCGGATCTTCGACACAACAATCTATAATTTTGTCATCATATTTTGCTTCTTTTTTTAAATTATTACAATGCGGACATACATAAAACAAATTATTCCAATCAAAAACTCTCTCCGGTATTTTACGTCCATGATGAGGTCTTAAATGTTCCACTTCTGGATCCGATAGCCCTCCCAACTCACAAATATAGCACTTATCATTTGAATCTTCTTTTAATCTCTGTATTACATCTGGCTTGTTATAAACTCCGTTGGCCTTTTGTGCTTCAACAGTAAGTGATGGAGGCGGAATAGGATTTCTCTCTATTTTAATCACTGTCCTTACCCCCTATTTGAAAATTCTAATTTCAAACGGCTATATTCGGCCGTTAATTCTTTTGCAAGATAATCTGGTATTTCATCCAAATAAAATTCCAGTTTATCTATTTCTTCATATTCTTCGTCTGATAACTCATCCTTAGAAACCAGAAATTTATATCTTTCATATTTTTCCCTTAATTCTTCCGACAATTTGTCCGCTTTAAAATATCCTTCTACAATTCCTTCATATGGTAGATTTTTCAATCCATTTTTTACAAGTGTTTTATTTTCAAGATCATAAATAACAGCATTATCTAAAGAACTTAAAATAAACGGAGAATGTGTTGTAATGATAAATTGAATATTAGGAAACAATTTTGTCAAAATAGGAAGTATCTTTTTTTGTAATTCTAAGTGTAAATGAGTTTCCATTTCATCCACCAAAACAACACCTTCCATATCAAACTCTGTTCGTAATCCCGACCGTGCTTCCATTCTTATGATTAAATCATTAATGATATCAAATACCGCCGAATAACCACTTGACATTGTATTAAAGTCAAATGGCTCTCTACCAGACTCACAGATAGAAAACTGGAAAGTTTCATCATTAAAACGTAATTCAAGGGCAGCATCTTCAAAAATAGTTTTTAAAATATTTTCAAATTCATGAAACCATCTGCCTATTTTTTCAACCTTTACATTATCTTTTGAAAATGCCTGAGTAGCTTTTAAATCTACGAGATATTTTGTAAGTTTTGCACCTGGGTTATCTGTAATGCTATACTTATCTTGGAATTGTATTTTTTCAATATTTTTATATTTTTCTACCTGAAATTCCCTTTCAGCTTTATAGTATGCAAAAATAAAATTCCCCTGTTTAAATTTATTTTGTAAGAATGAAATAGAGTTAATATTCGCTACAGCACCATTATTCCATATTTCATAGTCCTTTTTCCATGCACTTATAGACTTTTCTATTTTATTTATTTTTGCAAATTTTTCATCAGAATCTTTCTGTTTTTTTAGATTATCTAATTGGTCATTATATTCTTTATATCTATTATTCACATATTCAATTGAATAATAATTATCTGAAGTAACGTACAAAAAGTATTTAACTAGTGCTTCTAAAAGACTCGTTTTTCCACTTCCATTTTTTCCAGTTAATATCAAATGTTTTCTTTTTTCTTTGTCTAAAGGAATTGAAATATTTTCTAAATGACGAACTTTTTTTATTTCAATATCTGTCAAAAAAACCTGTCCCATAGTAATCCCTCCAATACTTTATGATACAGTTATTCTACCACATTTACATTTAAAAATATACAACAAAAACCCCGCCTCATGCAAGCATGGACGAAGCTTTTCATATTTACCGTCGCATGGCTCATTGCCATCGCGAAAATTATCTCTTGCAGAACTGAGGTGCGCGTCTTGCTGACTTGAGACCGTATTTCTCATGTTTCTTTCATAGAAGCCCTTAATTTTACGGGCTTTTCAGTGTTTTGCCTCCTAAGTTCCCCCATCAAGTGGGGGATATCCTTTGCCCATTTTACGCCAATGCACGATTAATTACTCCGATGAGTTCTTCGGGTCTATTAT
>JBJEFL010000051.1:0-3249 GCA_051873995.1 Bacillus sp. (in: firmicutes)
CAACTGCGGAATACAAAGCCCTTGAGAATATTGACAGTGTACTCTGCTGTACCGTTCGGCAGCTCTACGCTGTAAACGGCAGGTACGGTATCCTTCCAGACATAGGGGCCGTAATAGCCCTGGGTTTTCCCGAAAAGCGCATGATAGCCTTTCGCTTCAAACACCGATTGAAGCCGCTCAGCCAGAAGCTCTTCCTCTGCATCCGGCATATCCAGTAGGGCTTTTAACTGGGTCAGCAGCTTGTCTGCGGCCTCTGTCTCCGGTAAACCGCAATAAAAAATATCCCGATAATATACCTGATACAACAGCAGTATTTGGTTGAGAAATTCCGGCACATCATAGGTGCGGTATTCGCAGTTTTCAAAAATAGCGATGTAAGCCGGGAGGATGTCCTGAAATTCCTCGTGTTCACGCATATAGGCAATGGCGCCCTTCATGTCGCCATTTATGAAAAAGTCCTGAATTTGCATAGCTGTTTCGTCACTCCTTTCATGATTCGCATTCTACAGCCGAAATTAGAGGATTGATTGGATGAACATAATAATTCTTAAGTCAAACCAGGCAGCAAATGATTTATAGTCATTTGGTGCCTGGTTTTATAGATTTCGTTCCTTGATACTGTATTGTTACTACATAAACTGTTTTGCATGGTTCATCAATGCGGAAAATGGCGATATAATTATCAATCAGTAACTGACGGTAGCCTTTTCCGGCATATCTGCCCTCGTTACGCTCCTGATGGGACTGTGGAAATGTGTCCAGGCTTAAAATAGACATCTTAATTCTGTCTCCCTGTCCTTTGGCATTTTCAGGAGCCAATTTCTCATTTGCAATATATTTGTAAACGTGGTCTAATTCACGGATTGCTCCAGGGTTGACTTTTACCTTGTATTTATCCAAAATGTTTTTTCTCCAATTCTGCAAAAACTATTTCTGCGTCAACTGCTTCTGCTCCGTTAGCAATTTCTTGCTCGGATTCGAAGATTGCCTGGTCGATGCGATTCATTCTTGCAAATTTATCGTATAATTCACTACTCATCACAACCAAATCGCTATATCCATTTTTGGTAATAAAAATAGGCTCCTGTTCTTTGTGTGCGATATTGGAAATCTCGGTCGTATTGCGTAAATCCTTAATAGGCATAATAAGTGGCATAATGCTTCATTCCTTTCTTTGACACAATCATAGCATAATTATGCCTGAATAACAACATGAAATGCAACATTAAGGCATACCTGCACCACCAATCTTCTGTCAAACGGGGCGCAGCCCAAATCCCGATTTGTCGACTCATCATATCATGTCTGAAGAAATACGTCTTTCGACAAAAAGCACCAGTCAGGCTGCATTGTCCGTCTGGCTGGCGATTTTTGTATCAGGTATCCGGATTTTCAGCAGCCCGATGACCCGGACAGGCTGCAGACATAAACCTGTGATTCTTTTGACAGGGTATTGTCCATGGTATATAATGAGAGCAGTACATCTGCACACCGGAAGGAATTAATTTTAAAGGGGATGTGTTCAGGCGGGGGGCATTTTGTAAATGCCTGAAAAAGATAAATCAGGAAGGAGAAATGGATATGAGTGTTAATGGTAAAACAGGGGCAATATCAGATAAATTTATACATGAACTTTTAATTGCAGGACGTGATGAGGCAATTGATAATTTAGTTTGTGATTTTCAGGATAAACCATTCGATTCAGTTGGTATGGACAGGAATTCTATTGTTCAGTTAATATGTGATATAGCTGATAATGTTTTGTACAGGCTGCTGCTTTTGATTCAAACGTGGAATAAACTGAAGATTACTTTAGAAGGTGAAGTGATTGAGCTGCCGGACGATCTGGAAGAAATTCTATTTGGAGAAAATGGATATATACAAAAATATTGTAAAGAAGAGTATATTTGTAAAACAAAACAACATTTTCTGATCAAAGATGTCAGCGATTTTGATTATGAATCTTTTTCTGATAAACTGAAGTTTGCTTATGCACAGCAGGGAGATTATGCAAATAAAGAATTACTGTTGTTCGGTTATGAATTAATCCGTTTTGTAAGAGATGAGATTATTATATATTGTGACAACAATTTTGACCGGAATATTGACCGGGAATATATACCGATTATGGTTGATCAGACTTTAGGTACGCTGCTTCTTGCTATAGAACAGTTTGACGATCAGATCAGTATATATGTTGATGGTATGGATATTATGTTGATCAGTGATGGATTATGCGGAGAATTATATACCGAATTTGGTTGGATTGCATTGTTTTCAAAAGAACGTTATTATGAAATCTTTTAGCATTTTTATAACAGGGAGTATCATTTTTATTGCAAGCACAGTCAACATTGCTCTGCGGCTATTTGTGATAAAATAAATTTGACATTGGTATTATTTATTACTATTATCTACCGGAATTGATTTAAAATATGGCTTATACTATAGCCAGATAAGAAATGTATCCGAAATGAGGTAAAATGATGAATGAAGAATTTAATAGCGAACTGCAAGACACTTTTCTCGTTATAAATTATTTAAAACATCAGAAATTGATTTCCATAGGAAGATCATGTGATCTTTTATGGATAAATCTGGGACAAAAAATGTTTATAAAAGATCATTACGGTGATGAAATAAAAACAGGGGAATATGTATTGGATTTTCAATGTCCATGGAGAATAGAGGGCGAGCAGGCACATGTTAAGTTGGCATCGTCTGATATGTATGTGCCGCCTTCCGGTGTCGAATGGTCTGATACATTCGACTGGGAACCACAGGGGAATAATCTCTTTGATGAAAAAATAAAAAATGTTTTTCCGAAAAATGCAAATACTTATGTAGATGATATATATTTATCGAGAAATGGTGATTTGGAATTATTTTTTTCAAATAAGCTGGTTTTCAGGTGCTTTGTAAACAGTTCGATTGATGAAGAATGTTGGAGATTTTTTTCCAGAACATCAAAAGATATAGAATTGGTTGTTACAGGTACTTTCAATTCAAATGAAGATATTTGCGATTGACCGGGCATGCGATGAACGGGTTTTCTGATGTTGATAAATTGCATCTGCAGGTTGCCTGCGGCTGAGTTTTATGATAAGATATCTGCAGACGGAAAGACCGTGGTGATGCAGGCCGCCTGAGACTGGTATGGGTGGTCTGCCCCTTTTGTGTTACGGGTTTACGTATAATATATTGAAATGAATAATCAGGAGGATGATCAGAATGGAAAGTCAGTATTAC
>JBJEFL010000052.1:0-3244 GCA_051873995.1 Bacillus sp. (in: firmicutes)
AACCTTTTCGTATCAGCTTATAGACTGTTTCTGAAAAACTAGCGAAATTGATAGTAGTTGACCCAAAATACACACCACAATATAGCATAATTCGTTTACCCATCATGCGGGCAGAGTGATAATGCGGATATAAATGAAATGCTTCAAGAAATATAGAAGAATTGGCGTTAAATGAATTAGAAACCGATAGGTTTCCGTACTTAGGAATCTGCTACGGCTTTAACCTAGCGGTAATTCAAAATGATTAATGGGGTGATTAGATGAAGTATTAGTCCATTGGTAAATTCGATACCTAGTACAGACAGTAAAAACGGGATAAATAATAGGAAAAGAGGGTGGCTTTTCAAATGAAAAAAAGACAGGTTTTTAGTATAAGGGATTCAAAGAGAATTGGCGGGGCAAGTGTTCTTGCTGCTAGTGTATTTTTTGGTAGTCTTATACCGACATCCGCTGTATCTGCAGAAAGTACGGACAAATCTGTTCAGGGCGTGCAGGGCGACACTATTCAGAAAGAAAAGGATAAAGTGCAGACAGTGTCTACTGAAAATACAAATGTTCTGACCGTTTTGGAATCAAAAATAGCGGATGGAACATTTGATAGAACAGCGACTGTTTCAAGTCTGTCAGAGGAAAAGATGCACGAACTCACATCTATTTTGATTGATGGCTTCAATACGCAAGGGGATAATGTTGCCTTTTCTGATCAGGCTGTGCCAAAGCAAAGCCTGTCAATCGCAGAAATTACAAAATATCTCATTCCTATTATGAATCAACTAAGAATTGAAAGAGACTTGCCAGTGTCAAAAGTTCAAGGGTCAAATGATCCGGATATTATTGATAGAAACGCTAAGTTGGTACGGGATGCGAATAGATTGGCTTTGGAACAAGCAAATCGTGAGTTGACTGAAAATGATGAGTTTGAAGCTGTCTCACTAGAAACGAAAGAAACCTTCCGCAAATGGATAGAGCGTGGTTTGCTTACTTCTAAATCTGATTTAACCATTCAACAGTTACAGGAAGATTTAGCAGCTCTTTACCGTGGTGCTTTGTTAGTACAGCAACAATATTCCTTTGAAGAGGGGTTATCTGAAACACTTGTTTTCGAACCTCATACCATTTTCAATAAGGAAGATAATCATATTTCCGCATATGATAGGCTGAAAAAGTACGGTGGTACACAGAAGCTCGATTCTAGACTTGGTGGACATTTAAAACAGAGTGCAAAATTGTTTGAGGAGCGAGGAATCAAAGAGGAAACGGGAGCTGCTTCGATTATTGCACTTGTGGAGAAATTGGCAGAAAGACAGAATTTGACGCCAAGTGAATACTTTGAACAACAGACAGAAGCACAAGTTTTATCTGTAAGCGGTTTATCTGTCTATGAAACGTTAAAAGAGAGACCAGAGTTGAATTATATGATACTACCGACACTTAGTCGTGGAAAAGGTATCTATTTAGGTGTGACGAGTGGCAGTTTATCTGTAGGGATGCTTGAGACCTATAAAGATGAGCAGAGCGAAGATGTTCTAAAAGCACATGAACGTGGAACAGCTCAAAACAGTAACCCATTTTTCAAACCGATGCTTGAAGGTCAAGAGAACTATGTAACCTTTTTGAAAGATGTCAATAGAAGTTCACAGCCTGTTCCATTTGCTGTTGCGACAGATAGTATGAAGCATTTTGTCAATGATTCAAAAAGAAGCCAGTGGTCGAAATCCGAAGGAACGGAAGCAGCTTATGCCGTTCGAAATTATTTACATCCGATGAAGTTTTGGTCGGCGTACAATAATGCTGGTGTGGGTATAGGCGGTGTTTCAACTAGTCCAACATCATTACAGAGTTATGAAACAAGACTTATGACTAAAGACTTCAAAGGCGTTGGGCTTTTCGCTCATGAAATGACACACGGTAATGACAAGCTCATTATCTTCGGTGATGCAAACACAGGGCGTCGTTTGGGACAAGGTGCAGAATTGTATGCACGTTCAATGTTTGAAACGGAAAATAATACGCAAGATGGTCGTAACTATATCAAGCCTATGTTCCATTTCAATACAACGACACCGATTGCAGAAAGTGACCAACGTATTCAAGCGAAAAATCCACATACAACCAAAGATAGCTTAGTAAATTATAGCCGGAATTTGATTGACTTAATCGCTTATTTAGAAGCAAAAGAAGCTGAAATCGCTCTTTCTCTACCAGAAGCCGACAGGCTTACGTATTTTAATCAGGTTGAACAAGTTGACCGTGGAGATGCATCAAACTCTACAAATGATAAGTTTGTCCAAGCAACTCAAGTGCCGCAAACGATTGAAGATTTAATAAAGAATGGGTATGTTAGTGGGCAGTTTTTCCCGCATGGACAAGAGAGATATACAACTGTTCAAACCAATCAGTATGACTATCTTCCACTTTTTGAAAGTTTTTATGGCGCAAATGTCGCACAGGAAGGTAAAAATACGGTTGGGGATTTATCGTTTAAGCGTAATGTTCATGAAATTATGGGATGGCTTGGTTGGGATGCTTTTGTTACCTATGCGGGTGGTCAGTATTCTAGTGATATTGAAGCGTTCAACCATATCTTAGCTGATGAAAGCACACAGAATTGGCAAGAATTTAAGATTGCCAAATACAAGGAATTATCTAAAAAAACAGCCGTTGACAGTTCTCTTTGGACTGACGATTCTCTCAATAAAGAGTTAACCCAGGCTATTCAGGATGACTTAGCTATTCTAAAAACGGGTACAAACTCGGTTATTTATCGTCAAGCTACAAATGTTCGAAATGTTAAGCAGAAAATTCTTAATAAGGCACTGCAATACAATGAATTAGAAAAGAGTGTTCTTCAGGATAAAAATAGTGCATCAGATGATGATACCAAAGCGAGAGAAACAGTAATGACTATTCAGCAAATAATTCTAGATACGCTACTGGACGAAAAGATAGATGTTAATCAACTTAATGAATTTGTGATTTCTAACTCAACAGAGCTAAAAGCGAAAATGCAAAATGAAGACAAAGCGATTGCAACGAAGATAGAAAAGACTCTTAAAGAAATGGTTACGGGTAAGTACTATATCTATTTTGTTAATCCGAAAGATAATCGCTCTTTAGATGAGTTAGTAAACACGCAATTAGTCATTACGTATCAATTAGATGAAACAAGTCCTTGGTATACCTTGGTTGGAGACCGTATTGAAGTAAGTGGTGAATAGCATGTGAGTATGACTCTTTCGAGTTG
>JBJEFL010000053.1:0-3209 GCA_051873995.1 Bacillus sp. (in: firmicutes)
TTAAGAGGAATTGGGCTGAACAACAATCTTCGCAATCATTAGCTGTTCCTATCGGGCTGAAGGGAAAGAATGACATTGTTATGTTGAATTTACATGAAAAAGCGCATGGTCCACATGGGTTGGTCGCAGGTACGACAGGTTCCGGGAAAAGTGAAATGTTGCAAACATATATTTTATCGTTAGCTGTTCATTTTCATCCTCATGAAGTGTCATTTTTATTGATTGATTACAAAGGAGGAGGAATGGCACAGCCATTCAAAAACATCCCCCATCTATTAGGGACCATTACAAATATTGAAGGAAGCAAAAACTTCAGTAACCGGGCACTTGCCTCCATTAATAGTGAATTGAAGAAGCGACAAAGACTTTTCAATGACTATAATGTCAATCATATCGATTCGTACATGAAGTTATATAAAGCGCAACAAGCGATCGAGCCTTTGCCGCATCTCTTTCTTATTTGTGATGAATTTGCTGAATTGAAAAGTGTGGAACCGGAGTTTATTCACGAACTTGTTAGCGCTGCCCGCATTGGACGAAGTCTGGGCGTGCACTTAATATTGGCTACACAAAAGCCTGGTGGGGTCATTGATCATCAAATTTGGAGTAATGCACGTTTCAAAATCTCTTTAAAGGTACAAGATGAGTCCGATAGTAGGGAAATTTTGAAGAATACGGATGCTGCACATATCACGACAACAGGACGAGGTTATTTGCAAGTTGGCAATAATGAAGTATATGAATTATTTCAATCAGCATGGAGCGGGGCCCCTTATGTAACAGAAGCGTCAGAAGTAGAAGATGAGATTGCGTTCATTACAGACTTAGGACTTGTTCAAATTTCGGAAGTTCATGCTAATGTGGAAAACAAACAAGACAGAGTGTCAGAAATCGATCTTGTTGTCAATCATATTTTGGAAGTGCAAGAAGAGTTACAAATCGAGGCTGTCGATAGTCCGTGGCTACCTCCTTTACCTAATCGTTTATATCGTTCTGTCGATGTTATGGAACAAAAGGGGAAAGTGATTTTCCAAATTGGATTGAAAGACGAACCGGAAAGACAGTCTCAAACAGGCTATGAGTACACGTGGATAAAGGATGGAAGTGTGATTATTTTTGGTTCTTCTGGATATGGTAAATCGACAACGGCCATTACGCTGATTACTCAATTTACAACTGCGTTCAGTCCGGAACAACTACATGTATATATATTTGATTTTGGAAGTGGTTCTTTATTGCCGTTAAAGCAATTGCCGCATACGGCAGACTATTTCCGCATGGATGAAGAACGAAAGTTAGGCAAATTCTTTACATTCATGAAGAGTGAAATAGAGAGAAGAAAACAGCTGTTTATCCAGAAAGAAGTAAGCAATATTTCTATCTATAATGCAGTGAGCGAGAAAAAGCTGCCAATCCTTTTTCTTGTCGTTGATAATTATGACTTAGTAAAAGAAGAAATGATTGAGTATGAAAATCTATTTACGCAATTCAGCAGGGATGGTCAATCGCTTGGGGTTTACTTTATTTTAACCGCTACGCGAGTAAATGCTGTAAGGCAGCCTTTATTAAACAATTTTAAAACAAAAATCTTTCATTATTTGATGGATGCAACAGAAATGATAGGTGTTATCGGAAGAACGCCTTTTGAACAAGAAGCCATTCCAGGGAGGGCAATTATTAAAAAAGAGCAAGCGTCTTTCGTACAAACCTATTTGCCTGTAGAAGGCGAGAATGATATGGAAATATTAGAAAGATTACAAGAGTACATTTACTTTTTGAAAGAAAAATATAGACATCATATTCAACCGGCACCGATTCCGATGCTGCCTGTCACATTGTCGATGGCAGAATTTGGTCATGATTATGCGCGGGATGAACAAACATCTTCCATCTTAATCGGTTTATGTGAAGAAAAGGTTATCCCTGTTCAAATTTCACTCGAGAAAAATCCGAATATGTTGGTTGTAGGGCAATTTCGTAAAGGCAAAACAAATAGTTTAAAAGTTATACTGAATAGTCTTGTGAAAGATTCAACTGTCCTAATCGGTTTATATGACAATGTTGATCGGGGTCTACTGTCATTTGCCGAATATGAAAATGTTGAATATTTGAATTTAAAGGAAGATATAACGAAGTGGATTGATAAAGTAGAACTCATCATGAGTGAACGAGAAGCTTATTATTCGGAATGTATTCGCAATAATAAAGAAATCCCGTCATTCCCTAAAATAGTCTTTATCGTCGATCATTTTGCTAGACTTCAGCAAAATGCAGATTCTATTATTCAAGATCGTCTAGCTAAATTTATGAAAGAAGGTAGTTATTTAGGATTCAGTGTGATTGTCGCTGGGAATGCATCTGATTTTTCAAAAGGATATGATGCCTTCACTACGGAGTTAAAGCAAGTTAGACAAGCACTATTGCTCATGAAAAAATCGGAACAAAATCTATTTACATTATCTTTCCAACGTAATGAACAGGAAATACTACCGGGTTATGGCTATTTTATTGAAAACGGTACGGAAAGATTGATTCAAATTCCGAATTACATCAGTCAAAGAGGTGAGAAAATTGAGCAACAAGTTTAATAGTGTGCTGCTCATATTAAAGTTAGCTATCATTCTTTTGATTCCGTCTTTGTTCTTTTCCTATGTCGGACACGATCCTTTGAGAGAGACAAAGAATCAAAATGTTAAAAGTATTGCTTTAGTCAATGAAGATGTAGGCTTCGAATTTGAGAAAAACCCTCTAACGCTAGGAAAAGAAATGTCTGAGGTAATAGGCAAATCTTCTTCTTATCAATGGGTGACTGTTAATAGGAAGACGGCGGAAACCGGATTACATTCAGGACAATATGAAGCAATCATTTATTTGCCTTCTAATTTTACAGAAAGTGTTCTTAGCTTTACTGACGATCAGCCGAAAGAAGCTTCGGTCACGTATAAGATTCAGCCGAATATCAATGCAGAACGTGCTGAAAAAGTGCTGAAAGAATTAGAGACGGCAAAAAATAAAATAAATACGAATATGTCGACAATCTATTGGAATTATGTTTCGCAATCGGTAGACGATATTCGAAAGAAGTTTGATGGAATCCTGGAGAAAGAAGTAACTTTCCAAAATACGATGTATGAGTTTTATACACCTAGTTCACAGTCTTTGACATCTGAAATAGGCAGTCAAAAGCAATTGTTGGATGGGATTTTGTC
>JBJEFL010000054.1:0-3144 GCA_051873995.1 Bacillus sp. (in: firmicutes)
AGTCTTTGACATCTGAAATAGGCAGTCAAAAGCAATTGTTGGATGGGATTTTGTCCACGGCAAGTACAGCCAGTCAGGCGACAGGGGATTCCATTAATAGTGCGAGTGCTAATAAATCGGAAATCGAAACATTTTTATCAGACATTCAATCCTTTAAAGAATATCAATTAAACCAGAATGCATTGATGGAAACGGCTACTCTGGAAAATCAAAAATTAGTAACAGACAGTCTTCTTGCATACGACTCGGTTATTAAAGAAGGTGTTAGCAATATTACATCCAATGGTGTCTCTGACTTATTAACAAGTCAAGAAGAGGGACAGAAGTTATATGAAGATGTGACAGCCATTCAACAACAGTTGGAAACTAGCAATAAAACATTAGAAGAATTGACAGAAACAATAGGAAGTTCTAATACGAAAGAGCAATTTGATCGTTTACTGCAATTGCAAAGAGATAATATGAAATTGTTTAAAGCGCAATCGGTTGAACGAGCGTTAAATGACCTTCAACCGACACTCATAAGCAGTAGAGAAAAGCTTCGGACTTCGAGTTCTTCTAATCATGATGAGCTGTCATTGCCAGAGTATATACCATCAACAATCGACGTCAATGAAATGGAAAATACAATTATTCAATTAGAATCCGTGGCAACAGCCATTAAGGAAACGGATTCGGCCTTATTCGAAAAAATCACTCAATCCATAAATGAATTGAGAAGCAATCTGCAATTACTGAAGGAGAAAGTGGAAGGGCAAAAAACGGAGCAACAGCAGTGGATTAATCAAGTAAACGAAACAATTGCATCAAATCAATCAGCGACGAATATAAGTGAGCAACATGTAGCAGAAATAATAGTAGAGAAAATAAAAACGAAAGAACAGCAATTACTTCAAATAGAAGGTTTGTCGGAAAATCGTAAAACGCTATTATCTGATCATTTCTCAAGAGAAATGATGAGTCGCAATATGAATGATTTATTGCAGTATTATAATGATTTGGCGTTATTTGAAGGTCAACTCTCTTATTTACAAACAAAAGATGAAACAGTCATTGAAAACATTATTGCCAAAACGGAGGATTCAGAGGCTATTGAAGCTGCTTTTGAGCAAATCAAGGCGGAAACGCAACTCTTTTATCAATTGAATGGAACACTGAATGACTCTATTACCGATATGAATCATTTAGAGGATGATTTCTTTGCATATACAGGAAATGTTTTTAATACGATTGAGGAATATCAATCACAATTTGAACAGTACCAGTCTGTAATTGTGGAAAATCTTACTTCAATGGAAGGCAGCATTCGTCTTGTTTCCGATCATCTTGTTCAAGAGATGAATACGCCAACTTTCGAATTAGCACCTGAAAGTGAAACAGGAGGCGAATTCCTCTTACAGATGCATGATCAATCATTTGGTGCATTGCAAGCAATATCTCAAATGGTGGACGGTATTGCTACACAACAAGACACGATTAGGGAGCAAACAGATGATTTGTATAGTAGTGTAAGCACTGTTCAGCAAAAGGTGGATGATTTGAACGATCGATGGACGCAAAATGTAGATACAACGAAGCAGGTTAGAGGTGATGTGTATAACATTTTAGGCAATACACTTGTAGATGAACAGGAAAATCCGTTTATGTATCAGTTTTTATCAAATCCAGTCAAAATGAGTGGCGATGTTTTCAAAGAAAAAGTAACGCCTACACCGCCAGTTATTATGCTGATTATTATCTTGATTTGTAGTTTACTCATCGGATTATTTTTGCATCAGTATAGAGGGGTTAATCGAATTGTCCATCTTCTTTTATTCTTGTTAATGACAATTACGATTGGTTTAATTATCAGCATTTATGGTTTGAATATTTACACGATGCCTGAAAGTCAAGCAGTGAAGTGGACGGTTCTTACCATTTTATTGGTAATGACACTTGTATCTATATTGAGATTTGCTTTCTATGTAGGTTCTTTTATCGGTTCATTAATAACGGTTCTATTCATTGCGTTTTTCACGACACCATTGCTGGATTTAGTTTTGCCGAATTTTAGTGTTGAGCATCCGATTGCTAATTTATTTCTAAACATACAATTAGGAGATAATGATGGTCTGAATTTGATGTTGATTCTTTTACTATTCTTGACGGTTCTTTGCTCAAGTATTGTATATATTCGCACTTGGAATTCAGAATCATCTGAAGAAACGTTAGCTGATGAATCATAAATGGATTATTGTATTTGTAATTAGTGTCGGACTAATCATGGGTGTTAAAAGTGCATCTGCAACCGTTGAACCAAATCAATACAAGGAAAAAGAAGTGAAAATTGATACGGACTATTTTCATGACGAATCTTTATTGGAAAGAAAAGAATCTTTGCCCGATGAATTGAAAGACTTAACGTTTTCGAATGAAAAGCAATCGGCAAGCGAGTTGGCAACAGGTATTGTCTTTCATTCGACCGTTAATCAACAAACAGTCATTGCAACAAAAGCTGAACAGTTACAGTTATTTTCAGCAGATAGTGCTTATGAGCAGTCAAACGACCAGTCAGAAAAAGAACGTTCGGTTGGAACCATTCAATTCGTTTTAATTGTTGCAGTTGCTGTTTGTGTTATCAGCATTTTTTTTCTTGCGACTGCAAAAATGAATACGAATGTAAGGAAATAAATCGTTATATAAAAGGTTCATAAAAGAAAAAGAAAGAGAAAGTAGCCGTTGCTTTCTCTTTTTTTAGAAGATTTCACAAATGGGATGATAAACATGAAGCGGTCATTATAGGTACGTTAAAGGGGTGTTGTCGATTGAAGGTGTTGGAAGTAAACACACTGCAATCTGGGATTGACAAAGTAATGAACGACCTAAACATTCAGCAAAAACAGTTACAACAAATTGAACAAAGCATACAAGGGATCATTGATTTACGAGACTCTTTTAAAGGAGAGGGAGGGCAAGCAATCAGACGATTTTACGAGTCGTATCATCTTCCTTTTTTAAAGGAACTGTTGTCGTTTTATGGAGCATACATAGAAACCTTGTCACAAATGAAGCTTAACCTAGATTTGTTGGAGCCGAACAATAACGGTTTCATCAGGGAAAGTTTTTTGGAGTATGAGGTTTCTGACGGCTTGAAAATGATAAAGG
>JBJEFL010000055.1:0-16368 GCA_051873995.1 Bacillus sp. (in: firmicutes)
GAAAAGATACGCTATTGAAAAGCGTATCTTTTCGTTTCTGTCAAGCGGATAATTTCAAGGATTGTTTTGAATAAGGTGCATAGATGTATTATGATTAGATGAAAAGTTGAATTTTCATACATTTATACAGTCTGAATAGGAAGTTACGGATTGAATTTCTGTATGAATTTTCTTTTTTGTTATAATAGAAAGATGAAAGTTTGGATGAACAAGGTTATCATTCTGACTATACATAAAGTTGACTAAGGAACATCTGAAAGCATGGATGTTCAGTTTGTTTGGCTATCGATCGAGGGTGAATATTTACATAATTCTTTAATTATGATGCAATTCGCGAGAAATAATGCTGTTTAGGAGGACGTGTCATGAATCTCAATAAGTACATGGTAAAAGCCAAAAATCTTCTTCAGCATACTTTTCTGCAAATCATACTGTTTGCTTTCTTAGCTGTGCTTTCTTTCGGATTAATGTTTTCCAATGTCAAGCCTGAGAAAATTGATGTGGAGCTTTTGCAAGTTGCCGAAATGACGATAAGAGCACCGAAAACGGTAGATGATGAGGAAAAGACGGAAGAAGAAAGGCAAGAGGCTGTGTCGGAAGTGGCCCCTGTTTATACCTTGAAGAAAGAGTATGCACAGAACAGGGTGGATTTGATTGCTTCCATTTTCGATTCAGCGGCTGAAGTGAAAAAGGAACTGAAAACAGAAGAAGAGACAACAGATGATGCACTAGATGACGGAAAAGCTGTGGATTTGCTTAAAGAAAAGCTGACTGCTAAAGTCAATAAAGAGTTTTCTGATGAAGTGTATCTTGCTTTATTGCAATCAAGTGAATCGGAGATGAAAACAGCGAAAGAAAACACGTTGAATTCTATTGAACTGGTCATGTCAAATGCCATCGGTTCAGATGATGTGGCGGATGCGAAAAAGCAGGTTGCGGATGATTTGAGCTTGAAAATGATTTCGTCAAATTTAAAGGAAGCATCTATCGAATTGGCAAAATATGCTGTTGTTCAAAATTATTTCTATGATGCGACGAAAACAGATGAACAAAAAGATAAGGCGTATGACAGTGTAGAGCCGGTCAAAATCCTGCAGGGACAAGTACTGGTTGAAAAAGGGCAACTGGTTGACCATGAAGTGTACCGTAACTTGGAATTGGCCGGGGTATTGAATACGGATAAATCAGTCCTTCCGTTTGTTGGATTAGGCGTTTTGGTGATGTTTATCTTTGCTGCCCTTCTTTATTTTTATCGGAATAATGAAAGGAAATACGGAAAAAATCCAGCACAGTTGCTAATCTTTAGTCTTGTGTATATTCTCTCTATCGTTATGATCAAAGGCATCAGTTTACTAACGACGGTGGATGGTGATGTATTAAGTTTTGTCTTTCCTGCTGCTTTAGGTACAATGTTGCTGAAAGTGCTATTGGATGACCGCTATGCTGTCTCCTTTACACTGATGTTCAGTATTTTTGGGGCTATTATCTTTAATGATGACGCGACAAACAATTTTAATGCCTCAATCGGCATTTATATATTGATGAGTGGATTTTCTGCCATTCTTTTACTCTCCATCAATCAATTGCGTACAAGATTATTCCATCTCGGGCTCTTGCTATCACTTGCTCAATTAATCATTATTTTGGGACTTGTGTTGACGATGGATTTGCAAGTATCTAATATAGACTATGTTTATTACATTGTTGAAGCGATTTTATCAGGTATGACTTCCGCCATTTTGACGATAGGATTATTGCCGTTCTTTGAATCGACTTTCGGCATTTTATCATCCATGAAATTAGTGGAATTATCTAATCCGAACCATCCGCTATTAAGAAAAATTTTAACCGAAACACCGGGTACTTATCATCATAGTGTCATGGTGGCCAATTTAGCGGAGGCAGCCTGTGAAGCTATTGGCGCGAACGGATTGCTGGCGAGGGTAGGGTGTTATTACCACGATATCGGCAAAACAAAGCGACCGCAATTCTTTATTGAAAACCAGATGAGCATTGAAAACCCGCATGATCGATTACAGCCTGAAACGAGCAAGAATATTATTATCGCTCATGTAACGGATGGTGTAAAAATATTGCGCAAACATAAAATGCCTAAGGAAATCATTGAAATTGCAGAGCAACATCATGGAACAGGTTTGTTGAAGTTCTTCTACTATAAAGCGAAGGAATTAGGGGAAGATGTGAAGGAAGAAGATTACCGTTACTCCGGACCGAAACCACAAACAAAGGAGACGGCAGTCATTAATATTGCTGATAGTGTTGAGGCGGCCGTTCGATCTATGAAACAGCCGACGAAAGAAAAAATCGAAGCACTTGTAAAAAGCATTATTCATGACCGAATCAACGATGGGCAGTTTTCAGAGTGTGATATTACTTTAAGAGAATTAAATATCGTAGAAGAAACATTATGTCAAACTTTAAACGGAATTTTCCATTCGAGAATAGAGTATCCGGATGCAAAAATAGAAAGTAAGTAGGTGAACAAATTGTTATTAATCGATTATATTGATGAAACGAATGAAGTAAAGGAACAAGAAACACAGTTGATTGAACAATTATTGCAATTTGCTGCTAAGGCAGAAGGTATTGAAGAGGACTGTGAGATATCGATTACATTTGTAGATAATGACAGCATTAGAGAAATCAATAGAGAATATCGAGGGAAAGATACTCCGACAGATGTTATTTCTTTTGCGTTAGAGGAAATGGGTGAAGATGAAATCGAGATTATCGGAGGGGATATGCCGAGAGTGTTGGGGGATATCATCATTTCCATTGATCGTACAAAGGAACAAGCAGAGGAATATGGTCATAGCTTTGAGCGTGAATTAGGTTTCCTGGCTTTACATGGTTTTTTACATTTATTAGGTTATGACCATATAGAAAAGGAAGATGAAATTGTGATGTTCACTAAACAGAAGGATATTTTAGAAAGCTATGGCTTGTCGAGAGGATAAAGATAAGTCACCCATAAAGAATAGCTTTCGATACGCTTTTAAGGGTATCCATACCTCTATTCGAGAGCGAAATATCAAAATCCATTACACTATATCTGTTTTGGTAATAATGGCCGGATTCTTTTTTTCTGTCTCACGAATTGAATGGCTGTTTATCTTGACCTGTATTGGTGGTATGATTGCTTTAGAAATGGTAAATACAGCAATTGAGAATGTTGTGGATTTAGTGACTAAGGATTTTCATCCGCTAGCGAAAGAGGCAAAGGATATTGCTGCAGGAGCAGTACTCATGTATAGTATATATTCCGTCATGGTCGGAATGATCATTTTCTTCCCTAAAATTTGGCGCATGTTCATCTAGTTGCGTTTTTAGGGAGAATGATTTAGCTCGATGATTATTTGTACAAGAGTTTTTTATACCTTTTATTAGATAGAACAATCGGGTTATTACAGGCACTTGTTCTCCCACTTACACACTTGTGCTTTTGCTACTGCGTTGAAGTAGGAGCTTAGTGTCTGTTAAACGGGATAAAAGGTCACTTATGTCGAAGGGGATGCTTAAACAAGCTACTATGTTATAATATTGAGTTAAGGCCTTTTCGAAAGGAAGTTGAAATATGGAAGTAACCAAATTAATTGAAGAAGCAAAAGCAGCACGAGAAAAAGCGTATGTACCTTATTCAAAATTTAAAGTAGGGGCAGCGTTAGTGACGAAGGATGGTAAAGTCTTTCATGGCTGTAATATAGAGAACGCAGCATATTCAATGTGTAATTGCGCAGAGAGAACGGCGCTTTTCAGTGCGTATGCACATAATGAAAAAGAATTTGAAACAATGGCTGTTATAGCTGACACACCAGGACCTGTTTCCCCTTGTGGTGCTTGTCGTCAAGTGATTTCTGAATTGTGTCCGCCTGATATGGTTGTTGTGTTATCGAATTTAAAAGGGGATATACAAGAAATAACAGTAAGTCAGCTATTGCCAGGAGCATTTTCACCGGAGGATTTAAATGGAGAATAATCAAACAAATAATACGAAGTACAAATCTGGATTCATTTCGATTATCGGACGTCCGAATGTTGGAAAATCCACATTTTTAAATAGAGTCATTGGGCAAAAAATCGCCATTATGAGTGATAAGCCGCAAACGACAAGAAATAAGATTCAAGGCGTTTTATCAATGAATGATGCCCAAATGATTTTTATCGATACACCAGGAATTCATAAACCGAAGCATAAGTTAGGCGATTTTATGGTGAAAAGTGCGATCAATGCTTTACGTGAAGTAGATGTCATTCTATTTATGGTAAATGCGGTAGAAGGATTCGGTCGTGGTGATGAGTTTATTCTAGAGAAATTACAGGATATGAAAACACCTGTATTCTTAGTTGTAAATAAAATCGATGAAGTTCATCCAGATGAATTGATGCCGCTCATCGAAAAATATAAAGAGAAAATGGACTTTGCTGCTATTGTGCCGATTTCTGCTTTGCAAGGAAATAATGTCGATAATTTATTGGAAACAATTAAAGGTCAGCTTTCGGAAGGGCCTCAATATTACCCGGCCGACCAAGTAACTGATCATCCGGAACGATTTATCATTTCTGAGTTGATTCGTGAAAAAGTGTTGCATTTGACGAGGGAAGAAGTGCCGCATTCCATCGCAGTTGTGATTGATTCCATTAAAAAGCAAGAAAACAAAGATGTCATAGACGTCATGGCTACAGTGATTGTTGAGCGCAGTTCACAAAAAGGAATCGTGATTGGTAAACAAGGCAGCATGATGAAGGAAATCGGACAAAGAGCTAGGGCGGATATTGAAACATTGCTAGGTTCTAAAGTTTACTTGGAGCTATGGGTGAAAGTACAAAAAGATTGGCGTAACAAAATGTCTGTTTTAAGAGATTATGGCTTTAATGACGATGAGTATTAAGGCATTGTAAAAAGGTGCCGCATGAGCAATTTCAGAACTCATGCGGTTCATTTTTTACGCGGTGCATGTGTTGCAACGCTAAACGGGCGCTTGCGCTTTTCTGAATTATACGTAGTAATTTTTGTTGTACATGAAAAAATCGAAGTCGGTCAAGATAATAGTATAGTTGGATCTTTACACTAGCTAGGGAAACTTGAAAGGTGGGATTTAGTATGTTGGATTTTACTTGGAGTGTGTTTAAGGAAACGGGTAACATCGATACGTATCTCCTATTTAAAGAAATTCAGATGGATAATCAAGGGCCTTTTGAAAGTGATGATGACGAACTAGCTGATATAAATTTACCAATTACGTAATTGTACTTGCCTACTCAATAAAGGTGGACTTGTCTTGATTCAAAAATGTGAGGGCATTGTCATTCGCCGAATTGATTATGGGGAGAATAATAAAATAATCACCATTTATACACGTGAATGGGGAAAGATTGGTGTGATGGCCAGAGGGGCAAATAAGCCGAAAAGCAGGCTTTCTTCCGTCACACAATTATTTTATTATGGGTATTTTCTTGTGAAAGGCTCTTCAGGGCTCCTTGGCCTTTCGCAAGGAGAGCCTATTTCATCCTTCCGGCATATTCGGGAAGATATTATTCGTACAGCCTATGCCTCGTATGTGATAGAGTTGCTGGATAAAGGAACGGAGGAGAAGAAACCTAATCCGTTTCTTTTTGAATTATTATACCAGACTCTTAATTATATTAACGAAGGCTATGATGCAGAAGTCATAACGGCTATTTTTGAAATGAAAATGTTAAGTGTGCTTGGCATCCCGCCGGTTTTGGACCGGTGTGTATGCTGTAATCGGACAGAAGGAGAATTTGCTTTTTCGATTCGGGAAGGCGGTTTCATTTGTCATCTGTGCAAAGAAAGGGATCCGTATAGAATTCCAATCAGTGCTAGTACCGTGAAATTACTTCGCGTTTTTTATTATTTTGATTTATCTCGTTTAGGTAACATTTCGTTGAAGGATGAGACGAAAAAGGAATTGAAGTTGGTGATTGAATCCTATTACGATGCCTATTCCGGGCTGTCCCTGAAATCAAAAAAGTTTTTGCAGCAGCTACATAAGTTGGATGGCTTTGTATAAGGCGAAGAATGATGGAAGCTCAATGTTTTATTGGAAAATAATCGTTCTAGTATTGACAAAGCATTCTTATTTTGGATAAAATGCTAGGTATTAAAATATATATTATTGCATTGATGGAAAAGAGTATTTGTTTCCCTTTATATTAGCGATCCTGGGAACGGTGAGAGCCAGGTTATAAATAAACAGAGAAGGCATTCCGGAGCAAATGATTGATTGAAAAAAGAGGCTGTTTTATAGTGGATGCACAATTGAATCCGATGTAATTCAGCAATTAGGGTGGAACCGCGGGTAACTCTCGTCCCTATGCTATAGCTAGCATAGGGATGGGAGTTTTTTTGTTGACTAACTTTCTATGCTAACGATTTAGAAGTTCAATCACAGTCCGTCTGTGATACAGACGCTTTTCTAATTTAGTGGAGGTGCAAGATGAATATACAAGATATGATTGTAACATTACAAAAGCATTGGGCAGAGCAAGGCTGTATTTTAATGAATGCCTATGATACAGAAAAAGGTGCAGGTACGATGAGTCCATACACGTTTTTACGTGCCATTGGGCCAGAGCCGTGGAATGTGGCTTATGTAGAGCCATCACGACGTCCGGCTGATGGTCGTTATGGAGAAAATCCAAACCGTTTGTATCAACATCATCAATTCCAAGTAATCATGAAGCCGTCTCCAGATAATATCCAAGAATTATATTTGGATTCTTTACGTGCTTTAGGTATTAATCCTTTGGAACATGATATTCGCTTTGTTGAGGATAACTGGGAAAACCCTTCATTAGGCTGTGCGGGTCTAGGATGGGAAGTATGGTTAGATGGTATGGAAATTACGCAATTTACCTATTTCCAGCAAGTTGGGGGATTAGAGTGTAAACCAGTTTCAGTTGAAATTACGTACGGCATTGAGCGATTGGCTTCTTATATTCAAGACAAAGAGAACGTCTTTGATTTAGAGTGGACGGAAGGCTTTACGGTTCGTGACATTTTTGGTCAACCGGAGTTCGAGCATTCTAAATATACATTCCAAACAAGTAATACAGAGATGCTTTTCCAACTTTTCAACATGTATGAAAAAGAGGCACATGCTCAAATGGAGGAAGGCCTTGTACATCCTGCATATGATTATGTATTGAAATGTTCACACACATTTAACTTGCTGGATGCAAAAGGTGCTATTTCGGTAACAGAGAGAACAGGTTATATCGCGCGTTGCCGTAACTTAGCGCGAAAAGTAGCTAAAACATTCTATGAAGAGCGTGAAAAGCTGGGATTCCCAATTCTGAAAGGGAAGGGAGAAAATGATCATGAATAAAAAAGATTTATTACTAGAAATCGGTTTAGAAGAATTACCGGCTCGTTTTGTCACAGATTCAATCAATCAACTGACGGCAAAAATTGAAGCTTGGTTAAAGGAGCAAAAAATTGCTTATACAGGCATCCAACATTTCTCAACACCACGTCGTCTAGCTGTGTTAGTTTCAGGTGTGGATGAAATGCAAGCAGATACACAGGAAGAAGCGAAAGGACCTGCAAGAAAAATTGCGCAAGACGCAGAAGGTAATTGGTCTAAAGCGGCAATTGGCTTTGCACGCGGTCAAGGTGTATCTGTAGAAGATATTTATTTTAAAGATATTAAGGGTGTTGAATATGTACATGTCCAAAAATTTACGAAAGGTCAGCAAGTAAAGGATCTTTTAGTACAATTAAAAGACATTGTAACGTCTTTGACATTCCCTAAAAATATGCGTTGGGCAAATAATGACCTTCGCTTTGTTCGACCAATCAAATGGATGGTGGCACTGTTCGGAAATGAAGTGATTCCTTTCTCTATCACAAATGTGACGACAGGTAAAACAACGATAGGACACCGTTTCTTAGGGTCTCAGGTAACGATTGAAGAACCTGCAAGTTATGAAGAGAAAATGCGAGAGCAATTTGTGGTTGCGGATGCTGCTAAGCGTAAAGAGATGATTCTTTCTCAATTGCGTCAACTAGAAAAAGAGAATGATTGGATTATTCCAGTGGATGAAGATCTTCTAGAAGAAGTCAATAACCTTGTTGAATATCCGACTGCGTTATTCGGTAAATTTGAAGAAGAATTTCTTCAATTGCCAGACCGTGTATTGATTACGTCGATGAAAGAGCACCAACGATATTTCCCAGTGAAAAATCAAAAGGGTGCATTACTTCCATTCTTTGTGACGGTTCGTAACGGAAATGAGCAAGGTCTGGATATTGTCGCAAGAGGAAATGAAAAAGTGCTTCGTGCACGTCTGGCTGATGCCGCGTTCTTCTACCGCGAAGATCAGACAAAAGAAATTGCGGATTGCTTAGAAAAGCTGGAAACAATCGTTTACCATGAGGAAATTGGAACGCTTGCCGAAAAAGTATCACGTGTACGCCGTTTAGCAAATCGCATAAGCGATGAGCTTACTGTAGATGCGGAAACAAAAACGTTTGTTGACCGTACAGCAGAAATTGCTAAATTTGATTTAGTAACGGGAATGGTTTATGAATTCCCGGAATTACAAGGTTATATGGGCGAACGCTATGCTCGCATTAAAGGGGAAAATGAAGTTGTAGCCAAAGCAATCGATGAGCACTATATGCCACGTCATGCAGAAGATTCTGTACCGGCAAGTGAAGTAGGGGCGATTGTGAGCATTGCGGATAAAATGGATACAATTGTAGCTAATTTTGCGATTGGCAACATTCCGACAGGTTCACAAGATCCGTATGCATTAAGAAGACAAGCAAGCGGAATTGTTCAAATTCTGGTAAAGAAAAAATGGGATATTGCGTTGGAGACAATTATTGATTTAGCGATGCAAGCTATTGCTGAACAAGGAATTGCGAAGCGTGAAATCGCTGAAATCAAAGCAGATTTAATGACATTCTTTACAGCACGCATCAAACATCTATTAGGTGAAAAAGCCGTGCGCTATGACTTGATTGATGCTGTTCTTGGCGGTGCAATCGGCAATGTTGCGGCACTTGTGAATCGTGCACTTGTTTTGGAAGACAAGAAAAATGATGGATCATTCAAAGAAAGCATGGAAGCGTTAAGCCGTGTGATGAATATTGCTGTTAAGCTAGAAGAAGAGCCAAACATCGATGTGGCGCTTTTTGAAAATGAATTTGAAACAAGTTTATACAATGCTTATAAACAAGTTAGTGAACAATTCCACGCTGCGGCAGAGGCAAGTGAGCAATTTGATTTACTGACATCGTTGAAAGCGCCTATTGAGAATTATTTTGAGAATACAATGGTCATGGCAGACGATGAAAAACTTCGTTTCAACCGTTTATCATTGATGAAAGAAATAAGTGCATTAATCAGTAGCTTTGCTCATATGAATAAAGTACTGGCACTGTAAAAAGAAGTTGAATACCGCGGTGATGTTCGTTCACCGCGGTATATAATGGGAGATCTTTGATGATCAGAGATAATTGGCTTTATAAATGATTTACTTATAATGAGCTTATTATCGGTTGTCAAAGTAAAAATAATGTGAAAAAATGAGCATAAAAATAATATTCAGTCATCTTTTGAAGTTGGACACAGTAAAAAAAGGGAATATGATTCACTGAATCGAGTGCATGTTTTTCTAATGATGGAGTATTACTTAAAATGTTATATCTTATTTTTTTCAAATAGTGCGATTTAGTATATAATATTTTTATACAGTATAACTTATTTCTGTAAAAAGTAGTTGGGTGGTGAAGACAATCGAACTGAATAAAAGGCAAGAACATATTTTACAAATAGTGAAAGATCACGGTCCAATTACTGGCGAAAGTATTGCTGAGCAGTTGAACTTGACACGCGCAACATTACGACCGGATTTGGCAATTCTAACGATGGCGGGCTTCCTGGAGGCGCGACCGCGTGTCGGATATTTCTATAGTGGTAAATCGGGCTCACAATTGTTGACAGATAACTTGATGAAACTCGTTGTGAAGGATTATCAGTCCATTCCAGTTGTGGTCAGTGACGGGATTTCGGTTTACGACGCTATTTGTATGATGTTTTTAGAAGACGTAGGTACTTTATTTGTTGTTGATCAACAATCCCATTTAGTAGGTGTATTATCCAGAAAAGATTTATTGCGTGCAAGTATCGGAAAACAAGATCTCACCACAATACCAGTCAATATAATTATGACAAGAATGCCTAACATTACAACATGCACGAAAGATGATTTATTAATAGATGTAGCGAAGAAATTAATTGATAAGCAAATAGATGCTCTGCCTGTCATCAAACAAACTGATAAAGGTATGGAAGTAGTAGGAAGGATTACAAAAACTAATATTACAAAAGCACTTGTTGCACTTGCATCTGACGAGTTATAAGAAGTGTTGGGGAGGGCAATAATGAGTTCACAAATCATTTATGTTGTGTCAGATTCTGTGGGAGAAACAGCTGAACTGGTTACAAAGGCAGCTGTCAGTCAATTCCTGAATGCCAAAGTAACAATCAAAAGGATTCCGTATATAGAAAATTCGGAGCATATTGAT
This sequence comes from Bacillus sp. (in: firmicutes), assembly GCA_051873995.1. Lineage (GTDB taxonomy): Bacteria > Bacillota > Bacilli > Bacillales > DSM-1321 > Bacillus_AD. Next base: position 10,580 of record JBJEFL010000055.1, read on the forward strand.
GAAGTCATTTCGCTTGCAAAATTAAATAATGCCATTATTGTGTATACACTTGTTCGCCCTAAAGATCGAGAGTATATGAAAATGAGAACACAGGAGGAAGGAATCCTGACGTATGATATCATCGGTCCGCTGATGGATACTCTTCAAGAAAAGCTTCCACATGATCCTGTTAATGAGCCAGGTTTGGTTCGAAAACTTGATGAAGATTACTTTAAACGAGTGGAAGCCATTGAATTTGCTGTGAAGTATGATGACGGTCGTGATCCGAGAGGGATCTTACGGGCGGATATTGTGTTGGTAGGAGTATCGAGAACATGTAAGACACCACTTTCTCAATTCTTAGCCCATAAACGTTATAAAGTGGCGAACGTTCCGCTTGTACCAGAAGTAGAACCTCCCGAGGAATTATTTCTTGTAGCGCCTGAAAAGTGTATTGGTTTAAAAATAAGTCCTGATAAATTAAACAATATCCGTAAAGAACGATTAAAGACATTGGGATTAGGAGACCATGCTATATACGCACAGGTTGATCGAATAAATGAAGAATTGAAATACTTTGATTCCATCATTTCAAAACTGAATTGCCCGGTAATCGATGTTACCAACAAGGCGATAGAAGAGACAGCCAATACGATCATTACGATTATTCAACAAAATAAAAAGTGAGCTAAAAGGAGCGGACTGTAGGAAAGCACATGAGTAGGTGCTTTTTTACGTTTCATTCCTTCTTTCTTTTGAAAACAATTAATGACTGTTAATAATTACCGGCGTTTTTGTTGGAAAAAGAGAGTCAAATGGATAGATTTTTGCTTTTTTATATTCTATAATGAAAAATTGTGATAAAAAGAATAAACTTTAGGTTTAGAGATGGTATTAGAGGAATAAACTAATTATTGTAATAAAGTCAAGTGGTTATCAAAAAAAATTTCGACAAGATGCTTCTCTTTTTAAACTCTTAAGAAATATAAGAAGGAATTATGAGAAGAAATGGAGAAATAAGAAATATGACTTATAAGCCTTCTATAATTGTGGATGCTGATGCATGCCCGGTGAAAGAAGAATGCATTGCATGTGCAAAAACATTTCAACTGGAAATTGTTTTTGTTGCGTCAATCAAAAATATGACCCATAATTATCCCGCTACAAAGTGGATATATGTAGATTGGGATAAGGAAGCGGCCGATTTATACATAATGAATCATGCTCGCAGAGAGGATATCGTGGTAACAAGTGATATTGGCCTAGCTGCATCCTTGCTAGGAAAAGGTGTTTCCGTTATTTCTCCAAGGGGAATATTCTATAATGAGAGGAATATTGACTCACTTTTGTGGATGAGGCATGAATCTGCCAAGAAGCGAAGAAGAGGTGTGTATTCGAAAGGCCCAAAAACATTCACTGTGAAAGATCGGGAAAATTTCCATAAAATACTGATGAAAAAATTGTCGAACTCTGCAGGAATTTAAAAGATTCTCTCGAATTAGTAGTTATCACCTTAAAGAAAATGGTGTGAATCAATGGCTAGTAACCGAATATCGGAAGAACAATTAAATACTATTCGTAATGCTGTAGATATTGTAGATGTAGTAAATGAATATGTACAGTTAAAGAAACAAGGACGAAATTACTTTGGATTATGTCCATTTCATGGCGAGAGCACCCCTTCCTTTTCGGTCTCACCGGATAAACAAATTTTTCATTGTTTTGGATGCGGTGCCGGAGGAAATGTGTTTACTTTTTTAATGGATATAGAAGGGTATTCATTTTTGGAAGCAGCGAATAATTTGGCCGAACGAGGTAATGTTCCTTTTCAAATTGCTTTGCAAGATTCCAACCATGACGAACACCAACCGAAACCTACAAAGAAAATGGTTGATGCTCATGAGCTATTAAGTAAATTTTATCATCACTTATTGGTGAACACCAAAGAGGGAGAAGAAGCCTTGCAATACCTACTTGATCGTGGATTTACCCGTGAAACGATTGAGAAATTTTCCATCGGCTACTCTTTGAACTCATGGGATTTCGTTAGTACTTTTTTAACGAAGCGAGGTTTTGATGAAAATATCCTTGAGAGTGCCGGAATCATAATAAGAAGAGAAGATGACCAAAAGAAATTTGATCGTTTTCGCAATCGAATTATGTTCCCAATCAGAAATCATCAAGGAGAAGTTGTTGCCTTTTCCGGAAGGGCACTGGGGAATGATGAACCCAAATATTTAAATAGCCCTGAGACACCAATTTTTAATAAAAGTAAGTTGCTGTTTAATTATTATCAAGCGAGACCTGCCATTCGAAAAAAAGAGCAAGCGATTTTGTTCGAAGGATTTGCCGATACGATATCAGCTTCTGAAGCGGGGGTTGATAATGGACTGGCAACGATGGGAACGTCTCTTACCGAAGATCACATACAGTTTCTGAAGAGAAATTGCCGAGAAATACTTGTATGTTTTGATTCGGATAAACCGGGGCTAGAAGCTGCTAATCGTGCGGCTAACATGTTGCTGCAAGCCGGTTTAACGGTAAAGGTTGCCATGATGCCTGATGGTCTCGATCCTGATGAGTATATAAAGAAATATGGTTCGAAAAGTTTCATGCAGGATGTAATTGGAGATAGTCTTACTTACTTGGCTTTCAAAATGCGCTATTTACGCATGGGGCGCAATCTGAACAATGAAGGCGACAAGATTGCTTACATTGAAGATGTTTTGAAGGAAATTATCAAGCTTCCAAATGCAGTAGAGAGAGAACATTATTTGCGTCAACTTTCTTCGGAATTTTCTCTTTCGCTGGATGCGCTAGAAGCGCAACAGAAAAAAATGTATTTTGCCGAGAAAAAACGAGGCAATTTGATGCAAAACAATCACCATACTCCTGCAGGTGGTATGGTCTTGCAATATGAGCAAAAGCTGAAGCCTGCTTATATCAATGCAGAGTATCGTCTGATTGCCCATATGATGCAGAGTAAGGAAACAGCTTATAAAATTAAGCACTTTCTTGGAGATACCGTATTGAATATTGATGATCATCAAGCAATTATTACTTACTTATTTGGTTATTATGAAGAAAGTGAAGAACCGGATACTTCGTTATTTTTAACATATATTCCAGATCCTCAATTACGGAGAATTGTTTCAGAAATCCAAATGATGTCTGTTTCACCAGAACCGACAGATCAAGAATTAAAAGATTATATTGGTGTCGTGTTGAAACAGCAAAAGATGTTAAGGATAAAAGAAAAAGAAGCTGAACAAGCCGAAGCAATACGATTAGGTGATCATATTCAGGCTGCAAAAATTGCTTCTGAAATTATTCAATTAAAAAGCTTTAAATAGATGCGCTTCGAAATGATGTGTCGAAAGTTTTGGAAGGAGGGGAACACATGGCTGATAAATCAGCTCGTTCCAAAGAAGTAGAAAATGAATTAACACTTGACCAGGTAAAAGAACGATTACTAGAGGCAGGTAAAAAGCGTGGCGTGCTCACGTATGAAGAAGTAAGTGAAAAATTAGCGAACTTTGAATTGGATTCTGATGCAATCGAAGAATATTTGGATTTCCTAGGAGAACAAGGTGTCGAGGTTCTTGCTGAAGAAGATAGTGATGCAGATCCAAACATTAAGCAACTGGAAAAAGAAGAAGAGTTCGATCTTAATGACTTAAGTGTCCCTCCTGGTGTAAAAATTAATGACCCTGTTCGCATGTACTTAAAAGAAATCGGTAGAGTGGACCTTCTTTCTGGTGAAGAAGAAATTGCTCTGGCTGAACGAATCGAACAAGGTGATGAAGAAGCGAAACGCCGTCTTGCTGAAGCAAATTTGCGTCTGGTAGTAAGTATTGCCAAACGTTATGTAGGGCGCGGCATGTTGTTCTTGGATTTAATTCAAGAAGGAAATATGGGTCTTATCAAGGCAGTTGAAAAATTCGACTATCGTAAAGGATTCAAATTCAGTACGTATGCCACTTGGTGGATTCGTCAAGCCATTACGCGTGCGATTGCTGACCAAGCAAGAACAATCCGTATTCCTGTTCATATGGTTGAGACAATCAATAAATTAATCCGTGTCCAACGTCAATTACTTCAAGATTTAGGACGTGAACCAACTCCGGAAGAAATTGCTGAAGATATGGATTTAACACCGGAAAAAGTTCGAGAAATCTTAAAGATTGCCCAAGAACCTGTATCATTGGAAACACCAATCGGTGAAGAGGATGATTCCCACTTAGGTGATTTCATTGAAGACCAAGACGCTACTTCACCTTCTGAACATGCTGCTTATGAGTTACTGAAGGAACAGCTTGAAGATGTCTTAGATACATTAACAGATCGTGAAGAGAACGTATTACGCCTTCGCTTCGGGCTAGATGACGGTCGTACACGTACACTTGAGGAAGTTGGAAAAGTGTTTGGTGTTACACGCGAACGTATTAGACAAATTGAAGCAAAAGCATTAAGAAAGCTTAGACACCCAAGTAGAAGCAAACGTCTTAAAGACTTTTTAGAATAGAATGATGACTCATAACCATGGTCTTTCCTCACTGATAAGGATCATGAGTTATGGGTCTTTTTTATTGACTTGAAAATGACGCATTTTGACCGATATTTCTTATAGATACTCTTAATGTAAGGATGTGGACGGCGTTATGAACGAAACAAGGAAAAAAATAATCATTAATGAAATACATTATTGGAAGAAGAGTAGAATACTTCCGGAACAATATTGCAATTTCTTGCTGGCCTTATATACGGAAGGAGAATACGAACAAGAAGTTTCTAGCCCCAAACGACCAACATTCCGAAAACAATATATAATAATAACTGCCGTTATTGTTAGTGCATTAATTGTAAATTATTTTACAGAAATTGTACCTCTAATGCAAATATTACTCTTCCTAATTTTTCTAGTTTTTTTAGTGGGACTTTGTTATTATGAAATGAAAAAGAGTCATCCGTTGTTGATTCCTCTTATTGCAACTGCTTTTGTTTTGTTGTTGATGACAATAAGAAGCTATGAATTATTTGCTTCTGGGAATGTTATTTTTTTGTATGGAGGCTTATTCTTGAATTGTTTGGCTTGGCTTATTGTCGGACATAAGATGAAGTTGATGTACTTTGTTGTATCGGGAATTTTGGGGACATTGATTATTCTCTATTTTATTATACATAGTTTCGAGATTATATGAGCAATACGATAGATTTTTATATGTCAATTTTTTGAAAATAATGCACATCATATCGTTTAGGTCTTTTACTAATTTCCATTTCAAGGTAAAATAGGTGTTGTTTGTAATTATTTGCATGTACATAGGGGAGGAAGAGAAATGAGTCGTAATCCGGTTATTCCTTTTGTTCTGATTATGGTAATGGGTATTGCATTAGTGTTTGGTCTTTCCTTGAAAGGTCTTGGAGATGCTGAAAAAGTGGCACAAGGCGGAAAAGAAGGCGAAGAACAAACAGAACAAACAGCTAGTAGTCCTGAGGAAATTTATAAGGCAAGCTGCATAGGCTGTCATGGTGGCAACTATGAGGGCGGAGTGGGACCTGCTCTTACTGGTGTCGGTGGTAAATTATCTACTGACGAAATGAAGGAGATTCTTATCAACGGTAAAGGCAGCATGCCTCCAGGTCTGGTAAAAGAAGATCAAGCAGATGAAATGGCAGAATGGTTATCATCATTATAAGAGAAAGAAGCGGCTGAAGAATTCAGTCGCTTTTTTGATGCTCACTAAATTGTGTTGTTCAATGTCAAAATATAATAAATGCATACTAGACGGTTGCATATGTATTGATTT
>JBJEFL010000056.1:0-3080 GCA_051873995.1 Bacillus sp. (in: firmicutes)
TTGTGTTGAACTGAAATTCACCGATGGCAGCATGATTGCGATTGACACTATCGCCGTGGAAAATGAGGTCGCCGACAATATGTATCAGCGTTCAGAGTTGGACTATTTGATCTACAACGACCCAATCGGATATGCCAACTTGATACTGAACGATAATCTTGAAACATATTTAAAAAACGTGACCGAATACAGACCTTTAGATAATTAGTTCTTCACCAAAGCTGTCACTGAGCGCGTCCGCTCTGTGACAGCTTCGTTCTTTATTTTTTTAGTTGCTCTATAATGGAGCTATCGATGAAAGTGCCATATAGCGTTGCCGGTTCTGTATTGTGCTGTATAACATACATATACGTTAGATCGCTGCTATCAGAATAGTTAAGCTCAGCATCAATTTGGAGTGTGGTGTCATCATTGAGTTTCACAGTATACCAAAGCAAAAACTCTTTTTTCAATGTATCGTCAGACAATTTGTTGTTATATGTGGCAAGTGAATTAACTAAATTCTCTGCTTCGTCTTCGCTTAGAAAAATTTCTGTTTTTTCTAATTTGCCAGATGACGCATCCTCAAAAAAAACTTGAATTTTCTCATCGTAGTTAAATATGTTGTTTCCCTCTTTCCTTTTGTCTGTGCTACAGCCAACAAATAGCAACATGAATATACACAACATCGCAAAAACGGGACTAATTCTTTTCTTAATAATATCCATTATAGTCGGTATCTCCTGTGAACTGTATTGGCTTATTGGCATCGTTATCAGCAGCATCTTGAGCAGCTTCGTAAACTGTATAAGTCGAAGATATATAGCTCCAGAAATCAACACAGAAATTATACGATGCAGTCGTTGTCACAGTCTCCGTCCAACCAAGGAACGCTTTATTTGTAGAAGAACTCGAGATACCAAAAGCGTTCTTCCACTGAGTAGATGCAGTCTCGCAAGCATCTAAGAAGACAAATTTGTATGTTCCAGTTGGGACATCAGAAGAATAAAATGCTCTGTTTTCATCATCCAAGTCCTTTCTGGAAGAAATCATTGTAGCATTGCCATGAGAACAGGAATAAAATGCTGATTTAAGGAGCGATGGAACATCTGTACCAAACTGAGACGATAGAAGTTTTGTAGTAGTTGTGTATCCCATATCCTCAAGAGATGATTTGGCAAGGTTAATACTTGCACTTGAAGTGGACAGTTCAGATGCACCAATTGCACCACCACGAACCGCTTTATATATATCTCCACCAACAACTTCAGCGGTATAAGCATCGACATATACAACACTACTTGCCGTACTTACCATATAGGCCAAACGAAGATCATCCTCTGTAACTGCGTTTTCGAAATAATTGTTTGTTTTCACTGTTGCCAAACGAATATTTGTAATTCTCTCGCCTGTTCCCAAAATATCATTTGCAACCGCAATCGCTTTCTCTTCGGAAATCACACTTGCATCTTTTTCTAACTGGAAACCACTGCTTACTTTGTAGAACGTTTCAAGTTCATTCAAAGAAGTGTTGATTCTGACTGAGACATAATCATATCGATCCAAGGCACCAGAAAAGAGAATTTTCTCATATCGCAAAGAAAGAGTTTCTTCCGAAAAATAGTATTCGTCTACTAAAGTATATCCATCACCAATCAGATTTTCTTCAATATAAGTCTTCAATGCATCAATGCTTTCAAACTTCGAGACAGAAGCATTACGCATATTCTTTTGAGTTCTGATTTCATCTACACGCTTGATTCTAATAATTTCCCCATTGTCATCCAAAAAAGCATAGCTTGTATCGCTAAACTCTATGGTTGTTGCCGGATTTTCGACAAGGTTATCGCCATGATCGGACGAGCGAGTTTGGGGAACAACTGTCGGATTTTGCGCCCCTAATTCTTGCAGTATGTCCATAACAGACAGCGGAATCTCCTCAGCAGCGGCGACAGAAATGCCGGGCATTACACAAAGGGACATCAGAATTGATAATAACAATGCAATAAATCTTTTCATTATATTTTACCTCCATTTCTATTATTGAAAGTATTTTATGCCATATTTTTCAAGTAAAATAGGCATCTAAAAAAGCGCATAAGCCGTGAATAACAGTCCGGCTCATGCGCTTACATGAATATTTTTGTTTCGCCCTCTCCACAACTGAGAGTTACACATGTATCGAGCGAACAAAAATCCGGACTGCAAAGCAGTATGATGAAACATGATGCCACCTCCCTATTTAGTCAAATGTCAAATAGCCTAAACTATCCGCAATTCTATTATATCATCTGGTGTGTACGACTATCAACTCTTTTAAATCAAATAATGTAAACTTTTTGTGAATAGAAATAATGCAATTATATTTCAAAAATAATTATCGCACTTCTGGGCATTTTCTCATTCTCACAGTTCAAAAGATACGCTATCGCTTTATTTGCAAAACGATTTGTTTTCATCGTATCCCAATCGGCAAGACGGATAATTTCGGCTGTACTGCTCTCAAAATCAAATGAAATCTCGCCCCATTCGCCGTCACAGTCTGCTTGGTATTCATAGATTGCGGCGGCAATTTTCTTTTTGCGCTTTGTTTTGGATTTCTGTTTCAGCCGGACTGCATGGAGCGCACCTTCGGCAACCAGAAGTTCCGTCAGCTTGTCCATCGCTTTCCGGTAGGCTCGCTCTGCACCGCTGGCAGTGCTTCCCTCGAACATAACTGCCAGTTCTTCAAAGGTGGGGCGGTTCTTCCATGAGCCGACACGTCCACAGGTCATGCAGATTGCCAGCCGCTTTTCAAGCAAGGTCTGTTCTCGGTAGTTCAGCTTCTCAAAAGCCCGTTGCACCTTTTCGGCCTGTATGCCGTTCCAGAGAATATCCGTGTAGTTCCAGCTATCGTCAAGGGCAACATCTTCGCCTGTTTCCTCGCCGTCCTCATCTGTCACATAGAACGGCTGCTGATTGCGGATGCCACGGACTACTTTCAGATATTCTTCCGCAAGGGCAAGATCGCAGTTATACTTCTTGGAAAACTCACTGACCGCATCCTTGGTGTTATGGTACAGCCAAGCCATTGACCGCACCATTTTGTAATTGGTCAGAGA
>JBJEFL010000057.1:0-3058 GCA_051873995.1 Bacillus sp. (in: firmicutes)
TCAGATTGGTTATTTCTGTTGGTCTCAGGCTGGCTGTTTCAAGCGGGCTCTAACAGAAACGCTCAGAGCATGTTTTACAGTGGTCAAAAGCAAATTTTTTTACTTTTTTTCTTACGAGTTTTCTTAATGCAACTCGTAAGAAACTCGTAACATTAGATTTCTGCATTTATTCTGAAATCAAGAAAAGAAAAAGAGCATATGGAATTGAATCCATACACTCTATGATTACTGGAACTTTATTTCATTTTTAATTCAACAAACTGGAATCTGTCTATTTCATTCTATCTATCATATTCTTTATTTTCAGTTCTATCTGATTAATTACTTTGATGAAATCTTCGTCTGATTTTCCTGTCGGATCATCCAATCCCCAGTTATCATCAAATGGTCTTCCAATGAACGGGCATCCAACATTACATCCCATAGAAATAGCAATATCTGGCTCTGGTATATCCGAAATCAGCTTTGAATACTGTTCTTTCTCCATATCAATGCCATACATTTCTTTCATAATACGAACTGCATCCTGATTTATTTGTGGCTTCGTTTCCGTTCCAGCAGAATAACTTTCAAATACGTCGGATGCAAAATGCTTTCCCAATGCTTCTGCAACCTGACTTCTGCATGAATTATGGACACAAATGAACGCTACTTTCTTCATACCTATCCCCTAACTTTCTTTAATGCTTTTATCACATCATCCTTACTTAATACTTTCCCCATTGAGACTACTTTATTATCAATAACCAGAGCAGGTGTACTCATAACTCCCATTGCCGCAATCTGACCAAAATCTGTAACATGGTCAATCTCATCCGTCATGCCAAGCTCACTAAGCGCTTCCTTCACATTCTTCTCCAATGCATTGCATTTATCACAACCGCCACCAAGAACTTTCACATTTGCTCCTGATGAAAGAGTTTCCTTTGCTGCCTCAACGCTTTCTTCATTGCAATTTCCACCACAGCAACAACCTGATTGTTCCTTAACCATTTCCTTTTCGTCCTTTTTCTTTCCAAATAAGCTCATAATTTCAATCTCCTTTTTTCTTTTTCTAAACCAGTAGATACTGAATTGCATTAAAGAAATATCCAACAATAATTATTCCAACTGCACATATTACAATAAAAATTCCTAGTAACTTCGGTTTCACTGCCTTTCTAAGCATAATCATTGACGGTAACGAAAGTATAGTCACACCCATCATAAAACTTAAGATTGTTCCAAGCTGTGCCCCTTTTGCAAGTAATGCTTCTGCTACTGGTATCGTACCAAAAATATCTGCATACATAGGAATGCCGACCAACGTTGCCAGAATTACACCAAATGGATTATCACTGCCAAGAATCTTTTCTACCCAGCTCTCTGGAATCCAATTGTGAATAACAGCGCCTATTCCGACACCAATCAAAATATATGGAAATACTTTCTTAAAGGTGTCTATAACCTGTTGTTTTGCAAAAGAAAGTCTTTCTTTTTGCGTTGGTTCATCCATATCAATATCGACCGCATTCGCTTTTCGAATAAACGCTTCCACTTCATTCTCCAAATGAAGCTTTTCAATAATTGTTCCACCTATTACCGCAATAACAAGCCCTACAATCACATATATGATAGCAACTTTTGATCCAAAGATACTCATCAGCAAAACCAGACTTCCTAAATCTACCATTGGAGAAGAAATCAGAAAGGAAAATGTCACACCTAATGGAAGTCCTGCACTGGTAAATCCAATAAACAGTGGAATGGACGAGCAAGAACAGAATGGTGTCACCGTACCAAGTAATGCTGCAATACAGTTTGCCCAGATTCCATGAAAACGCCCCATAATCTTCTTACTTCGTTCTGGTGGAAAGTAGCTTTGAATATAGGAAATCATAAAAATCAGGATACAAAGCAATATCGTTATCTTCAAAACATCATATAGGAAAAACTGTACACTTCCACCCATTCTACTTGAAGTATCCAAGCCAATTTTCTCAAGAAGATTTCCAATTAATGTACTCATCCATTTCATTCCCAAAATCTGATTTTGAATAAACTCCCAAATCATTATTGACAGCACCCACTTTCCTCTTTACAGCAGGATAATCCTTCAATAAAAGTTTTAAAGGCATTCAAGGTCTCACAATTCAATGAATAATGATGCCATCTACCTTCTTTCCAATCATTCACCAGCCCACATTCATTTAAGATTTTCATATGATGAGAAAGTGTAGGCTGTGTAATCTCAAAAGCCTCCAATAGTTTACAACCACATTTTTCTCCGTCGGAGAGCATTTGGATAATCTGCAATCTATTACTATCTCCCAATGCTTTACAAATAAGTGCTACATCTATTGTATTCATATTGTCCTCCTTTACATAGATAATTGTCTATGTTTCTATTATGCATTATGCATAGATGATTGTCAATGTTTATTTTTATGGTTTACAAAATTCCCATCACCCTTTATTAGAAGTGTATGCTCATGATTTCAGGAACAACAAGAGCCAAAAGAAAACACCTGCCGCTTCTGACAGATGTTCCACTATAAACTATCTATTTTTCATCAAGACAAACACCGAGTTTCTCAATTCTAATTCTCCAAACTGGGAATTGTTTTTTTCTTTTTTTTCGGTTTTAGGGCTGGCAATTCATCATACATTGCATGAAACAAGCCTGTCAAAAATTCCTTATTATCAACCTCATCTACCAACAACATCTCTTTTGCTCCCTCATAGGGTAATTCATACGGAGCTGTCGGCATATAACTAATTGCTGATTTTACTGGTTTAACAAGTAATCTATCATCATAGATACCACCTACAATCTTGCCACGATAATAAATAATAAATTCTCCCATCATAGCTCGATAAGTAATTTCTTCTAACTCAGATAGCTGCCCTAAAATAAACTCTAAGTATTCCTTGCTTGATGCCATATTTCCACCTCAAATTCCGATTTCTATTTTTGTTTCCATAGCATAGTGTACTCTTTTTCACCAGTATCTTCATCCAAATCTTCACATTGAATAATGAACCCTTCTCTTTGGTAAAAAGAAATTGCTCTGGCATT
>JBJEFL010000058.1:0-2120 GCA_051873995.1 Bacillus sp. (in: firmicutes)
ATTGAATCGCAAGAGAACTTTTCGCAAATTTGTCGACAAGTGAAACAGCAGATGAAGCTGGTTGGGGAGCATCAATATTATCGTCATGAGCAATTGCGAAGAGATTTACATTTGGCTTCAGACGAGTTATTGTACGGTCCACAAGTGAATTTCATGCCGTTTTATGAGGAATTATCATTCGGAGAGGCTGTTGGTGAAAGTGAAAAAGTGGCAACTGGACCTGTGGAAGATATCGCTTTTAATGTATATCAATCATCCAAAGGTATTCATTTAGATGTGGCAGCGAATAGTTTATGTTACAACGAACAACAAGTAAGGCAATATGCCGATCGATTTATCACATTTTTTGCGGAGTTGTTGCGAAATCCGGAGAACCCAATTTTTATTTTGCCTATAATCAGTGAAGCGGAACGTCATCAACAATTTGTGGAATGGAATAATTTTGCATGTTGCGGACAATCCTTATCAGTTTATGAGTTGTTTGAAAGGCAAGTAAAGTTCACTCCTAATCATGTGGCAATCGAACTCAATGAAGAATCCATCACTTATCAGCAACTAGAGAGAGCAGCAGCTCGTATTGCTCAGGCACTTGTGAAAAAAGAAGTTGGTTATGAGCAATTTGTCGGGATTTGTATGGATCGTTCCATTGAAATGGTCGCATCTATGTTAGCCGTATTGAAAGTTGGTGCCGCTTATATCCCATTGGATCCGACATACCCGGTAGAACGGCTTGATTATATGTTGGAGGATGCGAAACCGAAAGTTGTCATCGTAAATAGCGAATCATTACCGTTTACAAAGCATGTCGATACTTTGAATGTACATACTGTCCCAAATGAGTTTTACAATCAAACGGCATCTAATATCGGTCAATCAGCTTATATGATTTATACATCAGGATCGACAGGAAAACCGAAAGGTGTCGTTGTTGAAATGACAAGTTTAGTGAATTTCATTTATGCGATGCAAGATCGTTTTCAACTGAATGATGAGCGAAAACTATTAGCAGTGACAACCATTTGCTTCGATATTTCGGCTTTGGAATTATATGTTCCGTTGTTGCATGGAGCGACAGTAGTGCTAGCCATGAAGGAACAAGTGCAAGATCCACTTCAACTGGCTGAAATCATAACTAAACAGCAAATTACAATCATGCAAGCTACACCTACATTATGGCAAATGCTCGTTGCCTACTCACCGCAAACGTTGAATGGTTTACACGTATTGGTAGGAGGGGAGGCCTTATCCATACAATTGGCGACATCTTTGCAGGAGGTAGGTGCAATTGTCCACAATATGTATGGTCCGACCGAAACAACGATTTGGTCCACAATGATGCCGATTGAGAAGTCTTTGATCCAAATGCCGTCGTTAGGGAAACCAATTACCGATACTCAATTGTACGTATTGGATACCATGTTGCAACCTGTGCCTGTAGGTATAGTTGGTGAATTGTATATTGCTGGAGAAGGGGTAGCAAGAGGCTATCATCAACGTCCAACTTTAACGGCTGAGCGTTTTGTAGCCAATCCATATGGTGCCGTGGGAAGTCGAATGTATCGTACAGGCGATTTAGTGAAGTGGAATGAAGACGGTACATTACAGTATATTAGCCGTGCCGACCATCAAATAAAAATTAGGGGCTTCCGTATTGAAACCGGAGAAATAGAAGCGAAGGTTGCCGATCAGCACGGTGTCGAGCAAGCATTTGCTATTGTACGGGAAGACGTGCCTGGAGATAAACGGATTGTCGTTTATGTTGTTGGTTCTGCTAAGGAAGAAAACATTATCGCAGCGTTAAAATGCCAGCTTCCTGATTACATGATTCCTGCTCATATTGTATTCCTTGAAAAAATGCCAATGACGAATAATGGGAAGATCGACCGTAAACAATTACCGAAGCCAACAATGAATTCGCATGAGAAACGCGCGGCGAAAAATCATACGGAAGAAGTGATTTGCACTCTTTTTGAAGAAGTATTATCGGTATCGACGGTAGGTGTTGATGAGGACTTTTTCCAATTGGGGGGACATTCCATTTTGGCAACGCAATTACTTTTAAAGATTCGGGCGACGTTTCAAGTTGATTTATCAATTGCTGCCATTTTTGAAAATCCGAC
>JBJEFL010000058.1:2220-4757 GCA_051873995.1 Bacillus sp. (in: firmicutes)
ATTGAGCAATTAGAGAAGTTGAGTCGAGAACGTTTAGAACAACGAGAACTGGTTTATTGGACAAAACAATTGCAAGATATTCCGGACGAGATTGAATTGATAAGAGACCGGAAACGAGAACCACTATTACAGGTACATGGAGAATCTTTTACGTTTGTGATTAACAGTGAGCTGCATGAGGAATTACAAACGCTGGCAAGACAACATCACGTAACGTTGTATATGGTTCTGCAAACGGCTTTTGCAGCGCTAGCGACCAAACTTGGTGCGGGAGAAGATATCGTCTTGGGCAGTCCGATTGCAGGGCGGGAAAAAGAGGAATGGTTCGATGTGATCGGAATGTTTATTAACACTGTTGTGATGCGTACCGATACAAGCGGTAATCCAACATTTACGGAATTGTTAAAACGAGTGAAGGATACGAGTATCCAAGCGTATGAACATCAACATATTCCGCTCGACCATTTAGTAGAACACTTGAATCCGACACGTGTAACATCGCGACATCCTTTGTTCCAAATTATGTTTGCTTTGCAAAATACCCCTCAACCTGCTATTCAGCTGGAGGGAAATACAGCAGAAATCAAATTGCATACGGTTGGTTTAGCAAAATTTGATTTGAGTATCGAAATGCGTGAATTGTTTAATGAAGGACAAGCGAACGGAATTGAGGCGATTATCGAATTCCGTAAGGATTTGTACGACTTGGATACAGTGGAAATGCTGATACATCGTTTTGTTATGGTGTTGGAGCAGTTAAACAGCAATCCGACAATCGAAACATTGAACATCGTAACAGAAGAAGAACATAGACAAGCAATCGTTGATTGGAACACAAAGGAAGTGAAGACGGCACCATCTACGATTGTCGATTTGTTCGAAGCAAAAGTACGAGAATTTCCTGATCGTAAAGCTGTTACGTATAATGGTGAATCGTTAACATACGAGCAATTAAATAAGAAATCAAATCAGCTTGCCCATTATTTAATCACACAAGGGGTAAAGGCAGAGTCTTATGTAGCATTATTATTGCCAAGATCAATAGACATGTTGGTGAGCATCCTGGCTGTATTGAAGACAGGTGCAGCCTATGTACCAATAGATCCGTCTTATCCAGAAGAGCGAATTGAATATATTATGGAAGATGCTCAACCTGTATGCTTCATTACACAAAAGGATGTCTCGTATTCTATCGAATCTGGACAAGCGATAAAAGTAAATCTCGATCATTTCTGGTTCGAAGCTTATGATGAAGCGAATGTTACAGATGTGCAACGTCTTGCACCATTGTGTCCTTTAAATGCTGCATACATTATTTATACTTCGGGTTCTACCGGTCGACCGAAAGGGGTTATTGTACCGCATCAAAATGTGATTCGTTTATTGAATGCGACAGATCAATGGTATCACTTTAATGAAGGTGACGTATGGACACTCTTTCATTCGTATGCCTTTGATTTTTCGGTCTGGGAAATATGGGGAGCTTTATTGTATGGTGGTGAGTTAGTCATCGTACCGCATGAGGTAAGTCGTTCACCGAAAGCGTTTTTACAATTGCTTGTCGATCAGAAAGTGACGGTTTTAAATCAAACCCCTTCCGCTTTCTATCAACTGATGCAGCAGGATCGAGAACATAGTGATATCGGGCAGCAATTATCGTTGCGGTATATCATTTTCGGAGGAGAAGCTTTAGATTTAAAGAGATTGCAAGATTGGTATAGTCGTCATAGTGACACAGAACCGACATTGATTAATATGTATGGCATTACGGAGACAACCGTTCATGTAAGTTATTTAGAGTTAAGTGAAAGTGTAACTGATACACATGCAAACAGCCTAGTTGGTACTGCGATTCCAGATTTACAGGTGTATGTATTGGATGAACAGTTTAAACCTGTCCCTCCTGGCGTGATTGGAGAAATGTATGTAGCAGGGGAAGGATTAGCGCGAGGATATTTAGGCCGTAAAGCATTAACGGCAGAGCGTTTTATCGCCAATCCGTATGGAGTAGCGGGTAGCCGCATGTATCGTACAGGTGACCTGGCACGATGGACTAAAGACGGGAAATTGGATTATATCGGACGTATTGACCATCAAGTAAAGATTCGTGGATTCCGTATCGAACTTGGTGAGATTGAGCATGTGTTGCTGAAATATCCATTAGTGGAACAAGTAGCCGTCATTGTACGTGAAGACAATCCGGGAGATTTGCGTTTAGCTGCTTATGTGACAGTAGAGCAAGAGCAACAAATCGACTTACAAGATTTACGAAAATTTATCGCAGTTGATTTACCGGACTATATGGTACCTTCTAGCTTTACAGTAATCGAAGAAATGCCTTTGACGACAAATGGAAAACTGGATACAAAAAAACTGCCTATCCCAGAAATAATTGCAAATGCATCTATACTTCCACGTTCTCCACAAGAAGAATTACTTTGTCAAATTTTTGCAGAGGTGCTGAACTTGCCGCAAGTAGGCATCGACGACAGTTTCTTTGAACTAGGTGGTCATTCATTGTTGGCTGTGCAATTGAT
>JBJEFL010000058.1:4857-15963 GCA_051873995.1 Bacillus sp. (in: firmicutes)
TTGCTTTATTGGCATTGGCTGGTTATGAGCCGGATATGGATGTTGATGTTACACAATCATTTGTCATAGAACAATTAAAGGCGGAAGGTAGTGCCATTGCTTCTTTATCTGAAGAAAGCATTTTCCGTTTAAAAGAAGTATATAAAAATTCCATTCGTTTATTGAAAGAGCACCAAGCCACGCCTTATACAGGCGATATGCTGTTCTTTAAATCGACGCGTGTACCGGATTGGATTCCGGATGTTGATGCACAAACATGGGCCCCTTATGTTACTGGAAAGATTACGAGTCATGATATTCATTGCCGCCATAAGGACATGTGTCAACCGGAGCCATTGTCGAAAATTGGTCATCTCATAAAAGAAACTGTAAATATGAAGGAGGAGAACCATCAAAATGTATAATCCATTTGAACAACAGGATGCTCAATATGTCGTGTTAGTAAATATCGAAGACCAATATTCACTGTGGCCGGCAGGAGTTGATGTGCCAGTTGGCTGGTCCGCAGTGTTTGGTCCGCAGATGAAGGAACAATGTCAACAATTCATTGAAGAAAAGTGGGTGGATATGCGTCCGAAAAGTTTACGTCGAGCGATGGATGAGGTTTTTATCAAATGAAATCACAACGTCTATCAATCATGATTCTATATGTTGTGTCAATGTTTATGGTTTCGATGGACGGCACCATTGTAAATGTGATATTGCCAACGATTGCAATGGGCTTCGACGTATCCGTGGCTGAGACAAATGGCGTCAATATTGCTTATTTGGTAAGTATCGCCATTTGTTTGCCGACAGCCGGTTACTTGTCAAATCGATTTGGGGTTAAAAGAGTGTTGCTAATAGCTATAGCTGGATTTACATTGGCTTCTTTCTTTTGCGGAATCGCGACATCGCTCCAAGGGTTGATAGCTGCACGTATTTTGCAAGGATTAGCTGGTGGCCTCATTACACCGGTCAGTATGACATTGTTGTTTCGTACGTTTCCGCCAGTGGAACGGCAGAAACTTTCACGATCGCTAGTACTTCCAATCGCCTTTGCACCGGCGATTGGCCCTCTTGTGGGCGGGCTGTTCGCGGAGTATTTCTCTTGGCGATGGGCATTTTTTATTAATGTTCCATTTGGTGTAGCCATCATTATTCTTGGTATTTGTCTAGTGAAGGAATTTGAAGTGTTTAATAGTCCGTTCGATGTTAAAGGGTATATATTGGTGGCAATCGGTTTACCGTTCCTCATGGTGTCATTGAGTGAACTTGCTGCTGAAGGGTTCACTTGGAAAGTCGTTTGCTTTGGAGTGGTTGGAATTAGTTCATTGTGGGTGTTCTATCGACACGAATATAAAATTACAGACCCGTTGCTGGAAATGCGATTATATGAAGATCGTTTATTTCGTTCACTAAGTTTTGTAGCTATGTGTTCGATGGGAGCCCTTATGGGAATGCTGTACTTGTTTCCTTTAATGTATCAAAATACATATTCTGCTTCAGCCTTGGAGAGTTCGTTGATTACATTTACTGAAGCTTTAGGGTTGATGGTTGCATCGCGTCTTTTACCGCTAACGGCAAATCGTTTTGGTATGAAAGCGGCCATTCAAGGTGGAATGCTAGGTACCATTGTTGTTTTCATCAGCATCATCGCTTTGGGACCATCCGCCAACCCATGGATTTTACGCTTGCTGATGTTTTGTATCGGCATATGTTTAGGACACACAGTTGTTGGTTCGCAAGTCAGTGCATTTAACCATGTTAACAAAATGGATATGGGGAAAGCGACGACCTTATATAATATGTTGAATCGTGTCGGTGCTGCTGCCGGAATTGCGATTGTTGCAACCATTTTATCGATTATGACTAAAGATTCGGGGATCATGGTCATTACGTATCAAATTGCATTGTTGGGTACGGTGCTGTTCCTGATCATTGGTTTATTTTTCACATTGTTTGTAAAATCAGAGCAATTAATGATGAATGGAAAAAAGGCATGACAAGGATATATACATGTTCGATTCATCCGCTGGAGAAGGGGCTATTTAATGAGCTGCTTCTGCATGTGGATGATCAAGTAAAAGAGCGGATTCAACGATATAAAAGAAAGGAAGATAAAGTACGAACATTGTTGGCACATACATTATCAAAAATGATGTTGGCTAAAGAGTTACACATCAACCCTCATCAACTACAATACAGAGTAAATAAATATGGTAAGTATGAACTAATCACTTATCCCTTATCTTTCAATATGTCACATGCACATCATTTTGTTGTGTGTGCAGTCAGTGATAAGCCAGTTGGAATAGACATCGAAAAACAACAGCAAAGAGATTTTCAACTGTTTACAACGGTGTGGAGTGAAACGGAAAGAAGACAATATGATTTATGCGATCAACAATCGTTTTATCGATTATGGACGGCCAAAGAAAGCTATGTAAAGTATCTCGGAGTGGGACTAAATGCAAGTTTGGCAGAAATATCCGTTCGTAAAGACGGTTCTATAGTGGATCAGCAAAGACGATCTGCGGCGCATATAGAATATGTGAATGTTCATGAAGAATATATGTGTGCAGTTTGTAGTGAAGAACGAATAGAAAGTGTGGAAGAAATATCTATTAAACAAATTGAAAGCTTTTATCGAAGGGATGAATACGGTGAGAACTATTAGGGTGATGGATGTAATAGATGCGAGTAGATTTAACAAAACACATGCGGCAGTATTGCTTTGGTGTATTTGTCTTATTCTGTTTGATGGATACGATTTGGTTGTTTTCAGTGCAATCATTCCGACCTTGAAAACAGAATGGGGGATAAGTACAACCATTTTAGGTATGATTGGCTCTTTAACGCTGATTGGAAGTTTAATTGGTTCGCTTATTTCCGGTATTGTGGCGGATAAAATAGGAAGAAAAAAAGTGATTATTGCCTGTGTGATTGTTTTTGGATCTTTTACATTACTGACAGGCACGACGGAAGCCATTGTCACTTTTTCACTTTTCCGCTTTATGGCTGGTATCGGTTTGGGAGGAATCCCCCCGTTACTAGTTACGTTAACATCAGAATATTCCCCGAAAAAAATCCGTAATATTATGGTTGGTATCATGTTTAGTGGATACTCTATTGGTGGAATTTTAGTGTCTTTATTAGGGATGTGGGTTATTCCGAATGTTGGTTGGCAATGGATGTTTTTTATTGGTGCATTTCCACTATGTTTGTTACCTTTTATGATTAAATCATTGCCTGAGTCGGTCTATTATTATGTGAAAAATAATCGAATAGAAGAAGCGAAGAGAATGTTACATAGGTTGAATCCTACGTATATTCCAAAGGAAGAGGATGTATTAATCGTTGAGATGGAAACAGAGGGAGTGCCTGTTGCAAAATTGTTTCAGGAAGGAAGGTCAAAAGCGACGATTTTGTTTTGGGTTATTTGTTTCATGGGACTGTTACTAGTGTATGGTTTAAGTACATGGCTACCGCAAATGATGATTACAGCTGGGTATGCATTAAATTCCAGTCTATTATTTTTATTAAGTTTGAACGTGGGAGCGATTATTGGATCGGTTATAGGCGGGTACTTTGCTGATCGTGTTGGATCCAAAAGGGTATTGACTGTTTTATATTCAGTTGGTGGAACATGTTTGATCTTATTGGCATTTAATCCAAACGTTTGGATTCTCTATATAATGGTTGCTTTTGCTGGTGCAGCTTCTATAGGTGCGCAAAATTTGAATAATGCCTTTATTTCATCCTATTATGCATCTTCTATGCGATCGACAGGGTTAGGTACAGCACTTAGCGTTGGAAGAATCGGCGCGATTATCGGACCTACACTAGGCGGGTTTTTATTATCAGGTCATTTGCCAATTTTTATGAGTTTTATTATTTTTGCCATTCCGGCATTTATTGCTGCTATTACGGTTTATTTTGTACCGATAAAAAAATCCGTTTCCTCTGAATTTAAACGGGGTGTGTTGGCAGAGCAATGATGATTTTTTCACCATTTCTCGGTGTTTTTATTTTGAGCATAGCATATACTTGATTTTTGGATGCTCATAATCATGAAAAAAGTATCTTCGCTCGATTTGTCGCAATTTAACTTTGGAACTTCAAGAGAGAAAAGTAACGACAACCATCGGACCAAACGGCTGCGAAAAATCAAGTTTCTGTGGTGTTTGCTATATTAAGTAAAGTATTGAGATTCAGTAAACGTAGTGATGAGTGAAAAATGATCGAATCGTGGATGAATGGAATAGATGTTTATCAGCCGCAATTTTTGTATAGCAGAAATTGCGGCTTTTTGTCCTTTTAAGTTTTCTAACGGATTAATGTAGAAGAAATGTTATTTATTATTGATTCTGAGTTAAATGAAAGCAAAGCGAAAATGACGGAGATTCCTGCGCAAAGTGCAATCATTTTTGCGAATATCAACAGTATGGTCTTTCATTTATGTAGAGAATTGAAAGTCTGCACTAGACGAATGTTTGTCAGTCGGCTATATTAGTAAACAAGTTTTACTATACGGAGGGTTAATGGTGAAATCTTTCTATCAATTTTTACTGACATTCAGACAACCAAAGAATATAGATGATATAACCAAGTTTGCGAATGATGCGTTTCATGATCATGGTTTTCCAAAGCAATCAAAAGATTATCATGAAATCAGCAATTATTTAGAGATGAATGGTGATTATTTAAGTAGTATGAGCATTTTTGATGATGCGTGGGAGCTTTATGCACATCATGAATAACCTTTTTATTTCATTCATTTTTTCTTAGGAAATAGGACAGTTCTATTGTTGTGCAGATCAAGGAGCGGCATTGAATCCAAAAGGATTGATGCCGCTTTTCTCATTCGCCTATTCTTATAATATCCATAACCTGTAAGTGGCTCTTGCATATACTGTTAGCAATAAAGAATTGCTTTTTTAGGAGATGTGAGTGATGGGGAATAAAAAGAAAGCGAAGTATAAAGTAGGTGATACAGTTGTAATTACGATGTATGGAACAGTGGGGAAAATTACAGATGTTAAATTTGTATTTTTATTTGTTGAACAAGATGAAATCATTTCTTATAAACGGACTGTCGGGTAGGTGATCATCAGCATGGCATTGGGAGCGATTTATTTACGTTTATCAAGAAACGAAGAACAATTAGATGTAGGTGAAATTCTCGCCAAGCATCGAAACACTTTGATAAAACTGTCTGAACAGCATCATCTAATATGTGATGTGTATCAAGAGATTTCTAGTGGAGTTAATACGGAAAGATATCAGCTACGTTTATTATTAAGCCGATTAGAAGAATATGATTATCTTTTAGTGATGGACATTGATAGAATCTCACGAGACAATGCGCATGCAGAGCAAATTAAACAATTATTGATTTTGCATGATATTAAAATTTTAACTCCTCAAGGTACGATTGATTTATCAAGAGAAAGCAATGAAATGATGTTTTCATTTCAGGCTATGATGGCTAACTTCGAATATAAACAAATACGAAAACGATTAGGGCGAGGTAGAATAGCAGCAGCGGAACAAGGGTGTTGGACGATGAGTAACCGTACACCACTCGGCTATATGAAGGGTGAGGACAAACGGTTGCAGATTATTGAAGAGGAAGCAAAAATTGTACGGTACATTTTTCAAAAGACATTAGAACGAGTTAGTGCGAATGAAATTGCCAAACAACTATACATGTTGGGATGGAGAAGCAGAAATGGGAAAGTATTGACTTCGTCACATATTTCGAATATCAGGAGGAATGTTGTGTATCGAGGCGTAGTGCATGCTCACAGAAGGGTGAATGGCAGAAGTGTTGATGAAGTATTTGTGGAAGATGCTCATGAATCCATTATTTCAACGAAGCATTGGCTAGAGGTTCAACAAATATTAAACGAAAATACCAATAAAAAATTCTTCAATAAGAAGAAAGCGACGAGAAGACTTCAAAATTTGCTTTATTGTAATTGTTGTGGAAGAAAGAGATATCTTCAATGTGATGGCAAAGATACGGATTATGTAAAAAGCTGTAGTTATAAAATTGATAATAATAAGTGCCAAGATAGAGGGTGCAAATATCTTCCGATTGAGCAATTTGTTTTAAAAAAGATAAAAGAAAAACAATCTTGTTTGGAAGCGGAATTGGAAAAAATGCAATGGGTTGATTATACAGATAAAGAAAAATTATTAAAACTTGAAAGACGCTCTTTTGAGAAACAATTGGAAAAATACGAGAAGCGTCAACAAAGTCTATATATGATGAGGATGGATGAAGAAATAAGTAAAACTGAATTTTTGGAAATGCGAAATCAAAATGAAGAGCAAATGCAACAGATTCAGCAGCAGGTGGATGTCATCAATATCCAATTAGAAAACCTATACAATACAGACGAAGGACAAGAACAATTAGAGCGCATCATTGAAATATTAAAGCAGTTAGATGAACTTGAGCCCGAAGCTTGCAATACGTTTCTGAAAACATTCATTAAGAAAATTTGGTTTTCATCAAACGCCATTGTGAATTATGATACGACAAAGCCACGAGATGCGGCTACCATTAAGATTGAGTGGAAATAATGATTTGAGTGAAATAGAGTGATAGAAAAAGATAGTTAAACCTCAACTTACTCCAAATAAGTTGAGGTTTTTGATTACGTATTTGCTGCAATAAAAATAAGTATTTACATTGGGTTGAATATAAAAGGTTCATCTCGTCTTTTGTAGCTGTTAGGTAAAAAGTCTTGATGAAATAGATTTTATAATAGGGCGTTTAAAATGAACTAGTCTAATTGGGTATGCGTTATTCCAGAATAATTATTTATGTTGAGTTAATGTGATATTTTTCCTGTTAATTCATGTATTTTTAAAGAGTCAACTTGGTTGAATGAAATATTTGATTCTATTTTCTTATTTTAAAAATCATACGAATATATGATAGGATTTCAATGTGTATAATGTTATGGTTGGTAATGATGTAATTTTATGGAGGAAATCTGTTCAAAAAGAAGTAATGTAACGTGGATGAATAGAGGTGTATGGATATGTCTTCTATAACTGCTCTTATGGAGTTGTTGCGTGTTAAGAAGGATCAGTTACGTCGTCTTTTAATTTGTCAAGCAAATTTAAATCAATCTCAGAGCTCATTTTTTGCAAATGAATATTTGTGTATGGAACCTAAACTGACTCCTACATCTTGGGAGGGCTCTTTAGCAAATGAATTCAATTGGTTAAGGGAGTCGGGCATTCTGACCAATTATCAGGAGATTGAAACAACGCAGTTTAATGATGTTTTTCGCATGTTGAACGATACGATTAGGCGCGTAGAATTAGAAATTCAATTGATTGAACAACAAATTGCAGCTCTTCAGGAAGCTGAAAGAAAAAGAGCAGCTAAGGCGAACAAATAAGTTAGTAGTCTGACTTAAAGGTTAGCGAAAGAGGTGCTTTAGCTAAATGGAAATGAAAATAGTATATAGAGATATTGAGCAAACATTGGATCGTTTAGCACTTTCTGCAAAATCACTTGATACGATAGTAGCACAAGATGTATATGGTGCCAATATTCTTGAGACAACAGAGAAGTTGAATCAACTTAACCGTTCAATTCAGCAACTCCTTCAATCTTATAAAGATTTGCTTTTAACTAATGAAATGTCTACGAGACAATCCGTTCAATTTATTGAAGATTCTGATTCAAGGCTCGCTAGTGAGATGAAAGTGGTGGAGTAGAAAAAAGTACTAAAACTCACAAATAGTGCCAAAGGTATTTGGATTCCAAAAAATAATATGCTAGAAATAAGTATTGGATATAAGTGATAGAAGCATGCATCCTTATTCCAATATGTTTGTTTGAAAATGAATAAGTATTAGGGGGAATGAAATTATGTCAGGTCAAATTCGTGTTACACCGGCTGAACTAATGCAAACTGCAACGGAGTATGGAAGGGAAAGTCAAGAAGTTCTGGCACAAATCGGGAGAATGGATAATTTAATGGGGCGTATGCAAGGAATGTGGGAAGGTCAAGCAAGTGAAGCATTTAAAGCACAATATGAAGAATTGAAACCTTCTTTTCAGAAAATGTCGGATTTATTAATGGATATCCAAACACAACTTCAAAGCACTGCAAGGGCATTAGAGGACGCTGATCGTCAAATCGCTAGCCAAATACGAGGATAATATAGCAAGTTAAGAAGCTCAGCGCCTAAGTGAAAAGTGCTGAGCTTCTTATGTTGAAAAGGAGAGAGAAATGTATATCGGAATAACAGTAGATTTAAAGAATTATACAGGTGAAGTATTCGATTTGCGTATATCAAACTTCTTAACTATAAGAAAAGTGATTGATATTTGTTGGAAAGTAAAAGAAATAGAAGATGTTCCTGCAGAAGGATGTTGGATCAGAGTAGTAAACAAAGAGAAAATATGCTCAGGTTACGAGACTTTGTTGGACAGTGGAATTACGAGCGGCGATCGTATTGAAATTCTATAAGAAATTAGGCTATACGTTGTGGTTACTTGTTAACAAGAGATGAAGGTATGGAAATCATATTCCCTTAAATGCGTTAGGAATATGTTGTTTTATAAAGGAGAGCTATTAATGCCGGCAGAAAGAGAATCCTATTTAAAAGAACGATTGAATGTTGTAATAACAAAAGAAAATCATATAATGGCCTATCATTTTCAAAGAGCTAGATTAAAGCTGAATAATTGTTTGGAAATTCAACCTTTGAAAGAGAACGAAACAAGTATCGAAAAAAAGATACAAGTGACAGAAGATGAGGTTACGATTGAGTTTGTCATACCACCAGCCTTTTTTTCTTTTTTTGCCATTCAAGAAAGAAAAGAGAAAGAAAAATGGCTATTCGCTTATCAACTGACGAAAAAAGTGATTAATCATTCTTTAAAAAGGTTCATACCAGTGATTTGTCCAGATAATATGGTGTTTGATACAAGCTACACACCCTATCTATTACACTACGGTGTGAAAGATAGTTTAATACCTTTTGACTATGAAGAGGAACAGATTTTATTAGAGTTAAAGGCTACGATCTGTACAGCTATTGAAGGAAAATATAATTTCGAAGAATATATGAGGTTTAGTGATACATTAAAAATCGGTGAAGAGGCTAAACAAATTATGCAGGCTGCTTCATTTGATGAGATTTCTGATTGTTTGGAAAATAAAATCCGTTCAATAGAAGAAAACGAGAAGACCCTTATAACTGTTTCCAATAAAAGATGGAACTTACAACGTTATACGCTAATCGGTTTTATCGTTTGTTTTATTCCGGCTCTTATTTATATCATTTACTCTTTTGCTTTTATGATTCCGAAGCAAGAAGCATATGTAGAAAGTAACCAAGCTTTTTTGGAACGAAATTATAGCGAAGTAATTACGTTGTTAGAAGAATATGATCCAGAAACAATGCCTTACGTTGTGTTATATCAGTTAGCTTCTTCATATGTTGCGTCAGTAGCATTAAATGACGAACAAAAGCAAACCATCGTCAATTCTTTAACATTACAAGCTGATCAGCAGTATTTTTATTATTGGATTTATATTGGGCGTGGGATGAGTGATCAAGCGTTGATGATTGCCCGAACATTTGGTGATCCATCTTTAATTGTCTATGCCTTATATAATTATGAAGAAGAGCTGAAAAGAAATACGAAATTAAAGGCTGAAGAGAAACAAGAGTTGCTGGATGAAATTACGTTGGAGTTGGATGAATATAAGCGGATGAAGGAACAAGAGCAAAGTGAAACAGTGAATGAGAATGACAGCACAACGACGGCGCCGCCTAAAGAACCTACTTCTGGAACAAATGAAGTGGAGAGTGTCGAAGAAGAAAAAGCACAACCAGGAGAGTAAGCCGGTACGCGGTATCCAATACATATTTTTTTGAAAGAGATGCTAAAAAATAGATCTCTCATCAGACTGTGAGGAATTTTTATGGATTTATGGATTTTTGTCAATTCATCCCTTCATAAGTATCCGTTGAAAAATCGTGATGATGAAATCATAACGGTGGGCAATGGTGTAAAAGACATGATTCGCATTCAATCGGTACAATTCGGAGAAACATCCCTTCTTCTGAAAAAAGTGGAAAATGAGTGGGTGGTTTTTAAAGGAGATGAACAGATTGGCTGTTTACATATAGGTCGACCTTTTACTTTCAAGGTGAACCGTGACAGTGTCGAATTCGTTCTGACGAAAATGGAAAATGAGCGGGTTTATTACATAGGAGACAGAACGGAAATATCTTTCTCGTCTCAAGATGGAGATGTGGAGATTCATTCTTTGAACGGTAATAGCAATTGTTCTTTTTCGTTATATAAACAAGCGAAGAAGTGGATGATTGACTTGAGAGAATATGATTACTTGTTTCTTAATGGCAAACGAATAGATACACCAAAAAAACTGAATAAAGGTGATGTTCTCTTTTTCCCGTTCATGACTATCGCGATGTTGGATGAAGATCTCATTCAAATTAATTCGAGTGATGATTATCGAACGGTATTAACTGAAACGGCTATTCCCATTTCAAAAATGAAAAGTAGATATCCATTGTTTCAACGGACGCCGAGATTAATTTATGAGGCTCCAAAAGATAAAGTGATGATGTCATTTCCTATGCAAGATTCTGAAGAAGATAATAGAGGCTTATGGCTTATTATTCTACCTCCATTGGTTATGCTCCTTGTTATAGGGTTCATTGCCATCATTAATCCAAGGGGCATTTTTATGCTTATTTCCATTATGATGTTCACTATGACGATTTTCACTTCTACTGTTCAATATTTTCGGGATAAAAAGAAGCATAAGAATCGCAGTGAAAAGAGGCTGAAAGTTTATACGCGTTATTTGGAAGACAAAAGGGAGGAGCTTGACGTTCTTTATCAGAAACAGAAACAAGTGGCTCACTATCATTTCCCGGCGTTTGAAGAAATGAAAGATTTCGTCACACAGATCAGTAATCGTATTTGGGAAAGGACGTTTCATGATGCTGACTTTCTGCAAGTACGAATTGGTAAAGCTGATGTCCGCTCTACTTATGAAATTAATATAAATAGTAATGATTTAGCCAATCGAGAAATTGATCATTTAATTG
>JBJEFL010000059.1:0-60566 GCA_051873995.1 Bacillus sp. (in: firmicutes)
ATTCAATTGGTATTTTTCCCAGCACACTAAGATACTGAGGAAAAAGCACAGGAAAACATGTTTTCCTGTGCTTTTTTATTTTGAAAGATAAGAAAGTATGTAATGCTGGCGTTTAAAAGCTGCCTGGCTCCGTTGTCCGGTGACTGATGTACTTCGTCAACTTCCTTCTGACTAAGTTAACGAAGAAATACTGTCGCCGATTCTGCTTTTTAATAAAGCAGCAGAAGGCACGTCGCTAAACGGACGCTTGTGCTTTTTTCATAGAGATTGGTACAATTACACGAGGTTGATTTAGAAGGTCAGGATTAATTGTTCAATGGTATCGCTTTTGTTTTAGAGGTTAAAAATGTATAATTTTTTTAGAAATAACATAATAGTAAAAAAATGCTTCGATTTGTCTTAGAAAAGAAAGAAACTTGAAATAAATTGTAATAAAAATTTTGTTACAATAGTAATAAAGCGTAAAAGATTGATTTTGTACATATAGTACTAAATTATTTATCTATTCTAATTATTATTTATTAAAGTGAGGCGACACTATGAATATAGATCACCGTTTGAGTGAAAAAACGTACTATGAAACATTACTTGGAGATATCAAAAAAGGGACTCCTATCGAAGTCCTTGGTGAAATGTTTTTAGAAGAACATAAAAAGGAACTTTCGGATTTATCCTATATTCGTTTCGCACAAGGGGAAGTGTATTATCATTTTCAAGATTATGAAGCGGCCATTTTTAAATGGGAGAACATTTCAAATGAACTAGAAGCGTGGGCAAAGAAAAATGTAGGCGATGCCTATTTTGAATTGAACCTGCTTTCTGCAGCTATTGAGAAATATACGAGTATCAAAACAGAGCATCTTATTTTACAGACAGAAATTGCATTAAAATTATTTCAAATTTATTTGGAAGAAAATCAGCTTGATTTGGCAACACAATATATTAAACAAGCAGTTTCTTTAAATCCGGATTATCAAAATCTCACAAAAATTGCTCGTGTCTTTTTTGAGCAAAATAACGATGCTGATGCGGTTGAATTAGCAGTTAATGAAGGTTTACGAACGGAAGATGTGAAATGGTTTGATATATTAATAGGTTATGTGGAGGAAGGGCGTACGAAAGCAACGAATCCATCTTATTTTGCCACTGCGCTGGAAGTATTGTATCAAGTCGACACCGTTCGCTTTGAAAAGCTCGTGACGGCATTATGGAAAGTATATAAATTTGATGAGCAATACATACATTGGATTAATGTATTGAATGAACTATTATACAAGGTAGATGTGGCAAAATCCACATCATGGAATAGTATTTCTTCGTTATATAAAGAATCGTTTAAAGATTTTCTCGCTGGTCGTTTCGAGCTAAAAGAGATGATTGGCTTCATTCCGGTCTTTTTGGAAAACTGGACGAAAATCGCGAAACCATCGGAAGCGCTTTGGGCTTATTCTGCTTTATTGACGTGGGATGAATATTATCCATCTTCTGTACGAGAAGAAGCTATTGAAACAGTGAAAAGCCAAATTGTTCTTTGTAAAAAGAACCGCAACTTGTTGCAGGAAAGCTTTCAGTTATTTCAAAGCATCACACAATGGGCGGCCTCTCATGATGTGGAAATTGGAGCGAAGCTTCGTTGGTTTGTCCAAGAAATTTTGGATTTATCGAAGCGAAATGTGCTATTGGTCGGCGTGAATGGAACAGGGAAATCATCCTTCATCAATACTTTATTGGATGAACCGTTATTTGAGCATCCGACTACTAATGCAGTACGAATAAAAAATGGCAATGTTCCTC
The DNA here is from genome assembly GCA_051873995.1 of Bacillus sp. (in: firmicutes). Classification (GTDB taxonomy): domain Bacteria; phylum Bacillota; class Bacilli; order Bacillales; family DSM-1321; genus Bacillus_AD. The sequence goes on from JBJEFL010000059.1 coordinate 1,795, forward strand.
AAGTGACGGTTATAACGGAACAAAACATGTATTCAGAAACAGTGGTACCGGATATTGTTCAGTTAGTGAATCATGATTTGACTGATGTGACAACAAGGGATATTACTGATATCTCCATTCCTTCAGAAGTTTTGGATAAATATGAAATGACTTTCATTGACACACCGGGCTTCAGAGCAAGAAGAGAGGAGCTTGAAATATCGGAATATCTGCCATTAGCGGATGAATTATTGTTTGTTTTGGATGCGGAAGATCCGTTTACGGTTCAAGAACGAGATATTCTGTTGCAAATTCTGCAACATGAACCGCATTTGCCGATTACGTTCATCGTGACGAAGTTAGATAATATTTATAATAAGCAAGAAGCTAAAAAAATTGTTCAAGAAGTAAAAGAAAAAATTGAAGAATATCTTCCGAATGCAAATGTCATTCCGTTTTCTTCGAAGTATGAAGTGGAAGGTCAACACCAAGCAATCCAAGAATTGTTTGAGTCCTATAAGGTAAACGAGCACTTCGAAGAGAAACGTACAGACAAATTATTGCATGTCATTCAAAGAGTGATTGCTTTCTTATTGAAAAACCGTGTGGAAAAAGAAAATGCATATCGTGATGAAATTACATGGAATGAAGATATGGTCAACAAATTGGAAGATGCTATTCAAGATGTCCAAAAGCATGAGGATAAGCAAGTATCCGCAATTTGTGATAAGTACCATTCCATTAAAAAAGGCTTAATGGAAGAAATGGAACTGAGAATTCCACAGTTACTTCGTGATTGTGGGGATTTACTGAAGGAAGATAGTGACTTCCGAAAAGTTCATTTAGAGTTGAATGAAGAAATGAACAAACGCATTCATGCTTATGTGGAGGAGAAAATTTTGCCTCGCATTTATACATCTATGCAAGAATGGATTGTCTCATCGACAAATGAATTAAATAACAGTAAAGAGTTTTTAGATGAAATTTCACATACTTTCAATGAACTATATGGTGAGGAAGTAGTGAATCTACAAGGTGACTTCCGAATATTGGAGGATTGGGAGCGTGATATGAGTCGTTTGACGAGCGTTGCGAAGCTAGAACCGGAAAATATTTTGCTGCGCCATACACCTTCACAATTTATCCTGAAAAGTGCAGGTAAGATTTTAGGATCGATTATTCAAAATAAGACCTTGTATAATCAATACAAGAAGTTTATTGAGAATGAAGATTATACAGAGACTACAAATTCCGTCATCAAAAAAATCTTTGGGCAATACGAGTTATTTGAGCAGGGAATTGAACGTGATCTGGCATTATTCTTTAAACAGCCGATTAAAGATTTAAAAGACAAAGTGCAGGAAGCACACGAAAATATTAAAGAAAAAGAAGAATTGTTGGATATTATGAAAACACAGCCAGAGCTTTATTACGATGCAGTGACTTTATTTAAAATCAGACAGCGTCAATACGAGTGGATGAATGACTTTTCTCACTGATAAGTAATAACCCTTTGGCGTAATAGCTGCGCTGAATCAGATATTTTCCATTCATTTTACTATGTATGGAAATAAGATGAATATGGTGAAAGAAAAAAAGTCCCTCAAGGTGAAGAACATTCATCTTGAGGGACTTTAATTTTTAAAATGATGGTTATTTTTGCAGGCTAACCGCAATTTTTGCGCCAACTTCTGCATTGTGTTTTACAAGTGCGATATTGGCAGTTAAACTTGTGCCTTCAGTTAATTCTTTTACTTTTCCAAGTACGAATGGAGTAACGTTTTTACCAGAAATGTTGTTTTCTTTTGCTTCTTTAAGAGCTGTTTCGATCACGCCTGTAATGAAGGCTTCTTCCATTGCATCCGCTTCTGGAATTGGGTTTGTAATTAAAACGCCACCTTGTAAGTTAAGATTCCATTTTGTGCGAATCATAGAAGCGACTTCTTCCGGTGTATCCATACGGAAATCAACATTAAATGGGCTAGTGCGTGTATAGAACGCCGGTAGGACATCTGTTTTATATCCAACAACCGGAACACCGTGTGTTTCTAAATATTCTAATGTTAGGCCGATATCCAAAATGGATTTTGCCCCGGCACATACAACAGCTACATTTGTTTGAGCAAGCTCCTGAAGGTCAGCTGAAATATCCATTGTTGTTTCGGCTTCGCGATGCACGCCGCCAATTCCGCCTGTTACGAATACTTCAATACCTGCTAATTGTGCACAAATCATTGTTGCTGCCACTGTAGTTGCTCCGTGTTTCTTTTGCGCCACTAGGTAAGCGAAGTCACGGCGGCTTGCTTTTTCGATTTCTTTGCTAGTGCCCAAAAACTCCAGCTCTTCATCGCTTAGACCGATTTTAATGACACCGTTAATAATAGCTGTTGTAGCAGGTACTGCACCATTTCGACGAATGATTTCTTCCACTTCACGAGCTGTTTCTACATTTTGAGGATACGGCATACCATGTGAAATGATTGTTGATTCTAAGGCAACAATCGGTTTATTTGCTTTTTTAGCTTCTAGTACTTCTTGTGAGTATTCAATATAATTTTTTAACATGTGACATTCTCCTTAATGAAAATAATGTGTATAAGCTTCTTGTAGTTGTTTTTCATTTAAATTAACATTCACCGTTTCTGATGATTGAATGGTAAGAGCTGAGTTGGCGATGCCATATTGACAAGCTTCTTTCATGGAACACCCTTTTAAATGAGCGTATATTAAGCCGGCCACTAAAGAATCACCAGCTCCCGTTACATCTACAAGATCAATGGCTGGGGGGTGGATTTCTCCTTTTTCCCCTGTTGCTGTTGCATATAAAAGACCTTTGCTGCCTCTTGTTATGACGACGTTTTCGACACCTTTATTAAGGATAAGTTGTGCTGCTTTCATGTAATCGGCATCTTCATGAATTGTCATATTGGCTAAAGCTTCCGCTTCGTCTTTATTGGCAATCATCCAAGTTACTCCTTGAAGCTCATGTGGGAGTTTCTTGATTTTAGGTGAAGAAACGGGTGTGATGCAAAGGGCGATGTTGTCTGCATGACACCTATTAATGATTTGCTTCAAGACAGGAGCCGGAAAGTTTGTGTCTAACACAATCACTTCAGCAGAAGCAAAGTAACCCCATCTTTTTTCAATGAAATCAGTCGTAATGCAATCGTAAATATACATATCAGCTAAAGCGACACTCATCTCGCCGTTTGTGTCTAACACAGCGGTATAAGTCCCTGTTGTAACGTTCGGAATCATTTTGGAAGGTGAAGTATCCACGAATGATTTAATGTGTTCTAAAAGCCATTCTCCTTCCGTGTCTTCGCCGACAACAGTTAACAGGGATGTATCACAACCAAGTCTGCCGAGATTCTCTCCGATGTTTCTCGCAACCCCTCCACATGATTGAGAGCTTGATGCAGGATTGGAAGTGCCTAAGGAAAGCTTCTCAATTGCCTGCAGTTTCCGGTCGACGTTGGATCCTCCAACACAAAGGACGGATTTTTTATTCGGAAGCATATAAGCTCTTCCTAAAAGTTTTCCTTGCTTTGTTAAAGAAGAAATATAACCGGCAACAGCCGAACGGGATAAGGTTGTTTTGTCGGCCAGCTCGTTTTGTGTAATGAAGGGATTTTCCTTGATTAATTGTAAAATGAGGGCTTCTTTTTCATTCATAATCGGTTTCACCTCGTTCCCAAACATTTGTCTTTAGTATAAACAAATGTTTGGTTGATTAAAAGGAGTTTATAAGAAAAAGTATGGGATGTTTGAATAGTAAATATTGGAGATGGTATTTATATTGCATGTTGTTTTGTTCATACAACCATACTACCTATATAGTTTCAGTCATGTAATATTTGTTAATCGGCTGTTTCCATGATTAAGAATAGACGGGGGAAAGTGTATGGGTGAAATGATTTATGTAAGGATGCATCATCGAGTTAATGTGGAGGGGAGAAAACTCCTTTATTTACGGGATATTGCGAAAATTATCGGACCTCCTCATATTGTTGGCAAGCTACAGACATTACATATTTATGAAATCACTCCATCTGATCGTAATATAATCATCATCGACTTCATCACGATTGTTGAAAAAATTTTGCAAGCGTTTGAAGGAATCGATATTCAAAGTATAGGACCAGCGCAAATGATTGTGGAAGTGAAACCTAAGCGGATTGGCATAAATAAGCTTCTTTTCATTACTGTTTGGCTATTATTGTTTGTTGGTGCAGCTCTTACCATTATGAATTATCATGAAGACGTCAGTATGAGAGCTGTCCATATGAAAATATATACATTAATTACCGGTAAAGAAGTGGATAAGCCATTATTATTGCAAATTCCTTACAGCATTGGACTCGGTTTGGGGATGGTCTTGTTCTTTAATCATTTCTTTAAGAAACGTTTTAATGAAGAACCTAGCCCGTTAGAAGTGGAGATGTTCAATTATCAACAAGATTTAGATCAGTACGTCATGATGAATGAAAATAAAGAGAGTTTGGTTGAAATACATGACCATTCACGTCATTAGTGTCGTTTTCATTGGTTTGGCAGGAGGTGTGGCTGTCGGGTCGGGATTTGTGGCGTTTTTAACCGTGCTTGGAGTGGTTCCTCGCTTGACTCAATTAACGAAAACACAAAAAATGCTCCGATATTATGAGATAGGCGTTGTAGCTGGAGTGATATGCGGTAGTTTAGCTAGCTTGAATGATTTTGTGCTTTATTGGCCAGGCATCACGTTAGCCTGCATCGGCTTACTGAGTGGTTTGTTTAATGGGATGTTAGCGGCAGCTTTAACTGAGGTTTTAAATGTTCTACCGATATTAGCAAAGCGGATAGGCATTCATGAAAAAATTGTGTATTTAGTAATGGCTTTTGTTTTTGGAAAAATCGTCGGTTCATTATTTCAATGGATTTATTTTGTTGATCAATAAAAATATGGAAAGGAACAGAATTCATGAGAGAAAAGCGCAAAGTTATTTTGATAACGGACGGCGATGAATATGCAAAGCGGGCCATTGAAGTTGTTGCGAAAGATATAGGTGGCAGATGTATTTCGCTCTCTCAAGGAAATCCTACTGTCTTAAAAGGACCGAAAATTGTTCAATTAATTAAAGAAACGCCACATGACCCCGTTTTGGTGATGGTGGATGATAGTGGCTATGTAGGTGAAGGGGTGGGTGAAAGGGCCATGCTTTATATTAGTGAGCACCCAGATATTGAAGTGCTTGGCGTTATTGCTGTGGCTTCGAAGAATAGACAAAGAGAATGGACAAAAGTGGATGTTTGCATTGATCGAGATGGTGAATTGACAGAGTACGGAGTGGATAAATTCGGAGTGCGCGAAATGGATATTGGACGAATTACAGGTGATACGGTGTACAGTATCGATTCTATACATGCTCCTATTGTAGTGGGGATTGGGGATGTTGGGAAAATGTCCATGATTGATCATTATAGTAATGGTGCGCCGATTACCCGACAAGCGGTGGAGTTAATACTTGAAAGGAGCGGATTTTATGACAACGGCTCAATACAATGAAAAGCAGCCATTACCGAAAGAACTGGCCAAAACGGAACAATTCATGAAGAATCGAATCGGTCTTGGGGTAAGCTTTGACTTAGGGGTAAGGAAGTTTACCGTCTTGAAGAAAGACGTTAATTTATACTACGTTAATGGATTATGTGATACAGAATATATTATTCATTTATTAGAAGAACTAGTGGAACTGAATGACCATGAGAGAATGAATACCCATTTGTTTGATTTGGTCAAAAATCGCTTAGTCAATCAATCTGTTGCAACAATACATACTTTGGATGAATTAGTGGACCAAGTCTTGTCGGGACTAGTCGTTTTTCTGGTAGAAGGCGAATCATACGGACTGGTGGTGGATGTCCGAAGCTATCCGGGAAGAACGCCTTCTGAGCCTGATACGGAAAAAGTTGTACGGGGTTCAAGGGATGGTTATGTAGAAAATATTATTGTCAATACAGCTTTAACAAGAAGAAGAGTTCGGGATGAGCGACTTCGTTTTGAAATTATGAAAGTAGGAGAGCGTTCCAAAACGGATGTGGCAATCGGTTATATCCGTGATGTAGCCAATCCGGATTTAGTGGATACGATTAAGGAAAAGATACAAGGCATTAAAATAGACGGATTAACGATGGGGGATAAAACAGTTGAAGAATTCATTATTCAACAAGGGTATAACCCTTACCCGCTTGTTCGGTATACAGAACGCGCCGATGTAGGCGCGACGCATTTATTGGAGGGGCATGTACTTGTGTATGTTGATACTTCCCCAAGTGTCATCATTACGCCGACAACGTATTTTCACCATGTTCAGCATGCGGAAGAATTCAGACAGTCCCCTGCTGTTGGAACATTTGTTAGATGGGTCCGATACTTTGGGATTCTTGCTTCATTGTTTGTGTTGCCTTTATGGTTCTTATTTGTGTTAGAACCAAGTTTATTACCTGATAAATTAGTGTTTATTGGTCCAAATGAAGAAACAAACATTCCGATTTTTATTCAAATATTAATTGGTGAAGTTGGGGTTGAGCTTCTGCGATTGGCGGCTATCCATACACCGACTCCGCTTGCTACCGCAATGAGTTTAGTGGCCGCTGTGTTGATTGGGCAAATAGCGATTGATGTCGGTATGTTTGTCGGAGAAGTTATTTTATATGTGGCAGTTGTGACCATCGGCATGTTTGCAACACCTAGTTTGGAATTGAGTGTGGCTAACAAAATAGCCAGGTTGTTTCTTCTTTTTGCTGTAGCTCTTTTTAAAGTTCCTGGTTTAGTTATTGGCACCACATTATATATTTTATATTTGGTTCATATGAAATCATTGAAGACACCGTATTTATGGCCGCTTATTCCGTTTAACTTGAATGCGTTTATGCAAATTCTTGTTAGAAAGTCCATGCCGGGTTCAAAAATCCGACCGAGTATTGTCCATCCGCAAAACAGACATAAACAGCCATAATTTATATTATCCTTCGCTTGAAGTTGGTAGAATATTGTGTTAATTTTATATTATTTAAAAACATGTATAATTAACAGTTATCGGAATAGTTACTTACTTAATTTTAGTTGAGGGCGAAGGGATGAATTTAATGTATTTTTATGGCACTAGCAAGGTGAATAGCGAAGGACATTTAGAGATTGGTGGGAAAGATACTGTCGAACTTGCGCAAACATATGGTACGCCATTATACGTCTATGATATTTCGTTAGTGAGGGAACGAGCAAGAAGCTTTAAACAAACTTTTGAGAAATTAGGTGTCTCTTCACAAGTTGCCTATGCTAGTAAAGCATTCTCATCAATTGCTATGATTCAACTTGTGGCAGAGGAAGGTTTATCATTGGATGTAGTATCGGCCGGTGAATTATATACAGCACTTGCAGCTGGTTTTCCGAAAGAAAGAATCCATTTTCATGGAAATAATAAAAGTATCGAAGAACTGGAAATGGCAATAGCTGAAGAGATTGGCTGTGTGGTGGTTGATAATGACCGCGAACTTGAAATACTTGCTGATCTTTGTGAAAAAAGCGGTAAAGTTATGCCGATTCTTTTACGTGTAACTCCTGGAGTTGAGGCACATACGCATGATTACATTGTGACTGGTCAAGAAGATTCCAAGTTTGGGTTTCATTTATACAATGGTCAAGCGGAGAAGGCTGTAATGAATGCACTTCGCAGTGAAAGTGTTGAATTACTTGGCTTGCATTGCCATATCGGATCGCAAATTTTCGAAACGGCTGGGTTTATATTGGCTACGGAGAAAATCATGAAAAAATTAAAGGAATGGAAAGAGGCTCATCAATTCGAAGCGAAAGTACTGAACTTAGGTGGAGGGTTTGGTATTCGCTATACAGAAGAAGACACGCCTCTTCCGGCTGCATTATATGTTGAAGAAATTGTCAAAGAAGTTCAGAAACAGGCATCTCTTTTGAAAATTGATGTGCCGGAGATTTGGATTGAGCCAGGTCGTTCATTAGTGGGGGATGCAGGTACAACACTTTACAAAGTAGGTAATCATAAAGAAATTCCACATGTAAGAAAATATGTCGCTATTGACGGTGGAATGAGTGATAATATTCGTCCGGCTTTATATGATGCGAAATATGATGCGGTATTGGCGAACAGAATGAAAGATGAAAATGAAGAAACGGTATCAATTGCAGGGAAATGCTGCGAAAGTGGCGACATGCTCATTTGGGATATACCATTGCCGAAAGCAAATGCGGATGATTTATTGGCTGTTTTTTGTACTGGAGCATATGGTTATGCGATGGCAAACAATTATAATCGTATCCCAAGACCGGCAGTTGTGTTTGTTGAAAATGGAAAAGATCAATTAGTAATTAAGCGGGAAACATTACAGGACTTGGTGAAATTAGATCTTCCATTAAAGGAAATCGTGATGAAATAATAATATGAAAAGAGGCTACCTCATAAGCTGCTTTAAGAAAAAAATATGAAATTTAAAAAGGCAAGAATGTTGAGTTAACAGCATTCTTGCCTTTTATTATGACTTAAAATGAAACTGAATTCCCCTTTCGAGGCAGCCTCTTTAAACTTTTTTAAGAAGGATTTTTCAGTTTGAAGTCTTTCGTTTGTTTGTTAGCTGACAAAAAAGCTTTCCCAAAACGGTCACAACCCTTTTGGGAAAGCTTCTTTACTTTATTGGAATAGTGCTTTGATGGCATCTATTAAGCTTACAAAGAAGTTTTTTACTTTATCAAGGAAGTTTTGTCCTTCTTCCGACTGCAGGTAATTCGTTAGCTTTTCCTTTGCTTCTGTTAATTGATTACCGACTGCATTCCAGTCAATGTCCAGTTCTTTTAATTTATTGAATAAATCAATTAAGCTTTGTTTTTGTTCGTCTGTTAACGTGATACCTAAATTGTCGGCAGATTGCTCAACGATTTCTGTTACTTCCGCTTCTGTTTGTGGCGGATTTTCTGACATTTCTTCTTTAATCTTTGTAATTAGAGAAGATGCTTCCTCTGTTCCGATTTGGTCACCTAATTTTGCGGTTGTTACCATCTCTTCATTGGCCGCTTGCTTAACATCTTCAGAAATTGCTTCATCTGATGTCAGCTCATAGGCTTTAATGATGCCGGTAAGAGCTGCTGTACCAGAAACTTCGAATGGAGCCGTTACATAAATTTCAGCATCTTTTACGCCTGCTGTTGCAAGTGCATTGATGTACATTTCTTCTGTTACCCAATTTATATTGTTCGTTTTAACAATTAAGCCAGAATTCTTTTTCCCTAATGTAATTTTGGAAGAGGAAAGGGCTTTTGTTCCGATTAATCTTTTGGAAATATAGCTTCCTAAATAAGTATGCTCTTCTTCATTCGTTACGGTCACGATTTCGACGCTGGCATCGACACCCATTTCATTCAGTAATTGTTCTTTCTGTGTAGCGGATAGGTTTTCACCTAGTGTTACAATGACATCCCCAGCTTGGGCATCGGCGAACGCTTGAATCGGCAAAAGAAAAAGCAAGCAGCTCATCATCATACCTAGCCAAAGTTTTTTACTAAATTGTTTCATATGTTACCTCCTTATGTATGCAAACGAACAAAAGGGACAGTGGGGTACAGTTTCGGAAAACCATACCGTCTATTTACAGTATCGTAGATATAAAAAATTAGCAATGATTATAAGTTGGAAAAAGAAAAAATACTGAATAACTATGGTAATATTTATTATGGTGAATTAGACGTAAAGTTGTCAGCAAAGGGGGTGAGATGGGGAGAAAAAGAAACGTCATGTTATTAGTTGTTTTTTCTTCTGTCCATTTTGTGGGGCTATCGATACTGGCGCTTGGTGTGAGTGCTTTTGATTATAGAAAGAGGGGAATCTACCCATATTTAAGGTATGTTTCCATTTTCGTTCGAGTTGATACAAGAATATAAATTTTGTAAAATAAGATACATATAAATAATCAATCTATTTATAGTAAAACTGTTCACGAAGGTAATGAGGTAAAATATGTTAATTCGTTATAGGAAAAGCTATGAAAAAATAGCGATGGGTCTATTATCGTTGATGCCAAATGAGAAAGATGTAAAGAAGTTGCAATTATCCATTAAACAATATGAAACTTCTGATAACCAGCAATTGTATTTATGGAAAGAGGAAGAAGATGTTGTCGGCTTAATTGGCGTTGTGTTTGAAACGGTTGAACAAAAGAAAAGAATGGTCATTCATCATTTGACGGTAAATCCGTCATTTCGTTATCAAGGTATCGGGAAAAAGATGATAAATGGAATTATGGAATTATTTCCGGATGCTGTATTGGCGGCAACAGATTCAACGTCACCATTCATTGGGAAATGCAACGTATCATTCGAACCACAATAAAGTGCCTATTCAATTCGTCTCCGCGAATTGAAGTGCCAAGTCCCTGCCTAGTCTAGTTAACTACACGAGTAACAAGGAGGACTTGCGCACATCGCCGCGCCGGAGATTTCAACATGTCAGATGCCGTGGATAACGCTTCATTAGAGGTTGTCTATAGTGCTTACTGTATTTTACTTGTTCCTTCTTTGTCCGGTATTGAACGAAGTATTTGTGCTTGGGATATTCGCAAGCTTTTTTGATGTTCCCTTTCTCGGATTACGTCACTTCGATCACGGAGCATATGTCGGTGAATAATCTCATCCGGCACTTCAATTTGCCCTCTCCATTGCCAATGATGTTGTTCGCATTGCTGTTGACAAGAGCGGAACAATTCATCATCTGTAATCGGTAAATTCCAACTTTTATAAGGGCGTTGAGCTTGTATCTGTTGGATTTTATCGCCTAATTGTTGAAGAAGTTGGTCATAGTCTAAACCGAGGTCATTGATGGTGGTCATAGGTGTGTGTTGAAAAATGCGTAAGGCTTTTTTGCTTGTTTTTTCGGCACCAATCAAATTCTTTCTTCGATGATGATAGGCGGACACGGCCAGTAAAATAAACCCGACCCAATGAGACTGTAAATTTCTCGGGTCGACTGCCTTCCAATACTCCTCTAATATTTCATGACATTCAAAATAATCCCGTGTGCCATGAAAGTGTACAAGATAATTGATATATTCTTTCGGAAAGTTCACTTTATCACCTCTCAAAAAAAGTGTAGCAAAATTAGCGCAAGTAAGCTATTTTTTAACATATACCATGGATGATTATTGATAGAAGGAGTTGTTATCTTACACCTTGTCAATGATTATGTATAGACCCGGTCAATGATTCCCGGGTTATAAGATTTAATTAAAACCACGCTGCGCCCACGATGATTAATAAGATGAATAAAACAACAAGCAAAGCAAAACCGCTAGTACCACAACCGCCACATCCGCTATTACCCATATACAGATACCTCCTGATTTTGGATACTTCCCTGTCAGCATATGATGAAATAGGAAAATAAGTATAGGCGCAGGCCTAAATTGTTAAAAATTGCGTTTATTAGCGAATGAATGTTATTGGATTACGCACGTTTATCATCTATACTATGAGTATTACTGTAAGAAAATAATATGGTGGTATTAAAATGATATATAACGTAAAAATAGATGCTTTTGAAGGTCCGCTTGATTTATTGTTACACCTCATTCATACGTTGGAAATAGATATTTATGATATTCCTGTTTCAGAAATTACAGAGCAATATTTATTATATATTCATACCATGAAAGAATTGGAATTGGATGTAGCGAGTGAGTATTTAGTAATGGCAGCTACATTGCTGGCTATTAAAAGTAGAATGTTATTACCTAAACATGAAGAAGATCTGCAAGAAGATGACGAATTGTCGTATGAAGAAGATCCTCGTGATGAACTGGTCGAAAAGCTATTGGAATATAAAAAATACAAAGCGGCAGCAATTGAATTACAAACATTGGAACAAGAACGTAGCTTAATGTTTTCCAAGCCACCGACGGATCTGACACATTTAGCAACAGAAAAAAGTCCACAAACGATGGATTTGCAATTATCTATTTATGATATGCTCGGTGCCTATCATAAATTGTTGCGCAGGAAGAAGCTGCAAAAACCGCTGCATACAAAAGTGGCGAGGCAAGATATTTCGATTGAAACGAGAATGTCGGAAATTTTGAATGAGATTCGTTCTGTGACAGGAAGGGTTAGTTTTGATTCGTTATTTCCATATTATAGTCGTGAACATATTGTCATTACATTTTTGGCGATTTTGGAGCTGTTGAAAAGAAATGAAATCTTTGCTGAACAAGAAAATAATTTTGCGGATTTATATATAGTTAGAAAAGAAGGAGTCGTAACGGTTGGATAAGAAAATGTTGGGAACTTTAGAAGCGGTATTGTTTGCAGCGGGAGATGAAGGCGTATCGATGGAGCAAATCGCTAATGTCCTGGATATCACGGATTTGCAGGCCACTCAATTAATTGAGAGTCTGATAGAGCAATATAAATCGGAAGAACGAGGCTTGGTAATTATTGAAGTGGGTGGCGTTTTTCAATTGGTGACGAAGAAGGAACACTCTGACTACTTGAAGAAGTTGGTCGAATCACCAGGTAAAGCAGGGCTTTCACAAGCGGCTCTTGAAACATTAGCCATCATCGCGTACAGACAGCCGATTACAAGAGCAGAAATTGAGGATATAAGAGGAGTCAAAACAGAACGTCCGCTTCAAACTTTATCGGCAAAAGCGCTCATTAAAGAAGTCGGTAGAGCAGATGGACCGGGTAGAGCCATCCTGTTTGGGACGACAAATGAATTTTTGGATTGCTTTGGTTTGAAAACTTTGAAAGAATTGCCTCCATTGGAAGAAACAGATGATGATGGAATGGAACAAGGAGAAGCGGATTTATTTTTTGGGTTGCCGAATTAAGTAAGTGATGGAGGCATATTAATATCAAACTTCATTTGATATTAATATGCCTTTTTTGAATGGAAAAGGGTGGGGCGAGGCGAGGGATCGGTGCAATCAACATTTAGGCATGATTACGCCGAAATTTCTTGCTTTTTTAGTGAAGTGTAAGAATGGGAATTTCAACATTGATTGAATTGTGTTAATATTTAACTTATTAAACGACTTATGTGTGCTATTTTTCCTTTTTCTTAATCCAACAAAGTAATGAGATATTTGGGGGGATTTATTTGATTCTGAAGGAATGTAGTGGATATGAATTGGTGAAAGAAAAGCCAAACACATCGGAGGATTACTTTAATCGATCGAAAGTGACTTTTGTTGAGGGTGGTAAGGAACACACGGTGTATGTACTGTATTTACGTTATTTTGAAGAAAACCTTGATGGCCCTTATGCGACAAATCCGTTATTTACAGTAGAGGATAGGGAGATATGCTTAAAGGATATAGTGGCTCTTCTTTGTTTGCTGCATAACAGGGAAAATAAAAGGAGAAAACGAATTTATATTAGCTCGCAAGTTGAGTTTGCTGAGTATTTTGAAAATGTGGATTATAATGAAGTAGAGAAGATTTTTCAAACTTTACAAAGAGAACGAAGCTACCATCTCGGTGCTTAAACGATAATTATAGTGATAATGGAATTGGAGGAGAATGAATTTGGGTAACAGCATTATTAAAACGCAACTTGAAGAAGTAAATAAATTTTTAGAAAGTACAATGAATGAATTGGAGCATTATGTAAATAATAATACGCTTGCAAGTATGCAGGCTGAACAAGCGGGTGATGAGCGCTATTATAAAAGTCTGTTATCCAATTTGCGTAGATTAGAAGTGTATAGTGCTGAAGGATATGAAGCGTGTAGAATCATCTTAAGTAATGAATCCTTTCATAAAGGGGCAGCAGAAAAAACATTGTACAGAATTTATCATCAATGCGTAAATGAGTTCTTCTCGCCAAAAAATGATGCTTGGTATGAGGATAGTCGTTCAGCTTACACTGGAAAAAATTCGATTAAATTCCATCAAGAAGTGCCGCAATCATTAGCTGGATTAATAAAAAGCTTAGAAGGTGGCTTCCAAAGATTAAGAGAAGACTTGGAATACTACGAAACAGATTATCGTACGAAAATGCTTCAATCTAAATAAAACAATGATTATTGGCAGGGAATCTTTTCTGTCGAATACAATTGCATATTTTTTGAAAAAGAAGCTATTTTGAAAGAATGATCTTTGGAATAGCTTCTTTTTCATTGACGAACTGTAAGTTTCAGAATATATTCAACACCCAAGCCCCATTCACATACAGTGAAGAGGGAGGTTGATGGAGTTGAATGATTGGAAAAATTACTTATCGGAAGTGAAAGATTGGCTTGTACAGATTAAAGACTATACATTGAGTAAAAGATTTGATAATGAGGAGTTAACAGCTGGCATTAAGAAAATTGAGCTATTTCTAAACGGCATAAAGGAAGAAGAAATTACAGAGCGTGACATTGTCAGCCTACAAACGCTGGCGCAAGAAATGAATGATTTACTTGCTGGAGATGTCGGATTTGAAAATGAAACTAGACAATTATTTGTTCCAATCGGCCAACATACGTTACCGCCACTGCCATATGCTTATAACGCTCTTGAACCGTATATATCAACTGAAATTATGAAGCTACATCATGATCGGCATCATAAATCATATGTAGATGGTCTGAATAAAGCCGAGGATAAGATGAAAGAGGCACGCGATAAAAATGATTTTTCCTTAATCAAGCATTGGGAGCGTGAAGCGTCTTTTAATGGTTCGGGGCATTATTTGCATACGCTTTTTTGGGAAATAATGAGTCCTAAAGGAGGCGGCGAACCACGCGGACCTCTCCTTTATCAAATAATAAAAGATTTCGGCAGTTTTACAGGGTTTAAAAATCATTTTTCTGAAGCTGCCAAAAAAGTAGAAGGTGGAGGATGGGCTCTGCTTGTTTGGGTACCGCGTGCAAGACGATTGGAAATTTTACAAAGTGAAAAACACAATAATCTTACACAATGGGATACCATACCTCTGTTGGTTTTGGACGTTTGGGAACACGCGTATTACTTGCAGTATAAAAATAAGCGGGAGGAGTATGTGGACAAATGGTGGAACGTTGTGAATTGGCCGGCGGTCGAGAAACGGTTCCAACAAGTGCATAAACTGCAATGGAAGCCTTCCTGAATAAAAAGCCACTATTCAAGTGGTTTTTTATTGTTCTTTATTATTTATTTCGGTTAGATATGGTCAATCTGTTACTTTTTGTAACGTTACATACATATGTTGAAATCCTAGTCTTGGCGTTACTGAATGGATGCTGGCGTTTTCTTGTTTTTTGTCATAACACTTGTCCTTTTGCATAAACTTGTACAAAACAGGTAAAGGATGAGACGCTCCATGCAAGTAAAAAAAATCATCATCATGATGGTAACATGCACACTACTTTTTACGATATTTTTACCAGGACAAATACGGGCGCAAGCGATAGAAGACCTTACGGTAAGTGCAGCTAATGCTGTATTAATGGAGCAAGAGAGTGGAAGGGTATTATTCGATAAAGACGCTCATGAAAAGAAAAGGATCGCCAGCATTACTAAAATTATGACGGCTATTTTGGCGGTAGAATCAGGAAAGCTTGATGAAACGGTTACGGTAAGCAATCGTGCCTTTGGAACAGAAGGTTCTTCATTGTATTTAGAAAATGGTCAAAAAATGAAGCTTGAAGCACTTGTGTATGGCTTAATGCTGCGTTCGGGAAATGATGCCGCAGTCGCGATAGCGGAGCATGTAGGAGGTAGCTTAGAAGGCTTTGTGATGCTGATGAATCAGAAAGCAGAAGAAATTGGTATGAAGAATACATCTTTTACTAATCCACATGGGTTAGATAATACGGAAAATCATTACTCAACAGCTTATGATATGGCTTTATTGACACGTTACGCCATGAACAACAGTACATTTGCCAAAATTTCAAGTACGAAGGAATATGAAACGCCAAATCCTAATGAATCATGGAATTACGTGTGGCGCAATAAAAATAAAATGTTGAAATTATATAAGTATTCGACAGGGGGAAAAACGGGCTTTACGAAGCTAGCTCGTAGAACACTCGTATCGACCGCTGAAAAGGATGGATTGGCCTTGATTGCTGTGACATTAAATGCAGGAGACGACTGGAATGATCATATGTCTTTATTTAATGCAGCTTTTGATGAATATACGTTAACAACCGTCTTAAAGGAAGGCAAGCTGAAGAAGGTGAAACATTCATTTTATAAAAACAAGGTCAATATCAAAGAGCCTTTTGTTTATCCGTTAACAAAAGAGGAAAGTGCAGAACTGAGTATTGATTTGAAATTATTGAAACCTCAATCTGATTGGTCCAAACGAGGAAATACGCCCGAAATTGTTGGCAAAGCCTACATTAAGCTAGGTGAGGAGATTATCGGAACACGAAATATTCATTATGGAGCAACTGCTGAACAGAAAATAAGTTTCATATCCAGTTGGTCCACCTTATTTCTAATGATTATAGGGTTGCATCAAGATGGTTAATTACTTATGGGTGGGAATGATGATTGTCGGTTTTGTTTTTGCGATCATCAACGGGAAAGTTGATGAAGTGAATGCGGCTCTTTTTAAAGCGGCAACGGATGCTGTCACAATTTGCTTCGGTTTGATGAGTGTTCTTGTTTTTTGGTTAGGATTAATGAAAATTGCGGAAGACTCGGGCTTGTTAAAGAAGCTCTCCATCTTGTTTATGCCGATTGTCTCAAGGTTATTTCCAGATATACCGAAGGATCATCCGGCGCTGGGCTACATTTTATCAAATATGATGGCAAATACATTCGGTTTAGGAAATGCAGCAACGCCTCTAGGCATTAAAGCGATGGAGCAATTGAAAATACTTAATGGCGGGAAGAATGAAGCAAGTCGGTCGATGATTACCTTTTTGGCTCTTAATACTTCATGTATCACACTCATTCCGACTACGGTAATCGCAATCAGGATTACAAATGGCTCAGCCAATCCGACAGATATTGTACTGCCGACCATTTTGGCCACTATTATTTCGATGGCGGGAGGTATTCTGTTGGATCGATATTTCTACTATCGTAGGAAGCGGAATGGGAGGGATTAGTTTTGCAAATGCTTACCAATCTTTCAGCATGGATTTTACCGATGCTAATCGGCAGCATACTGCTTTATGGAATGTATAAAAAAATTCCGACGTATGAGAGTTTTGTGGAAGGGGGGAAAGAGGGAATCACCATCTCTTTTTCAATTATTCCCTATTTAGTCGGAATGCTTGTAGCAATTGCTGTTTTTCGGGCATCTGGGGCTATGGATGCTTTTGTTGGCCTGATTAAACCTTTGTTGGCAATGGCGGGTGTACCGTCGGAAATTGTTCCGTTGGCAATTATCAGACCGATTTCCGGGAATGCCGCACTAGGTATGACAAGTGATCTAATTGCTACACACGGACCAGATTCCTTAATCGGTAGGTTGGCTTCTACCATTCAAGGAAGTACAGATACAACATTCTACGTTTTAACGGTTTACTTCGGAGCTGTGGGAATCAAGAAAATGGGTGATGCACTTAAGGTAGGTTTGTTAGCTGATTTAGTCGGATTAATCGCGGCTATTTGCGTGGTGATTTTCATATTTGGTTATTAGGAGAAGGGCAGCGCTTTTGTAAAAGTCTCCCTTCTTTCGCATGTTTCGGAGAAATGAATGTAAACTAGCAATGAAAAGGGATATAATGTGTATAATATTCTGTTTATTAGAGTCGTAAGAAGTTTGTTTTTGCATTTGGAGCAGAATATGACATAATAATATTTTGCTTGTTTATTTTTACAACAGGAAGTAATATGTAGAGGTGGGAAATAATGGAAAGATTACAAAAAGTAATAGCGCACTCTGGAGTGGCTTCGAGAAGAAAAGCCGAAGAGTTAATTGTAGATGGAAGAGTAACGGTTAATGGGAAAGTGGTAAATACATTAGGAACAAAAGTAGGGCCAAATGATAAAGTGGAAGTGAATGGTGTCCCATTGCAAAGTGAAGCACCTGTATATTATATGCTAAATAAACCACGAGGGGTTATTTCAGCTGTAAGTGATGATAAGAATCGTAAAGTAGTGACGGATTTCTTTGCGGAAATTCCAGAAAGAATTTATCCGATTGGACGACTCGATTATGATACGTCAGGTTTGCTTTTATTGACGAATGATGGTGAGTTTGCCAATCAATTAATGCATCCGAAAAATGAAGTGGAAAAGATATATGTGGCAAAAGTAAAAGGTATTCCTTTCCGAGAACAATTGAAAAAGCTACAATACGGTATCAAGCTGGAGGATGGCATGACAGCACCGGCGAATGTCAAGGTTATATCGGTTGATAAAAAGAAAAATACAGCTATCATCCAAATCGGCATTCATGAAGGAAGAAACAGACAAGTACGAAGAATGTTCGATGCTATTGGACATCCTGTCATCAAGTTAAAGCGT
This sequence comes from Bacillus sp. (in: firmicutes), assembly GCA_051873995.1. Taxonomy (GTDB): domain Bacteria; phylum Bacillota; class Bacilli; order Bacillales; family DSM-1321; genus Bacillus_AD. The sequence goes on from JBJEFL010000059.1 coordinate 20,221, forward strand.
GAACAATACGGCTTTTTAACATTGAAAGGCTTACGTACAGGGGATGCGCGTGAGTTGACGCCTCATGAAGTGAAGCAATTGCGCGTATTAGCTACAAAAATTCGTCGTAAGTAAAAGATATTTCACACAACCTTCAAACTTATTTGCAATGTGCCTATGTTGTTAAATGGTATAATGGTAAGAAATAGTAAATGGGGGATGGCGTTGGAAAAAAAGAGACGTAGGCTCATTTTACGATCGTCTATACTTGCCATATTAGGGATTGCACTTGCTTTTACGGTTTATGCAAATTTTACGAAGGATCAAAAAGCAGTTTCCATAAATCAAGAAGCGCCTGATTTTGTGTTAACAGATTTACAAGGTGAGCAGCATAAACTTTCCGATTATAAAGGGCAAGGTGTGTTTCTGAACTTTTGGGGAACTTGGTGTAAGCCTTGTACGACAGAGATGCCGGCCATGAATAACCAATATGCCGTTTATCGGGATCAAGGGGTGCAAATACTGGCAGTAAACGTAGGCGAATCAAAGCTTGTTGCGCAAAAATTTGCTGAACAATATGGTTTGGATTTTCCCATTTTATTGGACAATGGTCGTGCGGTTGAAACGGTGTATGATGTGTTCAAGCTGCCAGTTACCTTCTTGATCGATCAAGAAGGTAACATTGTGGATATCATTGAACAAGGTCTAACTGAACAAATGATTCAACAACATATGGAATCAATTAAACCATAGGCATTGGGGAGATATAGACATGAATGAAGTGAAGTGTGAATGTGGTCATGTAAATCCGCATGGAACCATTTTATGTGAGTCTTGTGGGAGAGTGATGGAGGAAAGTGTAAAAGATCATCAACTAGTTGATATGCGATATGAAGGGACAGCTCGCCGTTCGCAAACGTATCATCGAACGGTTGTTGATAAGATTTGGAATTTCTTTTCTTCTGTAAAGGTTGGAGTCTGGCTCATAGTGGTTACACTGATTGCCTCGTCATTAGGAACGATTTTTCCACAGGAGATGTATATTCCGCCTACGGTTCTTGCTAGTGATTATTATGAGGATGAGTATGGTGTTTTCGGGAAGATTTTTTATCTTCTAGGTTTTCATAATTTGTATGATTCTTTGTGGTATAAATTATTGGTGGCTTCAATCGGTGTTTCATTGGTCATTTGTAGTTTAGACAGGTTTGTTCCGTTATATCGAGCGCTAAAAACACAAAGAGTCGATCGGCATGAAGGATTTTTGCAGCGCCAAAGAATCTACGGTGTAACGAAAATGGAAAGTGAAATAATTGACTTTGAAGCTATCAAAAAAAGGTTGATAGAGAAGAAATATAGAGTCAGAGAAGTGAATGGAAGTCTTTTAGCAGAGAAAAACCGCTTTTCCAGATGGGGTCCTTATGTAAATCATATCGGTTTGATCATTTTTTTGATTGGGTGTTTAATGCGTTCTGTTCCCGGCATGTATGTGGATGAAGCACTCTGGCTTCGTGAAGGCGAAAGGAAAGTCATTCCCGGAACAGATGGTGAATTTTATTTGGAGAATAAAGCTTTCACGATGGAAGTGTATGAACAGGGGCAGGAAGAGGAAGTATTCGCAGATGCACTCGAAGAAAGAAGCGGAATGATACCGAAGAATTTTGCAACGGAAGCTGTTTTATACCGGGTCAAAGAGGATGCTTTACCGGGAGAGGAACCCGAATTAGAAGAAGTGAAGCAACAGATTATTAAAGTCAACCAACCTTTGAAGTTTGAAAATTTCGCCTTTTATCAAACGGATTATAAATTGAATGAGTACAGCAAGATGTCTTTCCATTTAACGAATAAAGAAAAGGGCACACAATTGGGAACGATTACAATCGATTTGTCTAATCCAGAGGAAACGTATGATTTAGGCAACGGGTATACAGTAAATTTGTTGAAGTATTTACCGGATTTCAAAATGGATGAAAATGGGGAACCTGTAACGGCCTCATCCGTGCCGAATAATCCGGCATTTGTCTTTAAGATGATCTCTCCTGAAAAACCGGATGGTGAAATAAGCTTTGTGGCCATTTTAACGACTATTGAAGCAGCGGATAATAATACATATAAAATGTCATTTGATGGGGTGGAGACGAGGAATGCAACAGCTTTGACTGTTAGGAAGGATTTGACACTTCCTGTTTTAGTGCTCGGCGGCATTATCTTTATGGTCGGTGTCATTCAAGGTGCATATTGGAATCATCGTCGTATATGGATTCGAAACAATGGGCATGAATATTTATTCGCAGCCCATACGAATAAGAATTGGTATGGTTTAAAGAAGGAAATAGAGAAGATTCTTGATGGCACTGGTCTGAATGAGCCGGAAGACCGAATAGAAAAGGAAAACTCTTCACAATAGGGGGTATGAAGAATGGCTGAACTTAGTGGTAATTTATTGTTTGCTTCCTTTCTTCTTTATTTGCTGGCTACATTCGTCTTTGCGGGAGCTATAAAACAAAAGAAAAGCGAAGGTAAAAAATTAACTAAGACAGCGACTATCGCTATATCGTTAACAATAGTCGGCTTCTTGTCTCAACTAGGTTATTTCATTACACGTTGGATAGCTGCAGGACATGCACCTGTCAGCAATTTATTTGAATTTACGACGTTTTTCGGCATGATGCTTGTAGCGGCTTTTATTGTGATTTTCTTTATATATCGATTAAATACATTAGGTGTGTTCACTTTGACCATTGCTCTCTTAATTATTGCTTATGCAGCTATGTTTACGCGTGACATTACACCGCTTGTACCATCTTTACAAAGCCATTGGTTGCAGATTCATGTGACAACTGCTGCTGCAGGACAAGCCATTTTGGCGATTAGTTTCGTGACCGGTTTGATTTACTTGCTAAAAGTAGCGGACCACTCACTCAAAAACAAAAAGAATTTTTGGTTGGAAGCTGTTATTTATTGCTTAATCGTGACAGGCGGATTTATTTTGACCACAAGCGCCTTTTCGATAGCCGGATATGAAGCGAAATTTGATTGGGTGGATACAAATGGTGTTGAATCAGAAGCAGTGTATCATCTTCCACCGATTGTTGGTCCATATGAAGGGGTAGCAACAACTGTTAATGCAATAGACCCATTTGTGGAACTTCCGGATAACATAGATGCTGTGAAAACAAATACCGTTATTTGGTCCTTTTTGATGGGGTCGCTCTTGTATGTTTTACTTCGTCTCATTTTTCGTAAGCGTATTAGCCATGTTTTACAGCCGTTAGTTCGAAATGTGAATGTGAATTTGGTTGATGAAATCGGGTACCGTTCTGTATTAGTAGGTTTTCCGGTATTTACATTAGGTGCCTTGATTTTTGCCATGATTTGGGCGCAAATTGCCTGGACGAGATTTTGGGGTTGGGATCCGAAAGAAGTATGGGCTCTTATTACATGGTTGTTTTATGCAGCCTTTCTTCATTTGCGGTTATCAAAAGGTTGGCATGGAGAAAAATCTGCTTGGTTAGCTGTGATAGGTTTTGCCATTATTATGTTCAACTTGATTTTTGTCAACTTGGTGATAGCTGGATTACATTCTTATGCATAAATCGTTTAGAAAACCTCTGCTAACCAGCAAAGGTTTTCTAAAATAAGTATAAAAATGGATAAATAACATGGGGAATTTGCGGATTTCGTTCATTTTACCCATTTTATCTAGCAAAGGTTATTTCGCTTTTGCTTATTTTTATATATAATGATAGTTGGAATCATATTATTTCACGTTAGTAATCTACATATTTGTGAAAAGGCAAGTATTTTGAACGGACATCATTTTGTGAGTTCTACAAACGGGGAGGAAATAAGATGGAGAATGAAATTAGAATTTTAATTGTGGATGATGAAGAACGCATTCGTCGATTACTGAAAATGTATCTTGAGAGAGAAGACTATATTATTGATGAGGCACAAGACGGAAATGAGGCTATTTTGAAAGCGGTTGAGAACGATTATGATTTGATTTTGCTTGATATTATGATGCCAGGTAAAGATGGTATAGAAGTATGTCGTGAATTAAGAGAGCATAAATCAACGCCTGTCATTATGTTAACGGCTAAAGGTGAAGAAATTAACCGTGTTCAAGGCTTTGAAGTAGGTACGGACGATTACATTGTCAAACCTTTCAGTCCGCGTGAAGTGGTATTGCGCGTAAAGGCCCTTTTGCGTCGTTCTTCTAAGACAAGTTATATTCAAACGGATACAACAACAAAAGATGTAATTGTATTGCAACATTTAACGATTGATAATGATGCACATAGAGTTACAGCTGATGGAAAAGAAGTATCTTTAACTCCGAAAGAGTACGAACTATTGTACTTTCTTGCAAAAGCACCAGACAAAGTATTTGATCGAGAACAATTGTTAAAAGAAGTATGGCATTATGAATTTTTTGGAGACTTGCGTACGGTAGATACGCACGTTAAGCGTCTCAGAGAAAAATTAAATAGAGTTTCTGAAGAAGCGGCAAAAATGATTGTTACAGTATGGGGTGTTGGATATAAATTCGAGGTTGTGAACGACTAATGATATTTCTAAGGAGCGTCGTTGGGAAGCTTTGGTCTACGATTCTATTGTTAGTGTCCTTTGTTTTGCTTATTTTAACGGTGCTTTTAGTGGAGTTTTTCGAGAATTTTCATGTTCAATCAGTTGAAGATGACTTGTTGAATACGGCAAATCGGATTGTGCAGATTCTTGAGGATCATGAAAATCCTGACTATACCTTAGAAATATCTTCGCAACTCCTGGGGCAATCTACCAAGATTATGATTGTTCAGGGAGAAGATAAAATTTTTTATCCTAGTGCATCTGATGAGCAGTTTCAGGTTCTATTCGAAGCCATTAAAAAAGATGAAGAATTGTATAAAGTTCTTCATGATCGGCAATCGACAGAGCAAGAAATGAAGCTTCAATTAAATTCGGATGATTTGAAGGAAACGACTGTCTTGATTGTGGGTGTTCCTTTAGATGTGGAAAAGTATAGTGAAGGGTCAGTCTTTGTTTTTCAGTCATTAGATACGATGAATGAAGCCGTTCGGTCAACGACAAAATTAATTTTATTGTCGGCTGGTGTAGCGATTGTATTAACGACTATTTTTGCCTTTTTCTTATCGTCACGTATTACAGCACCATTGAGAAAGATGCGTGAAGCTGTTTTTGAAGTGGCTAGAGGCAAGTTTGATACAAAAGTGCCGACACCGTCAAATGATGAAATTGGTGAATTGGGTGCAGCGTTTAATCAAATGGGCAGACAGCTGCAATTCAATATGAATGCTCTAAGTCAAGAAAAGGAAAATTTAGCAAGCATTTTAAGTAGTATGGCTGATGGTGTAATTACGATTAATATTGATGGCTCCATTTTGGCTACAAATCCACCAGCGGAAAGATTTCTTCAGAAATGGTACCAGATGGAGAAAGAGGATGATGGACAGGAAGCCCCTCCAGAGCTGATGAATTTATTTCAGTTATCAGTAGAAATGGAGCAAGAACAAATTGGTGAAATTCAAATAGGGGCTTATTACTGGGCTGTTATTGTCAGTCCTTTATATAACAATGAGAATATTCGCGGTGCGGTAGCGGTTTTGCGTGATATGACGGAAACCAGAAAGTTAGAAAAAATGAAAAATGACTTCATTGCTAACGTGTCTCATGAATTAAGAACGCCGATTAGTATGTTGCAAGGCTACAGCGAAGTCATTATTGATGATGTTGCAGAGACAGAAGAAGAGAAAAAGGAAATGGCAAAAATTATTTATGATGAATCACTTCGTATGGGAAGGCTTGTGAATGAGTTATTGGATTTAGCGCGTATGGAAGCGGGTCATCTTTCTTTAAATTGTGAAAAAGTCAATACTAAAAACTATTTATTTAGAATTACTTCAAAATTCTCTGCGTTGGCTAGAGAGAAAAATATCACTATTATAACGCAAATTGAAGATGAAGAGCTAGAATGGAATTTGGATCCTGATCGAATAGAGCAAGTATTAACCAATTTAATTGATAATGCTATGCGGCACACGCCTTCGGGAGGTAGTATAACGGTTATCCAATTTATCAGTTTGGACAATCAATTGGTGATTCAAGTGAAAGACACTGGCTGTGGTATTGCTCAAGAAGATTTACCGTATGTCTTTGATCGTTTTTATAAGGCGGATAAAGCGAGAACACGAGGTCAATCGGGTACAGGTCTTGGGTTGGCAATTGTACAAAATATCGTGAAGGCACATCATGGGGAAATTACTGTTGTAAGTAAAGTGAACGAAGGTACAACATTTACATGCAAAATTCCGCAAAACTTGATGTGAATGTCCAATTATGGCGAAAAATCTTGTTACATGGGAAACGGAAATTATCAAGTACTGAAGGGTTAGAATAAACTAATAATTTTATATGTTTTATGTTTAGACTATCTAGTTATGCGGATAGTCTTTTTATATAGATTATTTTTGTAAACTTTGTTGCCGATGAACCAATAGTGTGTATGGGTTGGCAAAAGGATTGGTGACTGATATCCATATGGCAACTTAAAAGAGGGAAGTTTATATAATAAATAACTTTGTATATTTTGGGGGAGAAAGTGTAATCTAGGGAGGTGTGAATGAATTTTGTAGTGTACAACATTTTCCATTCTCGCTAATGTTAAGAAGGTGAAGTCTCAAAAATAAGCGTAAAATAATCAACTGAAAAGAACAATACTTGTTGAATAGAGTTTCTTTTATGCAGCATTTACGTTCTACACAGGGACAAGCATTCATACAATGTGGAAGAGCAACGACATGGGAGGTAGTATAATGCTGGATTACGGCAAAAGGTTTTTAATTGTTTTAATTATTGCCTTGTGTATTGGGTTAATGTTTATTGGAGGTACGAACAGTAAGGCGGCTGATCTAAATGAAAATAGCGTACCAAATAATTGGATTTGTCCAGCGGAAGGGATTGTCAGTGATTACTTCGGTACCAGAGGTGGTGCTCATAAAGGAATTGATATTGCGGGATATTTAAGGTCGGAAATAATAGCTGTCAGTGATGGAGTTGTCAGTAAATCATATTACTCTGATTCGTATGGACATGTGGTTTTTATTCAACATCCGAATGATGGATTTGAAACGGTTTATGCCCATTTAGATGAAAGATTGGTTAATGAAGGACAGGCAATTAAGCAAGGGCAGGTTATTGGGAAAATGGGGAATACTGGTCGCTCTACAGGTGTTCATTTGCATTTCGAAGTGCATCATCATAATTGGTCTGTATCGAAGGAAAATGCGATTAATCCGTTACTTGTGATTGAGGAAATTGAACCGGACAATCGTCAAGTAGGACGTTCGATATCTGCTCTGCCTTCTCGAAAATAAATAGCTGCATATTTTTATGTATGCTGTTTAAGTTAGTGAGGTAGTTGATGGCATTCATATTTAAATATTTTTGCTTAAACGAAGATTGATGACACCAGACGAGATGTTGGTGATTGTGTTCGAAGTAAGCCTTATCCGAAGAAAGAACATACATATGATGAAAAAGAAGAGATTGAGCAAAGTGCTCAATCTTTTCTTCATTTATTAGGAAAATGGAATACTTATTCCTATCTTCAATTCTTATAAAGAAATACGGTCCATAAAAGTGATATCCTCAAGCGCTAATAATTTGTTATATACATCATCGCAAAGTGCTTTATCAAGAGAAAGAATCATTACTGCTTCTCCACCTACATTTTTACGGCCTACTTGCATTGTAGCGATATTGACATTATTTTCACCAAGAATGTTACCTACTCGTCCGATTACACCAGGACGGTCTGTATGCTGAATGAATAATAGATTACCTTCAGGTAGGACATCAACATCATAACCATTTAGTTCGACTACACGGGAACCATAGTTTTCGATATATGTTCCTTTAACAACTAATTGACGGTTAGCGCCTTTAACTGTTAATGTAATTAAATTGCTGTATCCAAGAGTGTCTTGAGATACTTTTTCACCGATTGTGATATCACGTTCTTTAGCAATTAACATTGCGTTAACATCATTCACATTTGTGCTGATTCGTTCATTGAAGAATCCGGATAATAAACTTTTCGTTAATAAGCTACTTTCGAAATCAAGAACATTTCCAGCGTATGTAACAGAAACTTCATGTACGCCTTCTTGCATATATTGAGAAGCTAGTTTACCTAACTGCTTAGATAGAACGTAGAATGGTTGGATTTTTTCGAATACTTCTTTGGAAATCGCTGGTAGATTGATAGAGTTTGATACTGGATTTCCATTTAAGTATGTCAATACCTCGTGAGCTACTTGAGTAGCAACATTTAATTGCGCCTCTTTAGTGGAAGCACCTAAATGTGGAGTAACAATCACTTGGTCCAATTCCAATAATTTGTTGTGTATAGCAGGTTCTTCGACAAATACGTCTAAAGCTGCTCCAGCAACGTGTCCATTCAAGATGCATTCATATAAATCATCTTCATCGATGATGCCTCCGCGCGCGCAGTTTAGAACATATACACCCTTTTTCGCTTTCAATAAGCGTTCTTTGTTAAGTAAACCTTTTGTTTCTTTTGTTAATGGTGTATGAACTGTAATAATATCTGCTTGGGCAACAAGTTCATCGATTGGTAGCGAAAGGATATTCATTTTTTTAGCGCGTTCAGCAGTTAAAAATGGATCATAGGCAATGACGTTCATACCGAATGCTTTAGCACGTTTGGTTAATTCTGCACCAATACGTCCCATTCCAACGATACCTAAAGTTTTTCCATTTAGTTCTGTTCCTGAGAAAGAATTACGTTTCCACTCTCCACCTTTTAACGAAGAATGAGCTTGTGGAATATGTCTCATTAAAGAAGCCATCATAGCGAAAGTATGTTCAGCTGTAGAAATAGTATTACCATCAGGTGCATTGACAACTACAATACCGCGTTTAGTTGCAGCCGGTATTTCTACGTTATCCACACCTACACCTGCGCGTGCGATAATCTTTAGATTCGGCATTTTTTCCATTAATTCTTCTGTAACTTTTGTGGCACTTCTTACTAGTATTGCATCAACTTCGTTAAGCTTGTCAGCTGCTTCTTCAACTGTTTCTTGAATTAATTCAATTCCAGAAGCGTTAAGAAGAGGAGTTAATCCCTCAGGCTTAATAGCATCAGCGACTAAAATTTTGTACACCGAAAACACCATCCTAATTAAAATTGAAAAATTTTAAATTTTTATTAAATTCACGTTAATTCTACAAAACAAAATGGTAACTGTCAATTTACCAAAACTATGTAAGCGTTTTAATGGATACTTCATAGAAGAAAACTGTATACTGTCATTAAAGACTTCACACAAAAAATACTTTTTGTTATAATACAAGGTGAAGTTATAAAAATTTAATTACGATCTACTTTCGGGGCAGGGTGAAATTCCCGACCGGCGGTGTTGAAGATGACTCTTCTAAGCCCGCGAGCTTAGAATTCTTACATGGATGAGAATTTGTAGCTGATTTGGTGAGATTCCAAAGCCGACAGTACAGTCTGGATGGGAGAAGGTGGAGGTTCGAACGTTCAAAACTATATTTATATTAAATTATAAATATAGTAGAATGTTTATTTGGCCTTGATTAATTTTCCCTTTAGTAAATTTACTAAAGGGTTTTATTATGATTGCCGATTGTTTGAGCCTATCCTCTTTTCGTGAAGGAGATCAGAAAAGAAGGAGAGAGTTATTATGAAGAGTAAAAGTATCAAAAAGTTTGTGGCAATTGGGATGTTCGGGAGTATTTCTTATATTTTGATGTTACTTAATTTTCCTTTTCCCGGGTTTCCTACCTTTCTGAACGTTGATTTTAGTGATATTCCGGCTTTAATTGCAGCCATTATTTTCGGTCCGCTTGCAGGGGTCACTGTAGAATTGTTGAAAAACGTTTTGGATTATGCGATGACAGGTAGTGAAGTCGGATTGCCGATCGGCCATGCTGCTAACTTTGTTGCAGGCATTGCTTTTGTTTTACCGGCCTATTTTGTGTATAAGAAGTTTACCACGAAAACAGGATTGCTATTCGGATTAGTGACGGCAACGGTTGCAATGGCAATTATTATGGCGGTGATGAATTATTTTGTGTTTTTACCTGCATATACGGCATTTGGGGGATGGAGTGCGATGTCCACTGGTGAAGCGATTAAATTCGTAACAGCTGCAATCCTACCGTTTAATATTATAAAAGGGGTTCTAATTACAGGTGTTTTCATTCTTCTATTCGGTAAGTTGAAAGTTTGGATAGAAAAAGTAACACCGACTACATTAGAAAGAGCATAAATAGTTATGAACAAAAAACCATTACGGCAAATGTAATGGTTTTTTGTTTTTGGTTGAAAGCTGTCTAGCTCCAGCGCCTAGTATACTTCGTCAACTTCCGTACGATAACGATAGGTCAACGAAGAAAAGCCGTCACGTTCCTGTAACAATGTCGTTGTGACTCTCAGTCTGAGAGCCCCATAAGTCGCTGACGGGGGTGCGCTTTTCTTGAGGACCCCGTTCATAATAGATAAAAAAAGAAAGCGCGACAAAGCCGTGCTTTCTTTTTTTACCGTATTGGTGATCACTATAATGAAGCGTCATCGCCGTCTAGCTCCAACACTAAACGAGGCGCGCTGGATGTCTATTCAAATTTTAATGCGTCACCATCGAATGGTTCGTCAGCTACTTTAATAGATTCTGTTGGACAACCTTCCATTGCATCCATCATGTCATCTTCTAATACTTCAGGAATTTCAACTGTTCCTTGGTTGTCATCAAGGATTACGAATGCAATGCCTTCATCATCGTAATCGTAAATATCTGGTGCTGCTGCACCACATGCACCGCAAGCGATACAAGTATCTTTGTCAACAATTGTGTACTTTGCCATGTTAAAGGCCCCCTTGTTATTATGTCCTAACAATTTTTTTACTCGAGTGTAAAAATGTATCTAGATTTATTGTATATGTCAATCATCATCTTTTCAATAGTATTTGCAGTGATAATTATTATCATAACAGTCATTTCCGCTTGTTGTATAAATAATGTGAACAAACAAATAATGTGTATACTCAATAATCAGTAAGTGCTACGACTTTATCAAATGTTTTTCACCAAAATATGATAAATTCTGATAAAATAGGGAGTAGAAAATGAGTAAGCTTAGGACTGTGATCATACTATGTTACGTTCGTATTTAGAGGCGATTGTTTTGCACTGTCTGGTAAAAATGAATGGTGAAAGAACAATTTATTCTGTTTTCCACATACTAAAAGGAAAAAAATCATCACAACCAATTCAGGACAGCCATTTATTTGGTATATCACATTATTTCCGTACACTTCCAGCATTAACGAGAGAACAAATGCATCAAATGATGCTGTATTTTGAAATGTGTCGATTTATCGAAATAAGGGATGCGGATAAAGGTACATATACGTTAACGAATAAAGGTCAATTGACAGTTCAGCAGTATTTACTGGAAAAACCTTTGCCAATCCATTTGAGCGGTTTTCAATATCATATGATTGCCGGTCCGTTTTGGAGACGGTTTTCATTGCTATTTCAAGTTTTATCTAATGCTATCAACGGGAATCAAAAGTATTATACCATTCAACGGAATGTCACGACTCAGCAGTGGGTGAAGCAATTTCTCTCAAGAAGTGGAAATGTCCGTATACTGTCTACCCATCTTTTTGACGAGCTTTCGGCTATACTGGAGCAGTTACCTGATCGACAAGCTGATATTTTTGTTTCCAAGTTATCGGGATATGAACGAATCGGGCTCAGCAATAAACAACTAGCCGAAGCTTTCGAGACCGATGAATATGAGATTTATTTTTCATTTCTAGATACGTTACATTTCGTGTTAACGACGGCGAGGGAACAAAGAGACGCAAATAAATTACTTGCATACATCGGAAATGATTTATTTGAACAATGCCATTCCCCTGTCACTCAAAGCAGCTTGGCTACATTGGAGTACTACACAAACGGGTTGGATTTGGAGGAAATAGCACGTGTAAGAAACCTGAAAAGAAGCACTATTGAAGATCATTTTGTCGAAATTGCCATTCACCACCCTGATTTTGATATTTCTCCTTTTCTAAATGATGAATTGTTCGCTAAGATTATAAACATCGTGTCACAAGTGAACACCAAGCAATTGAAATTCATCAAAGAATCATTGCAAGAGGAGGTCAGTTATTTTCAAATTCGCCTTGCACTTGCTAAAGGAGGTATGCGCTAATGAAGCTAGAGCAATCGTTGTATAAATACTTTGGATATTCATCCTTCCGTACGGGACAAAAAGAAGTCATTACGTCTGTTCTTGAAGGAAAGCATACATTAGCCATGCTAGCGACGGGGACAGGCAAATCTGTTTGTTATCAATTGCCCACTTATTTGCTCAATAAGCCAACAGTCATTATTTCTCCGCTTGTTTCTTTGATGCAAGATCAAGTAGAACAACTCAAACTGAATGGTGAGAAGAGAGTTGTTGCATTAAATTCTTTTTTAAGCTATCGAGAAAAAATGGCCGCATTGCGTCAGCTTCATACATATATGTTCATTTTTCTGTCTCCCGAAATGTTGACAGCTCCTTTTATTTTAGAAGCGCTCAAGAGATTGGATATTGGATTATTTGTGGTGGATGAAGCACATTGTATTTCTCAATGGGGCTATGATTTCCGACCGAATTATTTACAATTAGGTCAAATTCGAGCACAATTGCATAATCCATTGACACTCGCATTGACTGCGACAGCTACAGAAGATGTTCGCCGGGATATAAAGCGTTTCTTACAAATAGAGGATTGCTCAGAAATTATCACATCTGTGAATCGAAGCAATATCGCTTTTTTTACCGAAACTTTTTCGAGCTATGAAGATAAAGAGGCTCGGTTAATCGAATTAGTGTCGAAATTAAAGAAGCCAGGCATTATTTATTTTCTGAGCAAAAAAGCAGCTGAAACGATGTGTGAAGTGCTCCGTCAAGCGGGTGTAGCCGGAGTGGGCTTGTACCATGCCGGAATGGACCAAGAGCAACGCATTTTAATTCAACAGCAATTTTTACAAAACCAGCTTCAGATCATTTGTGCGACCAGTGCTTTTGGAATGGGGATCAATAAAGAAAACGTCCGGTTTGTCATTCATTTTCATATGCCGACAAGTATGGAAGTATACGTACAAGAAGTGGGGCGTGCCGGGCGAGACGGACATCCGAGTGTCGCGATTCTTCTTTATATGAATGGAGATGAAAGTTTACCGCTTTTTTTATTGGAAAATGAATTTCCGACAGAGCGGCAATTACAGCAATTACTGCAGGGAATAGCGAGTGAATATGGCATGTATCCGACAGAACAACAAGCATTGGAGAGTATGAGAAGACTTGGGTTTTCGGAAGTGCAGGAGCGCATCGTCCTGCATTTCTTGAATCAAGAAAATGATTCGTTGGATATTTTGTTAGAAAAAATGGCGGTACATATGCAAGAAGGAACAGCTAAGAAAATCAGGAAATGGCAACGTTTTTATACGTGGTTATTTCAAAGGGAATGCTATCGAAATGGCATTGTGCGTTATTTTGATGAGGAAGATGCGGCTGTACAAAGTCCTTGTTGCAGCAATTGTGGAGATGACCTAGAGCTGTTTTACAGTAAAATGGAAGAACAGGATGCGCTATTAACAGAAGTAAAGGCGACAAATTGGCGTATTGCTTTGAGGACATTACTAATGCCTGAGGTTGATAAGAAAAATGAAAAATAAACAAGCTGAACTCATTAAAAATATGTCAGATCAATTATTGTTGCTGAATGTTTATTTGACACAAGTAATTGTATTGGTTATTGCTGTCGTTGTCGGTTTTTTTCTGTTCGATAATTGGACGGCATTTATAGATTTATTTTATTGGAATAGTTGGGATATTCTCGTCTTAGGTGCGGGTGTTGGTTTTGCCATAGTGATTTATGACCTGGTGCTGATGAAATGGCTGCCGGATTCTTATTTTGATGATGGGGGGATAAATGAACGGATTTTCCGCCATTTATCTTATGTGCAAATTTTCTTCGTAACAATCACTATAGCTGTAAGTGAAGAGCTGTTGTTTAGAGGGGTCATTCAGCATCATTCAAATATTTGGGTGGCGAGCCTCATCTTTGCACTTGTTCACTATCGATACATGTTCAACCCCTTTTTATTGGTCAATGTAACTGTTTTAAGCTTTATAATTGGTCTGCTATTTGAATACACGGGAAATTTATTCGTAACGATTACAGCCCATTTCATCATTGATTTTTTATTAGGTGTCTTTATAAAAAATACATATAAACAAAATATTGATAAAGTAGTATAAAGGGAGAGAGTTATATGAAAGAATCTCATAAAGATCAAGCCGAACAACTAAGAGAAAATGTAGCAACAGATAAAGAAGAGCTTCCATTTAACACTTCATCCTTACCTTCGAGGAAAGAAGTACATAGTAAAAAGAAACAGAAAATAAAGTGGAAAATGAAATACCCATTAGTGAAATTGATGGCATTGTTTTTTATCTTATTGCCTATAACGGTGCTGGCGATATACACCTCTTTATCGGATGATGGGGAATCGACGAAAGTAGATAAAGAGACTGGAAGTTATTCTGAAGTTAAAAGCTTTGAAAAATATGAAGAAAATTCTCAAGAAAATGTGAAAGACGAGGAAAAGAAAGAAACAGAGACAGACAAAGTAAAAGAAGAAGCGGCGACAGATAAAGTGAAAGAAGAAGAAACGGATACAACTGCTGAAAAAGAAGTGATAACTGAGGAGAAAGAGACAAATACAGCTGTAACGAAGGAAGAACAAGCGACTACAGAAGCGGTGTCAACTTCAGTGGAGTCTGAAACGACGACAGAAGAAAGCTCTCAAACAAAAGATGGGTACAAAGTTATCCAACATACCGTTAAAGCAAATGAAACGGTATTCCGAATTGCCATGAATTATTATGGGTCGCAAGAAGGAATTCAAATCATCAAGGAATACAATGGATTAAGCAACAATGAAATTGTTGTGGGGCAAGTATTGAATATTCCAATTAAAGAGTAAAAAAGTCATTCTGTTTATCAGGACAAGTTCATATACTCCTAATATAAAACGAACTAAATGAGGGAGAAAAAACGATAAAAGTGCTCGTTTTGGTCGCTCAAGAATCGTTACGATCGTTCCGTCAGGAGGGAGTATATGGACCGTACTATCTTAATGTTGGATGATCAGATTACAGATCATGCTACAAAAACAATGCTACAAAACGTTGTGAATCGCAAACGGAAGTTTGATGAGTTGAAAAGAAAACATCATTGGACGACGATTGCCACGCTTATATTAGGTTTGCTGTATGTCATATATCTTTATTTCTTTATTATAAAACCATATTCATATTCTTTTTTTGATATGTTCATATACTTTACCAATCAGCCTAAGGCATTTATATATAGTATGGTTGTTTTCGGTTCGTATGGATATATGCTGATTTTAAAGAAGAAAATGGATAAGGCCGAAAAGGAATTTCATGCTCTTCGATGTGAAATTGTCGATCGCAGTAAGGATTTGTGGAAAAACGAGTCAGGGTGGAAAGAAAGGCATAAAATTTTTCGCATTTTTAAAGAAAATTATGATATAAACCTGTATCATGAAAATAAGTAAACATTTTTACTAAATACATCTTATGAGAGGAGCAGAGAGAAATGTTTGTAAAAAGCATAATGATACCGAAACATAAGTGTCACATAGTTCAAATGAATGATTCGCTCGAAACGACGTTGAGAATGTTAGAAGAACAACAGATTAAGGGTGCTCCCGTGTTAGATGGAGAACAGTATATCGGAATTGTAACGAAAAAAGATATATATGAACAATATTTTAAATTTGCTGGTAATCGAGATGATTTCCTGCAGCAAACAAAAGCGAAAGAAATTGTCACTCATCAGAAAGATGTCTTGCATGGAGATGAAGTGTTCGAAAAGACATTGGTTATGCTGAAAAATATCCCTTTACTTGCACTTGTCAGTGAAGATAACGCGTTTTTGGGCATTGTAACACGCTATGATGTATTGGAATTGTTCCAGAGTACTTTTGGAATGAAGAAAAAAGGGGTCCGAATTGCCTGTACATGTGTGGAATCAGAAGGTAGAATTGCGAAGCTTTCTGACATTGCTCATCAATATCATCAGCATATCATCTCTTTTGTCACGTTCGATGAAGATGATCAATTGATTCGTCGGATTGTCATGAAAGTTAAGCCTACACATAATTTGAAGAAATTTATCCAAAAATTAGAAGAAGCAGGATTCCGCATTTTACATATCTCAGAAGAATAAGGAACAGACGAGAACTCCTTCATCAATATTAATATTGGGATAGGAGTTCTTTTCATTCTGAGGGGTGAGAGAATGAATTTTGTTTGGAAATTTAAAATAGTGATAACTTATGATATGATCGTCTATAGGATTTTAACTTTAAAGTAAGAAGGATTGAAAAAGGAATCAACTTACTTGAAATAAGGAGTCAATATGTTAGTTGTTTTGATAATAGTATTTATGGGCGGTATGTCCTTGCTGCTGTATATGTGGCGTTTGGCAATGAGTAATCGTGTTGTCGAACATCATTTGCAGTTTGAAGAATTTCCCGAAAGTTTTGGGACTGTCACTATTTTTTTTATTTCGGATATTCATAAACGACAAATCAGCAACAAGATCATCAATGAAGTGAAGGGAAAGGCAGAGCTTGTTATTATCGGTGGAGATTTGGCGGAAGAAGGCGTATCGTTCTCGAAAATTGAAGAAAACATCAAGAAGCTGAAAACCATCGGACCCGTTTATTTTGTCTGGGGCAATAATGATTATGAACTGGATTATCATCAATTGGATGCAACCCTTCTTGATTTAGGTGTTAAAATATTAGATAACACCGCTGCTATTTTTGAATCGGAAGAGGGCGAGAAAATATCGCTCTTAGGTGTTGATTATTTAGAAGGCAATCGTGCTCGATTAGACTTGGCTGTATTGGATAGTGAAGAAAATTCGTTTAAAATTTTAGTTAGCCATTGCCCGCGCATCATGAATAGAATGAAGGATGAGTATAATATTTCCCTTATTTTAAGTGGGCATACACATGGGGGCCAAATCCGCATATTCGGTATGGGTCCTTATGAAAAGGGCGGTATATTCAAAAAACACAATAATACTTTACTTGTAAGTAATGGGTATGGCACAACGCTTGTTCCTTTACGTCTTGGTACGGTATCGGAAACGCATTTATTGCATCTGTCTACTGCAGTCTCTAGATAAAATTGAAGCTTTTCATCGAGCTAAAAGAAAGGCGTTAGCTTGTTTCTTTTGGGTCTTTTAGTCTCTGCAATGATTGTGGCCGTACGGAGAAAATACCTTGTAAGGCAGCCGGCAGAAGGAAAGTTTCAAAACGAGAAATCTTTTCTGAAAAAATATTAAATGTGAAGGGTCTTTCTAGATAGGCCCTTTTTTTATTGGGTTCTTTTCTAAAGGTTTGTTGTTTTTGGTGTATCTTATTGAATAAAATCAAGGTAAGGGAAAAGAAATTCAGAGCATATCCAACTTATAGTCAAAATAGTGATTGCATAATTCTTGAACCACACGGGAATTATTCCGTTTCTAAGGTGATGTCCAGCAAGGTGAACGGAAATATCTTTTGACCATAATCCTTAAGCGGCAAACATTACAGGAACAAAAAGATAAAAAAGAAATAAATTTAGAGCTTTCCTTTCATTAGGATGAAAATGAGGGGGTTGCGGACAGCCGCTATTGGCAACAAAGTTTACGAAAACAGTTTTTTGTTTTAAGCAAGTAGATAAATTGTCAGCCATGAAGTGAATGCGACATCGTTGCCGATTTTAGCTGTAATGTATATGTGCAACCACGTCTTTGACTAAAGGCGATGATGCTTTCCGCATGGAAGTGCCACGAGAGATATGGAAAGCGAAACAGGATAGGCACCGGTTTAGTGTGCTGACATACACTATAGGAAAATGTTTTCATCAGTAGGAGGCATTTCCGTGAAGCTAGAGAGGTTGAATTATAATAAATTGAAAATTTATTTGACATATGATGATTTGTTCGAAAACGGCCTAACGGTAGAGGATATTAAAAATGATGGGCTGAAGGTTCATGGAATTATTCAAAGTATGGTGGAAAGTGCTTGTGCAGAAGTGGATTTTCAAATGGTTGGTACGATTCAAATTGAAATTTTTACGATGCATAATACGCAAGGGCTGGTCATGATTGTTACGAGAGAAAATGATTCAGATAGCTATGAGGACGAACTGCTTGATTTGCAAGTTTTTCTAGAAGAGCAACAACAATTATTATATATATTTGACAGCTTCGAAGATCTTGTGCAGTTGTGTAAAGTGCTGAAAAACAAAATGTTAACGGCAGACACAAGTGTGTATTATTATAATGATTGTTATTATTTGCAGATTGCCAATGCTGTAGCTGAAAAGGATGATACGCTATCTGCGATTTTGCAGGAATATGGTTCCCTCAGCACATTATCGATTTTTGTCTTAATGGAGTATGGAAAAGAGATTATAAAAGATAATGCAGTGCAAAAAATAGAATGGTACTTTATGTCGTAAATTTTTTCTGGATGCGTATAGTTCGTACGACTTGTTTCTGAATGTTTGTTATATTTCTTTAATTTATTTGCAACAGGGTGTATACTAACACTGAATACAGACTTCTGTTAATAGATACGAACATTCTAGGGGGTCCTTATATGACAGAAAATGGCGAAAAACATAAAGAAAACGAAAAAACAAATGATGTACTACGCTCGACTCAAACTGTTATTCATCGAGCGTTAGAGAAATTAGGTTATCCAGAAGAAGTCTATGAATTGTTAAAAGAGCCTTTGCGCTTGTTAACCGTAAAAATTCCAGTCAAGATGGATGACGGCAAAGTAAAGGTGTTCACAGGATATAGAGCACAGCATAATGACGCTGTAGGACCTACAAAAGGCGGCATTCGATTCCATCCGAATGTAACTGAACGTGAAGTAAAAGCACTTTCCATTTGGATGAGCTTAAAATGTGGGATTGTGGATTTACCATATGGCGGAGGAAAGGGTGGGATTGTATGTGACCCACGTACGATGTCATTTGGAGAGTTAGAACGATTAAGTAGAGGCTATGTAAGAGCGATTAGCCAAATTGTTGGTCCGACTAAAGATATTCCGGCGCCAGATGTTTTCACAAACTCACAAATTATGGCGTGGATGATGGATGAATACAGTCGAATGGATGAGTTTAACTCTCCTGGATTTATTACGGGTAAACCGCTTGTACTCGGAGGATCGCACGGTCGTGAATCGGCTACTGCCAAAGGTGTAACAATCTGTATTAGAGAAGCTGCCAAAAAGAAAGGCATCAATCTGATCGGTGCGAAAGTCATTGTTCAAGGATTTGGGAATGCCGGTAGTTTCTTGGCGAAATTTATGCATGATGCAGGTGCGGTTGTTGTAGGTATTTCAGATGCGTATGGAGCGCTTTATGACAGTGAAGGGTTGGATATTGATTATCTTCTGGATCGCAGAGATAGTTTCGGAACGGTGACAAGTCTTTTTAATAACACGATTTCCAATCAAGAATTATTGGAAAAAGAATGTGATATTTTAGTGCCTGCTGCGATAGAAAATCAAATTACAGAAGATAATGCACACAATATTAAAGCAAAAATTGTTGTTGAGGCTGCCAATGGTCCGACAACGATTGAGGGCACACAAATATTGACTGAGCGCGGCATTTTACTAGTACCGGATGTATTGGCGTCAGCGGGTGGTGTGACTGTTTCGTATTTTGAATGGGTTCAAAATAACCAAGGATATTATTGGTCGGAAGAAGAAGTGGAGCAAAAATTAGAAAAGATTTTGATTAAATCTTTTGAAAATATTTATGAAACTGCTGAACGAAGACATGTAGATATGAGGCTTGCAGCTTACATGGTCGGTGTTCGTAAAATGGCAGAAGCTTCACGTTTCCGTGGCTGGATTTAAATCCTTCTTATGCGAACAATAAGTGATAAAGAACTCCTATCTTGATGATAGGAGTTCTATTCAATTGATAAAGGAGTACTGATAATGGAGCAAAAAGATGCAATTATTGTAGGTGGAGGTCCTTGTGGATTATCTGTAGCCATTTCGTTGCAAGCAATCGGGTTGAACCCTGTTGTCATTGAAAAGGGGAACATAGTCAATTCGTTATACAATTATCCGACTCATCAAATGTTTTTTAGTTCAAGTGAAAATCTTGAAATTGGTGATGTCGCTTTTATAACGGAAAATCGTAAACCTGTACGCAACCAAGCGCTGGCTTACTATCGAGAAGTTGTTAGACGAAAAAACATTACTGTTCAAGCGTTTGAAAAAGTCCATACTGTTGACAAAATGTCAAATGGAGACTTCGTCGTTCAGACGAGTAAGAGTACATATAAGACTCCGAATGTGATTATTGCCACAGGTTATTATGATCAACCTAATTATATGCATGTGCCGGGTGAACAATTACCTCATGTCTTTCATTATTTCAAAGAAGCGCATCCTTATTTTGATTGTGATGTAACAGTGATTGGCGGGAAAAATTCGAGTATTGACGCTGCGCTGGAATTAGTGAAAGCAGGGGCGAGAGTCACGGTTTTATATCGAGGAAGTGAGTATTCCAAAAGTATTAAGCCGTGGATTTTACCGGAATTTGATGCGCTTGTCAGAAAAGGCATCGTTAAAATGGAATTTCAAGCAGATATTATGCGCATAGAGGAAAATAGCATCACATACATTGTTCAAAAGCAAAATAAAAAGACAATAAAGGCTGACTTTGTATTTGCGATGACGGGCTATCATCCAGATCATGATTTCCTGAAAAAGATGGGGGTTGCGATTGATCAAGAAACCGGTAAGCCGTCCTTTAATGAAGAAACGATGGAAACGAATGTCCAAGGACTGTTCATTGCTGGTGTCATTGCGGCTGGAAATAATGCGAATGAAATATTCATTGAAAATGGTCGTTTTCACGGAGGATTAATTGCTGATCATATCGCGATGAAAAGGAAAAGTGATAAATAGTCACTTTTCCTTTTGTCTGAATGGAAGAGAGAAATGATACTTTCCAAAGGAGGTTTAATAGTTCTTTATTCATGGTTATTATTATAGTAATATAATGATAAAAAGAGGTGAAAAACATGAAAAAAATTACCTTGATAACGACTGGAGGAACAATTGCCAGTAAAGAGGTTGAAAAAGGACTGCTGAAATCAGGTGCGATAAGTGGCAGTGAATTAGCTGCGCTATGCGACCTTCCGAATGATTATGAAATCAAAATCATTGATATCATGCAAGTACCTTCCATGCATATCGATTTTCAGGCGATGACTCTTATTAAAGAGGCTATCGAAAAAGAATTCGAAGACCCAGCTGTTGATGGCATCGTTGTTACTCACGGAACAGATAGTCTAGAAGAAACGGCCTATTTTTTGGATTTGACAGTGAACGACTATCGACCTGTTGTAGTGACGGGTTCACAACGTTCACCTGCTGATGTGGGAACGGATGTATTCTCCAATCTGAAAAACTCCATTTATACTGCTTCTAATGAGCTTCTTCATGACGCTGGTGTAGTTGTTGTTTTCAACGAGCGCATATATTCTGCCAAGTATGTTAAAAAGGTGCATGCTTCTAATTTGCAAGGCTTTGAATCATTTGGCTATGGTTATTTAGGTATTATAGATAATGATGTTGTTAGCATTTATCAAAAACCAATCCGTAAAGATAAGTTCACTTTGACGAGTGAGCTTCCAAGAGTGGATATTATTAAATGTCACACTGGTTCTGATGGCATTTTCATTGAAGCAGCCATTAAGGCAGGCGCGAGAGGAATTGTGCTTGAAGGTGTGGGAAGAGGGCAAGTAACGCCTGCGATGATGAAGACGATAAAAAAATGTACTGGCGATGTTGTTTTTATCGTGACTACAAGTGCGGAGGAAGGAAAGGTATATCCTTCGTATGGATATGAAGGCAGCGCAAATGATCTGAAGCTGAACGGTGTTATTCTTGGTGAGGACTACGATAGCAAAAAAGCTCGGATAAAGCTGGCAGTATTGATGGCTTCTCAATCTAGCATTACACAAAATGATTTTAAATATTGATTAAAATGCCTATCGGTTCGCAGTGACAACGTTGTTCATATAAAACCGATAGGCTTTTTTTGAAAAGATTGTATAGGTAAGATAGAATTAAGTCGTAAGTTGTAATGCGCGATTCATGATAACATGATACGATATAGAAAATGTATTCAGTGATCGGTTTCGTTCGGATTTTGTTGAAACCTTCAGGTACAGGAATATTTGAAGACAGGGTAGTCGCATGAATTCATAATATGTACCTAAATCAAAATATGTAGAAATGAGGTCAGCGCATGCTGGTCATATTATCAGCGGGTATTGCCCCTGGTTTGGCATTGCTCAGCTATTTTTATCTAAAAGATCAATATGGGGTAGAACCAGTGTCTGTCGTGTTCAAGACATTCTTAATGGGTGCTTTTCTCGTTTTCCCCCTTATGTTTTTTCAATACGTTATCCAAACAGAAGGTTTGATTGAGAATGATTTGATTTATTCGTTCTTTGTCATCGGGCTGATGGAAGAGTTCTTTAAATGGTTTGTCATAATGTTCATGGTCTATCATCATGTTTCTTTTGATGAGCCTTATGACGGTGTTGTATATAGTTCGGCTGTTTCCTTAGGTTTTGCTTCATTAGAAAATATCTTATATTTAATTGCAAACGGAGTGGAGTTTGCAATTGGGCGCGCTTTTTTGCCTGTTTCTAGTCATGCATTATTTGGCGTCATCATGGGTTATTATTTCGGAAAAGGAAAGTTTTCCAAACAAAAGAAAAGGTACTATTTATTTTTGGCCTTTTTTATACCGTTCATCCTTCATGGCATCTATGACTATATATTGATTGTTGCGACGGATTTATTGTATGTAATTGTTCCATTTATGATTTTTCTATGGTGGTTCGGACTGAAAAAAGTGAAAAAAGCTAGAACCTTATCTGATATTCATGCTTCGCAAACTTTATAAAATATTGTTCAAATAATGAAAGCTATGCACATCGTATTCCGTGCATAGTTTTTTCTTTTTGAAAGATAAAGTATAAATGTTGAAAACTGTCTAACCCCAGCGCCCGGCGACTATCGAATAGTAAAGTACAACGACTAAGAGACTCATACGTCGCTAGACGGGTACTTGCACTTGAAGTATAAAAGTTTCTGTTGTTGCTTGCTTTCAATCATTTGGAGCGTCTTGGTCCATGCGCCATTTGCGTTTTGTTATCTCACTGCAGAATGCAGACAAAAGAATTGAGAATAAAAACGGAGATAAAGAAAACAATAGGTTTAGTTCCATTTTTTATTGTTAGGGGTGTATTTATGAAAAGTTTTATAGCGTACGTAAGATTAGGGACTATTGTGATTCTATTGTTATCTTCTTTCGTTCTTCTTCCTAATAGTTCTAATGTGAAAGCATTCACGGCACAAGTCATTCAAAAAGGGGCTGTTGGCGACGATGTAATTGAATTACAAGCCCGATTACAGAATATCGGGTTTTATACAGGCAAAATAGATGGGGTTTTTGGCTGGAGAACCTATTGGGCGTTACGCAATTTCCAATATGAGTTTGGTTTGCCGATTGATGGTTTAGCTGGTGAGTCAACCAAAAATAAATTAGTGAAGGCGTCTCATTTCAATAAGCAATGGGTACATGAGCAAATTAATAAAGGCAATACTTTCACGTATTATGGCAATGTTCCCATTGAAAAGCAAGTGAAGCCGAATCCCAACAAGCAAACAGGTAAAGCAAATACGGCTAAAAGTCAGACAAGCACAGAAAAAAATACAACAAGTAATAATAAAAACACGGAAAAAAATACGGCTAACAACCAAAAAAATACAGCTAACAACCAAAAAAACACGGCTACCGAGTCAAAATCGAACACGAATAAACAGAGCAGTCAGAGCAAAAACTCAACAGCTACCAATATACCGGCTGGCTTTTCAGAAAATGATATTAGATTGTTATCACAGGCTGTATATGGTGAATCGAGAGGTGAGCCGTATATCGGACAAGTAGCGGTAGCGGCAGTTATTTTAAATAGAATGGAAAGTCCGAATTTTCCTAATACTGTAGCGGGAATTGTTTATGAACCACTGGCATTTACGGCTGTCGCTGATGGGCAAATCGATCTGGAGCCGAATGAAACGGCTAGAAAAGCGGTCATTGACGCAATCAATGGCATGGACCCTACAGGAAATGCATTATATTATTTTAATCCTGAAACAGCTACGAGTGACTGGATTTGGTCTCGTCCCCAAATTAAAAAAATAGGAAAGCATATTTTTTGTGAATAGAAAGGAGAGACATGTATGGCTAGAGGTATAATTATTGCGGTGCTTTCAGTGGCACTTATCGGTACAGCCTATTGGGGTTATCAAGAACATCAAGCTAAAAATCAACTAGCAATTGCTGCCGAGAACAATTACCAAAAATCATTCCATAATTTATCGTATCAGATGGATTTATTGAATGATAAGATTGGAACAACCTTGGCAATGAACACGAGAAAATCATTATCGCCAGCTTTAACAGACGTCTGGCGTATAACATCTGAGGCACAAAATGAAGTGGGATCATTACCGCTTTCATTCGTCCCAATTAATAAAACGGAAGAATTTCTTTCGAAAATCGGTGATTTTACTTATCAAACAGCTATACGGGATTTAGAGAAAGAACCGTTGACGGAAGAAGAATATAAAACCTTGCAGCGGCTCTATGAGCAATCCGGTGAAATTCAGAAAGATTTACGAGGTATTCAAACGGTTGTTATGAACAAAAATTTAAAATGGTCAGATGTTGAATTGGCGTTGGCATCCGGTGAAGAAGCGGCAGATAATTCGATATTGGATGGCTTACAAACGGTCGAAAAGAAAGTGACAGGTTACTCGGAAGCCAATCAATTTGGACCGACACATGTGTCTCATGAAACCTCGGATCAAAAATATCGACATATTGAAGGGAAAGAAATTTCGGAACAGGAAGCGCTAGAGATTGCTAAGAAGTTTGTTTCCTATGAAGATACGGCGGATATGAAAGTGGTGGAAAATGGGACAGATACGGACTTTTCATTTTATACAGTAACGATTGCCGATCGAAAATCCGATAATTTTGCCAGCTTGGATTTAACGAAAAAAGTAGGATATCCGATTATGTTTATGAATAATCGAGAAATAGGCGAAGCGAAGATTACATTAAATGAAGCAGCTCAAAAAGCACAGGAATTTTTGCAAAAACAGCATTATGATAATATGGAGCTTTTTGAAAGTGCTCAATATGATTCGGTCGGTCTATTTGATTTTGTAGCGGTAGAAAACAATATAAGAGTGTATACAGATTCTATTAAAGTAAAGGTAGCGTTAGATACAGGTTCGATTGTCGGATATTCTGCAGAAGATTATTTACAATATAATAAAGAGCGAACATACGATGAACCGAAATTGACGCTAGAGCAAGCGAAAGAAAAAATCAATCCGAAAGTGAAAATTATGGAAAATCGTTTAGGTATTATAGAAAATAGTATCGGTGATGAAGTGTTATGTTATGAGTTTGTCGGCGTGCTGAATAATGAAACATACCGAATTTTTATCAATGGTGACAATGGTGAGGAAGAGCTCGTCGAGAAATTAAGTGAGTCCGACTCCAGTTTGAACAATACGATTTGATGAAAAATGGTACAAGGAAAAGGTGCATGTTAGATGCGCTTTTTCTTTTGCTTCTGTTATACCTTACTGTTGATATTCGCGAAAATGACTGGCGAGCATCTTGGAGAAAAATAAAATCTATATGCACTACTTGTTAATAGGCACAAATTTTGCGGAAAAAATATAGAAGTTGGTTTCTTGATTAGTATATTTGATTTAGTTCTTTTCTAATGTTTCGGATGAAGATTTTAAACCATGCTCTTGCATAATAATCATATATTCTGTCATAATAAATAGAAAGTAATGTCAAAATATTCTCATATTGGAAGAGTAGGGGAACGATGAAGATTGGTACAACTTTAACCATAGAACCAAAATATTCTTCAGTAGCAGAGCAGTATCGTACCAAGGTTCTGGATTCTGATGAACAAACTTTATTTATAGATTATCCTGTTAATATCAAAACAAACAAGGTCATTTTTTTGGCGGACGGTGCCCAATTAAGGATTACTTATTATAGCGGAAGATGGCTCAGTCAATGTCTTTGATACAGAAGTTTTAGGTAGAGTAAAAACGATTATGCCCCTGATTTCCTTGCTGTATCCGAAAAAGGAAGAGCATGTGAAAGTGCAACAAAGAGAATATGTCAGAGTCGAAAGCCCCGTAGATGTAGCAATCCACAGTGTCGACAATACGTTCACACCGTTTACAACCGTTACAGAAGATATAAGTGCTGGTGGAGCGGCTGTTTTTGTTCCGCAAAATTTAAAATTTGAAACAGACAAAATGATTTCTGCTGTGTTTGTATTACCGGTAAAAACGGGGGGAATTTCCTATATTAAAGTAAACTGTCTCGTAGTTCGGTTGGTGGAGTTTGAAAATCGGACGAAAAATATTTTAGCGGTGAAATTTGTTGATATACAAGATGATGAGCGGCAAATGATTATTCGTTTTTGTTTTGAAAGACAATTGGAGCTCCGAGATAAAGGTATGAAGCTGTACTGATTAATACATACTAATAGGTAAACGGATGATGAAACAAGGTGAATGAAATTGAAACGAATTGAAGGCATTCTAATGAAGCTTATCATTATTCAATTTATCTTTTTATTGTTTTTTCAGCTTGTATTTCATAAGCAAGATTCTTTTTTGGAAGTCAAAAGGTTGGCGCAATATGAAGGTGTTTATTTTGATAACCATTCTGTCATTATGGATGTATTTAACGAACAAATTCAGAAGTAGGAAAGCCCTCGTCAATCATGCGGAGGGCTTTCTTCTGTCTAGTAAAAAATCGATCCACTTTCATGACGCCCTTCCATCGTCCCTGCCGCATGGTCCATGTCGTCTATAGAAGTAAAAAACGCTGCGGACTGTTTGTAAAAAGGAAATTTCGATAAAAACGTAAATTTATGATAAAATGGAGAAGGATTTTTCTACATTATATAAGTTTAGATGTAGTAGTAACAGGAGGAATTATGAAGAAAATATCTGTAGCTATAGATGGACCTGCAGCAGCGGGAAAAAGTACGGTTGCTAAAATCGTAGCAGAGCAATATTCATATGTGTATGTCGATACGGGAGCCATGTATCGTGCATTGACTTGGAAGGCCCTTCAAAATGGCATAAATGTGAATGATGAACAGCAGTTATATTTACTGCTACTAGAAACAAAAATCGTCTTGCAGCCGAGTGAGGCAGGTCAATTAGTGTTTGTGGATGGAGAAAATGTTACAGAGGCAATTCGCACAGCTCAGGTGACCAATTCTGTTTCAGCAGTTGCTAAACATGCATTAGTGAGGCAGGAAATGGTACGCATGCAACAAGCACTTGGAAAAAATGGCGGCATTGTCATGGATGGACGAGATATCGGTACACATGTTTTGCCACAGGCTGAATTGAAAATTTTCCTGATAGCGAGCGTAGAAGAGAGAGCGCAAAGAAGACATGCGGAAAATATCCAAAAAGGTTTTCCTTCTGACTTAGAAACGCTTAAGCAAGAGATTGCGGCACGTGATAAGTTTGATTCGGAACGAGAAGTCGCTCCATTAAAAAAAGCGGATGATGCAATTGAAATTGATACAACTTCCCTGAATATTGAACAAGTTGCCGGAGAAATTATCTCCTTAATTAAGGAAAGGGCACTGTGAAAATGAACCTATATACATTTGCTAAAAACTTAGTTTATGTTATTTTGAAGCCACTTTATCGCTTTGAAGTCATAGGTAAAGAAAATTTTCCGAAAGAAGGAGGAGTTCTTCTTTGTCCAAACCATATTGATAATTTGGATCCGCCTGTTGTTGGAATTAATGCGCCACGCGATGTACATTTTATGGCAAAAGAAGAATTGTTCAGTGCACCTATTTTAGGGAAGCTTTTACCAGGATTGAAGGCATTTCCGGTAAAACGTGGTATGAGTGATAGAGAAGCCTTACGAAAAGGCATGAAGCTATTAAAAGAAGGTCACGTTGTCGGTCTATTTCCGGAAGGGACAAGAAGTAAGACGGGTGAACTGCAAGAAGGGCTTGCCGGGGCAGGATTTTTTGCTTTACGTACCAATGCCGCTGTTGTACCGTGTGCAATAATCGGTCCATATAAAATGTTCCGGAAATTGAAAGTAGTGTATGGTCAACCGATTGACTTCACTCAATATCAAAAAGAGGGCGAAAAACTCTCTGCGGAAGATGCAACGAAAATTATCATGGAACATATTGCGATGTTAATTAATGAACATAAGTAGGTTTCACTACTTGACAAATTGCATAAAGTATAAGAATTTATTTTAATAAGGTGCTGATTCTAAATGAGGACCAGATGCTGTCCGATGTTTAGATGAAAATATATTCATTTCAGGGCGTCCATTGGGTGCTTAAGCGAGATAATCAGCCAGTTCAAAATGATATACTTTCTTAGCTTATTTTTTAAAAATACGAGTGCCGTTATTCATGTTTGAACATACTACATTTAGGATATAGCAAGATTAGTAGTATGAATAAATGTTGAAGCGGTTATGTTTAAGGAGGAGTACATATGTTTGATGAGCAAATCGAGATTAAAAATTTTCAAGTAGGCGATACAGTAAAGGGAATCGTAACTAAAGTGGAAGAAAAACAAGTAGTAGTAGATGTCGAAGGAAGCAAGTGTGATGGCATCATTCCAATTAGTGAACTTAGTAGCCTGCACATTGAAAAAGCTTCTGACGCTGTTTCAGAAGGCGAAGAGCTAGAGCTGGAAGTGACAAAAGTAGAAGAGGAACACTTGATTCTTTCCAAACGTAAAGTGGAAGCTAAGAAGGCTTGGGAAACACTTGAACAGAAATTTCAGGCAGGAGAAATTATTGAAGCTGAAATTAAAGATGTCGTAAAAGGCGGTTTAGTGGTCGATTTAGGCGTTCGTGGATTTGTTCCGGCTTCATTAGTGGAAGATCATTTTGTGGATGATTTCACGGATTACAAAGGCAAAACGTTGCGTTTGAAAATTGTTGAAATGGAAAAGGAAAACAACCGATTAATTCTCTCTCACCGTGCTGTCGTGCAAGATGAGAAAACGAAAGCTAAAAAAGATCGTTTAGCTGAGATTCAACCGGATCAAGTACTTTCAGGTACTGTACAGCGTTTAACAGATTTCGGTGCTTTTGTAGATATTGGTGGAATTGACGGTCTTGTGCATGTTTCCCAATTGTCTCATCAGCATGTGAATAAACCTGCAGATGTTGTTTCAGAGGGCGATCAAGTAAATGTGAAAGTACTATCTGTCGATCGTGAAAATGAAAGAGTTTCTTTGTCTATTAAGGAAACACTTCCTGGACCATGGGAACATATTGCGGATAAAGTGCAAAAAGGCGCTGTACTAGAAGGTACAGTGAAAAGAATTGTACAATTTGGCGCTTTTGTAGAAGTCTTCCCTGGAGTGGAAGGTTTGGTTCACATCTCACAAATTTCCCATAAGCATATCGGAACGCCTCGCGAAGTATTAACAGAAGGTCAACAGGTGCAAGTGAAGGTGTTGGATGTGCACGAAGACGAGCAAAGACTTTCATTAAGCATGAAAGAGCTAGAAGAAAATCCGAATGTCGAGGAAGAGCAATATGAATTGCCAGAAGAAACGACAGGTTTTCAATTTAGTGATGTAATTGGCGATCAATTGAAAAAATTTAATAAATAATTTGGTGATTTAATTTGTCAAGAATGAAACGTAAGTTAGAACATATAGAGTATGCCCTGAAAACAGGGCAACAAAATACTACAGGGTTAGAGGATATCACTTTTGTTCATAACAGCTTACCGGAAATGTCCCTTGACGAAGCAAGTCTTGAAACGAAAATGGGTGAACTATTAATGAGTTCACCCATTTTTATCAATGCTATGACGGGCGGTGGGGGACAAGAAACGGAAAGGATCAATCGTGATTTCGCCATTGCGGCTCGTGAAACAGGGATTTCATTAGCAGTGGGCTCGCAAATGGCGGCTTTGAGGGATACGACACAAACATCCACATACAGCATCATTCGTAAGGAAAATCCGAACGGAATTCTCTTTGGAAACTTAGGAAGTGAGGCTACGGTGGAGGATGCTAAACGGGCAGTTTCAATGATAGAAGCCGATGCGCTCCAAATTCACCTTAACGTGATACAAGAGCTCGTGATGCCAGAAGGGGATCGAGATTTTACGGGTATGTTGCGGAGAATCGAGAATATTTGTGCCAGTATCGATGTGCCGGTAATCGTTAAAGAAGTCGGTTTCGGGATGAGCAAGAAAACGGTCTCATCCTTAGTAAATGTAGGCGTGCAAATGATCGATGTGGGCGGGTTTGGAGGAACCAATTTTGCGACCATCGAAAATGAGCGCCGAGCACGTATATTAAATTACTTTAATTCATGGGGAATTACAACTGCCGCATCAATTGTGGAGGCTTCTGTCATTCCTGACGTTAATGTGTTTGCTTCGGGTGGTATCCAAAATGGTTTGGATGTGGCTAAATGCTTGGCTCTTGGAGCGGATGCGGTA
The DNA here is from genome assembly GCA_051873995.1 of Bacillus sp. (in: firmicutes). Classification (GTDB taxonomy): domain Bacteria; phylum Bacillota; class Bacilli; order Bacillales; family DSM-1321; genus Bacillus_AD. Next base: position 51,047 of record JBJEFL010000059.1, read on the forward strand.
GGGATTGCCGGCTATTTTCTGAAAATCTATCAACAAAAGGGCCTGCAAGCTTTAATTAATGAAATTCAAATGATTCATGAAGATTTGACTATCATTATGACAGCTCTAGGCATCAAAAAAATCAGTGATTTCAGACGGGTGGAAAAGGTCATTCACGGAGAAACGTTTCATTGGCTTTCGCAGCGTAATTTGATCAAATAGGTAATGATGGATGCTTCTGAGCAGGATGAAGAAAGAATCATACCCTTTGCTTAAGATCCTACACGCGATAATAATGTCGGGTCGCGATTGCTTGATGGTTCGCTTCAATCGGGAAAAGTTCATCGTACAGTCAACATAAAAGGATAGCCGGAAAAGTGAGTGAATCACTTCTTATGGCTATCCTTATTTGGATTTGTCGAAAAATTTCTGATATTTATTACTCGGAACACTTTTTAGTTATATATACAAGTATATGGTCTCTATAATGAGTCGGTTTTATTATCATTCAGACTACGTGCTTCTTCGGGCGTATCGAGTCGCGTTGCTCCATCGTAATGCAAGGCTTGATCGCGGTCGGACTCAACACGACGACTTTGTTTTAGCTTTTTTTCTTGTCGGTCTTTTCCCATTATGTACACCTCCTATCCTTACTATGACATTAACTTCAAAAATTATTCGAAGGAAAAGTTTATTGTTGGAAAAAGTGTCCATACTGATGGTGAAAAGGAGTCAAACGTTTATGGAAGGTGTATATTTTGTTTATTGCAGTTGGCTGTTGGTCATTATTTTACTTTTTTTTGTAAACAATTCACAGAAAAATATAGTATTGATGCATGTGTTGGTTGCCCTCTTTCTCTCGCAATTTCCTCTTGTTTATGAAGACATTATGATTAATTCGGCGGCTGTCTATTTAATTCTCATCACTTGTGGGCTCATTGCTGGATGTTCCTTAGTAGAACGGCTGCAGCTTTATGTGATTTCGTTCATTCTTGCGCTTGTGCAAGGAAGCTATCTTTTATATGTCATATTAGAACCTCTTTGGTTTAAATGGATACCATCTTGGTTTATTGCTTTTTTGACTGTATATGCCTGTTCGTTGCTTGTTTCCGGTCATATAAATCGTATATTGTCCCTTGTTATGGGGACTGTAATTAGTGATGTACTGCTCTTTCTCGTTCATCAACAAAATCAATTGATGTATGAATTCTTGCAATTGGCATGGTTGGACCGCTTGTCTGTTGTTGCAATCATGTATTGTTTGTTGGGCTTAATAGAGATTGCCGGGAAGTACTTCTTTACGAATAGTCGATACATACAGAAGAAAGAGGTTTGACGAATATGGGTGATTATTTTGTTGCAGTGGCTGTTGGTGTAGTATCAGGAGTGATTACTAGGCTGTTTATGCTAAAGAGTGATTATCGGCAATACCCTACGTATTTACACGGAAAGATTATTCATATTTCTTTGGGTGTAATTGCTTCAGGATTAGGGAGTATTCTTGTGCCTGCCTTGTTATTGAAAGAGTATACGGCCATTACATTTTTAACCGTTGCTGCTTCACAGTTTCGGGAAGTGAGGAACATGGAACGGAACACCCTGACAGGACTAGATGATTTTGAATTGGTGAAACGGGGGAATACGTATATAGAAGGCATTGCCATTGCATTTGAAGGAAGGAATTATTTGGTGATTCTAACATCGATGCTGGCAACGGCTTCTTATATTTTTTTCAATCCGTTGATTACCATCATTGTGGTGATCGTTTGTATAGTGGCGTGCCGTTCTTTAATGTCTGGCTCCACCTTAAAGGATATAGTGGATATCGAGTATGTGGAACTGCGTTTCGATGGAGCCGGTCTGTATATTGATAATATTTATATTATGAATATCGGTTTACCGGAACGGCAAGAAGAAGTATTGCGTTATGGAATGGGCTTTATTTTGAAACCGAAAAACTTTAACGTACGGACAACCATTGCCAATTTAGGTCAACGCCAGGCTATTTTACATGATACGTCAGTGGCTCTTGGGGTTTATAGGGATTCTGGAACACCAGCGCTTGTTCCGCTGGCAAAACGTGATTTAGACGATGGTCGTTTAGGTGTGTTCATTTTGCCTCAAGAACACGATATAGAAAAAGCGATTAAAGTAATCGGGAATGTCCCTACGTTAGAGAATGCCATTCGCTTGCCGAGTAAAATAGACCGTAATGAGAAAGGGAGACTTTAAATGGTAATTGAAAAATATATTTTGGCTGTCATTACCACAGATATACATAAAGTGCCCGTAGCACCGGCTGTTTTTCATTGTGAAACAAAGGAGGAAATGTACACGTTCGGGGCAAATTTAGAAGCGATATTAGACGGGATTGCCCATCAATTAAGTGATGATGTGTTTATTATTGTGAAGCATTAATAAGTGATGTTATTGTTACATAGTAAAAAATTTGGTACTATATGATAGTTACACCCTTCTTATTAAATAAGAAGGGTTGTTTTGCAGAGAAAGATAATGAGTGATTGTCGCTATTGTTAATAGATGATACATATTGGGTATCTCATAGATATAATAACAAATGAAAAAGTACACGACTTAAAGCATTTCTTTCACGTAATAAATGAATAGTCAAAAAACATGAAAGGGTGATGATAATGCCAAAACCTGTCGTTGCGATAGTAGGAAGACCGAACGTTGGTAAATCAACCATTTTTAATCGAATAGTAGGAGAAAGGGTATCGATTGTAGAAGATATACCTGGAGTAACAAGAGATCGAATTTATAGCTCGGGAGAATGGCTGACTCATGAGTTTAATATCATTGATACTGGTGGAATAGATTTAGGAGATGAGCCGTTTTTAGAACAAATTCGTCAGCAGGCAGAAATTGCCATCGATGAAGCGGATGTAATTATCTTCATGACAAACGGAAGAGAAGGAGTCACACAAGCGGATGAGGAAGTGGCGAAAATTCTTTATCGTTCTAAAAAGCCGGTTGTCTTAGCAGTAAATAAAGTGGACAATCCGGAAATGAGAGATCAAATTTATGATTTCTACGCACTTGGATTTGGAGAACCATTCCCAATTTCGGGGACGCACGGATTAGGTCTTGGTGATTTGTTGGATGAAGCGGCTAAACATTTCCCGCAGCATGGAGAACAAGAATACGATGAAAGCATCACTAAATTCTCGCTAATCGGAAGACCGAATGTCGGAAAATCGTCATTGGTCAATGCCTTATTAGGGAAAGATCGTGTAATCGTCAGTGACGTAGAAGGGACAACGCGCGATGCCATCGACTCTCCGTACAAATATAATGGCAAAGAATATGTCATTATTGATACAGCGGGGATGAGAAAGAAAGGAAAAGTGTACGAAAGTACCGAGAAATATAGTGTCTTACGTGCGCTGCGTGCTATTGAACGCTCTGACGTTGTTTTAGTTGTGTTAAATGCGGAAGAAGGCATACGTGAACAAGATAAAAAAATCGCCGGTTATGCACACGAAGCAGGTCGCGGTGTGATTATTGTCGTAAATAAGTGGGATGCAATTGAAAAAGACGAAAAAACAATGAAAGAATTTGAAACAAACATTCGTGAGCATTTCTTATTCTTGGATTATGCACCGATTGTATTCTTATCCGCTTTAACGAAGAAACGTATTCACTCTGTAATGCCGGTTATCGATCAAGTAAGTGAAAATCATGCATTGCGCGTACAAACGAATATTCTGAATGAAGTAGTTATGGATGCGGTTGCGATGAATCCGACACCAACACATAAAGGACAACGATTGAAAATCTATTATACGACTCAAGTTGCTGTCAAGCCACCGACTTTTGTTGTCTTTGTTAATGAACCAGAATTAATGCACTTCTCATATCAGAGATTCTTGGAAAATCGCATTCGTGAAGCGTTTGGATTTGAAGGAACACCGATTAAAATCTTTGCTCGTAAAAGAAAATAAGAAAGGTGTGATGAACATGGAAACAAAGCAAAAAGTAACAGTTGCCGGAGCTGGGAGCTGGGGTACTGCACTTGCCATGGTTCTTGCTGATAACGGTCATGATGTAAGGTTATGGGGAAATAATCAAGCTCAGTTTGAAGAAATTAATACAAACCATACAAATAAACAATACTTGCCGGGTATCGCACTTCCTACAACGATTGTTGGGTATCTAGATTTGGAAGCAGCATTGGAAGGTGTCGAAACAGTCATATTGGCTGTACCGACAAAAGCGATTCGAGAGGTTACAAAGAAAATTTGTCAAGTGGCTAAACAATCGCTGACGATTGTACATGTGAGTAAAGGGATTGAACCGGATACTTTAATGAGAATATCTGAGATGATTGAGCAAGAGGCAAATCCGTCAATCGTGACTGACATTGTGGTGTTATCCGGTCCGAGTCATGCTGAAGAAGTAAGCTTAAGACATCCTACAACGGTCACTGCTTCTTCCAAAAACATGAAGGCGGCAGAAAAGGTACAAGACTTGTTTATTAACCAAAATTTCCGTGTTTATACAAACTCCGATATTATTGGTGTTGAAATTGGAGGCGCATTAAAGAATATTATCGCTTTAGCAGCTGGAATTACAGATGGTCTTGGTTATGGAGACAATGCAAAAGCTGCATTAATGACACGAGGATTGGCTGAAATTGCACGTCTTGGAACTGTGATGGGTGCTAATCCGTTGACGTTCTCAGGCTTGACTGGAGTCGGCGATTTAATTGTTACATGTACAAGTGTTCATTCTCGAAACTGGCGTGCGGGTAATATGTTAGGAAAAGGGAAAAAGCTAGATGATGTGCTTGAGAACATGGGTATGGTCGTAGAAGGTGTTAGGACGACAAAAGCCGCGTATCAGCTGGCTGAGAAGTATAATGTGAAAATGCCGATTACAATGGCGTTGTATGGTGTTTTATTTGAACATAAAAATGTGCGTGATGCCGTTGATGCGCTGATGTCCCGTGATAAACGTTCAGAAATGGATGAAGTAGTCAATATTCTAGAATCGACAAAATAAATCTTCTGAAATACGTATCATATAGGCGGATGGCGAGGCAAATATTCATGTTTGGTCATACAATGATCATGAAAAAAAGTTTGACTTATAAGCCTAAATGATGGGTAGTTTAGTCGATAACAGAAGAAAACAGATATTGTTTTCTTCTGTTTTTTTTGTTGCGTTGAACTTGCTGGAGTAGCCAGGAAAAATAACTTCGGTATGTATAAAAAAGGCTGTGTTCTAAAAGATTGTTGTTTTTAAATAGGGTCAGTGAATAAAACCAGCCTATTAATGTTGAATGGAGCGGAATGCAACTCAATTAATCATCATTACTCATTCATAAGCAACGAAGCTTATGGAAACATCCATAAAAAAGAAAAATAAATATTTTTTCCATATTTTAACCTCTGCCACTCGGATTGTACTATAATATTAAATAATTGAACATTTTGATATTTACATGGTGAGAAATGCGTTAATAAGGGAGTGAAGGGAATGACACCATCTTTACAAAAAATGTGGATATCTTTTGGAGCCATGTTTTTTATGATTGTTTCATTGTTCTCGATTTATTTTAGCCGTTATAAATTAAAAAAATTTTTTTGGAAGATGGTTTTTGCGGTCATTGCTTATGTATTGATGATATCAGCTGGAATAATCATTTTCTTAGTTGTTGTAAGTGGTCCTACAGCATAAAAATGGAGTAATGAACATGAAAAAACGAATACATATGTATGTGGCGGTAGCTATGCTACTCGTCCTCTCTGGATGCCTTTATCCGCAAAGTGAAAAAACAGAAAATCAAATGTCTACCGAACAGCAAGTGGCATCAGTGCAAGTGGCAGTCGATCAGTATCGAGAGGGAAATGATGGGTTGTTGCCAATCAAAAACCAAGATGCAACCGTTCCGTATTATCAAAAATACCCCATCGACTTTAAGAAGTTGGAGCGATATATGCCGGAACCTCCTGGAAATGCGTATGAAAATGGTGGTGTTTTTCAATATGTGTTAATTGATGTAGAGGAGCACCCGACTGTAAAAATATTCGATTTACGCATGGCTTCAATCATCCAGGACTATCAATTAAGATTGTCGTTCTACAGACAGGACAATGAATTTTTTCCTTTTAAGGAACAATTAGATACTTATGTTTTTACGTTGGATTATAAAAAGCTTGGGTATAAGGATAATCCGGTGGTAACGAGCCCTTTTTCTCAGAAAGATTTAAGTATGGTGGTAGATTCAGAGGGACAAATATTCATTGATTATACACCGGATTTAGCACAGGCATTAATGGAAAAGGAACACACGTTTACGCAGGGAGAAGATATCCGGTCAATTTTAACGGATAATACCGTTTTTGTGCCGGCCTTTTCCTTGCCTTATACAGTAAATGAGAGCAACCAACCAGTTTTTATGACAAATTAGGAATAACCCTTCTTTTACACAATATATTGTAAAAGAAGGGTTTTTTCTATGCAAGAAAAGGAATGAATTTGCTTAATGCATGGTGGTAATGAAGATCCTTTCTATTTGTAGGTTATCAGGAAAATGAATAATCACATTTCTTGATTTATATGGTTAATAGTTACATTTCAATCGCAATGAACACTTGTTTCATTGCGGGTAAACGGTTCAGCATCAATAGAAGAACACACCTGGATTTGATAGTGTTCAACAGAAACTTCTCGCTTATAGAAGCGGTGAGAGGAATGCTGTTAAAGACCTCTGGTGAATGTGTCTGATTTTGGAGAGGGGTAATTTCCTTTCAGTGGATACACAAAATCAGTACGCTCATTTCGTTGAACAATTGAGCTTGGAAATAATGCATATGCTGACAGGATAAAGAGGGACTTAACCCCATGATGGGATGTACTTCACCTTAGTAATATTCGGGTGAAAATCTGCTGTAGGCGCAAGAAAAGGCATTTTCTTTTTCTGGATATGACAGTGATGTATGTATTGACCATCCAATCGGGAGAAAAAATGAGAGGAGAATGTGAGAAAACTGGCATATTTTAGTCGGACAACATCATAAATATATAATGCTTTATTAGTATTTTATTTGGATATTTTATCCCAAGCACTCTAATATCGGGAGGGAATCTCGTGGAAAAAGTAGATATTTTTAAAGATATAGCCGAAAGAACTGGTGGTGACATCTATTTAGGTGTTGTGGGAGCCGTTCGAACTGGTAAATCGACATTTATAAAGAAATTCATGGAGTTAGTGGTACTTCCGAATATGAATAATGAGTCTGATCGGGCAAGGGCGCTTGATGAGTTACCGCAAAGCGCAGCCGGTAAAACGATAATGACAACCGAACCTAAATTTGTGCCAAATGCAGCAGCAAGTGTGAAGGTAGAGGAAGGTTTGGAGGTAAATATACGATTGGTTGATTGTGTAGGCTACACTGTGCCTGGGGCAAAGGGATATGAAGATGAAAACGGTCCAAGAATGATTTCGACCCCGTGGTATGAAGATCCTATACCGTTTCATGAGGCAGCGGAAATCGGCACGCGAAAAGTTATACAAGATCATTCTACAATTGGGGTTGTAATCACTACTGATGGAACGATTGGAGAAATTCCGCGTAGGGATTATTTAGAAGCGGAAGCGCGTGTTATTGAAGAGTTAAAGGAAGTTGGTAAGCCTTTTATTATAGTGGTGAATTCGGTACAACCATATCATCCGGATACAGAAGCACTTCGCGTAAAACTGCAGGAACAATACAATATTCCAGCCATTGCGATGAGTGTGGAGAGTATGAGGGAAAATGATGTCATGAATGTCTTGCGGGAAGCTTTATATGAATTCCCTGTTCTTGAAGTGAATGTGAACCTTCCGAGCTGGATTATGGTCTTGCGGGAAAATCATTGGTTACGTGGCAATTATCAAGAATCAGTAAAAGAAACGGTGAAGGATATTAAACGATTACGTGATGTTGATAGGGTCGTGCAACAATTTAAAGACTTTGAGTTCATTGAAGATGCAAGTTTGGCCGGCATGGATATGGGGCAAGGAATTGCGGAAATCGATTTGGTTGCTCCGGATGAATTGTATGATATGGTGCTTAAGGAAATTGTTGGTGTGGAGATTCGTGGAAAGGACCATTTGCTCGAACTTATGCAAGATTTTGCTTATGCGAAGGCAGAGTACGATCAAGTGGCAGATGCTTTAAAAATGGTGAAACAAACAGGGTACGGCATTGCAGCCCCGTCTTTAGTGGATATGAGTCTTGATGAGCCTGAAATTATACGTCAAGGACCGAGATTCGGGGTACGTTTAAAGGCTGTAGCGCCTTCTATCCACATGATTAAGGTGGATGTTCAATCTGAATTTGCCCCTATCATTGGAACAGAGAAGCAAAGCGAAGAATTAGTGCGTTATTTAATGCAAGATTTTGAAGATGATCCATTATCCATTTGGAATTCAGATATATTTGGCAGAAGTTTAAGTAGTATCGTACGTGAAGGCATTCAAGGAAAACTTTCGTTGATGCCTGAAAATGCCCGCTATAAACTGAAAGAAACATTGGAACGAATCATCAATGAAGGATCAGGTGGTTTGATTGCCATTATTTTATAAAGAAAAGAATGAGCTGGCATACATAAATGTGTATGTCAGTTTTTTTATGAGTTTTAGGGAATAAAACCGGTTAATGAAAAGGAGAGTTAGAGGGTAAGGAGCGAGACTCCTGATCACGGAAAATGAGTAGCCTGAAGCCAAATTTCATTATACGCACTACTTGTTTAAATGGTAACAAAGTTTACGAAAACAGCCTTGTGTTATTAAGAAAAAAATTTTTTTAATAAGAAATATACATGTTTAAAATTCAGAAAATTAGGAAATGATACTGTGTATATAGGCGGAAGAGAAGATTCTATGAACATTTCCTTAAAAGATTACCATTATTTATTGAATTCGCTTGATAACAACATTTGATTATGATAATCTACATACAGTAAATGAGTTGAGTTGGCGCCATTCTTCCGTTTAACACGATGTTAAGTTTTTGTACATACAATGTTTTTCTGCTTGATTTATTAATTTAGATAGAGTAGGATAATAGGGCTTATGCATAATAGTATGTACAAAATTTTTAATAAAATAATTTAAAAACTCTTCATTTAAACAACATAGGATTATTATTGAAAATGTTGGAAGTGAAATTCCCTTTGGGAGGAGGTGAATGGCATGAACAAAACAGAACTAATTAATGCGGTTGCAGAAGCTAGTGAACTTTCTAAAAAAGACGCTACTAAAGCTGTTGATGCTGTTTTTGATACAATCTTAGATTCACTTAAAAGTGGAGATAAAGTACAGCTTATCGGATTCGGTAATTTCGAAGTACGTGAGCGTGCTGCTCGTAAAGGTCGCAATCCACAAACTGGAGAAGAAATCGAAATCGCTGCAAGCAAAGTTCCTGCATTCAAACCAGGTAAAGCGCTTAAAGACGCAGTTAAATAATCTACATATTGCTAATATGTATGAGCTCAAGAAAAGACCACGTTTATGTGGTCTTTTTTCTGT
>JBJEFL010000060.1:0-2994 GCA_051873995.1 Bacillus sp. (in: firmicutes)
GGAAATGTAATCTTCGTTGTTGAGGGAGGAAGACCGGAAACGGGTGGTACTGAATATAGTGGGGCAGTTGTTTGAACGATTGAAAACAGAGTTTTCAATTAAACCTGAAGATTGTCCTATCTTTTTATTGTACGATCGTGATTATAAAAGTTACAAGCATAATGAATTAAGGGGGAAGTATGTTCGTAGATATACAGATCCCTATTCAAGTGAAGAAGGGTATCAGGGACAGCTTTTATTGAGTTATCCAGCAGTTGAAAGCTACATATTGTCATGTATTCAAGATAATGTATTTGAGCAAAGATATCTTTTAGGTACAGAAGCAAAAGTTCAGCTTGCTCAATGTGGATTTTCAGAAGATGAAATATCAGAAGACGAACACATTATTCATGCGACTACAGAAATGGATAAAGGTTTAGCAAATCTTATGCTTGACGATTATGATTTGGATAATCTGGGGGCGACGTTGTTAGGTGTGTATGAAGGACAACAAAACATTGTAACGGAACAACAACAATTTTCAGCATTATCACTTATTTCCATGGCATTACTCGAATTAGGTGTGATAGTTGAATATGAAGATAGTGAAGATGAATCAGAAACATATTTATATTTATAAGGATAACTATGCATCAAAAAATGTTCATTTCATTAAAAACCCCATTGTATTTTCCTTTCTGCACAGGCAGCTATCGCTGATAAGTAGGAGTTCTCTTTCGATAGACTTACCACTTAGTTTTGCATATACTGAAGCATACCGCAAGTCAAATGGGCAATGACAGCACAGGATGAATTGATCAGGATTGCTTGTGAATTGGAAAAATGCACAAAACAACGCTTCTTTATTATGCGTATCATTCAACAAAGTTGATTCGCCTTGTAAAAAAGTAGTTGAATTTAGAAGCAGAAATGTATAAAATATATGGTGTGAGCCTGGCAGGCCTTGAATGCTTGCCGGGCATTTTTATGTTTAATTTCATATTAACCCTGGACAATAAATGTCACTTTGCTACTGTCGGACGGCGAAGGGACATTTATTTTTTTATTCTTAGAAATGGAGGAATGAAAAATGCCTAAGACAAAATTTCAATCAGTCATCTTTACTGCAGTTACCGCCTGGATCATGGTGTACATAATGACACTGTACAATACGGTACTGGCAATGAGGAGTTTCACAAACGCGACCTTTTTGATCGCGCTGAAGGGAATGTGGATCGAGTATATCATCATTTTCCTGTGTGCGTTCTTTATCTCAAGCCACGTTGCAAAGTACTTTGCATTTCGCGTGGTAAAGCCGGGAGACAGACCAATCGCCATTATTTTTGCGATTCAGGTATTTACGGTGGTATCACAGGTGGCGCTGGCCAGTATCCTCGGCGTATATCACGGATATGGATTTACAAATCAGCTTATCCCCAACTATCTTGTGACCTACTGTAAGAATTTTATTATGGCGCTGCCTGTGCAGCTTTTTATTGCCGGGCCTGTCGCAAGATGGATATTCCGTTCTATCTTTGAGCGGAGTGAGAAAAACGAGTAAAGGAGTTGACTGTTCATGAGCAAAAAGAAAAAGACAGTCTGCATGATCCTGTTTCTATGTATTGTGGCTGCCCTGTTAGTCGGGATCGTATTGACAAATCCCACCAGCGGAAAGCACGAAACAATCAAAGAAGTCATGCGGGACGCCGTATTGCATGAGTCGGGGAAAATCAGCTTTTTCGGAATCAAAGAGGTAAACCCGGCTTTTATATCAGCGGTTACGGTGACAATTGTTCTGTTGATCGTGGCGGCGTGCATCCGAATTTTTGTAATTCCGCGATTTCAGTATGTTCCCGGAAAATGTCAGCTACTTCTGGAACAATGGGTGAACCTGTTTGACGGACTTGCAAAATCCAACAGTCCATACCGGAACAGCTTTCTGGGAGCCTATGTTTTTGCAGCAGGATCTTATATCTTTGTGAGTACGCTGTTTGAACTGATTGGGCTTCAGGGGGTTACGACCTCAGGAGCTTCGATTGCACTCCCGGCTCCGCTGTCAGATATTAACGCAGCAATCGCAATGGGATGTCTATCCTATTTGATTATTCTTTCGGGTGGAATTGCCGGAAATGGTCTAAGAGGTGTCGGAAGTACTCTGAAGGACTTTTCTCTGCCGATTTCTATGAGCTTTCGTCTGTTTGGTGCACTACTCAGTGGATTGCTGGTAACGGAACTGGTTTATTACTATATCCATTTGAGTTTTATTCTTCCCGTGATCGTGGGCGTCTTGTTTACGCTTTTGCATGCACTGATTCAGACCTATGTATTGACGATGCTGACCGCTCTGTTCTATGGAGAAGTATCTGAACCACACAAAAAAGTAAAAACAGAAAAAATGAAAAAACAGGCAATCGCCTGAAAATGGAGGTTATTCAAAATGAAAACGATGATGAAGAAAATTCCGGCGCTTCTTATGCTGGTGATGGTGCTGTTTGTCCTTTCGATTCCTGCTTATGCAGCCGGGGAAACAGATGCAAATACGACCGCTGTTGTGGCAGAAGTGGAAGATTTTGATGAAAATATTTCTTCTGCTGAAAATTCTACCGGAGATAAGGCAAAAGCTGCGGCGCTTGCCATCGGCCTTGCTGCTGCTGCCGGTGCGATTGGTATGGGGATTGCCATTGCAAAATCCGTGGAGGGAATTTCCCGTCAGCCGGAGGCAGAAGGAAAAATCAGAACCAGTCTTATGCTAGGTCTGGTGTTTGTCGAAACAGCTATCATTTATGCCTTGATTGTTGCAATTCTGATTATTTTCGTTTTGTAAAGGCAGGTGAGGAAAAGTGAATATCCCTTTGAATATTGACTGGCAGCAGATACTACTGCATTTGCTCAATTTTGCGATTTTAGCATTTGGGCTGTATCTGCTTCTATATAAACCGATCAAGAGTTTTATGGAAAAAAGAAGGGGCTGTCGGATAATGCCGTTTTCAGCCCCTCAAGTTTAAACAAAATAAA
>JBJEFL010000061.1:0-60146 GCA_051873995.1 Bacillus sp. (in: firmicutes)
AAATCTAACGGGACTCCTTATTGTACAAAGGGAGTGCATTTTAATTTCCTATAAAAAGCGAATAATCTCAGTACTTAGAATGCAATGTCCCTCAGTCGTAACCTATCTGCGGTTTCCCAAGTTCCATGAACACTTGCTAAGATAAGCATTTGCTTTTTTTGCTCAAATCGCTTTCCATTCTTCTATTGTCGAGGAATTGAAACCACACAAGGTAAAGTTGTAAATACTTCGTAGAAACACCATTAAAACGACTTATCCATTTCTTTAAACGGGAATGGTAATTATTAATATTATTGAGGTGGTAGATGCCTTTCTTTACATATTCTTTCTTACTACCGTTTATGATGATGTGTTCTAAATTGTTGCTAGATGTATAAGATTTATAAGAATTGTGGGCATCGGAAATAAGCACCGTATCACTCTTAAAATGTGATGTAAGGGTGGTATCAATTTGTTCCATTAGAATTCTACCTGAACCGCCACGTTTTCTTGGTTTGCGATTCGGAATAAATCTTCGTCCTTTATGGCTTTCTAAGAAGTAAGTTTCATCTACTTCTACTAGCCCTTTAAATACTCCGATATTTTCTTTTGCGAGAGCAGACAACACTTTATGCCTCCAGTAAAAAGCGGTTACGTGAGTGATACCAATTTTTATAGCTGTTTCACGAAGTGATAGACCCTTCAACATACACTCAATAAATGGAATCCATTTGTCTGCCTTTTTCGAACGATACATAGGGGAATTAGTCAAATCACTGCTTAATTTATGACAGTCTTTACACTTATAGCGTTGGCGACCATCTCGCTTGCCATGACGAACTACTGATGTACTTCCACAATGACGACAATGAAATCCATGCGAAAACTTTTTCTCTCTCAATTCACCAATTAAAGCTCCTTGGCGGGAAGCCGAAACCGAGAAATGGCGAGTTAGATAATCTAAAATAGATTCTTTATCCTTATCGTTTAAAGAAGAAATATCAGCAAGTATGTTCGTTAAAGTCATTTGAATTGCCCTTTTAGTAAATTATACAGTCAGGATACCATAAAAGTTGATGATTTATTCAAAACCAACCAGTATCTTTAACATAGCCTATGTTTTTAAATGAATTTAGTGTGAATGGTTATGGAGGGGAACTATTTTTTGGTCTATACTGTGTATGAGAAAACATAATTGAGGAGAATGCATGTTGAAAGAAATGACTGAGCGTATACTTCATTTTAGAGATGAAAGAGGATGGGAGCCTTTTCATGATCCGAAAGATTTAGCCATTTCCATCTCGCTTGAAGCTAATGAGTTGTTGGAAAATTTTCAGTGGAAAAGCACAGAGCAAGCACTAAGAGAGAATAAACAGAATATTAAAGAAGAAATGGCGGATGTATTGATTTATTTGGTTCAACTTGCGGATAAGTTGGATATTGATTTAGAAGTGGAAGTTGCTCATAAATTAGTGAAGAATGCAGTAAAATACCCGGTTAAATAAGTGAGAAGGCATGGATTCGTTCATGTCTTTTTAACATTCTAAGAAAGAAAAACGCATTTGCAAGAAGTTTTATTTTTATTACTTTGAGTTTTTTATCTTTTAAAATTATTTACATTATTATATAATCCTTATAATTCATATTGTAGTAGTGTGAATTGTAAGGAGGGATTTTATGGTGATACAAAATACATTAACCGTTCCACAACCATTGGTACGAATCAATAATATTATTACAATTGCAATCATTGTTATTGCTTGGATAGGGGAACTACCTTTGCTCATCCTGATTCCAATGGTTTACTTTGGTTTAGGTGCTTTCATCGGGAAAAATCCGATTATCCTATTTGGAAAAAACTTTTTACCAAAAGAGAAGCAGTATGTAATGGAAGATAAAGAGCAGTTGAAATTCAACAGCTTGCTGGCATTTATTATGCTTGTTGTTGCGCTAGTCTTTTATTACGTTGGTTTACCCATTGTTTATTATATTTTTATTAGCATGTGTGCAGCGGCTAATCTTGGTGCCTTACTAGGATTTTGCATAGGTTGCTTTGTCCGTTTTCAATGGAAACAATATCAATATCGTCGTTCGATTCGATAAAATAACGTTCAAGACAACGTCTATTCTTAAATGAATGGGCGTTTTTGTTTGCATTCACATGACGGATAAGAATCAATTGAAAAGCATCGTTCACATGAATGGCATCCATTTGGGATAGGCTAAGCAGAAGTAAAGCGTCATACGTATGCAGAAGGAGTACTGTGTTATGAAAAAAGTGTGGACGATATATGCGATTGACTGGAGAAGAATTTCACGTTCGAGCTCAGCGATTTTTCTTATTATTGCTTTAATGATTTTACCGTCAATGTATGCTTGGTTTAATATTAAAGCGCTTTGGGACCCTTATGGGAATACATCGGGGATTAAAATTGCCGTAGCAAATGATGATCTTGGAATAACTATTAATGATCATGAAATGAATATTGGGCAAGAGATTGTTGATGTGTTGAAGGAGAATGAAAGTTTAGGATGGACTTTTGTGAGTAAGAAGAAAGCAGATAAGGGTGTTTTATATGGTGACTATTATGCGAGTATATACATCCCAAAGGATTTTTCAGAAAATCTTTCAAGCATACTTTCGGATAACTTAAAAAAACCGGAAATTATTTATACGTCCAATGATAAAATCAATGCTATTGCACCGAAAATAACGTCCAAAGGAGCTACGACAATAACGACTGAAGTAAGTGAGCAATTTGTTGAAGTTGTGTCCGAAGCGGTACTGACGGCGTTTGATGAAATTGGCATTAAATTGAAAGAAGATTTGCCGACAATTCGGAAATTGGAAAATAAATTGTATCAATTGCGTGATGCGATACCTAAAATAAATGAATTTGGGGATAAAGTGATTGAGTTAAATGCAAATTTACCTGAAATTCAAGAAAAAGTGGATAAAGTATTGTCCTTCCCAACCCTTTTTCCGAAAATCAATGAAGCAGGACAAAGTATTTTAAAAGTGCAAGATGCCCTGCCGAAAGTTGAGACAGTAGGAGAAAAAGTGACCGTTTTACAAGAAAATATACCAGAAATCCAAAATGTTGCAACGAAGGTAAATGAATTTAATCAAAACTTTGGGAGTGTGAAGACAACACTTAGTAGTGGAATCGAACAGGCGAAGAAAGCGAGTGAAGTGATTGACGCCCTCATCGGTATCTTGCCGAAGATTCAAGAGCTTGCAGAAAATGGTGAAGGTTATGTGGATATCATTCAACAATTTACGGATAAACTTGATGCATCATTTGATACTATTGCCAATGCGGTTAAACTGAATTTGACAATTGCGAATTCTGTTGCGGAAAGTATTGTGAACTTAACAAAGCCAAGTGATTCTGCGGCAGATTCAACACAAATAAATAGTCTATTAACTCAGTTATCGACTTTGTTGCAATCTCAAATTACACATATTCAATCGCTGATTAATCATGGTGTTTCATCCGCTTCCTTGCAAACATTATTACAGAAATTACAAAATGCTCAAAGTAATGTCCAAGCGGCTCAGCAAGCATTGGCGAATGGAAACACGGAAAAAATTTATGCAGAAGCAGTCAAAATTCACAATGCAACAAGCACAATTTTGAATTCGTATGATGATACGTATTTACCAGCTATTCGTACAGCACTGAATGCAATCAAAACAGATATTGTCACTGCTGAAAATGTTGTACAGGAAGTGCAACAGCAGTTACCAAATGTTTCGGACATATTAACAAGTACAGGAGAAATTGTAGAGAAGGCAATTGAAACGTTGGAAAAATACGAAGCGGCTCTTCCGGAAATCGAACAAACAATCCAAAAAGCTACAACAGCTATGAACGACAATTTAGATGGCATTGTAAGTGGAATCAATACAGCAGCTGATTTTTATAAAAATCATTTTACGGATTTGCAGGATAAAGTAAACAAAGCGAGTGTGTTTGTTGAAAATGACTTGCCCGGCTTGGAGGAAAAATTGCAAAACTCTGCCGAAATCATTGAAGAGAAGATGCCGACTATAGTAGAAGCGATCGAAATGGCAGGAGATTTAGCGGAAAATCAACTCTCTCAATTAACGGCTAAAGTCAAAGAAACAGCCGAAAAGCTAGAAGAAATGAAAGCAAGCGTGAGTTTAGAAGATGTGATTAAGCTATTACGTCGTGATGTGCAAAGTGATAGTGATTTTTTAGCGAATCCTATCAAATTGAAGGAAGTAGTAAAATTTCCTATCGCCAATTATGGATCTGCTAGCACACCGTTTTATACAGCATTAGCTATTTGGGTAGGGGCTATCTTATTAGTGTCCATGCTGTCGGTTGATGTGGAAATGCCGAAAGAAATGTATAAGCCGCACCATTTCTACTTCGGGCGTGGCATGACCTTTTTATCCATAGCGCTTGTCCAAGCGGCAATCGTTTCTTTAGGTGATATTTTCTTGCTTAAAGCAGACATCCATGATCGGTGGGAATTTGTTTTATTTAGTTTAATTATCTCATTTGTGTTTACGACCGTTGTGTATACACTTGTTTCGGTTTTTGGCAATATTGGAAAAGGATTGGCGATTATTTTACTTGTGTTGCAAATATCCGGTTCGGGAGGTAACTTTCCGATTGAAGTATCTTCCGCGTTCTTTCAACGTTTGTATCCATTCTTGCCGTTTACGTATGCCGTTAACTTATTGCGAGAAGGTGTTGGGGGAGTACTTTGGGTAACGGCCAGTACGTGCATTACGGTTTTATTGAGTATAGCGGCTCTGTTTATGATTTTCGGAACGATTTTGAAAAAGCCATTAATGAATCTTGTCAAAGGCTTTTCGGAAAATGCCAAGAAAAGCAAAATTATTCATTAAAGAAAACTCTATTTGGCAGAGAGGGTTGAGAGTTACTGCTAAATAGAGTTTTTAATTATTGATTGTCCATGCTATATAACGCATGTTCATAGGTTAGCATTTGTTCCTCGGGCATTTCACCGCTTACTTCAAAGAGAACATTATCCCGTACAACGGTCCAGCTGAATAGAAGAGCACTTGATTGACCTAAATGATCATAAAATGCTTTTGTATCAAGTAAATCTTGTTCTTGTTCGAATATGAATAGATGACCAAATGTTTCTTCTCCTAATGAAGGAATCTGAATACGATATGCTTCTGTGGCCAGCCGTGGAGCAAGACCGTAATCTTCTTCAGACATCTCAAAATATGAGTCGAATTCAACTTTTTCTGTCCGAAAGCTTCTAAATACATCGTCATCTGTCCATTTGGCGAATGTATTCTGTTCTTCTTTCGTTTGTTCCTGATTGACTTCCGCCTGCAATTCCGTCAAAATTTCCTCTTTTAATTTTTCCTCTGAAAATGATTGATTATTATTGCAGCCTGTTAAAATAAGCGTTGCAGTAGCGATTATGACTGTTCTTTTCATGAAACGTTCCTCCACTGTCCAATTCTTTGCTGTCTATATAAAGAACAAAAGGATTATCACATAATTGTCAGTCTATAACAAATGATTTGATTGTTCGTTTTATTATTTACGGTAGAAATCTAGTGTTTTTATAAGGGGAATTTTTAGGGAATGGTATGTTTAGCCCTTACCAAATTTAGCTTGTCTCATAATATATGATGGTAACAATTTTATAAACTCTCTGATTGATTTTCGTAAAAAATCCGCTCTATGTTACCTCATTTCCTAATTATAGTGGAAGGGGGATTTATAGATGTCTTCTGAAAGCGAGAGCAGTAAAAAGAAGGATAAAAAATCATGGGAAGAATTACAGAAAAAACAAAAGAAATCGGAGGCAATAAAAGGCTGGATGGACAAAGATACTCATAAAGATAAACATGACAAAAAAGACCATTGTTCTTGCCAGAGCCATGGTTTGACCGCATGTTTTTTTGATAAGCATGATCATCATGATAAATGTTGTTTTGATCACCATCATGACCATCATCATAATAAATGTTTCTTTCCTCATCATGGTCACTGTAATGAATTTTTTCTGAAAGATCATTGCTGTAGTCCATTAGCTTTTTCTCATAATGATTGCTGTAATGATCATTTTCATCTTCACTTGGCAGGGTTAAACGGAAATTTAAATTTTCAATTGTTCAGCAAAAAAGGTTGTTGTGCTAAAGTGCATTTCGAATGTGCGTCAGCAACAAAAACAGTTGTTGGACGAGTTTGCAATATTGGAGTGGATTTTGTTGACATCTTAAAAGATGACAGAACCATTCTGACTATTATGAAAGAGAAAATCTGTTCTATTCAATGGTTAGATAAATGTAAGCATGACTGTCATTTGCCAAAATGTGATAAAGATGATGACGGGGAAGAGTGCGAAGAATCTTTTAAGTTTATGGAGTCCGCAGAATCATCGTTACTTTTCTGAAATAAATAGAAATTAAATCTTCTAACATGATGAAATGAGAGTGAAATAATCTATGCTCTCTTTCATCATGATTATAAAGTTTTATTTAACAGCAGGCAGCATACGTCTTCCACGCTGCTAATGAGTGGTTGAATGAAAATCTATCGTAAAGTGAGGAAACAAAATGAGTAAGGACCATTCATCAGGACGATCTATCTTACCTGAAAATTCGTTGTTTAAAGACGTTTTGGGGAAATCGATTTTATTAGTGCTAGAAAGCCCGCAACTGAATCTGTTAGGTCAGACGTTCCGACCAATTTTTTGCGGAGAAGTTGTTGAAGTCACCAACGGTTATATTACTTTATTTCCTGCAAATATAAAAATGTCTAATGCGCCACAATTTATTTTTCCTACACCTTTGAAATTTCCGGTTGAACATATTGCTTTGTTCACAGAATTTGATTGTGATACACGCATATCGCTTTAATATAAAAATTTGGGGGTGAAAACATGTCTAGTAAGAAAGATAAATACGAGAACAAGGGTAAGAACGAAAGTAAAGATAAGAAAGAAAAAAAAGGAAAATACACTGACTCTGTTCAAGACATTAACGCTATACGTCAACAAGTTGTTACTGAAGATTTTCGGGGGAACATAGGTAAAAAAGCTCTCGTGATGATTGGACAATATCCTTTTCTGATTATAGGAAACATCAAAGAAGTGGTAAGTGATTATGTCTTTATAAAAGCAGAATTCACGAATATTGCAGCACTTGACGGTTTTTTGTACCGAGTTCATATAGATGACATCGAAGTTTATTTCATCGAAACAAAAAATCATAAAATCCCACACCTGGATGTGTTTGGAGAGGAGTGTTAATATGCTTAGACGGTATCATGTCGTTGCCATTCCGATTCGGATTGTTGCTAATAATTTTGGCGATCATGATCCAGATGGTATGATGTACGTTTTGAAGGAAAATGAACATAGAGTGAAAGAGCAAGTTGCTTGTAATCCGTTTACTCCAGTTGATCTTGTTCAGCCTTTAGTTATTAGAGCAAATGTGGGCGACCATATCGAAATATTATTCGAAAATCAGCTTCCTTTTAACACATCCATGCATATTCAACGAACTGAATATAACGTTCAAACTTCTGATGGAGCATTTGTCGGTTGCAATGATGATTCCACAGCCCCACCTTGTCCCCCAGGAGGAACAATCTGTTATAGATGGCTTGTTTTAAAAGAAGGGATTAATGTTTTTACTGATTTAGGTAATACACTTTCCAGTGAGCTTGGAACGAATGTTCATGGATTATTTGGTGCATTAATTGTTGAACCAAGAGGGTCGACTTGGACAAATCCTGAAACAGGCTGTGAAATAAATAGCGGTGTTTATGCTGATATTCACAATCCTCTTCTTCCTTCATTTCGTGAATACGCTTGGTTTTTCCATGATGAAATGGAAATAGATAATTTAGTTGGAGATCGTACTTTAAATCCTCATACCTTCCAACCAGATGCTACCCACTCCATCAATTATCGTTCCGAACCGATGAGAAACCGTGCCCTTTTACTGCACGAAGGAGTTGTCTGCCCAGATTGTGAAGGAGAAGAAGTCCATCATGATTCATGGGTATTCGGAGATCCTGCAACGCCTATTTTACGGGCCTACAGGGGAGATCCAGTCAAAATCCGATTAATACATGGCGGAGTAAAAGAAACGCATGTATTTCATTATCACGTGCACCAATGGTTATTTGAACCGACAGATATAGAATCGGATATTATCGATTCACAAGCGATTTCTCCGCAGAACGCCTATACTGTCACACCTTTATATGGTGCAGGAAGTTTGCAAGGTGCAATCGGTGATATTATTATTCATTGTCATTTGTATCCGCATTTTGATGAAGGCATGTGGGGAATGCAACGAATTTTTGATACTTTGCAAGATGGCAGTCAATGCTATCCGAATGGCGTTCCGATTAAACCATTGCGTCCATTGCCTGATAGACCTTGTCCGCCAAGACCTACACCAGAGCGTCCTGGTTTTCCGAATTTCATTCCAGGAATTGTCGGCTGTAAAGCGCCTCGTCCGCCTCTTGGAATCATCGGAGGACGGAAATCAACAGAGATTGAGGAAAATGCTTTTGCTCCAAATGCAGTGCCGGGTGCTGTATTTGTAAATCCGGTGATAGAAGGTGTAACACCTATCCGTGAATATCATGTAGTGGCCATCCAGATGCCGATTGTTTATAACAAAGCAGGCTGGCATGATCCGGAAGGACGTCTATACGTTTTGGCAGAAGATGAGGAAGATGTACGAGCAGGGAGAAAAGAGCCGGAACCTCTTGTGATTCGTGCCAATGCAGGGGAAGCGATACGGTTTACGTTCACTAATAAGCTGCCGGAAACAATCGGAGGGAATGCTTTTCAGCTTGTAAACCGCACATATGAAGCGGCGATGCACGTCCATTTCGTGAAATTTGATCCGCTTGTTGCTGATGGTGCTAATGTTGGATGGAACTATGACAGCGGGGTATTGCCTGGACAAACTATTCGCTATCAATGGTTTGCCGATGTTGAACTGAAAGCGGTTTTCTTCCATGACCATTTATTTGCGAATGCTCATCAATTACACGGTGTTTTTAGCGGACTGGCAGTACAAGCAAGGGGATCGAAATTTTTAGATATGTGTACAGGTAAGCCTATTAAGGCAGGAACGCAAGCGATTATTACGAATCCGTTAATCCCGGATTTTCGCGAGATGGCTTTATTGGTACAAGATTTCGCATTATTGTTTGATAAAAACGGCTGCCCACTTAATCAACCACCGTTCCCAGGTTCGCATGATGATCCTGGAGTCATGGCGGTTAACTATAAAAATGAACCTCTTCAATTCAGGTTAGCCAAACCGGATTGCGATCCAGCTTTTGTGTTCAGTTCCCATTTGCATGGAGACCCTGTCACCCCATTACTGGAAACATACAACGGCGATCCTGTCCGAATCCGACTTCTGCAAGGGGCTCATGAAGAATCGCACATCTTTAATCTGCATCGACAAAGATGGAATCGAGAAAGAGCAGATGAAGATTCTGAATTAGCACAAAGCCAACATATTGGTATCTCCGAACATTTCACACTTGAATTTGCTATTGAAGGTGACGGTAATTTTGATATGTTATATCATTATGGATCAATCGATGATATTTGGTTAGGAAACTGGGGGATTATCCGTTCTCATAAAGAAGAGGTTGATCATCTCTTGCCGTTACCGGATCGGCCAAAGCCACCGTCAAGAACGAAATCTTTACCGTGTGTCAGTGGCAATAATCCACCTCGTGCTCTCAGTCCTGGAAAACCATGTCCAGAAAATGCCCCTGTGCGAAAATATGAGGTTGTGGCGATGAATGCAGATATTGTGTATAACAAAGACGGCGATCATGACCCGTTCGGTATTATTTTTGCATTAGTGCAAGACGAAGAAGCAATAAAATGTAAAAAAATCAATCCAGAGCCATTAATTTTGCGAGGAAATGTAGGGGAATGCATTGAAGTCACTTTGCATAACAAACTGGACCCAATCTTTCACCATGGTTTGATTCATGGATATCCAAGGGTTCCCGTTGAAGCACCTTTCCCGCCTTCTCTACGGATTTCACTTCATACACAATTACTGGTTTATGATGTACGTGGTTCTGATGGTGCAACGGTCGGCTTTAATCCAGATCAGACAATTTGTCCGGGTGAATCGATTACGTATCGTTGGTATGTGGATACTACTGTAGGTCCATGTAATCTTTGGGATATGGCGGATATTCGTAATCATCGCCATCATGGTGCATTCGGGGTATTCATCGCAGAACCTAGAGGATCCGTTTATTTAGACCCAGTCACACGTTGTGAAACGAAAACGGGTAATCAAGTAATCATTTCCAATCCAATTCTTGGTGAATTTCGTGAATTTATTTTATTGATGCATGATGGTGTACGGCTACTTGACAAAGATAATAATTTAATAATCGATCCGGAGCCGATTTTGATTGATCCAGAGGAAGAGTTGGAGGATTTTGAGGACCAAGGTTCACGTGGATTCAACTATCGAGCAGAGCGCTTTAAAAATCGTTTGAAAGATTGTCGTGACATTTCGAAAGTATTTAGTTCGAGAGTGCATGGAGACCCATCGACACCGATATTTAACGCGTATCCTGGAGATCGTACGACTGTTCGGTTTGTCTTTCCATCAGACCGCCCAAGAGCTCATTCATTCGTGATGCACGGACATAGTTGGAAGCGTAGTACAGAAGATGTAAACTCTCTGGAAGTTTCAACCCAAGGTCAAAATACTGTCGGCAGCACCGGGAACTTTAGATTGGAATATGGTGCCGGAGGATTTTTGCAAAAGCCTGGCGATTATATGTATCGTTCAGGAAATATTCGGTGGGACATTGAACTTGGTTTATGGGGGATTATGCGCGTGTTGGATGAACTAAGCGATTGCTTAGCTCCGCTGAAAAGGGGAGAAATGTG
The DNA here is from genome assembly GCA_051873995.1 of Bacillus sp. (in: firmicutes). Lineage (GTDB taxonomy): Bacteria > Bacillota > Bacilli > Bacillales > DSM-1321 > Bacillus_AD. Next base: position 10,909 of record JBJEFL010000061.1, read on the forward strand.
CGAAATGTTAACGCTGCTTGAAGAGATAGAAGAAAATGAATCCTCAGAGTCACTTGAAAAAATGGAATTAAGTGAATCCTCATCTCTGCTTGAAAAAATAGAGGTTGAAAAGGAGGATTGTCATGATCAGTCATCCAGTGAGTCCGAATCATCCGTTTAGTCAAGGTTTTAATTGCCCTGTATGTAAAGGTTCGTCTTCATCTCATCATCACTTTTGTTTACCGTACGATTGTCCCCAAAAAATTCCGACGACTTTATTTTCATCTCCAAATAGTTCATTTTCTAAAGAAGAATTAGAGCAGCTGAAAGAGTGTATAGAAGAAGCCAATAATTTATTATTGGCACTTGGTTCACCTAGAGATCCGGAAAATACCCGTATGTTGCAACTTCATTTTTTAGCTCTCCGCAAAAATCTAGTAGAAGTAAAAATTCAATGTGATGAAAAGGTGTTAGAGCTTCTAGGAATAGTAGAAACAGCAGGACGAAATTTCCTTCAAATCACTATGGTGGGTAAAACAACGTTTATTCTGTTTGAAAGAATCTGTTCAGTCAATCGTAATGTAACGCATGAATCCGATGAACATATGCAGGCGTTAATAAATGTTGGTGGTTGCACGCGCCGGGAATTAGTCTTGAATTTTGGGAATTTTGTTGCTCGTAATCCGAAATTGGCAAATTTGTTTTTTGGTATTGCATTGCATTTGCAATTACGTGCTTTCATAGGATGTCAAGTATTGGTGAAAAAAGAAGGGGAAGACGAACTTATTTGCGGAATACTTGTTTGTTCTAGAGAAGGACACATCCAAATAAAGAAAAAGGATGATTTAGAACAAATTAATTTCGCTGATATTTGTTTTATCTCAATAAAACAATAAAAATATGAATATGGTAATTAAAGAAGAAAACACTGAAAAAGCCCCTTAAATTGACGAGAGCCCACAAAGATATATGTGTGGGCTTTTACTATATTCAGATGAATCGTACAGGCAAGAAGATGTAAAGGTGAAGGGACATGCGCAAAGAAGGAGCTAAGCTCGAACGGAAAAACACAATAAGCCAAAAGAAAAAAATACTAAAAAGGTACAAAAAACAAGTAATTCTAAATCGGCAACCATTCCAATCATCGGGCCCATGATTCCACCCATAATACCGCTCGTTGCACCTGTCAATAAAATTTGATAATCAACCAGTGCACCAAAAATCGCGCCAATAATCATGGCAAGTATAGTTGTAATAATGGTAATCAATGTGTAGGAGGTGGGAAATTGGTATCCTAAAACCGTGCCAATCGTAATGCCCATGACCATCCCGCTTGTCATGGCGATGTTCATTCCAAAATGATAGCCGATGAGTAATCTGATTTTGTATAAATACCAATAAGAAGCAGTACAAACAACTAAATAGCTTAATAAGATCAAGCCTATTAATATGAACAATATACAACCTCCTTTCAGACTGAATTGTAGGAAAGTAAACAGGTAATCCAGTAATGATCAATATGGATTACAGTTATTTAAAGAGATGTTGATAAGTGGCGTTTGAAGAATAATGAAAGATATAAGACCTTCCGCTTAATCTATGATTGGAGCATGGTTTTGATTGATTTAAGATTCATATATGAGAAAAAGTGAAGTGTTTTTTTCTTTTTTATCTTGCTTAACAGACACTCAGACTCCCACTTTAACGAAGCGGTAAGAGAGTAAAATGGTTGATGGTGATGAAGAAAAACATTCACCACCCAAGATTAACTTTATACATTTGTATGCCGGTGTGGATATTTTTGGAATGATGAGTTGGTAAATAGGCTATTGATGTGCCACATTTATTCTTTTATGTGTATACATATAGCATAAAGTGTAAAAGAGGAGAAGACAGATGGATATGGAATCAACGAATAACGCTGCTCAGAATTCTTTTGACGATCATCATCCTGAATTAAAACAAGAAAATCGCTACTCTTCCCCGGTCAGTGGTTTACCACTCTATGAACTGAAAATGCTTCAAGAGTTTATTCATAACGGGAATTTACAAAATATCGGAAATAGTTTGCCTTTATATAAGAAAAATCTTATGCTGTTAAAATTCTTTAAACATAATCGAAATCAACAAGTAGAGGTTTACTCCAAATATCAAGAAACGAATTTGCATATAATTGGCAAGGTAAATACAATCGGAAGAGATTTTGTTATATTGAAAACGTTATTTCAACAAATTTGGATTCCTTATTCCGCAATCCTTTCTGCAAAAACGCCTTTTGGTGCCCCTAATCTTCCTAACTCACATCAGCATATTAACTTCGATGATGAATTTCGTAGAAAGGTAATGACTCAGTTTGGAAAAGAAGTGTCTGAAAAAGAGGATTTAAGGCAGCAATTCTTTGATCAAACATTTGTGACGAACCTTCGTTATCGAAAAGGGTCCAATTTAAAAGTTTTTACAGAAAAAGCAGTCATTAGTGGACCTTTAATGGATGTAAAGAAAAATAGTCTATCCGTTAAAAGATTCAGGACTGAAGAAAAGATATCGATACCACAAATCCAACTGATTAAGCAGGCTCGATTTATTCCATGGCTGCTGAATTATTTCTTGAAGGTATAGGAAGAAATAAAGAATTCTTACGAAAAAACTTTTGTATAATACCTTTGTATGAAGGGGTAGGGACTTTCTTAAATGTGAATCTCTTCAATCGATATGTGGGAGGTGTGATTCGTGCGTCGACAATATAAAGCGTTGTTTTCATGCATCTTAACTATTTGCCTTCTGTCCATTACCTTTCATGTATTTGGACATTCAAGTCCAATATCTTCTAGCCCCGCTCCAAATAGTAAGCTTAAACAGCCACCCACTCATGTAATCATTAAATTCGATAGTGAGATCGATGATAATCTCTATTCGTTAAAAGTGTATAATGAGCAGCAGGAAGAAGTAACTGTTCAACAGGGTGTGCTAGATTCGACACAGACAGAGCTAAGTGTACCTCTCTCTCATCTTCCTGACGGTTACTATACGGTAAAATATAATGTTGTGGCGAAGGATGGGCATCCATTGCAAGGTACGTATGCATTTTCGGTCGGAATAGTTCAACTGAATTCTATTGCAACGGAACCCACTATGAAAAATTTTGATTCCACTAGCTTAATTATGTATATTATTCGTGCTCTCTATTATTTCGGTCTACTTTGGATTGTTGGTTGGGTTGTTTGGAGTATTTTACTCTCTCAGAAGGGGAAAGCAGTACCCCAAAAGTTTACACAGTGGGGATTTATTGCTCAAATGATCCATCTGTTTGGATTAGTTAGTATGATTCTTGTTCAAATTATTGATATTACAGATAGCGGATGGGCATTTAATCCTGAGATTTCCCTTACTTCAGTCTTTGGGCTATCGTGGGTAGGTTCACTTTGCCTTTCTCTTTTGGGAGTTATCCTATTGTTTAGGTCAATATGGATAGATTTATTATGGTTATTAGTGCTTTTGATATTGAAGGGGTTGAATGGTCATTCTTCAGATTTCGAGCCAGTTTCCTTAATAGTAGGGTTAAACACGCTTCATCTAGTGGGAGCTTCTCTATGGTGTGCTGGGTTAATATTTATTATAGTTTATTGGAAAAAACAACGTTTGCATGTTTATGAGTTTCTACCATTGTTCTCTCACTATGCTCTCTTAAGTTTTATAGTATTGGCATTATCGGGAACGGCATTATCAATCATTTATTTACCGAATTTTCATGCGCTTTTTAGCACCGAATGGGGTTGGATTTTAGTTGCTAAAATCATTCTCGTTTTATTTGTAGCTATAGTGGGGGCAATCATCAGAAAGAAAATGAAAACCACATTAAATGGTCGCTTGAAAGTCTTTCTGTTGCTGGATTTTATACTCATGGTTTTGATTATTGGAATAGTGTCTGTTTTGACCTATATTTGATAATATCCAGAGATAGCTGATCGTAATAGACTTCGACGATACGATCAGCTTGTGTAAAGTAGTCTGAAGGAGTGATTTCGAAACTTGTTTGGAGGGGAATTACTCTTTTTATAGGTTAGAATCATCGTAAGCAAATGGAAGAGTTACATAAGCTAAAATATAAACGAACAAATAAGCCCTTAATGATAAAAGCTAAAATATGTTATGCTGAAGTGTACATAGTAAAGTGGGGGAGGTCATATAAATGAAAGCAGTTATAATAGCAGAAAAACCTTCCGTGGCAAAAAATATTGCTGATGCCTTGAAAATCAAGGGTCGTAATGATGGATATTATGAAGGCGATCAATACATAGTAACGTGGGCTTTTGGACATTTGCTGCAATTATATGATGCGAAAGATTACGATGAAAAGATGGCAAAATGGCAGATGGACAATTTCCCGTTTATTCCCGAAAAATTTCAATATAAAGTGAAAAGCAGTCCGAAAAATCGCGATAAAGTCGATAGTGGGGCGAAAAAACAATTTAATATCATTAAATCCCTGTTGTTCAGAAAGGATGTTGATGCAATCATCTCTGCTTGCGATTACGATCGAGAAGGGCAAGTGATCGGGGATAGCATCATTTATAATATTAAAGCGCCAAAGCAAGTATATCGTCTTTTGTTAAATGAATGGACACCTGATGAAGTCAACGCAGGCTTGAAACAGATACGTCCGAATACAGACTTGCGTCCATTGCAAGATGCAGGGGTTAGTCGTCAATGGGCCGATTGGTTGATTGGTATTAATCTAACATCGGTTGCGACGTTGAAATATTTAAAAGGCCGCGGACAGGCTTTGAACATTGGCCGCGTTATTTTACCAACATTAAAAATCATTTATGATCGTGATAAAGAAATTGAAAACTTTGTGCCTGAGAATTATTACAAGTTAGGGGCCACTTTCAAAACAACGAATAAGGAAGAGTTTCAAGCAACATACATGGAAGAAAAAGAAGACAAGTTCAAAAGCAAAGAAACATTGGATGCGATCCATGAAGCTTTGCAGGGTTCACATGGCATTGTTGCAGATAAACAGGTGGAACGAAAAAAAGAGTATCCGCCGTTCCTATTCAATTTGTCCAACTTGCAGGGCTATATTACGAGCAAACATAAAGGCTGGACTTCTGATAAAGTATTGAAAGTTGCTCAATCTTTGTACGAGAAAAAATATATTACGTATCCACGTACAGCTAGTACGGCATTGGAAGAAAGTTTGGTGGACCGCGTTGCGAAAGTTTTGAATGCTGTTAAAAAAGGGCTTCCATATGAAGAAGAAATTCGATTTACGAAGTCCAAGCGACTATTCAATAATAGTAAAGTCGAAAGCCACAGTGCGATTATTCCGACGTATTTGACACCAAAATCATTGACAAGCGATGAGCAGATTGTCTACATGGCGGTAAAAAATCGATTTATTATGCAATTTATGCCGATTGCGGAACATGAGGAAACCCGTATTATCATTTCAATCAGCAATCAAGCAGTGAAAGGGACGTTTGCAGCAAAAGGTCGGGTGCAAATTATAGAAGGCTGGAGACAGGTAGAGAAAATTGAATCGAAAGATAATGTTTTACCGCCTGTTCAGTTGCATGAACAATTGGACATGATCAAAGCGGAAGTGACATCCCATGAAACGAAGCCACCAAAGCATCACACTGAAAAAACATTGTTGCGTTTGATGGAGACATGCGGAAAGAATTATGATGATGAAGAAGCTGTTTTAAGTGGCTTTAGTATCGGTACACCTGCGACACGGGCGGAAACAATCAAAAAATTGAAAGATATCGGCTATATTTACTCCAAAGACAAAAGTCTGTTTTGCAGTGACTTAGGCAGGAGAATGGTCGAAACATTTCCGATTAAGGATTTGTTTGACCTTGAATTCACTGGTCGATTGGAAAAAGCATTATCTGATATGGAAAAGAAGCAAGTGAGTCGATCTGTCTTCATGAATTTCATTTTTGATTTTACAAGGAAAGCGGTGGAGCAAATCAAAAATGATGCCGATGTTGTTATTTTACATGCAACTAAATCATCCAAGACGAAAGATGGAGAAGAAAAGAAAACAGAATTTCTCGGAAAATGTCCGTTATGTTCCAGTGCAGTCATTGAAGGGAAAAAAGGATTCGGTTGTTCAAATTGGCAAAACGGTTGCAAATTTGTCATTTGGAAGAATGATAAATATTTAGCAGCATTAAAGAAAAAGCCGACTAAAACAATGGTTAAAAGTTTGTTGAAGAACGGACAGGTCACAGTAAAAGGATTGACCAGCAAAAAAGGAAATAAGTTCGATGCCATCATGAAATATGAAAAAAATACGGATAATGAGTATTTCAGTTGGAAAATGGAATTTATCGAGAATAAAGAACAAAAGGAGTGAGGAGAAACCTTACTCCTTTTTGTTATACAGTCAATGTAATAGCTATCATACTAATGGTAAGTAAATAATAAAGGAGGTTCCTTTATTTACCTCGCTATGAACTTTCATTTCTCCCTTATATTTTTCGATGATCTTATAACAGACAGTTAAACCAATACCGGTACCAGCCTCTTTAAGTGTATAAAACGGAGTGCCGAGACTGTCGATCTGTTCTTTGGTCATACCAATACCGGAATCTGTTATCGTAATTTTTGCTTTGTCTTTTTCTTTGCTCGTTGTAACAGTCATGATGCCATGTTGTGACATCGCTTCAATGCCGTTTTTCATAATGTTTACAATTAATTGTTTCAGTTCATTTTGATTCATCTCTACATTCAACGTATCATGCAAATGAAGTTGGATTTCTGTCTGATGATTATGGGCAAAATTATCCAAAGATTGTGAGATTTTATTGATTTCTTGATTGATTTCAAGTTTTTGAATATGCTCTGTTTGTGATTTTGTCAGCGATAAATAGTCATTGATAACAATCTCCGTATGGTTTAGTTCGGTAAGCATTGTTTGAATATAATATTTTTGGGTCTCGTCCAAATCTTTTTGTTGATTTAACAGCTGTGCAAAGCCTTTAACAACGGTAATCGGATTTCTGATTTCATGTGCAATGGTGGCGGCCATCTGTCCGACAGAATGTAATTGTTTGGCCTGCTGCATTTCTTGGTGAAGCGCTTTCAGCGACTGTACTCGATTGTTTGTTCCGATGAAGACGAACAGTAATAGTACTTGTATCGTGATGAAATTTAAGATAGTACTCGAATTGTTTTCTGTTAAATAGGTAAAGGTATACCGCAATTGAGTATGAGAAATGATATAGATGAAAAGAGGTCCGAGGATGATATTCATGGTGGCCACTATATAAAAACTCACAACATCAAAAAGAAAGATTGGCAATAAAGGCGCGATGGCAAATAAGCCTAACATGATTGCCGAATCGGGTGTAACCCAAAATTTATTGTACATATAAATGGTTAAGAGAAATATAAAGCTCTTTTTATAACTGGTTAAATCATATTTAACGAACAAGATTAAAGATAGAATAATACCGGAAACCAATATAACTTGAATAGACATAATGATTGGATTGACTTCCCATGTGATGGGTGAAATGGATAAACCGATTAAAAGTATGAGAGAAATACTCAACATGAATGTTTTAAGGATTACTTGATATTGTTTTTGGAAATATACGGATTTTTTTCTCATAGCACACCTTAATTTAAAAGTTTTGTAATTTAAATAGTAATATTTTCCTTTCTGTTTGTAAATGAAATAATTTTATTTTTTATTAAAAAATCCGATTGGAAATATCGCAATAGTTTTATAAATAAGGAATTTTGATTGAAAAATAGAGAGTGTTTACAGTTTTGTGGATAAAAAAAAGAGGCTGCTCCAAAAGTAACTGAAAAGTTGCTTTGGGGCAGCTTCTTATAGATTATCGGTACAAAAAAATTTTTTGAATTTGGTATAATACTGTTCATATGAAAGTATAACTAGAGGTGACAGAGTGAATAAAACGATTGGTATATTGGCTCATGTGGATGCAGGGAAAACAACTTTTTCAGAACAGTTTCTTTTCCATACAAACAGTATTAAACAAAGAGGCAGAGTGGATCATCGTGATGCCTTTCTTGATAATCATTCGATAGAAAAACAACGGGGAATCACAGTTTTTGCTGATCAGGGAATGATCGAATGTGGCAATTCGACCTATTTTTTAATTGATAATCCTGGGCATGTGGATTTTTCGCCGGAAATGGAACGATCTATACAAGTATTGGATTATGCTATTGTTATTATAAGTGGCGTCGAGGGAGTAGAGGGTCATACTGAAACGGTATGGCAACTTCTCAGAAAATATAATATTCCTACTTTCTTTTTCATTAACAAAATAGACCGGGTCGGTGCTGACGTTGAAAGAGTGACACAGGAAATTCGAACGGAGTTAGGAGCCGAAGTTTTTGATATTTCGAAGATGTCCAGTCAAGGTGACATGAGTGAAAATCTGATTGAGTATTTGGCTGAACAAGATGACACGTTATTTGAACAGTATATGGAGACTGGTTACCAAAAAGATATGTGGAAGTCGACCATGATTCGACTCATACGTGAAAGTGAAATTTTTCCTTGTGCCAATGGTTCGGCATTACAGGATATCGGTATCGTTGATTTTATCGAAAAATTGGATGAATTGACGGTGACGGATTATCCAGCAGAGGCACCCTTTTCTGGAAAAGTGTATAAAATACGGCACGACGAAAATGGAACGAGAATTACATTTATAAAAGCATTGACAGGGGTGCTGAAAATCCGTGATGAACTGAGTTATGGAAGTGAAGACAATCGTTTGACTGAGAAAATTACGCAAATCAGATATTATAATGGGAGTAAATTTCAAACTGTGAATGAAGTATCGGCAGGGCAGCTTTTTGCTGTAGTTGGGTTATCTCAGGCAGCCGTCGGGGATGGAGTCGGTACATTAATGGATAAAAGCAGTTATGAAATCATGCCAACGTTAAAATCAAAAGTGATGATTGACTCATCGGTTCATGTTAAAGATGCTTTACGTTGTTTCAACTTATTGGATGCCGAAGATCCATCTCTGCATATTGAATGGGAGGATAGTTTGCAGGAAATTCATATTCATGTGATGGGCGCTATTCAGCTTGAAGTATTGAAAGAGTTAGTGAAAGAACGGTTTCATTTTGATGTGTCATTTGCGGAACCGGAAATTATCTATAAAGAGACAGTAAATAGCATTGTAACAGGTTATGGTCACTTTGAACCGTTAGGACATTATGCAGAAGTACATTTGCAAATTGAACCGACTCAGAGAAATAGCGGGATTGTGTTTGAAAATAAGTGTCATGATAATGATTTGACTGTAGGTAATCAGAACTTAGTGCGTCATCATCTTTTTGAGAAAGAGCATAATGGTTTGCTGACTGGTTCAGCCTTAACGGATGTAAAAGTCACTTTGCTTACTGGGCGAGCGCATAATAAGCACACATCGGGCGGTGATTTTCGTGAAGCTACCTACCGAGCGTTGAGACAAGGTTTGGAAAAGGCGGAAAATATATTGTTAGAGCCGTATTATCAATTCAAAATTAAAGTTGAGCTAAATCAGATTGGGAAAGTCATGTCAGATGTTCAACAAGCATGTGGTTATTTTGAGCCGCCTATGATAGAAGGTAATAAAAGTATTTTGACGGGGCGTGTTCCAGTAGCGACTTTTATGAATTATAGTACCGAGCTTGCAGCTTATACACAAGGTAAAGGCATGATGAGCCTTGTTGTTAGTGGATATGACCGTTGTCACAATGAAACGGAAGTAATCGAAAGAACAGGTTACCGGAAAAATGCAGACCCTGCATACAGTTCTTCATCCATATTTTGTTCGAAGGGACAGGCTTATACTGTTACTTGGGAAGAAGCTGAAAAAGAGATGCATTGTTTATAGTAGGAGGACAGAAAAACGAAGCAATCGTAAGTAGTCGCTTTATTTTCTTGTAGATTTAGTTTAATATTGATTTGTACGAGCGTATTATATGGCTTGCTGTATGTATATATTGATTGACCTTTTACTTGTTTAAAAGTAAAATTTACTTAATTACATATTTCTTTCAACTTTGTTGAAGGGGAGTAGCTGATACAGCAAAGTCGTCAATACAGGGAAACCTCGGCTTTGTTGGCAACCTATGTTGTTAGTGAGACCTTCGCCATTTTTTTGGTGAGGTCTCTTTTTGTTTGCTAATTTTTTTGAAAAAGAGGAGCTGTGTACAATAAATGTATGAAATTTATGCAAATAGTGTAGAATTTGCATTCGGTTTTTGGGGAGACATCCAAGTTCGGAAAAATCATGAAGATTTGATGCTGATTGGTACTGGGCGCAGTGCTTGTGTCTTTTTGATTAAAGATACGAATAAAGTCATCAAAATATTTCACCCTAAATTTCAGCATATAGCATATGAAGAAGCGGATATTTATTCACATTTGACGCAGATTCCGCAATTTCCGACCATCTATCAAACAGGGACAAATTATATTGTGATGGATTATATTGAAGGATATACGTTATTTGATTGTTTGCATAAGGGAATCAAGATCCAGGAAGAACAAGTGAATGAAGTCGATGACATTTTACAGCTTGTCCGTTCGAAAGGGTTGAACCCATCCGATGTTCATTTGCGTAACATTTTGGTTACAGCTGATCGACAAGTGAAAATCATCGATGTGGCCCGTTTTAAACAAACAAAGTCCTGTCAGCAATGGGATGATTTAAAGGGCGCTTACTTTCAATTGTATATTCATCCGTTATTCCCTCGAAAGCTTCCGAAAAGTTTATTGAATATCATCGGGATACTATATAAAAAGAAACTTATCCCTTTTTATGCAAGACAATAATAATTGGGAGAATTGACAGAAAATATTGCTTGTTGTACTATATTCTTAGTAACCGATGAGATAAGGTTATCGCTTGAATAAAGCGTATATGTATACTCCAAAGGGGAGTAGCTATTCAATGAAGTCGACAATACGTGATGATGAATCACCGGCTTGATTGGCAACTAGTGATAGTTGTTTGCGAGACCTTTGCCAATATGGTAAAGGATTAATAGTGTTTGTAATGACCTTTACCACAATTGCCGGTAAAGGTTTTTTGATTTTATATAAAAAAGGAGAAAGAGATTTATTTTGGACGAAGATTCACATAGGATGCATAAGAAATGGTTAATTGTTATTACGTTTTATGTAACGATTTTATTATATGGACTAGCGATGTTTATTGACCATAATTGAAGTCCTCCCCGTAATCTCGGATTAGTATCAGAAGAGATTATGGTTATCGACCATCAACCAAAAATCTTATAATAGGTTCACATCAAAACCCCACTTCACACTTGAAAAGTGGGGTTTACAGATTATTTATACGGATACAGGGTAATGGAGATATAGGTCTATTGGGCGTACATAAACGGAGTAGACTCCAGTCAATTAGGGTGGAAGAACATACATAGCGTTTGGCAATGATGCAAATGATATGACAATGTTTCAAAATTGTTATGATTAGAAACCATAATCAATGACCACAGAATGCTGGTGAATTTATTTCGCTTGAAGGGGTTATGAACAAAAATAGTGGATAAACTACGAGAAATTTCAAATTGATATAATGAATCTACACGATGTCCCAACTGATAGGAGCGTGAAGAAATGGCGATAGAAAATCAGGAAAGAAAGTATGAAGAAGAGCGTATTAACAAAGTGATAGATGTAATTGATAGAAAGGTCATTCAATTGGATCGTCATTCTACAGATTTGAAAAGTGATGTTATTCATTTACGAAATACATTTTGGGATGATGTGAAAATAAATATGGATCATCCTGAAGATGCGGCAGAAACTTTATCAAGTATAAAACAACAATCACAGCTTTTATCTGAGAGAGAAAGAACGCATCAGCTATTACATAAACAGCAGAAACTGTTAACGCGATTGAAAGACTCTCCGTATTTTGCCCGAGTTGATTTTCGTGAGTCGAACAAGGAGGATACGACCCATGTGTATCTTGGTGTGGCTTCTTTAATGAATGAAGAGGAGACTGAATTTCTTATTTATGATTGGCGAGCACCGATTTCGAGCATTTATTATGATTACTCTCCTGGACCTGTGCAATATGAAACGATAGAAGGTGCTGTACAAGGTGAAATGACTTTAAAGCGTCAGTTCATTACAAAGGATGGAGCCATAAAAACGATGTTCGACACAGGTGTAACAATCGGTGATGAGCTATTAAAAGAAGTGCTTGGGAATAAGGCCAGCAATAATATGAAAAACATTGTGGCAACGATACAAAGAGAACAAAATCAAATTATTCGTAATGTGAAAAACAAATATTTAATAGTACAGGGGGCAGCTGGGAGCGGAAAAACATCGGTTGCCTTGCAGCGTGTGGCTTATTTATTGTATCGCTATCAAAATGAAATAACGGCAGAAAATATTATGCTTTTTTCACCTAATGCTTTATTTAACCGTTATGTTGCATCAGTTCTTCCAGACTTGGGCGAGGAGAATATGCAGCAAATGACCTTTCAGGAATATGCGGAAAAGCGTCTTGGTAAACAATTTCAGCTGGAACATCATTTTAAACAAATGGAGTATATGCTTACATGTGAACATCATCAAATGTACGCTGTAAGATTAGAGGCAATTTCTTATAAGGCAAGTTTTTCATTTAAAGTTTTCATTGATGCATATACGAAATTGCTTTCTAAACAAGATCTTCTTTTTAAAAGTATAACGTTTCAGGGAGAAATGTTAATTTCGGCTGAACAAATTAAACAGTATTTCTATTCCCTTCCTTCATCCAATTCCATCCCGAATCGTATGCAATTAGTAAAAGAGTGGCTACTAGAGGAATTATACGAGAAAGAAGTATTGGAAAGAGATAAAGACTGGGTGTTGGAGGAAAGTGATTTATTGGATTTAGAGGAGTATACAAAAGTATATAGTGAGCTGCAAAAAGAAGGGCGATTTTCGGAAAACACCTTTGATGATTTTGAACGTGAGCGGAGTAAAATTGCCCGACAAGTTGTCAGAAAACATTTTAAGCCGATTCGAAATGCTGTTAAAAAACTGAAGTTCATTCATATGAAAGGTATTTATCGCCAGCTTTTCAGTGATAAAATCCGTAATCAGCTATTTGCTTTATGTCCCGAAAACTGGGGAGGCATTTGTTCATACACCATGCAAAAGCTGAGAAGAAATGAGTTGACCTATGAGGATACAGCTCCCTATTTATATCTTCAGGATCAATTGGAAGGACAAAGAATCAATACAACCATTCGCCATTTAGTCATTGATGAAGCACAGGATTATTCGCCATTTCAGTTTTTTGTTATTCAACAGCTGTTTCCTTTAAGTAAAATGACCATTTTAGGCGATTTTAATCAAGCTATTTATGCGCACTCTTTCAATGCACCAACATTGCTTTCGAGTGAACTTTACGGACAAGAAAATGTTGAAAAGGTCATACTGAAAAAAAGCTATCGCTCCACTCGTCAAATTGTTGAATTTACCAAAGGTATTATGAAAGATGAATCAATTGAAGCTTTTGATCGAAATGGATTGAAGCCGACATTCAGCAAATGCTGTAATACTTTAGAACATCATGCGAGGCTGATTGAACAATTGAAACAACTACAAACGAAGCATTATCAAACGATTGCTGTTATTTGTAAGACAAGTAAAGAGTGTAAGGAAGCTTATGCGGTCATCAGTGAACAATTGGATGTTCAACTTATGCGGATAAACTCGAATAGTTATGAAAAAGGTGTTTTGATTTTGCCAGCCTATTTGGCGAAAGGCATTGAATTTGATGCTGTTCTTATTTATGATGCTTCTTCGTTGAATTATGCGAGAGAAATGGAACGAAAACTTTTCTATACGGCCTGTACACGAGCAATGCATGAATTGCATCTGTTTTCACTAGGCGACATGACTCCATTTATGAGTAGTATTCCTGAAGCATTATATGAGGTTCGGGGAAAGTAAGAGTACAAAAGCTTGACTGACAAACGTTTTCAAGTCAGTCTGAAGGGAATATGTTGAAAATAAGTTTTCTTGATAAATAAACAAAAGCTCGATTGAAAAGTCGAGCTTTTGTTTATTTCCTCAAATGAAATTGCTACTGGTGAAACTCGCTTCAAACGAAGCATTTTCTTTATCTTGTAATCGGCAAGACATAGAACAGTATACAGAAGAAGTGGCAAGCTGATCCGGCTATAACGAAAAGATGCCAGACCAAATGATTGTACTTGAATCCTCTCCATACATAGAAAATGGCTCCGACTGTATATAAAACGCCGCCTATAACTAAGAATGCAATACCTTTTGGATCTAATGCGGCAGAGATAGGTGACCAAGCAAATATGATTAACCATCCCATCACAACATATATAATTGTCGACGTAAATAAAAACTTCCGTACAAAGAAAGCCTTGAAGATGATTCCACCAACTGCTATTCCCCATACAATTCCAAATAATGTCCATCCTAAAGCGCCTTTAACGACGATAAGAAGGAAAGGAGTATATGTGCCGGCGATAAATAAGTAAATCGACGAATGGTCTAAAATTTCGAAGACATATTTACCTTTGCCTGGAGGTAAACTGTGAACCATTGTCGAGGACATATAGAGCAAAAACATGGTAGAACCATATATCGTAAAAGTGACAACGTGCCAAGCGCTGCCGTGAATGGAAGAGAACACGATTAATAGAACTAAAGCTGCAATACTTAGTAAAGCGCCAATACCATGAGAAATTGCATTTGCAATTTCTTCCCCTTTCGAAAATGTATGTGTGTTAGCCATCTGTTTACAACCTCTCTTAAATTGAATTCTATTATATTAAAAAAATATCTAAAAAGTATAGGATTAGTATTTATATTATATACTAACGGGCACTATGACAACCATCGTTTCATGTGAATTGTTTAAATCCTCCTATTAGAAGGGTAAACACTTTTATGTCTATTTGGTTTAATGGATATTAATCAATAGGACTGATGCGAATCTCTGTTAGTTTGAAAATCTAATTAACTCAAAATTCATTATATTTAAAAAGTTTGAATGTTCATACCATATCATTATACAAAAAAGGAGATGAGATTTACAGATGAATAAGAAACAAATTGCCATGGCTTTGTTGACAGCCACGCAATTGATTACAGCTTGTCAAGCAAATGAAAAAGGTTTAGATGAGAATTTCACTACTCCCATCGAAGAGGCGGAAGCGCCGACTTTGAAAGACGAGGAAGCGCACGAATTGTTAGTCACTACCCTTCAATCCATCAAAATAACACTAGATGGTTTAGGCAATGAAAATGGATGGGCTGACAAAAATCCCGTTGATTTTGGAACAGTGAAAGAAGCCTTGCGACCATTAGTGGCGGATGAGTTGATGGACAGTTATTTCAATGACATGATGACAGAATATTATAAGGGAACGGATATCGATTATATTCTTTTAGGAGTTCTGCCGAACATCAAATCAACTGTGAATCAAAAGGGGAATTATCTGCAAATCGATACATTTGTCCCGGCAAATGAACTGTATGATGGTACATCTTGTTCATTTCAATTGGAATTTGATAATGATGCTTGGTTATTAACCAGTTGGGCGTTTGCGCCTCTTACGGATTTGAAAATGACAAAAGTGGAAGCGGCAGCGTATCTTACATATTTAGACTTGGATCCTGTTACGTATTTGAAAGAACTTCATACGGATGAGGGAATTGCTTATGTTTTTATCGTTGGTGATGGACAAATAACGATCAATTCGAATACAAGCGAGATGACATACGCTGTGATAAAAAAAGAGGAAAATGACGAAGCTTCTGAATCTATAAAGGTTTCGGTGGACTAGGAAACAGAAATGACTGAACAAACAACGCCATCATCTTCTTTTTATCAAAATTAAGTACCAGCTAAATAGTTTTAAAAGAGAAGCTAATATATGAAACTAGCTTGAAAAACATTGCTCTATTACCTGACTATCAAGAAAAAGGAATTGGAAAGGAAAGCATTTATCTGGTATTAAATCTTTATAGAAAGCAAGCATTCAAACTTTTCAAAAGAAGAAACATTTAATGCGGCAGGTTTTGCTGAAATAATGCTGCAAGAGCCTGATTTTTCAATGATTGTAGGTATTAAAGCCATAACAGAAAAAATCGAACCTTATTTACAGCATCGTCTGAAGCGGAAAATTCGTTATCTGCCATGGTGGTCGGTGTTGCGACGTTAGAAGATTACAGAAGAAAGGGATAAGCAACAAGTTGTATGTTGACACTTTGTAAGGAACTGTTAAACGAGGGGAAGGAACTTTGTTTATTTTATGATAATCTGGATGCCGGCTCTATTTATAAACGGATTGGTTTTGAAGATATCGGTTTTTGGATGATGTATACATATAAGAATTGAGATTAAAGAGAATAAAATGGAAACCATCAGCCGTCCTGTTACGTTGATCTGTACAGAAAAAAAGAACCAACTTAGTAGTAATAGGCCCCTAAAAAGTCAGCTGCTGACTTTTCAGGGGCCCTTTGCGTTAAATCAATACATCACTTCCTAATCCTGCAATCAATGATTTCAAGACAATGATAAAGCCTAGTACAATCAGTGCTATACTGGCGTCTCCTAAAACAGGCAATGACCATTCAAATACTTGGGTTACAAAGGCTAATAAACCGATTGAACCTAATACATATCCTAAAATAGACAGTGGATGTGCGGGGGCTGTCGAAATGAATTTCCCAACACTAATCATACAAAACAGCATGCCGATAAAGCCAAGTGTAATAGTCGCTGACCGGGAGTTTTGAATAAAGAATAAATGTTTTCCGTAAAGGCCTACTATGACAATGGTTGTTGCAACAATGATCTCAAACGCACAAATGGCTAGCCGGTTCATAAAATCACCTCTCTCCTAAAACTTCAATAGAATGATTAACCACTTTAATAGTTTTATATTCCCTTCAAGCAATGGCTGAAAACGAATGGGTTTATTTTGTAAATAATTTGTTATTTGGAATTATTCCCATGATTTTATCTGAAATTTGAGATGATTTATTGTTAATTATGAGGATGAGTGGGTATAAATGACTATGGCTAAGAATAACCTTTAGCTTGCAAAAGATATTACATATTAATTTTGGAATTGGAGGAAACAATCATGATTGAAAAAATGTTAACTTTGTCAACAGCGAATATTTCTAAAAAGACTGCTGAATGGTTAGAGGAACAAGCAAAATTGTCCAATGAAGGAACTATGGATGTAAGTGTTTACGAAAAAGCAGAAGATGGCTGGTTTATCCCTGTAAATGAACGAGTATTTACAGAAGAAATTAAAAATGGACAGTCTATTCCGCCTGAATTTTTCGACGTATATAATTACGCGGTTACGCATGACTGTTCATGGATTATGATTGCTCATGAAGCGGATGTCGTTGAAGAATTACCACAATATAATTGGTGATTGACGCCGAACTTAGCATGAACAAAGGGAGTAATTACGACGAATCGTAATTACTCCCTTTGTTGTGATAGAAACCAATTAATGGAGAAAGGAAATGTGATTATGAACACTGAACAAGCTAGTATGACCGCAAAAATATCGGCGTTTGCAAGAGCTTATCATTCTCTGATGGATGAACCGAAAATCTTTGATGATTTCCTTGCTGATGAATGGCTGACTGATGAAGAATATGCTCAAATATCACAATACATGGCTGATGGCATCACTTTTTTTGATCCTGAAAGAGCCAAGGATTTTTCTACGAAAGAAGAAGCGCTGAAGTGGGTTGTACAGACGCAATTGGCGCCAACCCCTTTAGCGAGGGCAAAATTTTGTGAAGATATGCTGAAGAATGCTATGACTTTCGGAACGAAGCAATATATTATTTTAGGAGCGGGCTTGGATACATTCGCTTTCCGGTTCTCATCGTTATTAGAGCAGTTGGACGTATTTGAAGTCGATCATCCTAACACGCAAAATTTCAAAAGACAAATGATGGATGAATTAGATTGGATCAAACCGGAACATTTGCATTTTGTGCCGATGGATTTTTCAAAGGATGATTTTGTGGAAGCTTTTAAAAGTACACCGTTCGATCAAAAGAAAATCAGTTTTTTTAGTTTGCTCGGTGTATCGTACTATTTAACAAAGGAAGAATTTATGCACATTTTAAAAGGCGTTGCTGCTATTGCGCCAAAAGGCAGTTCAATTGTTTTCGATTATGGAGACGAACATTTATTTGATGCTGAAACGAAAAGAGTTCAAAATATGGTCGCGATGGCCGCGCAAAGCGGGGAGCCGATGAAAAGTTGTTTTAGTTATCGAGAGTTGGAATCCTTTTTAGAAGAAGCGGGCTTTCTAATTTATGAGCATCTTACACCAAAGGATATAGAAGAACGCTATTTTCAACATCGAACAGACTATTTTCATGCTTTTGAAAATATTCATTATTGCTTGGCTGTTTTACAGAAGTAATGCGCACCAATCATAAAGAGTGAAGTATAGAAATAGATGGGAAAGTCAGTCAAATGATGAAACAACTAGGCTTATTCAAGTAAAGAGAGTGATTCATCAACGGATACTCTTGAAACGTTGGACAACTTTGACATATATTGTATAAAAAATTATAGCAAAAATTAAGCATGAGGATGTTCTAAAAGGGTAGCCCTGCCCAATTGTTTGCAAGAATAACTTTTTTGGAGGGTGCCCTTATTTTGTGCTTTCCTCTGCTGTTTGAAGCGAAAGACGCGACTCTCCTGTGGAATCAGTATGAGCTGAAGCCCCCATAGACGAATTGGGAGGCTGAACCATGCCATAGAAAAGCATTCAACTGTAGCGTAAATCAACAATGCAGTGAAACAAAACCTTTAATAAGAAGTGATTAAATTTGTCTAATTATTTAAGCTAGTATCAACGGGAATTCCTGAAGGAAAAAAGTGGTGTTTATGGAATATGTATAGATAGAATATATAAATTTATCTTTCACTCTCTTAATATGACTGTTGATTTTATCATATTCGGTAGACTCCTACAGAACAAGCAAAAAAGGAAAGCCCTTGCAGTGAGGATGAGCGAGAAGAATGGTATTTTCCTCAGCACGAAAGCGGACGGACTGGAACCAAGGTCAACACAGTCATTTAATACAGTCTTTATTTAAGGCTATGTTCTAAAAGATTGTTGTTTTTAAATAGGTTCAGTGAATAAAACTAGCCTATTAACGTTGAATGGAGCGTAAGGTGCGAGACTCCTGGAGCGGAATGCAACTCAATTAATCATCATTACTCGTTCATAAGCAACAGAGTTTACGAAACCAGCCTTATTTAAAAACGTTCAATCTACTGTTAAAGCTTTTAGGGATTTCCTTTTAAAGATTTCAGAAACCAAGACTAAGCATTAGGAAATGTAACTGTATAATGAACCGTTTATTTCTTGGAATAATTGTTTAGGAGGTTTTCATGCAGAACAAACATTATCATGATGTAATGGAAAAGCGTTCAATGGAACTTGGTCACACAGATGAGATGAACTACCTTTTGATAAATGAAATGTCCAATCGAATCGAAGCCTTTTTGGTTGTTTGTATTTATGAACAGAATTCCAAAGCTGAAGAAATCGAAAAAATGATACAAACCATTAATCAAGTCAAAGACAACCTCATAAGTTTACCTGTTTTTAAAGAAAGGATGAACTCAAAAACGTATGTCATTTGGGATAAAGCTTATAAAGAGAATGAAGAATTATTTATTAAATTAAGAGTCGCTTCAAGAAATCAAGTAGTTCTACAGATTGCGTATAATGTTACCGAATATCTTTTAATACGATATAAATCTCTATCTAACAGCATCATTTCTTCTGAACAAGCAAAAGATATTATTGAACATTCGATAAAAAATATGGAACAAGTATTGAAAAAAGATACATTTCTAGCAGAAGATTATATTTGGGATGATTTTTGTTGTTGGTTTAATAAGCAATTAATCAATTGGATATTAGAGGAACTTTCTTTTACCGTTGACTTCAAACAATTAGAAACGTTAAGTACTAAAGAATTGAATGCATTATTTCATGAGTATATAACGAAAAATTTTTCTGAGAATGAAATTTTTTTATATAAATTTCTGAAAATCGTAAATGGTTATATCGGTGAATGGAAAAAAACAATCATAAAAACATTAAAGTTGGAAACAGTTTCTTTACAAGAAATTGAAAGGTTATTGTGTTTAAATACTGATTCTCTTCAAACAAAAAATTCGACCTCATCTCCAATAAAGGAGATCACTTCGACATTTGGTCCCAAAGAACACATATTTGTTATGAATAATGCCCCTTATCAGTTAGTCAGGGAAGCTATTTATAAGAGAAGTTTTCGTTCTATTAATCAAAGTCCTTGGCCGACCGCTTTCATTGAAAAAGGTAATACAAAGGGTATCATTCAAATTATTCCTACTCCATTGATGCAAGGGAAGCATCAAGAGCCAATTATTATTCAAGAAGCATGGAATCAAGCACATTCCTTATCAGATGTTGATGTCGACGTATTTGATTCTCTTTGCAGTATTTTTATTGCAAAAGCACGACATAGTGATGAATTCATAGAAATTAATGTGGATGATTTATTGGCCATACGTGGACTAAAGTCAAAACTAGGTGGAGAAGGCAGGCGTGGAGGGTTTGAAGCAAAGCAACGAGAACAAATCTTGAAATCACTCGTAAATATACAAAACATATGGATTGATCTTGAAAAGGTTATTATTTACGAAAAAGGAAAGCGTATTCAAACTAAACTTCAAGGTCGTACATTTATTTTTAAAGATGATAATGGTTGTGAATGTATCATTGCTGAACAAACGGGTTTAAGAAAGATAACATTTACGATAGATAAAATGTTTGCGAAATATTTGAATGGTTCCGGCAGGCAAGTAGCTCTGTTGGCTATACAAGCACTTCAATATAATCCATATAGACAAGTGTGGGAAAAGAGAATCAGCAGATATTTAAGCTGGAGATGGAGAACACAAGCTAGGAAGGGAAGTTTTCTGCAAGCGAATAAGGTCAGCACAATTTTAGAAGCAATCGGTGAAAAAATCAATAATCGGACACCTTCCCGTACACGTGAGCGACTAGAAAAAGCGTTGGATGTATTGTTAGAAGATGGAGTTATTGTAGCATGGCATTATGATAAATGGGATGAGATAATAGCTGAACAAAAAGGGTGGGCTCGCATTTGGCTAGATTCAATGATTTATATTGAGCCTCCAGACGTTATTAAGGAGCAATATCGTTTAATTGAAAAATCTCATAAAATAGGAAAAGAAAAGACTAACAAGATTCTATCTGAAAGTAAGTTCGAACCAATTGGGGAAGATATAAGGAAAGTGAGGAAAAAACTTGGCCTTTCATTGTTTCAGTTGTCTGAAGAACTGGAAATTTCACCACCTTATATTAGTAGTATTGAAAGAGGAATGAAAGTTCCATCTCGAAAAATACGAACTAAGCTTATGAAATGGTTAGAAAGATACAGTTATTTACTTTGAAAAAATGAAAGCGTTTTCGATAATGGTGATTGATGAAAGTTTTAAGCGAGCCTTTTCATATAGAAAGGTTCGCTTTTTTGCGTTTATGATGTACGGTTGTCGGGGTCAAGTGTTAGTAAAGTCGAGGTCATAGTGTACATATATTTTGGATGAATAAATTAAAGTCAATAATGGTCTGTCTTTACTGACACGAATTATTATTTTTCTAACTAATAAGTAAATGAATTTATTGTTTTTCCTTTTCTGTTTAAGAAATGCAGCGCGATAAGATTACGTCATAGAACTTTTGAAAGTATGAGGTGAGAAATAATGAAGAGAAAGAATACGTCGTTTGAAACTTTGGAACAGTTATTCAATCCACGCTCAGTAGCTGTGCTTGGCGCTTCTGCAAGTAAGGGGAAACTTGGATATATGCAAGTGAAAGCACTAGTAGATGGAAAATTTACTGGTGAAATTTATCCGATCAATCCAAGAGTACAAGAAATTGAAGGGTTGAAATGTTATCCCAGCTTATTATCTATACCAAATGAAGTGGATTTAGTCATTTTTTGCTTAGCTGCTGACAGAGTGAAGGAAGGATTAGAAGATTGTGCGAGAAAAAATGTAAAGGCAGCAATCATTTTTGCCTCAGGGTATTCAGAGACAGGCGAGGATGGTATGAAACAACAAATGGAATTGGTTGAGATTGCTGAGAGAAATGGCATTCGATTAATTGGCCCGAACTGTGTAGGCTTAGTGAATACGACAAATGGCTTAATCGGTACATTTTCACCAGCAATTTTATCAGTCCCTATGAATGAACAGCGTTCTGTCGGATATGTTTCTCAAAGCGGTGCTTTCGGTGTATTAACGTATATGGCAGCAGCACAGAACGGTTTGACTTTTAATTATTTCGTAAGTGTTGGAAATGAAATGGAAACGGAATTTGCGGATATCGTCGAGTATATGATTCATGATTCCAAAACGAGTGTAATTAGTGGTTATTTAGAAGGAGCGAAAAACACGGAAAGATTACGCCGTTTAGCACAAGAAGCCTTAAATCGAAAAAAACCTATTGTTGTCATGAAAACTGGGCGCAGCTTAGCAGGAAGTAGGGCAGCAGCATCCCATACGGGTTCATTGGCGGGCTCTGATAAAATCTATGATTCTTTCTTTAAACAATTTGGTATCGTTCGAGCGGATGATTATGAAGATATTATCTCTTTTTCAAAGTTATTTCTTTCTAATAAGTTACCACTCGGGAAAAATACAGTTTTAATTACAAGTTCAGGTGGTCGTGGCATTAATGAAGCAGACCGTTGTGAAGCTCATGGGTTACAAATTATTCCTCTCAGTAAACAGACACAAACAAAAATTAAACAGCATATCCCTCCTTTTGCGAGCGCTACCAACCCGATTGATTTGACAGCGGCAGCATCAGTTTCTAATCCAGAGCTGTTTATAGCACCACTGAAAGCACTTGTAGAGGACCCTGATGTGCATAATATCATTTTTACTGAATTTCCTTACAATTGGAGCGCTGAAGATCCCCATTTGCAAGAGTTTATCAATATTTGTAAAAAGACAGACAAAACGATCTTGATTACATCTTTTCCATTAGAGGGCATGTCATTGCCTCGGGCGGCATCGGAACTTGAGAAAAGTGGAATTCCGGTTGTACCTGGTAATTTGAATCCTATTAAAGGTTTAGCAAAATTAGTGGAGTATGCTGAGAAATATAGAAGAAATCAGCAAGAAGAACTACAGAGTTTGCACAAACAAACTAGTCAGCATGTTTTGCAAATTGATGAGACGCTAAGCGAGTCTCAAGCTAGTAATATTCTAGAGTTGTATGGGATTCCGACAACTAAACGAAAAGTTGCTAAGACAGTAGAAGAGGCAGTACAGTTTGCTGCTGAGATTGGCTATCCGGTTGTATTAAAAATAGATTCACCTGATATTCCTCATAAAACGGAAGTAAATGGAATTTGTTTGAATTTATCCACGAAACAAGAAGTAATAGAGGCTTTTGCGACAATCCTTCAAAATGTGAAAACACATAAACCACATGCGAGAATTAATGGAATTTCTGTTCAAGAAATGCTTCCAAAAGGAGTCGAAGTTATTGTTGGAGCGACTAATGATCCAGCATTTGGACCAGTAGTTATGGTCGGACTAGGAGGAATTTTTGTTGAAGTATTTAAAGATATTTCGTTTAGAGTCGCGCCATTAACGAGACAAGATGCTATCGACATGTTGGAAGAAATTCAAGGGAAAGCCATTTTGCAAGGAGCCAGAGGGAAAAAAGCTGTTGACATAGAGGCAATCATTGATGTGCTGATGAGCGTATCGGCACTAGTTACAGATAATAAGGAGACGATTGAAGAATTGGATATTAATCCGTTGATTGTATATGAGAAAGGAATAAAAGCGGCTGATGCAATGATTATTGTTAAGGAGAAAAAAGACGATCAAACAGTGGTCAGGAGGTAACGAAATGGAATTGGATAAAAGTCTGATTGGTTTATCAGGTGAACCCTTTGTGTTTGAAGTGGAAAAAAGACATATTCGGCAATTTGCGGAAGCAATCGGTGATGACAATCCTCTCTATGTAGATGAAGAATACGCAGCGACGACTGCATATGGAGGGATTATTGCACCACCAACTTTCCCTGTGGTCATTGGGCAAGAGAATGGGGTTGGCATAGATTTAAAGTTAGATCAAAGAAGGATGCTTCATGGGGAACAAGAGTTTATCTATACTCGTCCAATTCGTCTTGGTGATCAATTACATTGCCAAATGAAAGTGGCTGATGTGTACGAACGTGTTGGAAAAAACGGTGTGATGCAATTCCTCGTGCTCGATACAGAAATGAAGGACCACAGCGGACAAATGGTCGTTATAAGTCGGACAAATATTATATATAGAAGTTTGACGTCTTAAGGAAAGGGGGATATTGACATGTTTTTATATGAAGAACTAACGGAAGGGAAAAAATTGCAAGCATTAGTTAAACCAACTGTTACAAAAGTACAACTTGTTAAATATGCAGGTGCTTCTGGTGATTTTAACCCATTGCATACAGATGATGAGTTTGCACAAAAGATTGGAATGCCAGGCGTCATTGCACACGGAATGCTTGTAATGGGATTTCTAGGTCAGTATGTTGGTGAATTGGCAGGAGATACAGCTAAAATAGCTAATTTCAAGATGAGATTTGGTGCAATTACAAGACCTGGTGATCAAATTACTTGCTACGGGATTGTAAAAAGTAAATATGAAGAAGATGGAATCCGCTTCGTGAATTTAGAACTTATCGCTGAAAAGGAAGCGGAAAAAGTAGTAGGTTCTGGTCAAGCTACTCTTCAATTCAGATAGGAGATAAATGTAGATTGGAGGAGGTTTATCAATGGAAAATATTAAAGATCGCTATGCCATTGTCGGTGTAGGAGAAAGTGAACGTTCAAAAAATTCCGGGACGACGCCATTGCATTTAGCTCTAGATGCGGCACGTGCGGCTTTAAATGATGCGGGACTATCCGCAAAGGATATCGACGGTTTTATGAGCTATTCGGAACATGATTCATGTACGTCACATCAATTGGCCACATATTTAGGTGTTCGTCCAAAATATGTGAAGGATATTATGGGCGGGGGAAGTAGCACCGAAATGTTGATTGCAGATGCCATTGGCTTAATTGAAACCGGTCAAGTGAAGACAGTTTTAATCTTTCGATCAATGAATGGTCGTTCTGGCGTAAGAATGGGTGGAGGAGGTTGGGATGTCAACTTACTTCAAACTGCTTTTGATGGTGGTAGTTTCATTATACCATATGGAGCGGGCGGACCTGGGCAATGGTTCGGCCTATTTGCCACACGCCATATGTATGAAAGAGGAATTACGAAGGAGCATCTTGGTCATGTATGTGTCAGTTTTTATGAACATGCGCAAAGAAATCCAAAAGCCTTTTTTTACGGAAAACCACTATCAATGGAAGAATATATGAGTACTCCTGAGTTAAGCTATCCATTTAATCGCCATGATTTTTGTCTGGAATCTGATGAAGCAAATGCCATCATTGTAACATCCGCCGAAAAAGCAAAAGATTGTAAATCAAAACCAGTATATATTATGGGGATAGCTGCGAGACAATGCGTCTCTCATGCGCATTATTGGTCAAACCTTTCTGAGGTTGCATCAGATTATGTTGCCCCTGAATTGTATAAAAAGGCAGGGGTCAAACCGGAAGATATTCAAGTTGCTTCTATGTATGACTGCTATAGTTGGGTGGTTCTTCGCCAACTGGAAGCATATGGGCTTGCTCCTCGTAATGAAGTGGGAGATTTTGTGGCAGCAGGAAATCTTAAAATGGGTGGTAAACTTCCGACGAATACAGCGGGAGGCATGCTATCAGAAGGCTATACACACGGAATGAACAATGTGCTGGAAATAGTTCGTCAAGTTCGTCATGAATATGAAGGAACGGATCGTCAAGTGGATAATTGCGAAATTGGCATATGCACCGGATGGGCTGGTCCAGATATTGCTGGTGCAATGATTTTAAGAAACTAGGAGGGAATAAAATGGCTTATCAAAAACCGATTCCGTTGAAAAATCAAGATAACAGCCCTTATTGGGATGCTGCAGATCGACACGAGTTAATCTTGCAAAAATGTGAAAGCTGCCAGGAATACGCCCATCCTCCAGGACCTGCGTGCTCTAAATGCGGCAGTACGGAACTAAGTTGGGAAAACCAAGGAAGTGAAATAAATGGTAATGTTTATTCATTTGTCATTTCCCATCGCCCTTTTTTACCAGGATTTCAGGATGATTTGCCGACAATAATTGCCGTTGTTGAACTTGAAAAAATCCCACAGGTGAAAATAATCGGGAATATTTTAGAATGTGATCCGAATGATGTGAAAATTGGTATGCCTGTGAGGATGATTTGGCAGGATATCACGGAAGAACGAGCAATTCCGCAATGGATTCAAGCGTAATAATGTTGATGTAGGAGGGAAAGCTATATGGATTTTTCATTTTCTAAGAAAGAAGAAAAGTTTCGTCATGAATTCCGAACATGGCTTGAAGAAAATTTGCCGGAAGGGTGGACAGAAGGAAAACAAAATATTTCAAAAGATGATCAAAATTATGCTGCGTTTTTAAGGGATTGGCAAAGAAAGTTATATGAAGGTGGCTGGGCAGCAATTGCTTGGCCTGAAAAATATGGTGGCCGAAATGCAACGTTGATGGAAGAGATTATCTATCAACAAGAGGTAGTTCGAGTGAAGGCTCCCCCTCTTATCAATTATGTGGGCATTCATATGGTAGGTCCGACACTTATGCAAATTGGAACGGAAGAGCAGAAGGAAAAGTATATTCAAAAAATGCTGACAGGTGAAGAAGTTTGGTGTCAAGGTTACTCAGAACCGAATGCAGGCTCTGATTTGTCCGCTATACAAACAACTGCAATAAAGGATGGTGACAGATGGATTATAAACGGACAGAAAGTTTGGACTAGTTTTGGTCATGTGGCTGATCGTTGTTTTTTACTTGCTCGAACAAATCGTTACGATAAAAAACATAAAGGAATCACTGCCTTTCTATTAGATATGCATCAACCTGGTGTTGAAACAAGGCCGATTATCCAAATGGATGGGGAGCATGATTTTAATGAAGTCTATTTGAATGATGCTATTGTTTATGATGCTGATATTGTTGGAACGGTAGATGAAGGTTGGAGAGTGATGATTGCTTTGCTTGCCCATGAAAGAACGGGGATAGGAGGGCAAGTATTTACATTAGAGCAACAATTTAATGATCTGGTAGCACTCGCTAAAGAGAAGCGTGAAGATGGTGCACCGTTACTAAAAGATCCGTTTATCAGAAAAAATATGGTCGATTTATATGCACGTTCTAGAGGGTCTCTATTAAATTATTATCGGAACTTGACCAAAACGTTAAAAAACGGTTATCCCGGACCAGAAGGCTCGATGGATAAATTGCTGGTAAGTGAAGTAACGAAAGAATTATTTGCTCAATCAATTTCTATGCAAGGTCACCAAGGGGTTTTATGGAAAGAAGATTCGGTAGCTGACCAATCATATTGGCAAAATAATTATTTGTATTCATTTGGGCAAACAATTGGAGGAGGAACAAGTGAAATCCAAAAAAATACGATAGGTGAAAGAATACTTGGGTTACCAAAAGATATGGGACGATAAACGTAAAGGGGTTGATCATAGTGGATTTTGCTTTAAGCCAGGAACAGGAAATGTTTAGTGGATATGTTCGCAAATATTTGGATGAATATGGTCAGACAAACATAGCGAGAGAATATAGTAAAGGCAATCTAGGACTCTTACATACTCTTAATTCCGGTTTGGCTGAATTAGGCTGTAACAGCATTAACGTGGAAGAAGAATACGGTGGCATGGGTCTCGGCTCTTTGGATATGGTGCCGGTATTTGAGGAGTGTGGCAGAGCATTATTACCGGGTCTTTTATTAGAAACGAATGGACTCGTGGTTCCTCTTATTCAACAATTTGGAACAGAAAAACAAAAACAAACATTTTTGCCGGACATTGCAAGCGGAAAGTGTCTTTTCTCCATTGCTTGGCTAGAGAAAGGTGGAAGTTATCGCCCATCTTCTATTCAATTAGAGGCAAAAGAAGAGGGTGATGATTTTCTCTTGAATGGCACGAAAATTATGGTTCCTGAAACGGAGTTAGCTGAATATTTGATTGTCGCTGTTCGGACAGGTGAAGGCAGTAGTGAAGAAGGAATTTCAATTGTGATTGTGAATCGAAATCATCCGAATATTTCTATTCGTTCACAAAAAAATATAGATGAAACAAGAAACGTATCAGAAATTTCTTTCTGTGACGTAAGGGTTTCAAAAGATAGTGTACTTGGTTCCGTTAATCAAGGATGGTCTGTGTTACAGGAAGGTATGTTATCTTTTAATGCCGCACTTTCGGCAATGATGGTTGGCGGGATGGAGAAAATTGTAGAAATGGCTACGGAGTACGCCAATATTCGAGAACAATTTGGGCAACCGATTGGAAGATTTCAAGCTATTAAACATCGAATTGTAGATATGAAAATGGACTTAGAGACAGCGAGGTCTTTAGTTTATTATGCAAATTGGGCGTTGGATAGCGATATGGCAGATCGTATTCAAGCGAGTTCGGTGGCTCGATTGTTTGCTTCAGAAGCTTATATTCGAAGTGCTGCGCATAATATTCAAATTCATGGGGGCATCGGCTTTACGGAGGAGTTAGATTGTCAGTTGTATGTGAAACGAGCACGATTTTATGAAAATTATCTCGGTAACACAGCTCAATATTATGAACAGGCTGCTGTTGCATTAGGCTGGTAATAGTGAAGATGTTCGAGTGCTGCTAATGCTAAAAACGCGATTGGAAGGGATGAATCCGTATGCAACTAATCAATGAAATCAAGGATTTTTATAATGTCATTAATGGAGAATTGGTTCCGGCATCTTCAGGAGAACAATTGGATAATTTTGATCCGGCGACAGGAAAGTGTTGGGCAACTATTCCGTGCAGTACGGCTGAGGATGCCAAATTGGCGATTGAAGCCGCTCAACAGGCCTTTAATGATTGGGCAAATCTGCCGGCAATGGAACGTTCAAATTATTTGAGAAAAGTAGGAGATCTAATAGAACAGCACGGAGCAGAATTGTCAGAGTTAGAAACAAGAGGGAATGGATGGGTTATTAGAGAGACTAGTTACGGATTGATTCCTAGTTTGACCAGTATTTGGTATGATGCAGCTGGTTTGACTGCTCTAGGAAGCAAAGGAGAGACGGTTCAATTAGGTGCAACGACAGTTGGGTATACAGTTCGTGAACCGTTAGGTATCGTTGTCGGCATTCTACCATGGAATGCGCCTCTTTTTACATTTTCGGTAAAAGTGGCAGCGGCGATAGCGGCAGGAAATACAATTGTCGTTAAGCCTTCAGAATTTGCGTCCGTATCGGTTTTACGATTAGGAGATTTGCTTCAAACAGTTCTTCCTCCAGGAGTAGTAAATATTGTTTCCGGTAATGGAAAAGATGTTGGGGAGACTTTAGTCAGTCATCCGGCAGTAAGCAAAATCAGCATGACTGGATCGGGTAACACCGCAAAAGCTATTGCACGGTCTACAGCCAATAATCCAAAACCGTTAATATTTGAACTTGGAGGTAAATCACCAAATATAGTATTTGCGGATGCTAATCTGGATAAAGCGGCATATGGGATAACGACTAACGGGATTTTTACCGGGAATGCTGGCCAAATTTGTGTGGGGGGCTCAAGGATTCTTATTCAAAGGTCAGTTTTTGAAGAAATGGTTATGAAAATGAAAAAAATAGTAAAAGAAGATATAGTGTTAGGTAATCCAATGAACCCGGAAACGACTATGGGACCTATTGCTAATCTCGCACAATATAAAAAAGTGTGCTCGTATTTAGAAGTTGGCAAGCAGGATGGTGGAGAGATTATTGTAGGTGGTCGTTATGGTGGGGACGCTTTGATACCAGATCAACCCAAGCTGGTAAATGGATATTGGGTAGAACCAACTTTAATTAGGGTGAATAGTAATTCGTTACGGATATGCCAAGAAGAAATATTTGGCCCAATTGCTGTTGTAATGCCATTTGATACAGAAGAAGAAGCCATTTCAATAGCAAATGATACAACATATGGATTGGGAGCGGGAGTCTGGACGCAAAATCTTGAAAGAGCTCATCGGATGATCCGAAAATTACAATCAGGCAATGTATGGGTGAATTCATATCGTAGAGTAGGTCCGGAATTGCCATTTGGAGGACATAAAGAAAGCGGATTTGGAACGGACTCGATTTTAGAATATACACGAGAAAAAGCTTGCTATATTGAAATGGGGTAATGCTTATTTCGGAAATACACCTTATGAAATCAGCTTATATATGACTACTTTGGAGAGGGTGATTAAGCATCCTCTCTGAATGCAGTTTGTTGATTTGATGATGTTCTGATAATGAATGCTAGACCTCAATTGAAATTAGTAATGAATAATGAATGAAGATAAAGGTCATCGGTTGGTGAAAAGAAGTGTGAAAGGAAAGTGTTGACTAAATGATAGGAGTAGCTGAACGCAATAACTCTGAAACGTGATGGATGATAAATAGGAGGTAATGAATCGTGGATGGAACCTTTAAAAGAAGTTCATTTCATTTTTTATGCTTTGGTATACTCCTTGTTGTTTTTGCAGAGGCAACTCATATTCCTGCCTATCCGAAAATTTTGGAACATTTTAATGTAGGTGCCGGTCATGCTGTGTGGATGCAATTAGGATTTGCTCTAGGATTGACGGGTCTACAACCTCTAATGGGATGGATATCAGATTCATTTGGGCAAAAAAAGGTTATTCTTTTAGGGGCATTCCTAATGGCTGCTGGGTCATGTTTAATTGCCATTGCACCATATTTTTGGGTGATGGTTTTAGGATTGTTTTTAAAAGGGGTGTCAGGAGCTGCTGTTATTCCGGCGGGAGTTGCTTTTGTCGGTAAATACTTCAGTGAAGAAAGACGTGGTAAAGCACTTGGTTTATATGGTTTTTATACGGTAATTGGTGCACTATTCGGTCCGTTATTAAGTGGTGTGTTCGTTGATCAGTTAGGATGGTTTTTCATCTTTTGGTTATGTGCAGTATTTGGTTTAATCTCGTTTATGCTCTTTTTGTATGGGGTGCCAAAAGATGAAGGGCAAAAATCAGTTTCATTTGATTTTATGGGTGTTTTATTTGTATTAATTATTTTGACGAGCCTTTTAACAATCCCTACATTTATTAATAATTACGGCTTCACTTCCTGGATGTGGTTACCATCATTCGTTATTTTTGTAATCGCTTTCTTGTTGTTGGTTGTTATAGAGAAAAGACAGAAACAACCGTTACTTGATATTGAATATGCAGCTACAAGGAGATTCTGGGCACCTTCAGTCATTGCTGTTTTAATGTTCACAACCTTTAGTAGTGTTTTATTTTTGTTAACGTTTTTTATTCAGTCAGTACAAGGGAAATCTTCGACAATGGTCGGTTTGTTAGAAATGCCGCTATTTTTGTTAATGGCGTTAGCTAATTTATTAAGTGGAAAATTTATGGGTAAATTTACTGCACGACAATTAATCGGGGTTAGTATAGCGCTATTAGTTGCAGGAACAGGAATGTTGGCGTTTACAAGCGAGAACACTACATTTCTATATTTATTTATTTCAATGAGTTTAATCGGTACGGGTATTGGATTAGTCGGACCTGTAATTAAAGCGGTAATCTTATCTAAAGCTGTACCGGAACGCGTTGGAGTTATATCCTTCACGTATATTACAATAGAAAATGTAGCTTCACGTGTTGGAGCGTCATTTGCGATTGTCATGTTTGCGATTTTTGTTAGTGGTGGAAATGCAGTTAGTGCCTTATCATCTACTGCGTTAATCTTAACTATCTTTTCAGCTGTTGCCTTCTTATTTATCTCGTTAATTCCGAAAAGGGCAGAAGGCATTAAAAGTGAAACAAATGATACGATGAAAATTGATGCCACAGATTCAGTGGAAATGTAAAGAAGTAAAATGAAGGAACTTCATAACTTTGGAGTTCCTTCATTTACTTTTCTTACTTTAATAGGTCGTGATCGACATAGCGTTCGCCATTAAGTTCGCTGATGATATTGATGGCAACTTTTGCACCGTCACCAGCTGTAATAATCGTATGTACGCTAACACCGGCGCAAGTACCAGCGGCCCAAACTCCTGCAATATTTGTTTGACCTTGCTCATTTACGGCTAAGACTTTTTTGATTCTTGGCTCTGTTCCATCTTTTGTATGGACGCCTAATTCCTCGGCGATATTTAAAGCAACCCCTGTGGCAAAAACGATATGTTTTGCTTCAAAGTTGCCTTTATCTTCTGTAATAACCGAAAAACCATTCTCAGTCTTTTCAACTGAAGTAACAGAACTTGTAATGATTTCGGCGCCAAATTTTTGTGCTTGTTTTTTACCGGTTTCAATTAAATCAGGACCTGAAATTTCCGAAATACCATAATGGTTTTCCATCCATGCTCGTTTTGTCATACTTTTATCGTTATCGATCACTAACGTTTTTTTGCCGGCTTTTGCTGAAAATAAAGCTGCACTGCCGCCTGCCGGACCTGCTCCGATAATTAGAATATCAAACATTTTTCATCATCCTTTCTTTTATATACAATTATATGTTATCAAAAAAATCTGTTTGTTCAAAATTTATGCCGTTTGGATGATTAACATGATGATTGAACAGTATTCACAAAATATACTCCGCTATGGTGACTATTGGCACGGCTTTTACATGTGTAAGGCCGGTTATCAAATGAACAGTGAAAAGTTAACGCCGAATATTTGTTACTGTTGCACGAAACAGTTCATCTAACTGTTCTGTACAAGGAGAGGCATGTTTTTTTAAACTTTTTGCGTAATGTTGTAAGCGTGGTATTTCTTCATCAAGAAAATGGCTGATGAGTTCGATACGTGGCTCTATATCCAGTTCATCTCCTGCTAATTTGCGCTGTAGCAAAATCATCATTTCTTCTTTTAATGCTCCTTTAGGAACGTTTTTTTCTAACAGCGTTTGAAATTCCAAGGGCGGGAATTCGTTGAATTGTTCGATCCAACGAGCGGCCAGTACAGGGCGTAATACATAGAAATACTTTTTTATTTTGACTTCTTCACCTTTTAAGTATTCTCTGAAATTATTGTTGGCCATATTTAAGTAATGATAGATGCAAGCTTGTGGAGCAAATGTTGTCTTCATGAGTTGTTGCAGTTGAGTGATAGTAGGATAAGCCTGTTTATAGACAATACTCGATTGTAGCCATTCCAGTAACGGCGGATTGGACTTTCTGAAAAGCTTTAATGCTTTCGTCAATTCCCAGCCGGTTATATCCAATAAATCGTTAATCGGAAGCTCGATTACATCTCGCTTTAGGCCGATACCGACAGGATCGATACTTAAATAGTGCTCCACTTTATGTACATAAATGAATCGCACATCATAGTCGCTATCTTTTGAGGGAAATCCCCATGCTCTACTGCCAGATTCACAAGCATATAATATTTTAACGTCATAATCCTCTTCAACTTGTCGAAGTTTTTTCAATATCGTTTCTTTCATCTAAAAAATCTCACTTTCCATCAAATTGTTATACATATAGTTTGCGGATTTCTTTGAAACAAGTCGGTTGATTTCAAAGGGAATAATGCCTTTAAAGCAAACGGACAGTTCTTCTCTTGTGTAATCTATTATACAATTTATAATAGATTATAATAACTCGAAAAGGAGAATTGTTTTGAATAGTCGAAAATTGGTATTGTCAGCTTTGTTAATTGCAATGTGTTTTATTGGTGCCAATGTTAAATTGATGGGGTCGATTGCATTTGATTCAGCTCCTGCCTTTATTGGGACCTTGCTCGTAGGTCCTATTTTCGGTATGATTTTAGGTTTTTTTGGTCATATGTTATCAGCACTTTTGGCAGGTTTTCCTCTTTCGTTGCCAATCCATTTCATTGTGGCGGTTACTATGGCGTTAACGATGTTTTTTTATGGATTTGTCAGAAAGAAAGCAGAGGAGAAATTCAACCATACATATGCAGTGGCTTTATCGATTATTACAGCATTTATTTTAAATGTCCCAGTGGCCGTTTTGGCATTATATCCTATGCTGAAAGGTGTCGTGATTGCGATGTTCCCTGCCTTAGCTATTGCTGCGATTTGCAATATTGCAGTAGCGGAAATCGTTTATAAAGCACTTCCGATGAAATGGAAGAACTATTATGCAGTAAAGGTGAAATAAATTTTGAAGGAAGTGTCTATAATGGAAGCCCTGACAGGTAAGGCAAAACCGATTATGGTGCAAGGTACGCATTCAGATTCGGGTAAAAGTATTTTTGTCACTGCTTTATGCAAGATTTTCACGGAGGATGGTCTTTCTGTCGCACCGTTTAAGTCTCAAAATATGGCTTTAAATTCATACATAACGAAAGATGGATTGGAAATTGGACGAGCGCAAGGCATACAGGCAGAAGCAGCTGGAATCGATGCGAATGTGCATATGAATCCTATCTTAATTAAACCTACGGGCGATATGAGATCACAAATTGTCTTACATGGAAAGCCTTATGGTGATATGAAAGCATCAGCGTATCGCACCGATTTTTATGAAACAGGTTTACAGGGCATTCGTGAATCCTACATTCAATTAGTGGAACAGTATGATGCAATCGTCATTGAAGGAGCAGGTTCACCTGCTGAAATTAATTTGAATGATCGTGAATATGTGAATATGAATTTAGCAAGACTTGTGGATGCACCGGTTATATTGGTGGGGGATATTGACCGAGGAGGCGTTTTTGCTAGTTTAGTAGGAACGTTGCAAATTATTCCACCAGAAGATCGGGCGAGAATTAAAGGTGTCGTGATCAATAAATTTCGAGGTGATGTCTCGCTTTTGAAACCAGGACTTGATTGGTTTGAAGAATATACAGGCGTTCCAGTGCTTGGTGTTGTTCCGTATATTTCGAACTTGGAGATTGATGCGGAAGACAGCTTGGCGCTCGCGCAATATAGTGGCGGCACAAATGACGAAGCAGATATTGATATTGCGGTTATTTCACATCCGACTTTTTCGAATTTCACCGATTTGGATCCGCTGCGTCTAGAGAAGGATTGCAATATTCGTTTCGTTAAAAAAGCGACACAGTTAGGAAATCCGGATATGATCGTTCTTCCTGGTACAAAAAATACGATAGCGGCCATGGAATTTTTGAATCAAACGGGGCTGACGCTAAAAATAGTAGAACTCGTCAAACAAGGAACATTTGTAGTAGGCGTTTGTGGCGGTTTTCAAATGTTAGGTGAAGAAATACTGGATCCTTTCTTTGTTGAATCGGATGTTGCTTCTATGGAAGGGCTTGGTTTATTGCCGATAAAAACAGAAATGCAAAAAGAAAAGAAAACCGTTGTTTCAGAAGGATATACCGATTTATTAGGACAACGTGTTCCGTTAAAAGGATATGAAGTACATATGGGAGTGTCAGAGCCGACAGCACCTATTCAATACTTCTCCATATTAAATGGAGAAAATGCAGGCTGTTGGATGAGTGACGGAAAGATATTCGGTACATATTTGCATCATATTTTCCATAATGATGAATTCCGAGGGAAATATTTGAATATGGTCCGAAGTTCAAAAGGTTTACCGCACATTGAGCGTTCGCTCGCAATGGATAAATTAAAGGAGCAAGAATTTAAGAGACTGGCTGATCATGTCAGAGAGAATATTGATATGGATAAAGTGTATCGCATTTTAAATAAATCATGAGGGCGGATGAATGGGTGAAAGTAACAGCAATGTGTCCGGCTTCATGCGGAGAATTAATACAAGGTTGGATAAGGGGGAGTGAGAAGTTAATTTCTTATCCGATTGATTTATATAGCAAAGTGACCGTGCAATTAATACAAGATAAGCATTATGCAATAGGCCATTCAAAAGTTTGGGAAGCTTTTAAGAAAACATGTGCCTTTTATGATTTGCGAGAAAAAGCAATGCCTGCGGTTTCTATTACGGTTGATTCAGATATTCCGAGAGCAAAAGGGATGGCCAGTAGTACGGCTGATATAGCGGCAACGATTGTGGCGACAGCAGAGCTGTTTGGTAAACAAATGACACCAGAACGTTTAGCGCAAATATGTCTGGAAATTGAACCGACCGATAGCACGATTTTTCCATCTTTAACGTTATTTGATCATTTGACAGGGGAAACCATTATCCAATCGCATTTTGTACCTCGATTTGGTGTTATTGTATTAGAACCGATGGATATGTTGGATACGAAAGTATACCGAAAAAGGAATCACGAGGCTTTACTTTTACAGCAAGAATTTCAACTAAAGAAGGCGATGCAACAGTATGAACAAGCTGTTGTGGAGAAATCCATCTCCAAATTAGGCCAAGCGGCAACCATTAGTGCTGAAGCCAATCAAGCGATTTTACCGAAAAAAAGATTTCCGGAAATGATGAAAATGTTAGAAACGTTGGATTTGTTAGGTGTCAATGTTGCGCATAGCGGTACAGTGCTGGGCTTGATGTTTGATGAAAATAAGATAGATCCGGTAGAAATCATCGCTAGTTTACATGAGAAAAATATTTTGAACGATTACCCGATTCATCATATCAGACATTCAGTTGAGGGAGGTGTCACACTAAAATAGAAGGATACCTTCTATTTTTTTTGATATCATATAAACTTCACTGTGAAAAAATTAGTAGTTCTTTTATACATATTGTATATTTTTAAGGATAATATGTACTGTAGGTTCAAGAGGTGTGAAGAAAGGTCCTTCATTATGCTATAATAAAGCTATATTTAGGCGATAGGGTGATTTCATGAATAAACGAAAGAAAAATGTTTTGTTGGCTGCTCAACAACTTTTTCTGGAAAAAGGATTTCAAAATACATCGATTCAAGAAATTTTAGATAATGCCAAAATTTCAAAAGGTACATTTTATAACTATTTTTCTTCTAAAAACGATTGTTTAATAGCCATTTTAGAAATAGGACGGGAAGAGGCTGATTTAATCAGACGTGAGATTCAAATCGGTAAAGAAGCGACAGATAAAACGGTATTTGCCGAGCAAATAGCCATTTTAATGAAAGTGAATTTAAAACGGAATTTAATGCCTATCTTTGAAGCATTGCACCATTCGGGGGAGCCTGAATTGAGAAAATCGATCGCCAACTATCATTTTAAAGAAATACAATGGTTGTCAAAAAGGCTCGTTGATATTTATGGACAAGATTTGGAATCGTATAGTTATGATTGCGGTGTCATGTTGTATGGCATGCTGCAGCATTTCCGAAACATTTTGAGGGCGACCAAGCATGGTCCGCTTGATGAAGTCGTGATTATTGATTATGTTCTTGCGCGTATGGATGACCTTGTGCCGAATATTATCCAAACGAAAGAAAAATTGTTGAATGACGAAATCAAGCACTATTTAAATGAGAATAAACAAGAACAAGCAATTTCAAGGGATGGAGTTATTGAGCACATTGAAATATTCGTCAGTCAACTGGATCGACAAGATCATCCAAAAGGAAGAGAGCTAGTGCAATTCATTTTGAAGGAGTTCCGCTCGAAAACACCGAATTTATATGTAGTGGAAGCGCTGTTAAATTCCGTTAGACAAGCTTATAAGGAAACGATGCATGAAGATAACGCACACAAATTGACCAACATCATTTGGCAGTATATAGAGGAAAGAAATTAAAACAGGCTAAATTTATTGGAGTGTTAAAGATGAATAGATGTTTACTGATTTTGCCTCTTTTATTTGTCTTAATGTTATTTGGCTGCTCAGCGGATGAGACGTTGATAGGCGAAAAGCCTCCAGAGTTGATGATTCAAATTGGAACGGATACATATGAAACCATACTTGGTACGTATTGCTGGAGTGGAGAGGGAAAAGGGGTATGTGTGGATACTGCCGGACCTATTGAGCTTTTACAAGGCAAAGAACCTATCAAAGTGGAAGCTGGGGAAGAAATGTCTTTTATGATGAATTATGAACCGAAACCAACTGAGTTGAATGTTATGCAAATCCACGATCAAGAAGAATATGCTGTGAAACTAACTAATGATACGATAACAGCGCCTTTGGAGAAAGGGATTTATTATTATGCTTATAGTGCATGGTGGATGAGCGAAAAAGAAGCAAATGTATCTCTTGGTGATGCATGCTATGCTTTCGCCATAGAGGTTCAATAGTATATGAACGAAATATATATTCATTTAAAGAATAGTTTTAATAATATATGTATAAGCATTTTAGAACAGTGTAGTAACCGCTTTTTCTCTGTTGGATAATGTCCATTGACAACTAGAGAGAATAAGGACTTATACGGTATTCCGCGGAACTTCGATAAAAATGGCAAGCGAATTAATCGCTTGCCATTTTTATGGGAGGTCTAATAGAATTTTGGGTATTTTCTTGCACAAACATAACAAAATATTACACGTCTGAATAAAGCGGCGCGGTAATTGCAGACATCTATTTTTGTGAAAAATGGACATCGTTTGTTAGACGCTGCCATTGGGTACTGACAAATGGATTCTTCATTCGTTAGGGAAGAAAAAGCAAAAAGAAGAATTTTCAGATTAAAAAGAAAATATATTTCAGAAAAGATAGTATAATGAAGTTTAGTGAGTGTAAAGGGAGGAACATTTGGATTATTTGCGATCAATTTTTGGCGAAAGGACCGCTTTTGCAATCCGTTTTAGACCACTTCGATAGCTCTAATAAAGTGAAGGTTTTTACGAACGTCATTCCAGATCCGCCGATTTCTGTAATCGCACAACGGATTATAGAGTGTGGGAAGCTTTGGCCGGATAGGATAATCGCGTTCGGAAGAGGTTCAGCTATTGATACAGTAAAGGGCAGTGTTTATTTTGCTCGAAAATTTGGGGTGACAGCGTGCGACAATTCATTGCTATTCCGATCATGAGCGGGACGGCCCTGAAGTGACGAGTGCCCCTGTCATTACTGATCCTGTTAGCAAAGTGAAATATCCACTTTTTGTCGAGGAGTTAGTGCCGGATCTCGCAATATTTGACGCTAATCTCGTTGTATCCGTGCCTGCTAATGTGACAGCAAATACCGGAATGGATGTACTGACACATAGTATGGAGGCTTATGTCTCAAGAAATGCGACAGACTTCACGGATGCTCTTGCAGAGAAAGCTGTTCGTTTAACGATACAGTCACTGGAAGCTTGTTATACAGATGGGAGGGATTTGGACAATTGAGAACGAATGCATAATGCTTCAACCTTGGCCAGTATGGCAGTCAACATGTGTAATCTTGGGGTGAATTACAGTATTGCCCATCAATTTGGAACGTAATTTCATATGCCATATGGTGTAGCCAATGCTATGTTGCTTGGTCAAGTTATGAAATACAATGTATCCAAATGTAAACGTGCTTGCCGAAAATATGCGGAATTGGCACGAGTAATAGGTTTATGCAGTTACAGTTCGTCTGATTCTGAAGTGATAGAAGCATTTGTCGATAAAATTTCATGTATGATGGAAAGGATGAATATGCCGAAAACATTAACGGCTTTTGGTGTGAATCGCCAATAAGTTGCGGATGCTTTGTACGAAATAGTGAACAACACTTTAAAGGATGCTTGTTTATCTACTAATCCACTCAAGCCATCAAAGCATGACGTTGAGCAACTAGTGAAAGAGATTCTATAAAATTTTTGAGGTGTTGTATTTTTATGCATAAAATTATGGCCATTAATGCGGGGAGCTCATCTTTAAAATTTCAAATATTTGAGATGCCTGATGAAGAAGTAATTGTGAAGGGGATTTTTGAGCGAATTGGTCTTGAACATTCCATTTTCAGTATGATTTACAAAGGTAAAAAAATGGTGGAAAATGTGTCGATTTCTACTCATGAAGATGCCGTTTCATTCCTTTTGGAACAATTGAAAGTACATCAAATTGTTTGTGATCTGAAGGAAATAATGGGTGTCGGACATCGAGTGGCACACGGCGGTGAGAGGTTTGTTTGTTCATGTATTGTTGATGATGAGGCTTTAAAAGAAATAGAGGAAATAAGCCATTTGGCACCTTTGCATAACCCTGCGAATGTTATGGGCATTAAAGCGTTTAAGACGTTATTGCCTCATGCTGCAAGTGTGGCGGTATTTGATACGGCTTTTCATCAAACGATGCCCAAAGAAAATTATATCTATCCAATTCCGTATCATTTTTATGAAAAAAATCATATACGTAAATATGGTTTTCATGGCACAAGTCATAAATACGTGGCTGAGAAAGCAGCGGAATTGGTCGGCGCACCAATTGAAAAGTTGAAAATCGTTTCTTGCCATCTTGGTAACGGGGCAAGTATTTGTGCAATTGACGGTGGAAAATCCGTTAATACTTCAATGGGCTTCACACCTATATCTGGCTTGCCGATGGGCACGCGATGCGGTTCACTTGATCCTTCAATCATTCCGCAAATGATGAAAAGCATGAATGCTTCGGCAGATGAAATTATGGCTTTGTTGAATAAAGAGTCCGGTTTGTTAGGGGTATCTGAATTTTCCAGTGATATACGAGATTTAGAGAAAGCTATTGATCAAGGCGACAAGCAGGCTCGTTTGGCGGTAAATATGTTTGTTGCCCGTATTCAGGAATACATAGGATCTTATGCTGCGACCATGAACGGGTGCGATGTATTAATCTTTACAGCCGGCATTGGCGAAAATAGTCAAGCCATTCGTAACCTTGTGACTAGCAAACTATCGTATTTAGGTGTCACTTGTGATGAAGTGAAAAATATTCAAAATGAGTGCATCATAAGTGAGGATGATGCAAAGGTAAAAGTTTGCGTCATTCCGACAAATGAAGAACTGATGATTGCTCGAGACGTTGAGCAATTGGTATTGCTCCAAAAGGTATAATAAGAGAAGAACCCTCACAAAAATGATTTTGTGGGGTTCTTTATGGTAAATTCATAGTGTGATGAATAAATGGCTATGCTACTTTTTGGCGATAAAAATTAGGGTTCTTGTTTGACTTTTAAAATAATACTATAATGAAACAATAATTAAACTATATAAAGGTAGGGAAAGAGGTGAAAATCCTCTGCAGGCCCTAGCTACTGTAACGTGGACGAACTCTTAATAAAACCACTGAATTTTTTAAAAGATTCGGGAAGGCAGGATAGTAGAACGAAACGAAGTCAGGAGACCTTCTTTATATAGATTTCTATAACAATTTCTAAGGGAGTGAGTTGTCTATATAGAGATAGAGTGATTTTCTGCCGGTTTGCACGTTGATGCGGAAACGACCGATATTGTTCTATATATACTACTAGGCTACTTTCAGGCCTAGTTTTTTATGTTTGTTTATCTGACTATTTTAATTTGGGAGAATGATTAGATGTTTTTGTCAACGATTGAAGATACGGTATTGGTAAAGGTGGGAACCATGATTAGAGAGCGTGGGTTTCATCATTCCGTTTTTGAAAGCATTCATCCTACTTGTTTTGAGATGGAAAAGGAACGAGATGGTGTGATTGTCAGTACATGGACAGGCGGCTATAGTGTTGGGAACACATTGGCAAGTTATTTACATATACATTTTTATCAGGATTTAACGTTATTATATAGACTTTGGGAAAAAGGGAGACAAATGAAATGTATATAATTCTTTATTGTCTTGCTTATTTCCTTGATTTATTGATTGGTGATCCGTACCGCTGGCCACATCCTGTTCGATGGATCGGCAATTTGATTACTATGCTTGTAAAAGCCAGCCGGAAAATTTGTCGGACTGAGAAGCAACTGAAAGTAGCCGGTTTGTTCTTATGGCTTTTGACAGTAGGTTTGACATACACCATTACATGGGGTGTATTACGGATTGCGCAATTTAATGACATCGTTTTTGGTGTGGTCTCTGTTTACATTGCTTACACAACACTGGCCACCAAATGTTTGGGAGATGAAGCGCGTAAGATTTGGCATACTTTACAGCACAGTTCGATTGAACAAGCACGAAAACAGCTTTCTATGATTGTCGGTCGAGATACGACGCAATTGTCGAAAAGCCAAATATCGAAAGCAACAGTGGAAACGGTAGCGGAAAATGCAAGTGATGGGGTCATTGCCCCTTTATTTTATTTATTTTTAGGTGGTCCAGCGTTAGCGATGGCCTATAAAGCCATTAATACATTGGATTCAATGGTAGGTTATCAAAATGAAAAAT
The DNA here is from genome assembly GCA_051873995.1 of Bacillus sp. (in: firmicutes). Taxonomy (GTDB): domain Bacteria; phylum Bacillota; class Bacilli; order Bacillales; family DSM-1321; genus Bacillus_AD. The sequence goes on from JBJEFL010000061.1 coordinate 53,259, forward strand.
ACCGTTCCATCGGTTATGTTTCTGCCAAAATGGATGATGTTGCTAATTATATACCTGCAAGATTAACGTGGGTATTCATGGTAGCAGCTAGTTTTTTCCTGCGGTTATCCTGGAAAAATGCTTGGAGAATTGGTTGGAGGGATCGTAAGCAACATAAAAGCCCGAATTGTGCTTTTCCGGAAGGCGCTGTTGCTGGAGCTTTGGGATTACAATTGGGCGGTACGCATGTGTATTTCGGCGAAGTAGTAGAAAAACCGCATATAGGGGATAAAATCAGAGAAATTACAGCTGATGATATTATGGTCAGCAATAAAATCTTGTATATGACATCATTCGTTGCACTCGTTTGTTTTTCGCTTATTACCGTTTTAGTGGATTTACTTCTATAGGAAGACATATTTTTAGCGATACGAATAGGACATTAATAAATGTGTTTTACAGCAGTACGGCTGTGAACATCATTGTTTCGTCAATGATGAACGAACAATCTGTTGCAAGGGTAAAAGAAAAAGGGATCACAAGGGAAAAAAGTGTTGATATCAAGTCATGATATTGATTTGGTGTATTAAATTAGTGAGTATGTTTATATGTTGAAAGAAGGCAAGATATTGGCTGAATGGCAGGAGACAGAAATCTTCAAGCAGACGAACGTAATCGAAGAGGCATCTCAAAAGTGGTTTATCGCTTTTAAGATGCCTCTTTTTTGTACCTATTTTTCTAGAAATTTAAGAATATCTTAAGAAAGTGTCTTCCTGATTATTAAGATTCTTTGATTATATTTATCACTGTAAAGGAAAACGAGGTTATGGAGGTTCAGAAATGATTGAGTTACGCAATGTGACCAAAAAGTATGGCAAAAAAACGATTTTGGATGATCTTACTATTACTTTTGAAAAAGGAAAGATTAGCTGTTTATTAGGTTTGAATGGAGTAGGAAAAAGCACAACGATGAAATCGATCATGCGGCTCGTGCCGATTACGAAGGGAGAGATTTTATTGGAAGGGGAGCCAATCAGTGAAAAAAATATCGATAAAATTGCTTTTTTGGCTGATATCCCGACGCATGAATTGAATTGGACGGTAGAAGAGAATTTGCGGTTTGCGAGCATTTATTACGATTCGTTTGACCAAGAAAAAGCAGCGAGAATGGTAGAATTTTTCAAACTTCCGAAAGACCGCCCTTTAAAGGAATTGTCGAAAGGAAATTTGGCGCGTTTCACGATTGTGGTAGGCCTAAGCCAAAATGCGCCTTATGTATTAATGGACGAGCCGTTCAGCGGGATTGATATTTTCTCCCGAGAAGAATTTATCGCTTCATTGAAGTCAGAATTCATGATTGAAGGACAAACTATTATTATCACAACCCATGAAATCGATGAGATTGAAGGAATCGCGGATGACATCATTTTGGTTGAAGAAGGAAAAGTGCTTTGCAAATTCACGAAGCAAGAAGCTGAGGAAGAAGGCTTAACGGTGGTTGAAAAAATGAGAAAGATTTATAGAGGATAAAGGAGAAGACGATGAAATTTTTAACGTTTGTAGAAATTGATTTGCGAAAAATTATTCCCTTTTTAATCGGGCTTTATGTCCTTGCAGTAATAAGTTTTCAAGGAATGTTCTTTAAAACGGTTTCCGGATTTAATGAGGAGCTTAGCAAATCCGCCATCAACAGTGGAAGCACCATGGAAGAGTTTTTGAAAACCGTGGACAAAGTCAGCTTGACCACTTTGCTGGACAATAATCCATATCCTTTATTGCTCATGGTTGTAATCGGGTTGGCTTTAATCTTATTCGGCTATTATTTATGGTATAAAGAATGGTTCGGCGCGTCTAAACGCATTTATACGCTATTGAGCATGAAAGGCAGTCGCTTTCGCATTTTTACATCTAAACTAACTGTATTTCTGTTCATGTTCATGGCTTTTTATGGCGTAGTATTAGTGAATTTATTGCTTAGCAGCTTGATGATGAACCTGGTGCTGCCAGAACAAATTGTTTCTGCGCATTTAGTGCAAAATGTCATTCTTCATTCGGAGATTCTGCCGTTTGTTTTACCGGTTAGCTTATCTGCATTGCTCTATAAGCTCGCTTTTATTGTGATGATATTCGCCATTTTATCGGTATTCGTCTTGATGGATCGCTCACGGAAGATATGGGGAATGGTCTGCGGATTTATCTACACTGTTGTATACATGGCCATTTTCGTCTATATCATGAGACTTGAATTGTTTACATCCGAAAGAGTCTTGGTTAACTGGCTGTTTGTTGGCATTACGCTTATGATCAGTGTGGTCATCAGCTATTATTTATTAAAGAAAAAAGTATCCATATAAGTAGGAGAGATAGTATGAAATTTACGAGAATCATTGCTTTTTCGCTGGTCAGCGCCTTGTCAATCGGAACATTGGTGACGGTTGCGGAAATCAATAAAACATCGGTGAACCGTGATTTCACGATTACAGACTTGCAGGGGAATCGCGATGTGTTGGATGCTGTTACGTTTGAAAATATCATCAAAACAGATACAAATTCGTTCGAGAAGGTCCAAATGACGAATGAAGAGGTGACGTTCAGCAAAACGAAATATGATTTGACTTATAGGGCAGATGAACACATATTGGACAATAAGGACTTATATCGCGGAGATATGGGGGCAACCGAATACGAAAACGAGCAATTGCTTTTGACAGCTGGTTTCAATTCGCATTTTCCTTATATATCTGATGAGCCCTATGTGAAATTGGCGATGAAAAATAAAGAAACAAACGATATTACGAAAGAGACCGTCTCTGTACCAAATATCTCGACCAACCAATCGATTTTGGAAGAGACTCTTTTTGAAATGAATGAACGCATTTTTTATTGCATTACTACCAGTGAATACACGGGTCAAAACGATAATAAGGTGATCAACATTTATGAAGTCAATTTGAAAACGCTTGAGCTGAATGAAGTGATGATGGTCGATGCAAACCTTTCATTAAGCACATATACAGAGGTGTCATCACTTGCTTCGGATGGCGAGAAACTGTATAGTGTTCTTTCCAGTGAAAAGGAAGTCCAATTGCTTGTAATCGACCCTGTTGCGAATAAAGGGGAGAAAGTGGCTTTATCGTTCGTCGCTGAAGATGGTTATGTACAACAATTGGAAGTAGATGAGAAAAATTTGTATGTGCATCTTTCATCCGGTGTGCAAGTCATCAATAAAAGTAGTTTAAAGAGCGAAAATGGTATCGTGACGCCATCTTTTGCGGATGATTATGATTATGTTTACGCAGTCGATCAACAAATAAAGGACAATCAATTATTTGTCATTTATGAGGCAGGTACATATGAAACGAACAAAAGTGATATGTTTATTGCCGTATACGATTATGAAAAAGCAGAGACTTTGTATGAAGGAAAGTTGCCTAGCATGACGGATCGAGGCGTCGGAAAGTCATACACGTTCATGGAAACGGAATAATCATAAAAGCTGCATCGAGTGCGATGCAGCTTTTATGATTTGTTCTAATGTAAGTATAATAGCTGTTGTTTCTTGGAGAAATAAGCTCTATACAATAAACAATCACTTTAAATTTTTTGAAAAGAAAATATAAACATGAAAAAATATGTTTGAAATCTAGTAAATTAGAGAAATATTAAATTATGTCAGAATAATATTTTGGGGATGTTTTTATTTTTGAAGGAGATGATTGGAATGTTAGAGCAACATGCAAAGACAGAAAATTCCACACAATCATCCGGAAATGCTGTTGATGCCAGAGGTATTGTAGGACTTCATCCAGAGTCAGTATATGACTACTTGGATGTGACAGAAAGGGGGTTATCTGAGAAAGAGGCGCAATCACGACTGCGAATATATGGAGACAATACAATTAAAAGCAAAAAATCATTTCATCCAGTGAAAGTATTTGCCCTGAAGTTTGTCAATGTCATGGCTATTATGCTGTGGGTTGCGAGTGTGTTAGCGCTGATTTCCGGAACACCGCTCTTAAGCTATGTTATTTGGGCCATTATTTTCTTGAATGCCGTATTTTCATTTATTCAAGAAAGTAAAGCAGATAAAGCTTTGCAAGCATTAGCGAAGATGATTCCAAATAATGTGAAGGTTCGTCGAAATGATGAAATAGTGGTCAAGACAGCAGAACAGCTCGTTCCTGGAGATGTCGTTTCTTTAAGGGCCGGTGATAAGGTGCCGGCTGATATTCGAATTGTATCGTCCAACAATTTATTTGTGGATAATTCGATGTTAACAGGCGAGTCTGTGCCGGTTGACCGTGACGCGTATAGTGATAATTTACATGGGGAATCCATCGTTAATAGCCGTAACCTACTGTTTGCCGGTACAGCCATTACAAGCGGTGATGCAATCGGTGTGGTGTTTGCCATAGGGAGAAATACACAAATCGGAAACATTACCCAAACGACTGCCGCGATTACGAAAGGGAAAAGCTCTTTAGAAATCCAGATTCAACGAATCACCAAAGTATTATCGGCAATCGCTGTTATTCTTGGGGTGTTGGCGTTTAGTATTTCGTTATTTGTCAGCAATTTTGAAGTGAACGAAGCATTGATTTTTGCTATCGGTATTATTGTTGCCAACATACCGGAAGGACTTATGCCTACGGTCAGCTTATCTTTGTCACTCAGTGTCCAGCGTATGGCCAAAAAGAACGCCTTGGTCAGAAAACAGTCAGCGGTGGAGACTTTAAGTAGTACAACGGTCATTTGTACAGATAAAACAGGAACACTTACACAAAATAAGATGTTCGCTAAGAAAATTTGGACATTTGATGGTCTCGTGGATATAAGTGGACAGGGGTATGATAAAAAAGGAGTCTTAACAGGAGTAAATGAGAAAAATAAGGAAACACTGCAACGATTATTTACAGCAACAGCAGTTTGTTCGGATACGATTATTCGGACTGATCGGGAAGATGAACAAAAGTGGAAAATAATCGGTAATCCAACAGAAGCGGCCCTTTTAATAGCTGCACAAAAATTTGGATTAGATGTGCTGCAACTAAAAGACCAATTTGAACGAACCAAAGTCATTCCTTTTAGTTCAGAGACAAAAACAATGTCAGTATTAGGAGTAAATCAGAAAAATGCGGATTTTGGTGAGAAACAACTAGTTCAATTTACGAAAGGTGACCCGGTGAAGGTTGTTGATTATTGTCGTTATATGTTCAAAGAAGGGAAAGTCGTTGAAGCTACTTCTGAAGACAAATCAAAAATCCGTGCTGTGAATAATAAAATGGCGAAAGAAGGCTATCGTCTATTGGCGATCGCTTATACTGAGCAAGTAAAAGGAAATGAAACAGTGACAGATGATTTGATTTTTCTCGGTCTAGCCGTCATGTATGATCCGCCGAAGGAAGGTGTACGTAAAGCGGTTGAAGATTGTTACCGAGCGGGTATTAAGGTAACAGTCGTGACAGGTGATTATAGTTTGACAGCTGCGGCGATTGCCAAACAGGTCGGAATTGTACAAGATCAGTATGTGGCCATTACAGGGGCCGAATTAGAACAAATGACTAAGCAACAATTAGCACAAAAACTTGATACTGATTTACCGGTTATCTTTGCTAGAACAACACCGAAAGATAAGTTGAAAATTGTTGAAACGTATCAAAGTCTAGGACATGTTGTTGCAGCTACAGGTGATGGAATCAATGATGTTTTGGCGCTTCGCAAAGCGGATATCGGTATTTCAATGGGGAAAGATGGTTCGGATGCTGCAATAGAATCGTCTGATGTGGTTCTTTTGGATGACCATTTCGCCACTATAGTAGAAGCAGTAAAAGAGGGGCGTGCAATATATAGCAATATACAAAAATTCATTACATATATTCTTGCTTCCAATATTCCGGAAATTATTCCGTTTATCTTAATGGGTATTTTGAACATTCCATTAGCATTAACCGTGGTACTTGTTTTAGCGATTGATTTAGGTACAGATATTCTTCCGGCCATTTCTTTAGGGGAAGAAGAACCAGATGATAATATACTTGACTATCCTCCAAGAAAACGAGAAAGTAATATTTTGGATAGAAATGTCTTATTACGTTCTTATACCTTCTTAGGTATGATAGAAGCAGCATTGTTGTTTGTGATGTTCTTCTTTACATGGAATCATTTTGGTTACACGTTTGCAGAGGTTCGTTCGTTTACTCAATCTATTATTGAGGGAACAGCTAGTGAACAGATCACGTATGTGTATCAATATGCGATTACCTTGGCTTTCGGTTCGGTTATTGCTTGTCAAATGGGAAATGTATTTGTATGTCGTTCAAAACGCCAATCTATGTTTAAATTATTTAAAAAGAAAAACCATTTACTGTTATGGGGATTAGGAATTGAATTATGTCTGTTTTTGTTGATTGCGTATATGCCACTAATGCAAACGTTGTTCGGAACGACTGGTCCAAAACTACAACATGTGGCAATGTTAGTAATGTGCCCGTTCATCTTAATCCTGTTTGAGGAAACACGGAAATGGTTGGTTAGAAGAAATGGAAAAGTAGCTACATTGTAGAATGAAAAAAGAAGGTGTTCTTTGAATCTATTTCAAAGAATGCCTTTTTTATCAACTGTTTTTATTCTTAAACACTCTTTAAAAAGGCTGTGTTCTAAAAGATTGTTGTTTGTAAATAGGTTCAGTGAATAAAACCAGCCTATTAACGTTGAATGGCGCGAACATCCTGAAGCGGAATGCAACTCAATTAATCATCATTACTCGTTCATAAGCAACCAAGTTTACGATAACAGCTTTTAAAAAAACAAAAATGTTATATTTTATAACATTTTTCAGGCCGTTGAGAAAGTCCTTTCTCAACGGTTATTTTTTGTTTTTCTCCCCTTTTTGTTTCACAATAGAAGTAA
>JBJEFL010000062.1:0-2984 GCA_051873995.1 Bacillus sp. (in: firmicutes)
GAATCATATCAATGTTTCGGTGGCTTCTTTGAGAGAGAATTATTTCGCATATCATTTCTCCGGGTGATGGAGAGCCATATCATAAATGAGGGAGGTTCCGAAGCTTTGGGGGTGAAGGGGGGAGGCTGATTGAAGTGGATGGAGACTAGAAAGAGAGTAACGATTTGAAAGATTTTGCAGAGAGAAGTTTTTGGGAAAAGGTGCATGGTCAGAAGGACTATACACCAGATCAGATCGGAGGGAGAACTTTTTGAATAGGTTTGATTAGGTTGGCTGAAGGTTGATTGTTGTTCATCTGGAAATTGTGTCTGAGATAGTTTACTTCTGGCATTTTCTTTTCTGCTGTGTTACAATATTATTAAAATTGAACCAAATCACGCATGTTGCGTGATAGACTTCCCACAGTTTTCCACATTGCTATTCTATACACCGAAGAGGAAACGGTGCTATGATTTCTATACGGTAAAAAATAGAACAGCTCCTGAAGAATGCGGAACATTAAAATAGGAGAATATACTATGAGCGGAATAAAAGTAGATGAAGAAATACAAAAAATTGAAAGAGCTCCACTAAATACAACAATCAATAAAACGGTATTTGATAAGTTTAAGGCAAATTGTAAAAGTGCAGGTATTCCTATGAACATTCTTATTGAGGCATTCATGCGTCAATATAATGAGGGCGGATTCTATCTGAAGTTCGGAAGAGAACAGGAATTTGATTCAGTATCTTCTGATGAGGGCAACAATGGGTAAGGACGTTCATAACAATTCTGGCAATTTTTTAAACCAAGAAGATATTCTTTCTATGAGAGCGACATTCCTCAGTAATATTGAAAATACGCATACTGAAGTCAGAAAACGAAAGGCATTTCGTAATAGACTATTTTTTGAAATTGGTATTTCTTTACCAGTATCTGTATCAACTCTATTATCAATAAAATGGAATAGTGTTCTCAAGAATGAGAGATCTTTAAATGAGAGTATAGTAATAGATGATGAGGAGTATCCAATTTCAGGTATTTTAGGTGAAGCCCTTAAACAATATATATCAATGTACCGTCCTGAGAAATTGACAGAGTACATATTTTCCGGTAAAAATAATGAACCGATTACAAATACGATGATGCTCAATATTTTGAAGAAAAGTGCAGAGGTTGCTGGGATAAAAAAGAACCTAACTGTTCAAAGTCTCAGAAAGACATGGGCTGCTACATATATCGAAATGGCGGACAATAAATTTGAAGCTTTAGCTACAGTGAGTGCATTATTCGGACATATGTATCCTGAAATGACATTACAATATGTATATGGAGATAGTATTCCAGATTTTGATTTCGATGGACTGAGTAGACATGTGACAAAAAAAGAGTTTCAATTGTGCTTCAACCAGAGTGAATCGGAAAGAATACCGTTATATATTGGAAACTCGGCGGATGATAAGAGAACTTCAGCGTTCGATATTATTGAAATTGAAAGACGAGCATTAATAGGTAGTAATGGGAATGACCAATCTGCTCTGCCTGTAAATGTAATAGAAGTTGAGCATAGGCATTTTGTGAGAAATAGAGATGTTGCTCTATGTGCCAGATATGCATCTAAGGGGAGATGTGCCCTATGCGAAAATGAAGCCCCCTTTATTACAGAAGATGGTCCATACCTGGAAGTTCATCATATTGTTGCCCTTGCTGAAGGTGGTAGTGATGATCTGAAGAATACAGTTGCTTTGTGTCCGAATTGTCATAGGAAAATTCACAGAGTTCATAGTGAAGATGATGTTGTTAAGCTAAAGAATAGGGCGTTATTGAATTATGAACAGATCAAAAAAATTGTTGGTGAGTATTCCGATTAAGGTGAGTGTGTCAAGCTTAATAGGATATTTAAAGGGGAAATCAGAACTTATTATATTTGATAGGTATGCAAATCTAAAGTACAAATCAACTTGACAGTTTGTTTTCAGATACCGATTGAACAGCTAAAATTTTAGAAAAACTTTTTGAAAAACTAGCGACAGTTGCGAAAGTGGGAAAGAAACAAAGGGTGTTTTCAAAAACTGTCAGTACTGTAATACACTTGTTTTCAGAATATTCTGATAATTATATGTAAAAACGGCTTCAGTAGCCCGCATAAATACTGGGCTGCTGTGAGTAAGGGTGTAAATGAAGTATGAGCCCGGAAGGGCATTGACACAATCCTCCAGCTGCATGGAGTGCTTGTCATGCTACTACCGTAGGAATGCTGGTAAATCCTGGAAGGGCATTTAGTCAAATCAAAAAATCTGACCATCAAAAAAGTAAGGAGAACGGTTTTCACTATACTTTTCTGATGGTCTTTTTGTTTTGTGAAAAAAGTGCTTGAGGATGAACCTGGTCTTTAAACTATCAATCTGGCATTGGACATCATTACGATAAGGTGAAGCAGTTTCAGCAAGGTTAAAAAAGTGAAAAATTAATTCATTTTATTTCAATAATATATTGCATATATAAATATAATATGATACGAATATAAACACAAGATAAGAAAAATATAAAAATGTAAAAGTATATTTGCTTAATGGAACTTTTTGTGGTACATTAAAATCAGAAGAAAGCAGGTGTTTTGTTGAGAACATGGAGGAAGCAGAAGACGGCAGAGCAGATCAGACAGGAGAGTATTGAGAAACTTCAAAGTTTCCGTCTGTTTGATGATACATATATGACGAGATTTTTTGACGAGAACATTCCCTGTACGGAATTCGTTTTGCGGATTCTAATGAACAAACCGGATCTCAGGGTTGAGAAAACGAAATCTCAGGTGACAATCCGTCATCTGGAAGGCCGTTCCGTCTGCCTGGATGTGTATGCAACGGATTCACAGGGAAAGAAATATGATATTGAAATCCAAAGAAGTGACTATGGAGCTGATCCACACCGTGCCAGATATCATTCCGATATGATTGATGTCGATAATCTTCACGCAGGACAGGAATTTAATGAACTTCCAGAT
>JBJEFL010000063.1:0-8895 GCA_051873995.1 Bacillus sp. (in: firmicutes)
TTTTTCCTGTCACAACCTCATATCTTCAGTTTTCAAAGAACAACTTACAGAAATACCATATTATACGAACGAATGTTTTGTCTATCGACAACCGACATTCATCTCCCACTTATTCCTTGGGTTTCACCCTTCGCATTCCTTGAAGAGGAAGTCTTCTGTCGGGAAAAGATAAAATTATTTTTTAGTAGAATTATAATTGAAAGAAAATTCGAAAAATGGTTGTATAATTTTTAGAAGAATGCCATTCAGTCCCCTTTTATTGTTATTGATCATTATTATTCTATAATCGAAAACATGAAATTGGTTATTGACGAATAATTTTGGTATTTTAGTATTGATAGGAAAATATTGATCAAATAATTTGTTGGGGAGATGTAACTTTTCACCTAAACAATATGGACGAAGGGGTAAATATGAATCAAACAAAATTGGACTCTAAAGTAATATCTGTTTTAGAAGATAAAATACAATTAATTAAAACGACGAAAGGTGCTATCTATTTAGTGGGGCCAATACGCCTTCCGGTCAATTTATATGGAGAAACCGTTATTTTCCAATGGTATTGCTGGTTGAATTGCAAGGAGGTAACAGAGGATTTCGAGAAGATTATCCAGAAGCTTTCTTCTGCTAATTTGGCTGAATTTCAGCAATCTAGTGTACTAGTATATGGAGATTTTGAGTATGGTGCAGATGCTATTATTAGAATGCATTCTATTTGTCATACAGGCGATATTTTTGGCAGTAAACGATGTGATTGTGGCTTCCAATTAAGGCAATCCATGAAAATGATTGTGGAACATGGCACGGGGGCATTATTTTATTTAGCCAACCATGAAGGTAGAGGAATTGGTTTGTTTAGTAAGGCAATGGCTTATGTATTGCAGGAAAATAATTACGATACAGTAGAAGCAAATGAAAAGCTTGGTTTTGCAGACGATTCCAGAAACTACGATGATGCAATCAATGTATTAAAAGCGTTGCGATCAAAGCCTGTGACATTGATGACCAACAATCCTAAAAAACTTGAAGCTTTAAAACAAGCCGGACTGGAGGTTTCAGGACGGAAACCTTTATGGGGTGATAAATCGGAATTTAATGAGAAATATTTGCAAACCAAGATTGATAAATCCGGTCACCTCGAAGAAACAGTTAAGTAAATAAACGTCAGACTGCCCAAAAGGAGATAAGATGAAATTTGGTTTTGATATTGATGATACATTAATCAATTTAAGAGAGCATGCATTTGATATTTACAATCGAAAATTGAATCAATATGTTTCGAAAGATGTTTTTCACGCATTACAAACGGTTGAAATTCATGAAGCGTTTGGTTTGACTGCTGAGCAAGGAAAAGAAATGTGGAATAGCTCATTAGAAGAAATCTATTATACGAATTGTCCGCCTTATCCACATGCAATTGATACATTGCAGCAGTTAATCAAGCAAGAGCATGAAATTTACTATATTACAGCTAGAACAAAAGAGCATGGAGAACGGACAAAGGAATGGTTAAAGGAAAACGGATTTCCAATCAGAGATGATCGTTTTTTCTATGGAATGCAAGATCATGAAAAGGTGCAAATCATCCAAGAATTAAACCTTGATTATTATGTTGACGATAAACCAGCGGTTCTGAATACATTAAAGGATTCTAAATTACAGGTAATTGTAAAGGATCAATCATATAATCGTCATTTGAATGTAACACGCGTTATACATTGGAATGACCTGGGTAACGTGATTCAAGAGAATAGGATAGGTGAGATAAAAAAATAATCATTTAACAGTATTCATAACATGGTAGAATACATAATAGTCTACGTTAAAGAGCGTCTGAAAAATCATTCAATGACTTGTCAGACGCTCTTTTCTCTTGTTTGTCCTCGCCAAAGGGACAAGTCCCATCCTGTTCTTTGTTCTGTCTTATTCCAGCAAAATATCATGAAATCTTGAATGTTTTCTTGACGTAGTATCAATATAACAACAGACTATTAAAAGGCATAAGTCTGATACCTAATGAAATAACCTTGTTTAACTTTTAAACTTATTTTCTTACGAAATACTTTCAAATTGTTCTTCAGTAATATTGGAGAAATGTTCCCCAAAATCTCTATCATAGTCAATCTAAATTTAAAGCGGATAATAAATGCATATGTTCCCGAATACAAGCGTATAAACGCTTATTTTGTAAAGAAAAACACAATAATTATCAACGTAAATCAAACAAAGAAATAAAGAGAGAAAGTAGGATTATTCTCCATGATAGAATATTAAAAAATGAGTTTCGTTGGTAGGTTTGTATAAAATATAAATTTCCAATATGAGGAAGAAAGAGAGATATTACTTGCATTCTTGAAAGAAGATGAGCTATTCTTACTAGTATTGAAACCAGATTCAAATTATACCGCTCATGAAAACTTACCAACTATCAATGAACAGACAAGTCATACATAATGAATGAGGAAGTGATTATATTTGAATTGGAAAAAACATCTCATCATTAACAGCGCTTTATTTACTTTGCTTTCTGTGGCATCGCAGGTAAATGCGGAACCAAGTAATGATGAATTGACCGAACAATTGGAATCGGTCACCGAGGAAGCCTCTTCTGTACAGGAAGATATTCAAACTAAAACAGAAGAAGCGGGAAAATTAGCTGCAAAAAAAGAGCAAGCATATAAGGAATGGCAAGAGCTTGCAGTAAAAGTTGCAGATTTAGAAATTCAACTTTATCAACAAACATCGGAATTATTACAAATAAAGAGTCGAATTTCCGAACTTCAAACGAAGGGGGAAGAATCGAAAAAACGATTAGACAAGCGTTTTGCATTATTGTCTGAGCGACTTCAGGTTCTGCAAGAACAGCAATCGAATTCCAATATAATTGCTGTTTTACTAGAATCTGATAGTATTAGTGATTTTGTAAACAGAGCATTGGCTGTTTCATATATTATCAATTCCGATCAAGAGCTGATGGATTCTTATGAACAAGAATACGAAACTTACACGAATTTAAAAAATGAAGCGGAAGTTGAATTGGCTGAAATGGAAAAGGTACAAGAAAAGTTGAACAAAACAAAAGCAGATCTTGAAGTACAACAACAAAAGAAAGATGCTTATATGGCGGAATTAACCGAACAGTATGGTTGGACAATGGAAAATATTCAATCGTTACAAACGGAATATGCACAATTAGAACAAGAATCGAAAAATATTGAAGAACAAATAGAAGAAAACAACAGACAGCAAGCTCTAAAAGAGCAACAGCAAGCTGCTCAAAAAAAGAATAGTTCGCAATCTACTCAAAGTTCTACAACTACTGCGACAATCTCAAATGGCGGATATGACGTAAGGAATATCTCGAATGTTACAGCAGCTGATTTGGAGAGCATGTTGACAGGTCATTTGAGCGGCTATGGTTCTGTCTTTTATGAAGTTGGTCATTCATATGGAATTGATCCGGCATTCTTGGCTGCTATAGCAATGTCTGAAACAGGTGGTAATAGTAATTGGCTCGTTTCTTACAATAACGTAGGTGGTTTCATCCACAATGGACCAATGACGTTCAATTCGATTGCAGACAGTATTCACTATATGGGTTCAGTATTAACACGTTTATATATTAATGATGGGCTTTACACGGTTGAGGCGATTCATTCTCGATATTCACCGGTAGGTGCTACCAACGATCCTAGTAATTTAAACTCGAACTGGGTAAGTAATGTGTATAAATTTATGAGACAAGCTGGCGTATCAGTGTAAAAACCGAAACAAAAGACATCTATTTTAGGTGTCTTTTGTTGTTTAATGAATAGTATTATTTTGGATATTTTACATGAAAAAAGAAATACTAGTATGTTAATTGGTTGTAAGATAAAGGTTGTATTATTTTCTATTTATTGGTATTTTTATAGTAGATAACTATTTTGAAAAAACTATCTATTCGAAATCCACTTCAGTTCCATGTATAATAAGCTGTGGGTTAATAGATTTAACGTAAGGGAGGATAAAGATGATGGAATGGGCTTTAATTATTTTATTTTGTGCAGCAATTGTGTTGCTCATTTTATCGTTTTTTCTATCGAAAAAAACAACTGAAAAACAAGAACGTGACAATGAAATGTTTACAGCTTCTCTAATGAATGAAGTGGCAAAGTTACAAGAGCAAATTCAAAATCTTGAGCTAGATACGAAAATCATTGCAAACGAAGCAAATTTAAGAAGCACAGCTGAACAAAGAGTTTTATTAAGAGAAGTACTTGATTTATATAATCGTAAGTATTCGATTAAAACAATTGCTTCACAAAAAGAATTGACTGAAAATGAAATTGAACGCATGATTGCACCATACAAAACAACAACCAAAAAGGGAAATGCTACTAATGACAACTAAAATCATTCGTAGCTTTGCTGCAGGTATTCTTTTAGCGACAGGAGTATGTGGTGCAGTATACTTCTTTGGCTCTAGTGAAGCAACTAATGATGATCAAGCCGCTGAACAAGTAACAGTAAAACCTACGGAAGAAGAAATGAAAAGTACCTTAACTTCCAATGGTTATGTTGTTTTAACAGAGGAAGAGTTGCAAAAACAATTGGCTGCAGCAGAAGCGAAGAAAGAAGAAAGTAGTAATACGCAAGAACAAACGGAAACCGATGCTGTTGTTTATCGAACAATGATTACGGTCACATCCGGTATGACAAGTATCGATCTTGGAGATGCGCTAGTAAGTGCGAAAATCATTTCTAGCAGACAAGAATTTGTTGATGCAGTCGAGAAGAAAGGGTTAGTTCAAAACTTGCGACCAGGTACATTTGAAGTTCAAAGTGATATGACACTTGATGAAGTAATCTCAGCTCTTTATAAACAATAAGTCGATAGTAAAAACAAAACAGCCTTTTAAGGGCTGTTTTGTTTTAGGCGATGATAATGACTTTTTAAAAGTTTGAAAGAATGTAATGAAGGAGTCTTTTTCTGGAGCCTCTTTCCTTTTATTGCAATGTGCTGTTCTTAACCAATCGTCAGCTTTTAGCGAAATAACAACCCGAATAGAATTATCGATTTGGTTGAGGGTAAACAAGCGGTAGGAGCGTCTGAAAAGTCATTCGATGATGTTTCAGACAGCTCCTTCAATTGTTTGGATAGTGAATTTAAAACTTTGCCATCTAGCAATTTCATATTGATTTAACTTTGCTTCGATAATCATATAACCTTTATTTAAATGTGAAGTCAGTTCTTTTAATATTAATGGATAAGTTGATTTTATTTTTTCATTTAAAAAGTCTTTACTTTTTCTTGTAAGAGTGTACGGACCCTCAAACTCCAATTGTTCATGGATTTCAACAAATTCGCCCGAATGCAAATGAATGGAACGGAGGATGCCCCCACAAAAACGGATACATTCCAGAAATCCCTTCCAATCGAATGGATAATTCTTTTCCATTTGGATTTTATATGTTTTCTTCATTTCAAATACTCCTTATAGCTTGTGAATTATGTCATAGATATTCTCGGAAAACGTAGAGAATATTATGGGCTTTCATAATCTCATTCTCAATTAGACTATGACAATTCTATTTTATTTTATACATATTGGAACAAAAATCACAATAGTGAGGATGATTTTTGTTTTGAATAACTATTCAGCACTTAATTTCTAGTGAAATTTGAAGCGGGAGATTTCTGCGAATACTAGTGTATCCGCCAGTTATTTAGCAGGCTAGCCTGTTATTAGTACAGGCGACTTAGACAGTTTCTTGCAAGACTTTATCTTGTGCGTCGGACTCGCCACACATCCTACGTTAGCTTGATTTTCGCAACTCCGGTACATATGAACATGAATGATGCTTTACCAGGTTTATCTTAAAAAGTCAGTACAATACACGATGAAGTGGTTCAAGATGGACCTAGTTATAATTGTGATCATAATTTACTTGGAACAGTAGGTGTAGAGGTGGTTATTACATCGGAAAATGTAATAGACAGTGAACAAATTACAAGGACTATTTGCTACTATGGTTGTCCGGCTGAAGGGATTCTTTCTGGGAAAATATTCATAGCGCGAGCTAGTGTGTTCGATAATCTGGATTGTGTGCTCACTTGGCACTCCGGCATCTCAAATTTTATTGTAAACATGAGTATGCAAGCGATGGTTTCTAGCAAATATCATTTTTAAGGTACAACCGCTCATGTAGCCGCGCTACCATATGCCGGTAGAAGTACCCTTGATGCTGTTGAACCTATGAATATTGGTGTTAATTATATGCGGGAACACGTTCTGAATGGATTATGTATTCATTATGTGATTACAAATGGGGCTTGC
This sequence comes from Bacillus sp. (in: firmicutes), assembly GCA_051873995.1. Lineage (GTDB taxonomy): Bacteria > Bacillota > Bacilli > Bacillales > DSM-1321 > Bacillus_AD. The sequence continues at coordinate 6,321 of JBJEFL010000063.1, forward strand.
TTTTAATATCGTACCTGATCAAGCGAGTGTGCGGTATTTTATTAGGGGGTTTCAAAAGAACAGGTCGAAGAAATGCTCAATCGAATCAAAAAAATTGTCGAAGGGGCTATATGAATGACAGAGAACAAAGTGGAAACTGAACTATCGGCTTTTGTATATGAAACTCTTTCAAATGATATGCTGAATGGAGTGATGTTTGAAAATAGGCAACTTACTTATTCTCTTTCATTTATGGAAATAGAACAAAGCTCTGCACAAGCACTTGTGGATACATTCAATCCCCATGTGGTGAAAATAGCTGAAAATGCGGTGACCAACCAGTATTCATTATTGTAAGGAATTAAAAGGAACGTTGATGCCAGGTTCATCTGATGTTGGGGGATGTTAGTTGGATTGCTCCACTGGCGCAAGTAATGACCACTTGTACAGCGTTGGATTTGAAAAGTAGAGAAATGGGCCATTTCACAGCTTAAAGCTTCTGAAATGGCCTGTTATTATTAATAGTAGTTGGATTTGATAGGCAGATATAAATGAATTTGTATCCCATTTTTTGAGAAGATAAGAAAGTATAAACTTCTGAAGTTTGAAAGCTATCTAGCTCCAGCGTCTTTCTTGATTATCTAGTTCATCACAGGATTATCTTTTTTTTCTTTTGTTGTCTTTTGCCAAGGGCAAAGCTTGTTTTTTGATAACCGGTTCAAAAAATACATGTACATGAAAGACATTGGCTTCAATCTCTTTCATATTTAATACTTTTCCTTTGCGACCTTTAATTTTTATATTTTCATCGACAGCAGGTAGATGCTGTAGGAACTGGCTTAACACGACAGATTTATTTTCTATAAAATGAACAACAACCATATTGGTTCTCTCCTTGTCATTTGAATTTATCAGCGAATTGAAAACGACATGATTGATTGGCGAGTAGTTCGCAATCTTATTTATTCATTTTATGAAGTCGCCCGTCATTAAGAACGATTAATCTCCAAAATGTGATTTTTTTCCCTTTACTTTATGTTTATTTTTGGAATTCAAAATAGCAGGAATTGTTGAATGAACTATTGAATAGTATAAATATGGGAATTAATGACTTTTAAATGTTACTTTATCTGGTTAATGCCCCAAAATACTAAATAAGGTAAGGTTGATAGGAATGAATCTTAATGTGGTGCGCTATTTTTCATTAATATTTTTAGGTTTTTTTGCAATTTTAGTAGGATGTACGGAGAAAACGGTGACGAAAGAGAAGGTACAGCAGCAAAGCGAATCCAATGAAATTGAAACAAAAAAGAAAATAGAAGAAAAACCAGCTGTCATAAAAGTTATTGATCCAAATACGAAACAAGTCATTAAATCCTTTATTCCAAAAGAGATGGGATTTGGGACAGAAGATGATACATATAGAAAGGAACTAAAGCAATGGATCAAGGACTTGGCACGTGGCACAGAAACAGCAGATGGCTATGATAAAAGAATGATTCTGAATAAGCTTGATGCCAATGGCCAAGTCATAGAAGGAAGTCCTATGGTCATTTTGGATGAAAGTGAATTGATGGAGAAGATTATGGACGCTTCGGAAAAGGGCGGAGAAATTGAATTACCACTGTATGTAACGGCGAGTGGTTTTAAAGTTGAGGATACGGCTTATATAAGCGAAGCGGTAGTTGCCTCTTATACAACTTATTTCAATCCTTCAGATAGTGGCAGAAACAAAAATATCGAGCTTTCGGCTAATGCCATTCATAATGTCATTCTCGGAAATGGAGATTATTTTTCTTTCAATTCTACTGTTGGAAAGAGGACAGAAGCAAATGGGTATCAACCTGCGCCAGAAGCTGTGAAGGGAAAGCTTGTAATGGGAATTGGCGGTGGCGTTTGTCAAACGTCTTCAACTTTATTTAATGCAGTTGATCAGCTTGGAGTCAGCTATGTGGAAAGACATCATCATTCAGTGACAGTAGGTTATGTACCGGCAGGAAGAGATGCAACAGTTTCGGATGGTGGACTGGATTTCCGTTTTCAAAATACAACGGGAGTTCCTTTAATCTTGAAAGCCATTATAAGCAATGGTGCGCTTACAGTGGAACTCAGAACGTCAAACGGATATGCCAATATGTTGAAAAAGAGTGTGTAAAAACGTTAAGGAACTGTCTAGAAAAGTCATATTTATTAACATGTTTGGGAGAGGGGCTTTCTTTTGTAGCCTCTTTTTTGTGTTTTTTATAAGACGCTTTCCTTTGACAAGGAAAGTGCTGTGATAAATAGGCTTTTATATCAGTGGCAATACCTATAAATTGTACATATTTTGTTGAAGAAGGGGAGTAGTGGAAGGATATCCTTTTTTATTTATTCTTTGTTTTGATAATAGCCCCTATACAAAATATACGGAGGTAATCAGCATGAATGAGTTTTATAATCAGCTTCAAATGTTGGATGTTAATGATTTTTACGCAAGTGAGGTAACTCCTTGGGATTATAATCAATACCAAACGATGGATGATTCCCGACAATTTATTTTTGGTGGTTGTTTCGGTGGCTTTCTTTGCGTCGGTTGCGTTGGCTGTTTCGGTTGTGG
>JBJEFL010000063.1:8995-15560 GCA_051873995.1 Bacillus sp. (in: firmicutes)
TGTGGCGGATGCGGTCGATGTGGCGGATGCGGTCGTTGTGGACGGTGCGGTCGTTAATTGGTTTCGAAATATTTATTGTCTCTGCAGGTTGTGCTGCGGGGACTTTTCTTTTTGGAGTTTAGACATAAGAGACAAATTATCCTACATAGGATAAAAGTGATGAGATGGAATGAATTTTAGTTATAGGTTAGGAGGAGAGCTATGACAAATTTGACCCCTTCTATGCGGTTAAAAGTGAATAGAGATACATTTTTTATTCCGGATACAAATAGAGGCGTTTATTTCCGTAACAACTCTAGTTCGTTTCGGATGGAAGGTAGTACCATTATGCAATGGATGGAACAATTATTACCGATGTTTAACGGTGAGCATACGATGGAGGAGTTGACGAATGGATTACCTGGTCCTTACAAAAACAGAGTATTGGAAATTGCCGAAGTTCTTCTGAAAAACGGTTTTGTACGGGATATTAGTCAAGACCATCCTCATCAATTAAAGGAACACATTTTAAAAGAGTATGCCTCACAAATTGAGTTTTTGAATCATTTTGGTGGTTCGGGTGCCTATCGCTTTCAGTCGTATCGTCAAAAACAAGTTCTGGTGATAGGCTCGGGATCTATGCTCCTTTCATTGGTAGCAGCGTTGCTTGAATCAGGCTTACCTACATTTCATATTCTTATTACAGACTCTGAACAAACAAATAGACAGCGGTTAAAGGAGCTTGTTGCACGTGCACGAAAAAAAGACCTTGAAGTAGTGGTGGAGGAAGTTTCAGTTGTTTCCAAAGAAGAAAATGCGTGGCAAGAGGCTGTGCGCTCATTTGAATCCGTTTTTTATGTATCTCAGGAAGGAAAAATTGAGGAATTACGTCTGCTTGCAAAGATTTGCAAGCAAGAAAACAAGACATTTCTTCCGGCCATTTTTATTCGTGAAACAGGGATTACGGGACCATTGGTCAAAGGAGATTCGGATATTTGTTGGGAGTCGGTATGGCATCGAATACACAAATCGGCGCTTGATCACAATCGGAAGTTCTCTTCTTCACTTTCAACAGCAGGAGCATTGCTGGTCAATGTGATTGTTTTTGAATGGTTTAAAGAGATGACGGGAGTGAACGATGAGACACAAAATAATCAATTTTACCTGCTGAATAGTGAAACTTTAGAAGGAAGTTGGCATGCTTTTTTCCCTCATCCGCTCATTACAAATTGTGTGTCCGTTAAGAGTGTTCAAGAAGTGGCTATGCCAATCACACAAAAGGCGAGTAGAGGTGATTTAAGTCGATGTTATATGTATTTTAGAAAATTAACTTCCCAGCAAGCGGGTATCTTTCATAGTTGGGAGGAAGGAGATTTAAAGCAGCTCCCACTGGCACAATGTCGAGTGCAGGTCGTTAATCCCATTTCCGAGGGACCAGCTGATCTATTGCCGGACATAATCTGTGCAGATTTGACACATGAAGAAGCACGGAGAGAAGCAGGGATTGTCGGAATTGAATCGTATGTCAATGAGCTTGTGAAAAATCTTCCTGCATTAAAAGAACAAGCAATGATGGAAGTCGGTGCAGGTGAAAGCTTTGTAGAATGCATTTGTCGAGGTTTGCAAAAATGCTTAGATAACGAATTCAGAAAACGAACAGAGCATTCTGTCGGTTTAATACACTTAGAATCTGTAGAAGATGAGCGTTGCCAATATTATTTGCAATCATTGAATATAATGCAAGGGATGCCGGAAATCGGATTAGGCGAAGCTATAAATGGCTTTCCTGTCATATGGGTTTGCACAAGCGGAAATTGGTTTGGTTGTGTAGGACTGAATGTAACGATTGCATTAAGAAAAGCGTTACAACAAGCCGTTATAACGGTTCAAAATAAAGGCGTATTTACTTCTGCAGTTCCCGCGATTTTCAGAGAAGAAAAGGTTTCGCAAAATATATCCATTCCTGCATGTGATTTGACAAGTCAAGACGAGCTTTTGCAGGATGCGATGAAAACTTTGCAAAAGAGCAACAAATGTCTTATGGCTGTGGAACTTGAGTTGGATGTCTTTTTAAAAAATGAAGTAATAGAAGTAGTCGGTGTATTGGTGCGAGAGGGGGAATCTAGGTGAAAGCTGTTGTGCTGCTTATCGGAGAAGGAATGTTGGCAGAGTATGTTTACAGAGAATTAGCCGACCAATACAAGGTTATTCACCAAACGGATTTTCCTGCATATATACCGGAAAAAACAGAACTGGTGCTTGTGCTACAGGATGGCTGGAATCCCGTCATTCATCAACAAGCGGAAGAAATGCTGCAGCCGACGGATATTCCTTGGCTAAGAGGATTTGTCGAATTTGGGGAAGGAATCATCGGGCCTTTAGTGTTGCCGGGGGTGCCAGGTTGCTCTCAATGCGCCGACTTAAGGAAGCTAATGGCAGGGCGTGACCGGAAAGAAATGCAACATATGCATTTGCAATTTCAAAAAAATGGAGGAATCACTTGTGACATAGCGGTATCACGTATGGGTCTGTTACAGATGGCTTATCTCATAAGTGAGGAAGTACAGAAAGTGGTGCAAGGTAAGCAAACGGAATTGCATGAGCATGTAGTCTTGCTGAATATGAAAACGCTGAATGTTTCCAGACATTTTTTTCTTCCTGATCCTTTATGTACCGTTTGCAGCCAGCTGCCAGATGATTCACCAACTACAGCCAGTATTACATTGCGACCAAGTCCGAAGGTTAATTGTGACAGCTATCGTAGTCGTTCCATCGATGATTTACGCCATTTTTTAGTCAATGATTATGTGGATCAACGAATAGGCTTTTTGAATAATAAAATGATTGATTTAGTACCGCCATTTGCCGATGCTAGTGTCAATCTTCCTTTACTCATGGGCGATGAGGGATCGGCTGGTCGGACTAATTCCTATGCAGCAAGTGAGTTAACGGCTATTTTGGAGGGATTGGAAAGGTATTGTGGGATGGAGCCTCGTGGTAAACGCACGGTCATTCATAACAGCTATCGTAATGTACAAGAGATGGCCTTGAATCCTTTGAGACTAGGTGTGCATAGTGAGGAACAATATGAACAACCTGATTTTCCATTTAGACCATTTCATCCGGATCGGTCGATTAATTGGGTTTGGGGATATTCTTTTTTGCACAAACGTCCCATTTTGGTGCCGGAATTGCTTGCTTATTATAGTTTAGGTTGCGGAGAAGGGTTTGTTTATGAAACGTCCAATGGTTGTGCTTTAGGTGGAAGCTTAGAGGAGGCTATTTTTTATGGCATCATGGAAGTGGTGGAGCGTGATTCATTTTTGCTGACATGGTATGCCCGGCTGTCGCTTCCTCGCTTGGACCCTGCAACTGCAAACGACGAAGAATTGAAACTGATGATCGAGCGAGCACGAGTAGTGGGAGGATATGATATTCACTTATTTAATGCGACGATGGAGCACGGCATTCCGAGTGTATGGGCGTTAGCGAAAAATAGAAAAGAAAAAGGTCTAAATATTATTTGTGCAGCAGGAGCCCATCTTGATCCTATTCGGGCGGCGAAAAGTGCCATTCATGAGCTAGGCGGGATGATGCTGACTCTTGATGGTAAATTTGAGAAAAATAAGTTACAGCTTGAACAAATGCTGAAAGATTCTTCTCTTGTCCAACAAATGGAGGACCATGGGATGCTGTTTGGTTTACCAGAGACAGAGGAACGTTTGGATTTTTTACTAAAACAAAAGAGTCCGTTACAGTCGTTTCATGAAACGTTTAAGGAACGGGAACAGCATATGGACTTGACAAATGACTTACAGGATATTCTTCAAAGATTTGATCAGTTGAATATGGAGGTGATTGTAGTCAACCAGACAACACCAGAATTGCAGCGAAATAGCTTACATTGCGTGAAAGTGATCATCCCCGGAATGTTGCCGATGACATTTGGGCAGCACCTGACACGGGTAAAAGGGTTAGAGAGAGTATTAAAAGTACCGATGGAGCTTGGTTATACGGATAAACCGTTAACGATTGAACAGCTGAATCCGTTTCCGCATCCATTCCCATAAGGAGGGACTATCATGAAACTAGATACGTTTTTGCATCAGTTGCATTATGAAACCAATAAGCTAAGTCCGCCTGATTGGGAAGTGGATTGGGAGGATGCACCTCTTCCGTATAAATTATACTGTGACTTACCTGTTTTCCCGCTTTCTTCGGAAGTGCCTTTCACCCTTGATGAAAGGGTAAAACCAAGCAAACCGGAACTTCGCGCAATCGGTCATTTTCTTTGGTATGTGTATGGTCTTGTTCAAGTTAGTCAGTCATTGGATTCTGAGAACCTTAGACAGTCGTTTCGACGTTTTGCACCTTCCGGAGGAGCGTTGTATCCGAATGAGTTGTACATGTATTTGAAATTAGAAGGTTTGCCTTGTGGCGTATACCATTATGACGTTGCCCATCATCAATTGGTATTGCTGCGAGAAGGGAATTTCGATGCATATATATCGGATGCTCTTGGAAATCGTTGTGATACATCCACATGTTTTGCCACTGTTTTTGTATCGGCGATGTTTTGGAAAAACTTCTTCAAATATCATTATTTTTCTTATCGCTTGCAAGGAATGGATGCTGGTGTTTTAATCGGGCAGTTATTGGAAGTGTCTAAAAGGTTCGGCTATGAAACAGGTGTATATTTTCAGTTTCTCGATCGTGCCATCAATCATTTGCTTGGGTTACGTGAATCGGAGGAAAGTATTTATGGCGTTATTCCGCTTTCTGTGGAATCTACAGAATGGTTTCAATCATCAAATGGCAAAGATGAAGTTAGATGTGCAACTGAACTGTGTCGAGAAATTCCGGCAATTGAATGTGAGCATTACGTCTTTTCAAAGAAAATAAAAGAATACCCCATGTTAATCCAAATGAATGAAGCGTCAATGATGGAATCCACCAAATATTTTCGGCCAATTACTGTGGGAAAAAACAAGAAGTTTGAAGAAAAAGAAGTAAAACTTTCTCCTGTAAAGAGGTTGCCCTATGATTTAGCGGCTGTTTGCCGGAAACGGTTTTCACCAGAAATGGATTTTGTCTTAGGGAAGGTCAGTCAATGGCAACTTGCTACGCTTTTACAGGAGGCAATAGCTTCCTTTTCATATCGCAATGACTTAGATGAAACAATCACTAACGAGGAACCGCGCGTCACGCTGTATGGCTGCTTTTATCAGGTGGAAAATATTCCGAATGGTGCTTATGTATATGATAGTAAGGCTCACGCTTTGAGGACCATACAACTTGGCGATTATCGTTCGAACCTGCAATATGCTATGACGCTTGATAATGTCAATTTGCAGCAAGTGCCGCTCTGTCTGCATGTTGCAGGAGAAATAGATCATTATAAAACTGCATTGGGCTACAGAGGGTATCGCATTCAACAAATGGAAGCGGGTATGCTTGTGCAACGTTTACTACTGACAGCGTCAGCTATTGGACTGGGTGGACATCCACTTCTTGGTTTTATCGTGAACATGTGCGATGACATATATAAGATGAATCAGCATGGTCAAACGAGTCTGATTCAAATTCCAATCGGTTCTTATCGAGAGCGTCCGTGGTTACGAGGAGGCTTGCATAATTGAATGATGAAGATTATTTGTTAAAACGACATCATATGGGGTCGTTTTTTTCTTTTTTGTAGGTTGCACCAAGTGTTGATCATTAGATAAATAAGGGAAAACCAAATTGTAAAGGTATCCCAATTTTCTTGGAATACCAACTTGCTTGTTAGAGAATTTAAACTTCTGTTGAATGTGATTTAATCACTTCTACACCAAAATCTAAGCATTCAATACATATAGAAACTCCTGGTCCCATAGCCAATTCTCCGACTTCTTCCTTACTTCTACGACAAAAAGAACAATTTGCAACGTGTTTTGTATTGCTTACACTATTTGGATTTGAAGTTTTCTCTAAAGAACTGTATAGCTCATCAATTACTTTCGGCTCAATATAATCAAAGTCTCCTTTTAATTTCACTGCAATAGTTGTATAAGCAATAGCCATCCCTTCATAGAAACGTTGTCTTTCTAATTGGTCACTACTTTGAGATTTCTCTTCACATAACGAGCTTAGTTTCTCTAATTCCAAGATCACATCTTCAATCTTTGCACCTCGAAATGTTTTTTTGCGAAAATCCTGTTCCACTATTTACACCTCCCATTTTATATGTACACATTTGTATACATATATAGCGAGATATATTCTTCAAACTTATAAATTATTCCTTCAATTTCCTAAACACTTCTGGGATAAACTTATTTTTTTAAAAGGCTGGTTTCGTAAACTTTGTTGCTTATGAACGAGTAATGATAATTAATTGAGTTGCATTTCGCTCCAGGATGCTCGCTTTCCTCGGGCGGCGTTGAGCCTCCTCGGCGGCGCCTGTGGGGTCTCATCTGTCCCGCTGCTCCCGCAGGAGTCTCGCACCTTACGCTCCGTTCAACGTTAATAGGCTGGTTTTATTTACTGAACCTATTTAAAAACAATAATCTTTTAGAACACAGGAAATAAACAACTTTATTCTATT
>JBJEFL010000064.1:0-15553 GCA_051873995.1 Bacillus sp. (in: firmicutes)
ACATAGCTGAAGCTGTTGGAATTTCTACAATGGCGTATTATCGCTATGAATCTGGTAAAAGATTACCAGACGTAGCAATATTAACTAAGCTTGCTGATTTTTATAACATATCAACCGATTACCTTCTTGGCCGATCCGATGATCCAACCAGACATTAGTAGGAATACCTTATAGCTCTGCTAACAGTTACAAGACTCATTGTTAGTATTTTTGCGTTATTACAAATTGTTTGATATCACCATTCCTTTTTCAGTTTTTATTCTATTTTACGGATTTACGATTCAATACAAAACATGTCGGCATTTTCTTACCGACATGTTTCTCTCATTCCATAAAATTTGAACAGGCTTAAATAATAGCAATCATCAACTCCTGATAGCCGCCCAAATTTATTCTACAATCCATGTCCTATCAGATGTTAAACAGATACCAATCCCAGCCACTGCCTCACAAGTTCAATGCTGACATTCACAGCTTTCGCAATGAATTCATCATTCATCCCCATATTATGAAGATTATATGCTGTCTCCTTTGCTCTCTTCATCTCACCTTCTGCCTTACCTTCTTCCTTGCCTTTAGCCCACCCTTCTGCGCGCCCTTGTGCTCGGCCTTCTGCTCGGCCTTTACTTTCTACTCGATCTAATACATCACACATATTATGGATACCTCCTTCCTCGCTGTCATTATATGCTTCCTCAAAACGATAATCCTGCGTCATCACACTCAACAATTGCATTGTTTCCTCAACATGTTTAATCTCTTGTGAATCAGGAATATAATCCCCATTTTCCTGCATTTGAACAAAATAATCTGCAACAATCCGAAAATCGCTCTGGAACAGATTTACCTGCTCTCTCGTCAAATATGCAATTTCAAACAGATTAATCTTATAATCGTTTACAAACTCCTCAAATTCCGGCGGTATATCCAGCCTTTCCTTCAAACTCTTCGGTTTATTCCAACGTTTCTTATACCCATAATACAAAACCAGAGTGATTACTGGATACCTACTCCTAGCTGTATTGTCCTTCAATAACTGTGCCCGATACTCCGCACCATCATACTCCATAACGCGAAGCGGCATATCCGCATCTGGTTCTGTTTGATTTTCCAGTCCAAGACAGGCCACTCTGATATTTCCTTTTTTCCAACGCTTTGCAACATCCCGTTCAATCTCACGGACTTTCCCATCCGCTTTATAATATGACCGAGGTGCCTGATCTTCCAGCTCATCACCAGATAAAACCTGTTTCCCTTTGAACAAAAGAACATTTACTACATCCGAAAATACATCGTTATAAGATTCAAGAATTTTTTCTGTGACATCCTTCTTAGCCACATAACTACCTCCACTTACCATAGTTTGGAGAGAAAAATTTCTGAAAACACACTTTAGTTTGATTTCATCTTAGCATCAAATCCATGCCTTTACAAGTTGCTGTTTTTCAGTTCCATCTCCAACCTGTCAAAAATCATATGTGAATAATTTCTACCTGTCTCCCATACTTTCTTCCATATTCTGCCGTAATCAGTGCTCCACTTCCTTTCCCCGGCGCAATCACAATAATCCGCTTTGCCCACGCGCCAATCAGACGATTTCTGCGAGGAAATGTGTATCTTATTTCTGTATATCAAACTGCATAGCATATTTACACGCAAATGCTTTCATAAACTTTCCAATCTCGATGTCACCTGTCTCTAAAAGAAAATGAAAGTGATTCGACATAAGACAATATGCATGCAACTTACATCCCTTTTTATTTAATTCGTGTCGAAGAATCTCCATAAATATCATCTTATCAAAATCATCTTGGAAAATTTCCAATCTGCGCACGCCTCTTTCCCTCAAGTGATAGATTGCCCCCGGATACCATGTCCTCAATTTTCTCGCTATGTTTGTGCCTCCATTTATCGTATTATCAACTACCATATCTTTATACCCATTATCATTTATGATATTTTTCAAAAAAACAGAGAAACTCTCATCTCCCTGTTCTCGTTCAGATTTTTACTCAATTCCGTCACAGATCTTCAACTTGATATGTTTTCCAACAGCTGATGCATATTTCTGTAGAACCACCAGAGTCGGTACTCTTCCTCCACTCTCCAGCCGGGCTAAATTGGATGGAAGAATACCTGTTATGTCTGCAATATCCTGCTGTGTCATCCCTTTACGATGCCTTTCCTCTACTAATTCCTTTATGATCTGCGATGACGCTTCCAGTGTGCTCTTCTGTATAGCCTCTGCGTATTCCAAAAGTCTTTTTTCTCGAATTTCCTTTTCCTTCTGGCAATCTCTTCTATTACTTTCTATTTTTAAATTCATATCATCACCTTCTTTTCATCACTACTCAGAATAATATCATTAATGACAATATTTTTCAATACATTGTCTATTTTTTTATAAAATTTTTATGGGTCGAGTAATGTTTCCTCTTTGATATAGTTTCGCAGGGTTATCTTGCTGTCTACGCTTAGCTTGGGGCTCCGCCGCACCATAATATTCAGATGCGAATCATCTGTGTTTTTGGTATGCCTATTTTTAGATTTTTACGTTGTCAAATCGCAAATCTCTCTACTTCATAGCCTGCTTCAATTACCCATACCAAAAATCTAACATCTGCCTAAATGGCATTGCCAACGTTGCCCACAATTTTTCTCACTCGTTCTATATCTACATCAAAATAACGAGCGAGTACCTCTGTATTCTTATTATTTCCATTTAAATAGGCACTATTCTTTTCTTTAAAAAACAATCGAACATGCTTCATTAAATCAATAAACTCTGTACTCTTTATATCTATTTTGGAAAGTTTTTCTTCATTCATTAATAAACGTTCACATTCCGATATCATAGATTGTTCACCATACCAATTAATATTTTGCGAACTTAAAAAAGCTGTAAGTGCATGATAATACATATAAAAAACATCTGACACAAATACTCTATAATCGTCCCTGTGGTTATTTGCATGCTCTATAAAATATTCTATCATTTCACTATAATTACATAGCGTGCCAACATAATCTGTAATACTTTTTTTTATTTCTGACGATTTATAGTAACATATTCCCTCACATATATTCTTTATAAACTGAGTACATCTGTTTGCATTTATGTCATCTTCAGTGATAATTGTTATATCCAAATTAAATCCGTCTATAGAGTACTTCTTTTCAATTTTATTCATTTTTTCTTCCAATTGATAATTTGTGAATTTTTCATGCACAATTACTGCTATATCTATATCATTATAATACATACTTGACAAATAAGATCCAAACAAAAAAATTTCTATCTTATATTCGTGTAATGTTTCTTTAATAATATCGATAATCTTGTCAATATTGTCTATTTTCAAATCACAAATAGCTTTATCTACAGGATATTTCTTATTTAGATTATTTTTTTTCCATTTCTTATAGCTTTTCAATGATACACCAGGAGATAATAGAGATATCCTACTTAATTCTTCGGATATATCAGTTAACTTTTCTCTCCAAACTTCAAATGAACAATGACTATACATTAAACAGAAAAACTGACACTTCCGATATACTTCTGAATACATTTGTGCTGCTTTCCAATGTTCCATGGCTTTTTCCTCATATCTCAACATATATGATAATATTTCAAGCAGCGTAGATATAAGTACAAGTAAAATACAAATATCATTAAACCATCTATTACGTCTAACCCCAGATACAATTAATACATATGTAGCTATTGTGGCAAGAAATATTACTGACTTTAAGATATTAAAGAATTTTGCTTTTATTCTGTATTTTGTTTCCTCATAAAAATGTTGTTCTTTTGCACAATCACTATCTAATGTATGTTCTTTAAGTTCATTTAACAAGAATTCTCTCTCATTCTTCATAAAGGCTCATTCATACCCGCCATTTCTAATATGTTTTATGTATACTCATTTTACCTATTTTAAATAAATAATCAATGAAATTTTATTCCCAAATTTTCAGTTCATCATCCGTATAATTTTCCTCTCCATTCTTTATACCTTTCCGAGCTTTCTTATAATCATTTCGGTTAGTAGAAAATTGCGATCCCATTTCATTTGCCTTACTTATTTCACTATTGATTTCTATGGCTTTTTCTACGATTTCCCCATTTTCCAGTGCTCCATCTTTAATAAAATTTAGAATTAAACTAATTTTTTTACTAATTCTCAAATACATATTTGCAACTTTTGTATTTCCTTGTGATTGCTTCTCAAAATCACCTATTTTCTGCACACTTGCTAATATAGTTGCAATAACAGCAAAAATAAGAGCTAATATTTCGCTGACCCTACTACCATCACCAAAAATCACTGCAACCAAAGCGCTTCCAGTAATTGCATTTAAAAAAATTTGAATGCTTGATATATATTTATAATATCTTCGTTTTCTTTCTGCAGCATTATAATGTTTTTTCTTTTCATAGATTGCATCCGTTTTAAATTGCTTTAATTGCTTAATTACATTTTCCATTTCTATCATATCCCCTTTTTACTTCTAACAAAATCTCTCTATGAATTTTTTATTCTCTTGACATTCCATACCATCCTCTCCCCATTAATTATCACTACATTAAATCGTATTTATAATTCTCATTGAATATTTGTCTTAATCCCATCTTACGCACATTATCCAACCACTCATAAATAAATTCTCTTTTATACTTGTTTGTTCCATCCGGATTTTTCACATTTTCCATTGCACACGCAAGCAAAGCATACTCATTTTCCAGTCTTGTGTTGAATACGCCTTTATCATCCGTGTTAATAGAAACATTAATCTGTGGACAAGCATTCAACTCCTCTTCATTTATGGTTAAACCATAATTATAAAAATTACTGATTGGATGTTCTTCATAGCCATTAATCGCACTAATATTAACATTTGATGATGGATTTGTTTCAATAGAAAGTCCCATATCAACAATTTCTTTTTGAAACGCTTTTTGAACCTTCATAACGCCTTCAATATAAATATCCGGTAAAGTAATGGTTTTCTTTTCCATTCCTCTAATACGGGCATCTATATCATAATGATATAAATGATATAGCAAAGAAACCTCTGGAATATTACGAATATCATCTTTTGTCATACTGTCTTTTCTACGATTCACAGCATACCGATCCCACTGATCAATTTCGCTGATACTGGAATATTGAAATTTTTCTGTCTTATACATAGAAGGCTTATCGCCTCGCAAAAGCCATGATAAATAATATGTATTAATATCAAATTTCCCTTTCATATAATTTCCTAAGGATTCAACACTTGTCAAAATACTTTTCTGTCCATTTTGATAAATATAATTAAAATAATGGCTATATGTTTCTTCCAGCCAGCCTTTAAGGGAACTCATATCTGGTATTTTATACTTAATTAATGCATGATGCAGCCATACAATATTATCCAGGAAATCCTGCAAACTAATGTTTATTTTCTTACCCTTCAACTTATACCATTGTTTCACATCCACTCCCAACGCAATGGCATGTCCCAGACGATCTCCACAATCCAAATTTAAAAAACGAATTGCCTCATCAATGGCTCTGAGTCCATCTACAATATCAAGAAATTCTTCTCCGACATGATATGTAATCTTCAATTGGGGAAGTGTAAAATCGTTAATATAATCAAAATAAGAATCTACATAATTTTTTAAGATACGGAACACCTGAGCAAAGACCTCTGGTCTGCATCCCAGTTCCTGTGCACATGCATCAATCCCCATAACTCTACGAGCATACTGGGGATATAGTCTCCGAAACTGCAAAATTTCATATGCAATTTTTTTAATTTCTTTTCGCAAACGATAATGACGACATTCAAAAGTAAACAGCCCTTCATCTGCACTGGGATCTCTATCTGCCTTTTTTATAAAATGAAAAACATAATAAAATTTCCTTCTGAGATCATCCTGAGGAAAGTCTTCCATACGATCATCACCCTCATAATCTTTGAAAATATCTTCATATGGAATTCTTGAATTTTCCAGATCATAGTAGGCTTTTATAATTGCCCAGTCGTACTCCTTAATCGTATCAGCCATATCTCTTGCACTTTTTTCTGGTGCAATTCGAACTTCCAGAGATTTAACAGCTTCATTATTCAACACATCACGAACCGCCAATCTTACTAATCTTCCTTCCGAACGTTTCCATCCATCCATATGTGCAAATAAATCTTTTCTACTCTGATAAATCTCAAAATTTTCAAATCCTACTACCCTATTTGTCTGAACCAATTCATATCTTACTTCATTTTTGATTCTTAAATACGCATAAAACAGATTATATTCTCTTTTTGTAAAACTTCTATCATCCGTATAAATGCATCTGAGCATTTGATAGAGAAACCATCTCTCCCCAGCTAATATTCGATACTCTTCTTCCCCCCTTCTATACACATCCGGCACAAATTTCAACATATAATCCAGAGAAAGTCCGTCCATCATCATACCATTGATTATTCGTTGTATATTTTCTGTATTAATATGCATTTCGTATTCATTATCCAAAAATATATTCAACGTGCGGATTGTCTCTTTCTTCCATAAATAATCAAAATCACTACCTTCAAGATAATCCCTGCACATTTCCAGACTGATCATTCTGTTTTTTAAAAGTTCCTCCGGTATCTCTTTCGAATTTGACAAATACTTTGATATTTCCCGGATTGGCACCATATACTCACGCAAACGAATTGGTTTCCGAATCAATTTACAGCTTAAATATAAGCGAATCAGAGCCGCACGAACAACCAAAACCTTTAATGATGACTCAGAACTTTTTCTATCTGCTATCCTGCCTATATTTCTATAATTTGCTTCCACAGAATCGAATCTGTTCAGTACATTATATTCCCCCGGATGATTCATCAGATTCATCCAGGAAATGTTAAAATAAGGGGATGATCCTCTTAAATGAAAATGATTTTCTGCCATTCCTCTATCCAGAATTCGCTGCAATTGCTTATTATTATGTCCAATAACAGGCGGCCAGCAGAAATCACTGGTTTCTGTTCTTTGCTCACAATCTCTTACTACCAATCTGGCAATGACAGGAAAATCCTCCCCTATAACCCGAACAATATCATTCCATTCAAGCAATCGATTGTATTTGCAAACCACCTTATTCTCATAAAATACCAATATATTAGGCAAATAAGAAAACATTAGTGCAAACACATGAATATCTCTTGGATTTTCTTCCGTTTTGCCCTGATATTGTTCCAGAAGTTCTGCTATCTGATATTGTATTTCTGTGTCACTGTATACATCACCGTTTTCTTCTAATAAAAGTTTTCTTATATATCGAATGTCAATTCGATCATAATCCATTTGTATTTTTTCATCCAGACTTAATATTCTCTTAATGGGAATACTTTTAAATAATACTTTGATGACTTTAGCCAAATTGTTTATCATATTTTTCTCTTTTTCTTCTATCTACAATGAATAAGCAAGCATTTCAAAAGCTTTTATAAATGCTTTTTCTTCCTCTGGATTCTCTGACAATTTATTTACATATTTTATAAACTCACACTCTTTATAAGCTTTTGAAAATCTGTTTTTACGATACATATTATCTTCATCATTTAGTTCCTGATTGAAGTCTCCATTCAAATTGGAAAAATAAAATTTATCTTCCTGCTCTAAATAATCCCCTATATCCTTATAGACCTTACAAATATAGTTCCATAAAGCACTGGCATTCACAGAAGCCTCATAAATCCTGGTATTGATCAATTGTCTTTTGAAAATATTGTACATAATATCAAGACTATATATAGGCATCGCCATTCCATGATAAGTTTTATTCCATTCTTCAAAGCCCTTTTTTAATGAAGTTTCTTCCAGTTTTTTTAAAGCACTCCTTTGTTTTATGCTTTTACAATATGCCTTCCAGGCTCCCTCCAAACGATAATGTAAATCTTCAAAGAATTCCTTTCCATTAAACAAGTTATTCACAAAATTCATAATATTAAAACAGCTATCCCCTATTTCTATTTGCCAGTTTGCTTCTCTTGCTTGATCGACCGGTACATCTTCAGGCTTTGGATTAAACGTTATAGTACCTTCTCCATTCTGCATTTTTCCGTTTTTAATCGGGTACGAAAAAAACATACTCAAAATTTCAAACCGCTGCAGTTCTTCTTGCAGTTTGTTTTTATCGCCGCTCAATTTAAATATCCATACACATTTTGTATTCGTAATTCTAACGGCTCCTATAGAAATACTTTTCCCTTCTGTCTCTACAGTAAAATTTTGGAACTCCGACGGCATAGAGTTTGGAGCCAATTTAGGAATGTACCCATTCGACCAGCTACTGGCAACTGACATTCCTATAATCTCACAGAATCTTTTTTTATACTCTTCTCTATTGGGTTCTTTACAATCAATTGACTTTTTGTATAAATCGGTCATCACAATTGTATAGGAATCCAGCACACACCAGATTAACTCTTTAGAAAAAATTCCATGTTTGCTGGCGTAATACAAATAATATGTTAATTCTCCATAGCTATAGGACGGTACATATTTATTACGATATCGAATTTGGGGAAAATCTTCATTTTCATAAATATCAAATATTTTACTTATAGAAGCTTTAATATCCTCCAAAATATTCTGGCTTCTTCTTTCAATCGGAAGATTCAAATACTTTCTTAAAATATCGTTCTCATCTTCTGACAATTTTTCAATTGCAAATCGAAAATACAAATCATCCAACAATTCTTTATAAACTGCCGCATCTATGTCCTTCTGTTTTGAACTGCAACATAAGTCCCTTAACTGCATATTAAATTTATACGCGTGTGCTACATCTCGAAGACCGGATGTTTCCAGATAATGTCTCTTGCTTCCAATTCCATCATAAAATAAATCTCCACTTGCCACTCTCAAAAGAAACATAAATTTTTTTATATTGATTTCCCATGAGCATTCTTTCTCAATCTCCATCTGATCCAGTAAATAAAGTGAAAACGATCCGAATATTCTCTTAATTTCTTCTTCTGTCATTTTTACATAAATACCCTGAACTCCATTTCGATTCAGAACTAATGAATGTGAATAATCACGTTTTTGCAAAGATGACATATGAACCCTAAAAAATCCAGGTATCACTTTTTCAAAATATTGTATTGTCAAATCATGTATGTAACTACCATTCCCATGATTTGATATTTTAGATTGTCCCAATATTTTCTCAAAATGTTTATCACAGGCAATACACAAATCTTTAAAATTATATGTCATCAAAATAATAACACCTGGAATCATCAGATAACGATGAATTTCCTCCAGAATATCGTACGGCGTCGTAATAATCTTTGTGGAGTCATCTCCGAAATTCATATCTACATCATCAATAGTAATCACAAGAAAGTGTTCTTTTTTTCTTTGAGATTCTCCTGACAAATAAGAAAGATAGTTTTTTACCAGCCTTCGGATTTTCATTCCCAGATCTATACTTCCCGATACCGCAGCTAATGTACGTATCGGAGAACTGTCAACCATATTACTGTTACTCTGTCTCAATTTCAGGAGAGTTCCATACGCTTCATCAAAGTTCCGATATAGCTCTTTTCTTTCATATTCATTTACGTCTTTATATATATTGTTTTTGTCATATTCCAGTACTTTAGAAAACATATTTGCCAGTATTTGTCCTAAAATATCCTCTGTCTTCTCCAAAAGAGAAGCATCTATATAGTCAAGTACTGTAAACCTGATATCTTCATATTCACCAGGTTTGTCTTTCACTTCCAAAAAACGATTTCTCTGATAATTTCTCAACGCATTTCTGACTGAAAGCATTGTTGATGTTTTTCCTGTTCCTCTTCTACCCTCAAATGAAATAATGTTATCAACAGGTTTTCCAAACTTATCTATATTTTCATTAGCTGAATTTACATATTTTCTATTCTGATCAATAATGTTTCTCAATAATACTCCCGCTTTTTGATAAACAAACGAAAAAGCAGATTCTTCAAACTCAATACTGTCTTCCAAAATAATTTTTTCTTCCAGATTTGATAATTTGATAACATTCTTCACTCCCATACTCCCCTTCCATTCAACAATAGCTCAAATACTCTCTGTATTTTTCTGAATCTCCTTCTTTTGAAACACAATTAATCAATTTTCTATATATAGAATCCGGAGACATACATATTTGTAATAATCTAAAAAATTTTTTATCTATATCTGAGCTATTCTTTTCAAAATAATTACTGATAGCCCGCGAAATTTCAACAGCTTTTCTATATGCCTGTTCTGCATATTGCAATTCCCCTTTCTCATAAAATGCATTTCCCATTAGTCGATATACCTTAAATATATATATTTGTTCTCTAGGCATCAATTGCTCATAAGAATAGTCATCTACCACAATTTGGATAATCCTATTTAATATATCAATCATTCCATCATAATTTTTATTTTCCTCTTTAATTTTCGCTAATTTAAACTGTGTTCGATACGCCTTCGGATTATCTTCTGCTGATTTCTTATAACAATCGTTAGCTTTCTCCATGTCATGTATATTTTTCTCATAATATCTTCCCATATTATAATAAAAAATAGAACGCAAAGTTGAGGGAAATCTATATCTGTTATTCAATTTTTTAATCATTTCATTATAATATGCTTCCGCATTCCATTTATATCTAACATCTGATCTGCATATAGCAGCCACTCGATAATAAATAATCATAAAATCTTGATTTTTTTCCATGATATTTTTGGCATCGTTAAGCATTATATCAATATCAAAAACAACTTCTTCCTGATTTATTTTTTTTATTTCATTTATCCTGAACTTCAGATTAAGCATGATATATTCATAGTACACAGAAAACACTCTTCTTGCGTCATTTTTTTTATAATCATATAACTTATTGTAACAATTCAAAAACGCTTTATAAGTTGCCTCACATACTTCTTTTTTTAATTGAATAGCTTCCTCTCCATTGTTATTTACCGGTGAATATTCATTTATAAATCCAATATTCATGTAATTATATAAACAACTGAATATTCCCTTATATCCTTCCCGAATTTTATTTAATTCTTCATTAACTAAAGGGTTTTTCTCTACAGGCCATATCTTTTGAATTACCTTCTCTAAAATCTGATCTTCAGACTTTAATCTCATAATGGTATTTTTATCAATATATATATCATTTTGTATTTTTGATTCAGCACTACCATAATCAATGCCATAAAATAAATTGATATCATACTTCTGCTTTCTCTCCTCCGGTGTCAGTTCCTGTCCGATTTTTTTTATCTGACTGCAGGTCATACATCCAATTATTTGTAGAAATTCCTTTATATACAGCACATCTACATTATAATCTTTTGTATAAAAAATACGCACCGTTTGTAAAATTTGTTCCATCTCTCTATTCATCTCCTTACAATTATTCTTTTTCTGTCCCCCTTTTTATATTAAAAAATATCGGCTTACTGATTTTTTCTTCCAAAAACATCTGTTTTATTTGATTCATATACTTCATTGCCTGATTTTCCCCCCATTTTTTCAAATTATTTTTGCTGTTTTCAGTGACATTGTCTAAAGATACCTGTCCGTTTTGCGGTGTATAATCTACTCTCAGATATTGACCTTTAGGCAGCATTATACTACATATATTATGCGAATATTGACTTTCTGCATACATAAAACATTTCTGAATTTTGAGAGCATCCATTATTCCCATTTTTTCACTGCCATCTGTCGGACTTAATTTATTCACTCCTCCTATGCTTAACATTCCTATTTCATCTTTTGTCCATCCACACCTTGTCAATCCTTCAACAAGAGCTATGGACGCAGGATTATTAGCACCTACTCCGCCATCTATGTATATTCCTCCATGCATTTCATGCGGTTCAAAAAAAAGAGGAGCAGCTGTAGTTGCCAGTAGACAATCAACAATTCTGAGATCACAATCTATGTATAAATCCTTTGAATGTGATGTTTTAAATACTCTTGTTTCTCCAGTTTGCAAGTTAAAAGCAGGAATCACCAGACGAGTTTTACATTCGTTCAATTTATAATCACCAAATACCTCTTCCAGTGCTGTCTGAAGAGGTTCTGTTTCATATTTCGTTGTAAATAACGGAACTTTATTTGTCTTTAGAAAAATTTTTTCACCCTTTTCGAGATATAATTTCAATACTGTTTGGGCCGAAATTCCCTTTGCCAGTGCCGCAGCAATAATTGCTCCTGTAGAAGTTCCTGCAATAAGATCAAAATAACAGCCAATCTCAACCCCACATCTTTTTTCTATCTCAGCTAAAAAACTTGCTGCAAAAATCCCCTTAATACCACCACCATCAATTGTCAATATCTTTTTCATATAATTACGTCTTCTCCTTTATCACTATCCTGAGTTCTTCTAAACTAATCTTTATCACAGCATTAGATTTGCGTTGTATTTTATCCTGTCCAACACTTCATCCGAAAGACTTCCCTGACTGTTCATATGCATTGCCAAAATCATATATTCTGTCAGAAAAACATCCATATACATCTTAAATGTTTCTCTATCTGCATTCACGCTGTTCATTCGTGCAGCTACATTTCCATGAAAATTATTACATCGAGAAGCATACAGTATACCAAATAAAACAAAATATATCCCATCTTGGTCTGTAAATGTAAACCTTTTTATCGTATTGGGATGATTATAAAACGTAATATATGTTTCCCGTCTGAGCAAAAGTTCTTTTAATTTCAACGCAAAACTATGTATGATTTGACGACTTTTATTTTGATTTCTTGATTCAATATTTAACTTTGCGCTATTGTTTACAATTATAGGACTCGTAATTTGGTAAAACGCTTCACCGTAAGATTGCTCAAGAATTTCTTCAATTACAGGAATGTTTTTCTTTACGCTGTCAAACGAACTCGCTCTATATCTGCGATCAATATCAGCCTTATCAATAACATACCCTTTCAACATATATGACGCAACATAATGAAATACTTTTATGGGTAAACGATTCAAATATAATTGAAGCATAGGGCTGTATTTATTCTTGCTATTCAAAAGATTCTCACACAATTTCTTTATTCCGCTTGTGTCCGAACACCTTCTCGATAAATCACCAAGCAATTCATTATAATAAGAATGGTTAATAGCCTGCCAGCAAAACAATGACGCCAAATCTGGTCTTTCTGGTAAAACATAATAGCAGTCTAAAAGATATGTTAATATCTCATAAGGATACTTGTCTCCTTGTCCTTCCCATTTTTCATCATAAAGAAATACTAAGGAATTTAAAATATTGTTCTTTTTTAAAGGCAGTAATTCAATATGCTTACCTTTTGAATAGTTCTTTGTCAATCTTAAAATATCGTTCATTGTTTATTACCATTTCATCCATTAATTGTAAGTATTCCATAACAAGCTAAAGACAGTCCCCGATGTACCATAAGGTGCAAGCACATGATATAGCTAAATTCCTCACAATGAATGTTCTCCTTTTCATACAATCTTTTAATATTTTAGAGAAATAAAAAGATACAAACCCAATCTCTTATTATATAATTAAGCTACCAAACTGTCACATCCACGATTACTATGGCCGCTCCATCATCGACTTCCGGGACGGCAAACGTCAAAAGTCGGACCTCTGTGTGATGCGGATTTTTTGTGACAGCTGTGAGCATTCCCACGCCATTCTTCCGGATGTCATTATCCCTTATTCCAGCTACAGCCTGCTCTTCATCTTGACAAACAGCAGCTAAAGGAGAAGGATCACTTCATTTCCAGAGACTTTCGGGAAATGACGAACCGCCTGAACTATCTCAAGGATATCCGGGGGATTGGTGTGTTTACCGCCAGGCCTGGTATGGGAAAGTCATATGCCCTGCGATGCTTTGCTGCAGGTTTGAATCCCAGCCTGTTCCACATGGAATACCTGTGTCTTTCCACCATCCGTGTGGCCGACTTTTACAAACAGCTTTGTTCCATTCTGGGAGTTCCTGATAAAGGCGGCAAAACCGGTATGTTCAAGGCCATCCAGGAGCAGATCACCTATCTCTACAAAGAGAAACGACAGCCTCTGCTTCTTGCCATTGATGAAGCCCAGTACCTCAGTACCGGCATACTCAATGATATCAAGATGCTCATGAACTACGGCTATGATTCCGTCAATTACTTTACACTCATTCTGTGTGGTGAACCCCACCTCAATGACACACTCCGCAAACCGGTCCACGAAGCCCTTCGTCAGCGGATTACCGTCCACTATAACTACGCCGGGCTATCAGATGAGGAAGTATCACAGTACATCACCCATAAGATCCAGCTGGCGGGTGCCTCCTCCACCATCATTGATCCGGTGGCACTGGCAGCTGCACACAGCTTTACACAGGGCAATCTTCGCCTCATTGATAACCTGATGACGGATGCCCTGACCATTGGCTCCCAGCAGGACAAGAAAGTCATTGATGCGGAAATCATCCGTGCTGCTGTTGACAATCAGGGACTTTATTGATGAAGTTTTCAAAGTACATTTCTAAGGCTGTGACTCCTGTCATGGCCTTATTTCAAAGGTAGCACCGGCTGCCCTTCAAACAAGGCTACGACAATCTGCGGTCATTCCGCCAGGAGTCTGCGGCAGGTTCCGGTACGGCACAATCGGGGAGGCAATAACACCGAAATCAAAGTGCGGTTAGCACCTCCCACAATGTGCCGTCTGACACCAAACAAAAAAAGCACAGAAAAGAGATGAGTTCGTATCTACTGCTTATTATACCTGAAAATTCTATTTTTAACAGAGTGTTCTTATATTTTTATAATTAAATCGGGGAATCACTTTGCGTCCTGCTCCACACTATTTGATCAGGCAGCCCATAACGGTTCCAATTACCTGAATGGACACTGCTCCCATACAGCGATGATGTATTTTCAGGCTACCAGTCTGCCAATACACAAGAAATCAAATATGGTATTAGCCAGCAGATTCAAGCAAATATTATTTTATGCAGTTTCTGAAAATCCTCAAAACAGTAAAAAATAGCCATTCCTAATCACAATAGTGGAGAACTATATCTTATCAGAATTCAAAAAAGTTCAAAAATTGTAAACTGGTGTATATTTTTTTTATTATACATTTTATTACATAATCTTCCAAATCCCCTACATCATATCCCATCCTCAAATAACATATCCCGCAACAAATCTCTTAACATCAAAAAACACTGTTACATTTACCCTTCACATACGTATTATTTATATACGATAAAATCAGGAGATAAATTATGGATTGGCTGCAAGAGAGATTACAAACAATAAAACACTTCAAAATAACCTTAACAGATTTCTCAAAGCTTACGGAATATCGGGTTTGAACCAAGTTTTAGCTCTCTATGCAAACATGCAACAGGAGTATATTTGCAAAATTAGATCCTATATTTCCAAAATAAAAATTTACGACATGTACTATTTGGAAATCCAGGAACCGGAACACACCATCACAATTCATACGCTCGATCATACATATACCAAATACGGAACT
>JBJEFL010000065.1:0-15485 GCA_051873995.1 Bacillus sp. (in: firmicutes)
AGACAAATAAAAAGGAAGTAATACACGATCCTTGTTAAACAATTGCCCCCGTTTGTTTAAGAACATTTATTCACAAACTTAGCCGATTTCACTATTAAGGTATGTTAAACAATATTCTTTAATTTGATACAATTAAAGGGACCTCCATATTATGTAAGCATTCTCTTTGGAGTATGGTTTCAAAGTTAAGTGTTGTTGCATTCAATTAAATGTGTTCTTTAATATTTGTTAGTATGGATTCCCATACCTCATCGTGTTCAGTTAGAAAATGACCACCATTTTTGATGTAATGCGATTCAACATCTAATAAGATATTTTCCATAAGCTTCACTTCACTTACAGGAGATAATGTGTCGTCTTCTCCGTGCCATATTTTTATAGGAGTTTTAATTTCCTCTAACTTAAAGCCCCAATTTCTTGTTAATAATCTTGATTCATTTATCACTTCATCGACGCCTTGGCGATATGCTTCTTTCGAATGAAGGAGACTATTTTCTAACACTACTTCATCTAATAGGGTGTTATTATCCCATTCTGATAAATGGCTGCTGCCTTTTTTTAATGTTTCTTTAAACTTTTTTGGCTTTTTGTCAATTAACTTCTTTTGAGCTTTGTTAGATATTTTTAATAACGACGGAAAGTGATTAGTAAGGAAAAATGCTAATCGATTTTCCTTTGCCATCGCTTTTGAAGGTTTACCATTAAGAAAAGGGGTTGCTGTTGAAACAAGGATACATAACTTTACTTTGTTTGGTAAACAATGTGAAACAGCAGTTGCATAAGCACCGCCCCCTGAAACACCCAAACCTGAAAAACTATCTAATTGTAATTTATTAGCGAGTTCTTCTATATCTAATGAGTAATCTAAAATGCTGCGATTATCTTTTTTATCTGAAAGACCATAGCCAGGTCGGTCAGTAGCAATTAAATAGATACCCAGCCTTTTTGCGGTACTATCATCTTCTAAAAACCATACTCTTGAGCCTGGAGTACCGTGAAATAGAAAAAGTGGAATCCCTTTTTTGTCACCATATACCGAAAAACCTAGCTTTCTACCGTCAGATAAACTCATTATGTTTTCTTGCATTGATTCCTCTCCCGTCTAAAAGACCTTAAGTTCCAACCTTGCACAATCTTCTGTTTATTCCATACAGTTTACCGTGTCTAGTTATATTATTAGCAAAGCTCTATGTCCGACATTCAATTAAATTCTAAAATAAGGAAATTGAGTTGGCAAGTTTTTCGTTCTTCAACTAAACTGCCCCGTTAGTCGAGTAAGACAAGATAAAGCAACAATCGTTACAAACAGAATCATAACAAAATAGAGGCTGGGACAAAAGGTTTTCAGCTAATGAAAAAACCGAACTATGATTCAAAACTCTAATTTAGAGTCTCGGAATAGTTCGGTTTTTATTATTTTTTACATGTTGATTAACTTATAATTATTCGGCTTTAGAAGAGGGTATTTTAGTTCTGTCCCAGCCTCTATTCATTTACATATATTTGAAGTTTCTTACCCTAAGATAACTTCGAGGTCTTCTTCTATTTACTTCTATAACAACAATCGTTTAGAACATAGCCTTTTATCAACACATAACCTTGTTTTCAACATTTAATTACTTGTACTTTTCATGGCTTCTAAAATAATACTCTAACGCCTTCACAAATACTTCTTCAACCTTCAATACCCCATACGTTTCTGTACCTAACTTTAATGGAGAAGACGACTTACTCATGGACATCACCTCAATGACACTATATGCATGTGCCATTGAGGGACAACCCTATAAGTTTAGAGCTAATGGCAAAAGCTTGATACAGCAATGCCTATAGCGGTTTGCAATCACTACGCATCGCATTCGAAATGTGATTTCGAACAGTTTTTTCGCTTATAAACAATTCACCTGCGATTTCCTTCGTTGTTTTATCTTGTACTAATAACTCGAACACTTCTTTTTCTCTCTTTGTGAGTAGTGGTTTATGAGTGAATTCATTCTCCTTCAAGTATTGTAACCCTCCTTGCCTTGACCAGCTGTAACCTAGGAATGGGTATAGATTTAGTCACGATATAGTATGTGAAAAAGATTGAGGAAGTGACGAAATTTCATACAATACTTTGAATAAATTCACTTTATTATAGGTAGGATTCTAGATGTTGAGGTTAAATAGATTTACATAGTTTTTCATTTTGTTAAAGATGCTCTAACGTCTTCAGACCACGGTAAAGCTTTTCCCGTCATGCGGGATATCTGTACAATCGTTCCTCTTCCGGTAAAAACAATTTCTCCATTTTCATTTTTTCCCATATAATGCAAATCGACAGATGAACTTCCGACCGTTTGTGCTTTTACGTAAATTCGAATTGTTTCATTAAAGTATACCTGTTTTAAAAAGTCACATTGCAAGTCGGCCACTACAATAATGGATTCACCATCCGGATTAATCCAATCTTGCATTAAATCAAGATGGGCAAAATAATTGATTCGCGCTTGCTCAAAGTAAGTGAAAGGAACAGTGTTATTCAAATGTCCAAACATGTCCGTTTCAGAAAAACGAACCGTGACATTTTCATAATAGGAAAACTCATTACTCCAAATTTCTAAATCTGCAATATAAGTGATTCTGGACATACGGCTTCTCTCCTCTAATTGAATGGATATTCATTCATTATTTTTTCGATATGAAACGAGTTTTTTATGTATATATGTCTATCCCACATAATCAGTTTACAGGTTCCCCCATAAAAACATTGTCATTTTTTGTAACAAATTAAAGAAGATGCAAAAAAATTCTTTCCCGGGAAATGCAAAATTCGACACACATTTCATTTAAAGTAATGTAGATTAATAGAAAAACCCCCAGTTAGAAACTGAGGGTTCTTGAAAATTAAATTGAATCGCTTCCGAAGAAGTTTTTGAATGCTTGAACAGTTGTTGCACGGTTCAATGATGCAATTGATGTTGTCAAAGGAATACCTTTTGGACATGCTTGAACACAGTTTTGAGAGTTACCGCAGTTAGCTAGTCCACCATCACCCATAATTGCATTTAAACGATCCGCTTTGTGCATTTCACCTGTTGGATGTGCGTTAAATAAACGTACTTGAGAAAGTGGAGCTGGTCCCATGAAACTTGCGCCACTGTTTACGTTCGGACATGATTCTAAACATACACCACATGTCATACATTTAGATAATTCATAAGCCCATTGACGTGTTTTCTCTGGCATACGTGGTCCAGGACCTAAATCGTACGTACCATCGATTGGAATCCATGCTTTAACTTTCTTCAATGAATCAAACATACGAGTACGGTCGATTTGTAAGTCACGCACAATCGGGAAAGTACTCATTGGTTCTAAACGAATCGGTTGCTCAAGTTGATCAACTAGCGCTGAACATGATTGACGTGGTCTTCCGTTGATGACCATCGAACATGCTCCACATACTTCCTCTAGACAGTTCATATCCCAAGTTACAGGAGTTGTGTGTTCACCTTTTGAATTCACCGGATTGCTTCGGATGTACATAAGCGCCGAAATAACGTTCATATTCGGACGGTATGGCACATCAAATTCCTCAGTGTAAGGAGAACTGTCCGGTGTATCTTGACGTTTTATAATAAACTTAATAGTTTTTTGTTCTGCCATGATTGAATTTCCCCCCTTTAAAAATTAATGCGATTTTTTCGTGTAGTCACGTTTACGTGGCGCAATTAATGATACATCAACATCTTCATAATGGAATTGAGGAGCTGATGTACTGCCCGCGAATTTAGCCATTGTTGTTTTTAAGAATTCCTCATCGTTACGTTCTGGGAATTCTGGTTTATAGTGAGCTCCACGGCTTTCATTACGGTTGTATGCACCTAAAGTAATTACACGTGCAAGCTGTAGCATGTTCTCTAAATTACGAGTGAATGCAGCACCTTGGTTACTCCATTTCGCTGTATCGTTAATGTTGATGTTTTGATAACGTTCCATCAACTCTTGAATTTTTTGGTCTGTTTTTAGAAGACGATCATTGTAACGTACAACCGTTACGTTTTCTGTCATCCATTCTCCAAGCTCTTTATGAAGAACGTATGCATTTTCTTTTCCGTCCATCTTCATGATGTTATTCCATTTCTCTTGTTGTTCCATAACATGACTGTTGAACACATTAGCAGAAACAGCATCACTGCTCTTATCAAGACCGTTAATGTAACGAACTGCACTTGGTCCAACTACCATTCCGCCATAAATGGCAGAAAGTAATGAGTTTGCACCTAGACGGTTTGCACCGTGTTGTGAATAATCACATTCACCAGCTGCAAATAGACCTGGAATATTTGTCATTTGATCGTAATCTACCCATAATCCACCCATAGAATAGTGAACAGCAGGGAAAATTTTCATCGGTAATTTACGTGGATCGTCACCTGTGAATTTTTCATAGATTTCGATAATTCCACCAAGTTTGATGTCTAGCTCTTTCGGATCTTTATGAGAAAGATCTAGATACACCATGTTTTCTCCGTTGATACCAAGTTTTTGTGATACACACACGTCGAAAATTTCACGAGTTGCAATATCACGTGGAACTAGATTTCCGTATGCAGGGTATTTCTCTTCTAAGAAGTACCATGGCTTACCATCTTTATATGTCCAAACTCGTCCACCTTCACCACGAGCTGATTCACTCATCAGACGAAGTTTATCATCTCCAGGAATAGCTGTCGGGTGAATTTGGATCATTTCACCGTTCGCATAATATACACCTTGTTGGTATACGATTGACGCAGCAGAACCAGTATTGATAACAGAGTTAGTCGTTTTACCGAAAATAATCCCTGGACCACCAGTTGCTAAAATAACTGCATCAGCCGGGAACGATTGAATTTCCATTGATGATAGGTTTTGAGACGTAATACCGCGACAAACTCCTGCCTCATCAACAATCGCACCTAAAAATTCCCAACCTTCATATTTCGTTACAAGTCCTTCTACTTCATAACGACGAACTTGCTCATCTAATGCATATAATAATTGTTGTCCCGTTGTCGCACCTGCGAATGCAGTACGGTGATGCTGAGTACCACCGAAACGACGGAAATCAAGCAGACCCTCTTCTGTACGGTTGAACATTACACCCATACGGTCCATCATATGTATAATTGATGGCGCTGCTTCACACATAGCTTTAACAGGTGGTTGATTCGCTAGGAAGTCCCCACCGTACACTGTATCGTCAAAGTGAATCCAAGGAGAATCCCCTTCACCTTTCGTATTAACGGCACCGTTAATACCACCCTGAGCACATACAGAGTGAGAGCGTTTTACAGGCACTAATGAAAATAACTCTACTTGTTTACCCGCTTCAGCTGCTTTGATAGTGGCCATTAAACCAGCCAATCCGCCGCCTACTACGATAATTTTACCTTTACTCAACCTTCCTCACTCCCTTTTCATACAATATTCAAACGATTATAAATAAAATCTAGTAGATTAATAAATTAAACAAAAGCTAGTAATGCTGTAACACCTACATAAGACAAGATTAAGAAGATTGCCATTGTTACATATGTGTTGATGCGTTGAGATTTTGCTGAAACAGTGATACCCCAGCTAATGCAGAATGTCCATAAACCATTTGCAAAGTGGAAAATAGCTGAAACTACACCAACGATATAAAATGCCATCATCCAAGGATTCGATAAAATATCAGCCATCATATTAAAGTCAACTGTATCGTTCCCTAATGCTAC
This sequence comes from Bacillus sp. (in: firmicutes), assembly GCA_051873995.1. Taxonomy (GTDB): domain Bacteria; phylum Bacillota; class Bacilli; order Bacillales; family DSM-1321; genus Bacillus_AD. The sequence goes on from JBJEFL010000065.1 coordinate 5,745, forward strand.
CTGCAATCTTGTTTCCCATACATGCCAAACAACGAAAACAAACGTTACGATTCCAGTGAATCGTTGCAATACGAACATCCAGTTACGGAAAGTTCCGAATCTGTTTACATTGTTTTTGGCTGTAAATGCAATATACACCCCATAAATTGCATGAAACAGTAGTGGTAAAGCAATTACAAAAATCTCCAAAAAGATTCTGGCTGGTAAAGCCTCCATAAAATGAGCAGCTGCTTCAAAAGATTCTGCTCCTCTTTTTGCAAAACTATTGACGATTAAATGTTGCGTTAAAAACAAACCTACTGGAATGACCCCTAGTAACGAATGTAGCTTACGCTTTGAAAACTCGTTCCCTGCCATCATGTACCCCCCTTAAAATGTATGATAAATTAGTCCAACAATGTCAGACTGCAAAATTGCCAGAATAAAAAGAACAACTTCGGATATGCATTACTATAAGTAATGATTCCCGAATAAAAATCTGATTTCTCGACATATTCTAACAATTATGTGACATGTTCATTTTACTCCCTTAAACTACCACCGTCAAGAAAACGGATACAAGAAAAGTTATACAAAATAAGAAATAAACATACAAGTAAAACGACCTCAAAATAAGAACATTATTTCTTTTCCCATCATTCCTTACGCATTACCAGTAATTTTTTCTAAAATCTGCAAAAAATACAGAATACATGCAATTCGGCAAAATGAAAAAATTACAGAGCATCTACAAGTCATTAACTAAATTGTATATAATATAATCATAGAAAGAGGGGTAATTCATGCAAAACGAAAGTCAAATCCAACAAGAACAAAACAGTGCTTCTGAACAGGATACTGTTTCTATATTCAGCAAAGAATTGCTACGAGATATTTTGCTGCCTGATTTACTAGGTAAAGACCATTCTCAAATTTTATATTGGGCAGGCAAACAATTAGCCAGAAAATTCCCACTCAACAGCTACCAAGAAATAGATGAATTTTTCAATAATGCAGGTTGGGGACAATTAGTAGAAGAAAAACAGACAAAAAATGAAGCTGAGTTTACCCTTGAAGGAACCGTTATTTCAAGAAGGTTTGATTTAAATTCAGACTGCGAATTTCAATTAGAAGCAGGATTTCTTGCTCAACAAATTCAATTTCTCAAAAAAAGAATAACAGAAGCTTCAGTGGATACGAAACCAAGAGCAAAAAAGGTAAAGTTTTTAGTCAGATGGGATTCAAAAGACAGCACTGATGATTTACTGGAATAAACAGAAAATTTCTAAGGAAATGTTGAATTAAAATAAAAAGCAGACAGAACCATTGATTAGATTCGATGATTCTGTCTGCTTTTTCACTTTAACTTGATAATATCCTAAACCTAATTGAACTATATTATTCTTTTAACTTCTCATACAGTTCAGATGCAACCCTTGATGGTATTCCGATTGCAGTAAAATCTTCAACCGAAGCTTCTTTAATGGCTTTTAACGAACCAAAATGCTTTAAGAGCATGTTTCTTCTTTTCACACCGATTCCATCTATTTCGTCTAATTTCGATTGAAAAGCATTTTTCCCTCGCACTTGACGATGAAAAGTAATCGCAAAACGGTGTACTTCATCTTGTATGCGCTGCAATAAATAAAATTCTTGGCTCCTTTGATCGAGTGGCACAATTTCAAGCGGATTTCCCATTAACAGATTGGATGTTCGATGCTTTTCATCCTTTACCAAGCCAGCCAAAGGAATAGAAAGACCCAGTTCATTCTCTAACACATCACGAACTGCCTCAACATGCCCCTTCCCACCATCGATGATGATTAAATCTGGCAACGGCAACGCATCTCTTAACACGCGGGTATATCGTCTTCGAACGACCTCTCGCATGGATTGATAATCATCCGGCCCTTCTACCGTTTTAATTTTATATTTCCGATATTGTTTCCGATCCGCTTTTCCATCTATAAATACCACCATGGCCGAAACGGGATTCGTCCCTTGAATATTGGAATTATCAAAGGCTTCTATCCTATGTGGCGTATAAATGCCTAAAACAGCACCTAAATTTTCAACTGCTTTAATGGTTCGTTCTTCATCTCTCTCAATTAACGCAAATTTTTCCTGTAAGGCATTTTTGGCATTTTTATTTGCTAATTTAAGCAGATCTTTCTTCTGTCCACGCTGTGGTTGCATAATATTGGTCTGTAGCAATTGCTGAGCCAAATTTGCGTCAACTGAATAAGGAAGCAAGACCTCCTTCGGTTTAATATGATTTTCTTTATCATAAAATTGCCCTAAAAACGTCAGGAATTCTTCTTCGGGCTCATCATAAACAGGAAACAAAGAAACGTCCCTTTCTATTAACTTTCCTTGTCTGACAAAAAAGACTTGCACACACATCCATCCTTTATCAAAAGCAAAACCAAAAACATCTCGATCCGTCAAATCGGTAGATATCATCTTTTGCTTTTCCATAATCGCTTCAATATGTGCGATTTTATCACGGTATTCTTTTGCCCTTTCAAAATCCAATATTTCAGCCGCTTCCATCATTTTAGCGGTTAAGTCCTTTTTAACGTCTTCATAACCCCCATTGAGAAACTTTGTGATATCCGTCACTATCTCTTTATATTGCTCGTCTCTCACATCTTTCACACATGGCGCTAAGCATTGCCCAATATGATAATACAAACATACTTTGTCAGGCAACGAAGCACATTTACGCAATGGATAAATACGATCCAGCAACTTTTTTGTTTCATTGGCTGAATGAACATTCGGATAAGGACCAAAATATTTCCCTTTTCCTCGCTTCACTTTACGTGTAATGAGCAAACGTGGATGTTTCTCATTCGTCAGCAAAATAAAAGGATAACTCTTATCATCCTTTAGCATAATATTGAATTTGGGGTCGTATTTTTTTATTAAATTAAGCTCTAATAACAAAGCTTCAATATTTGATGAGGTGATGATGTACTCAAAATCTTCTATTTCATTAACCAATCGTAGTGTCTTTCCATCATGTGACCCTGTAAAATAAGAACGAACACGGTTTTTCAGTATCTTTGCCTTTCCTACATAAATAACAGTCCCCTGACGATCTTTCATCAAGTAACAACCAGGTTGATCAGGCAATAAAGCAAGCTTCGCCTTTATTACATCATTCATCCGTTCCGCCCCTTACCTTTTCAAGAAATAACTTTATTGCTTATTATACACTGCGCTTCCTCAAACTAAAACAGATATAAGAGCCCCGTTTAGCTCCATATAGACTGAGTCTCTCAAGATGAGAATCACAACTATCAAAGTTTAAAATGATATACATTCTTATCTTTTGTCTCTATTACACCTTTCTGTTAAGATTCGTGAAAAATCAAGACTGAAATGTAACAAAGCCTATCTTTTTAAAAGAGCGTTGTTTTTAAATAAGTTTTGGGAATACAACTAGTTGATTGGAGGGCGTAAGGTGCGGGACAAGAGTATCTTTTAAAAAAACTCCAGCTATTCGTTCTACTTGTTCATAGCAACAAAGTTTGCAAAAACGGCCTTTTAAAACAGAAAAAGCTACCCTAACGATTGTTAGAATAGCTTTTTCTTCATGATTATGCGTGTTTTTTAACTAGTTCAGCTAAAGCTTCTTTTGGTTGGAAACCTACAACTTTATCTACCACTTCTCCATCTTTAAGAAGAATTAAAGTTGGAATACTCATTACTCCGAAGTTACCAGCTGTTTCTTGGTTTTCATCTACATCAACTTTCACAACTTTAACCGTATCGCTCATTTCAGCATCTAACTCTTCTAAAACAGGCGCAATCATTTTACAAGGACCACACCATGGTGCCCAAAAATCAACAAGAACTAAGCCTTGAGTTGTTTCAGTTGAAAAAGTTTGATCAGTAGCATTAATAATCGCCATACAATAGCCCTCCTAATATAAAACTTGTATTATTAACCTTCAGTATAACATTGCACAATATAAGATGCGAATAATTTATATTGTGGTATTCTATTGTAGCATATAAAAGAATTGTTTATTCTGTTTCCACTAAAACGAAGAAACATCCAACATAACGTCTTATGTTGGATGTTTCTTCATACTTATTAAATCCATCTAAACAAATTAAAATGCAAATCCTTATCCTTGCCAATTCTTCCTAGTTTAAGCATTCACCTTTAATTTCTTGAATTCTTCTGTCAGCAATGGTACAACTTCGAATAAATCACCAACAATACCATAATCCGCCACTTTGAAGATATTCGCTTCCGGATCTTTATTAATAGCTACAATCACTTTCGAATTCGACATACCCGCTAAATGTTGAATTGCACCAGAAATACCAATGGCAATATACAAGTCAGGTGTAACAACTTTCCCTGTTTGTCCAATCTGCAAAGAATAATCGCAATATTCCGCATCACAAGCTCCACGAGAGGCACCTACTGCTCCACCCAATACATTGGCCAACTCTTTTAAAGAATTAAAGCCGTCCGCGCTTTTTACGCCACGACCACCGGCAATGACAACTTTCGCTTCGGATAAGTCTACACCTTCACTTGCTTTACGGACAACTTCTTTAATAATCGTACGTAAATCATTTATTTGTACTGATAAAGAAGTAACCTCTCCAGTTCGCCCTTCATCTTTCGTTAAAGGTGTGATATTGTTCGGACGGACTGTGAAGAATAAAATACCCTCAGTAACAATTTTCTTTTCGAATGCTTTACCGGAATAAATCGGGCGGATAAAGACGATATTCCCACCTGATTCTTCGATTGCTGTTACATCAGAAATCAACCCAATCTCCAATTTACTAGCAATTTTTGGCGCTAAATCTTTTCCTAAAGCCGTATGACCAATAACAACACCTTCTGGATTTTCATTGTCAATTACTTGCAATAATGCTTGTGAAAACCCATCAGATGTATATTGTCCCAATTTTGCATCTTCGACGGCCACAACGCGGTCTGCACCGTATTGAATCAATTCCGTTCCTAAAGATTGAACGGCGTCACCAAGTAATACACCAACAACTTCCCCGCCCTCTGAAGCTACCTTTGCAGCGGCAATTGCTTCAAAAGATACATTACGAAGAGCTCCATCACGTACTTCACCTAAAACAAGAATTTTTCTAGCCATTTATTTAACCTCCTATAACATACTTGTTAGTTTTATTCGGTATCATCACGAGCTATTTGTACATTCAACCGAGCGATTGTTCACTTCATTCGTGCCTTGAAACAAACAACGAGTTACCTGACAACTTACAATACTTTTGCTTCGCTATGTAAAAGGCTAACGAGTTCGCCTACTTGATCTTTCAACTCACCTGTCAAAATTTTTCCGCCTTCTTTTTTCGCTGGAAGATAAACTTCAATTGTCTTTGTTTTTGCTTCTACGTCATCTTCTTCTAAATCTAAATCATCTAATTCCAATTCTTCAAGCGGCTTTTTCTTCGCCTTCATAATGCCTGGAAGTGATGGATAGCGAGGCTCATTTAACCCTTGTTGAGCTGTTACTAATAAAGGTAAAGTCGTTTCAATAACCTCGGAATCCCCTTCAACATCACGTACAACGCTTACATTCGTTCCATCAATGGTTAACTTCGTAATCGTTGTAACGTAAGGAATCCCTAACAAATCGGCAACACGTGGCCCTACTTGTCCTGTTCCATTGTCAATAGCAACATTTCCTGCGATAATTAAATCTGCTTCTTTATCCTTTAAGTACTCTGCAATAATTTTGGATGTTGAATATTGATCTACATAATCAAGATCATCCTCCACATTAATTAACACCGCTTTATCAGCGCCCATCGCTAAAGCTGTACGAAGCTGTTTTTCCGATTCCTCAGAACCGACTGACACAACTGTAACCTCGCCACCATGTGCATCTCTTGTCACAATTGCTTCTTCTACTGCATATTCATCGTATGGGTTAATAATAAACTCTGCACCATCTTCATTGATTTGGCCATTCGATAGTGTGATTTTTTCTTCTGTATCAAAAGTTCTTTTTAATAATACATAAATGTTCATTGATTACCCTCCGTTATTATAAATGTTATGAATTTTAAGAAAATGATTAACTTATTACTTGCCTATAAATGTTGGTTGTCGTTTCTCAATAAATGCCGCAATTCCTTCTTTGGCATCATCTGAAGCAAAAATTTCACCAAATAGCTCGGCCTCTTTTTGAACACCAAGATAATATTGCTCATGTTTGGAATATTTAATGAGCTCTATTGCTTTCCGCAATGCCAACGGGCTCTTTTGTGCTATTTTGAAAGCTAATTGTTGTACAGCCTTTTGTAGCTCATCTTCTTCAAAAGATGCGTTTGCCAATCCAAAACGAACAGCTTCTTCTCCGCTTATTGGTTCACTAGTAAAAAGCATTTCTGCCGCCTTCGCAGCCCCCACGTAACGCGGTAATCGTTGCGAGCCTGCAAACCCCGGAATCAATCCCAACTGCAACTCCGGTAACCCTAGCTTAGCGGAATGTGTAACATAGCGGATATGGCAGGCCATCGCAAGCTCTAATCCACCACCAAGTGCCGCTCCATGAATACTTGCAACAATCGGTTTAGGGAAATTTTCCATTCTTTCAAATAAGACTTGTCCTTTAGTGGAAAGCTCTGAAAAATCACTTGAATTCGTAACGGATGTAAATTCTTTAATGTCTGCTCCTGCTGAAAAAAATCTTCCTTCACCTTGTAGAACGATTACCCTAACAGCATCGTTATGTTCCAATTCATCCAGCAACACGGATAATTCTTGAATGACTTGTTGCGACAATGCATTAGCCGGCGGCTTATTCAATGTAGCTGTAGCAACAAACTGTTCTACACTGTACGATAATATTGACATCTGCAGTCCCCCTTTAAAAAGAAAAGAATAACTCTTTTTGAATCCAATTACTTCGGCTTACTCAACAACTTTGCGCTCCATGTCCCTACTACCTTTATCTGGGCATTCCACGTTGAATCACTTTCATTTCTTTCGTTTCCTGCACCTTCAAATTGGTAGAGTATCGATTCATACAGCGCTATGCGGATAATCCCGCTTATTCTACACACTCTAAATTTTAGTATAAAAGTAAAGAATTTACAATTATTATTATTATTAAAAGAGCAACAATTTCTTGAAGCTCTTTTAATAATCTTTTTATTTTTTCGTCAATCCCGCTATTAGCAAATCATGAACCTCTTCTGCCAGATTATGAAGATCATATTTTTGATCATTCATTATCCAAGACGTAACAATCTCATCTAGCGTACCAAAAATCATTTGCCTTGCCAGCTTAACATTCATCACAGATGTAAATTCACCCGTTTTTATTCCCTCTTGGATAATTTGATCTACTAATACGAGATATCCTTTCAGGACTGCATTAATTCTCAAACGTAGTTCCTTATTGGATTGTCTCAACTCTAATTGCGTTACAACAGCTAGATGACGATCACCAGACATCATTTCAAAATGTTTTTGAATCAACACAAATAATTTATCTGAGGCTTGATGAACCTCTTTTATTTCGTCTTTAATTTTATCAATAAACTCGCCCATCTTCTCTTCAAATAAAGAGATTAAAATATCTTCCTTATTTTTAAAGTACAAATAAATTGTCCCATCGGCCACTCCGGCTTGTTTCGCAATTTTGGAGACCTGTGCCTGGTGATACCCATTTTCAGCAATCACTACGACTGCTGCATCAATGATTTGTTTATACTTTGGTTTATTTTTTTTCAATAGATTCTCCCCCCAGAGGAATGAATGAACAGCCATTCATATTTTCATATTAGTTCATACAAACTTCGATGTCAATAAAAAGGAGAATAGTATTTATTTTACAATTTAATTACATAAAAAATGGAGCGGCTTGTCCAAAATACCAAAAAAGAGAGCAAAACCTTCTGCTCAAAGTTAAGCTTGCTTTATTTCATCTGATTGTTTCCTTAAATCTTCTTCAACAAGGGTACGCCGCAATATTTTACCAACAGCTGTTTTAGGCAATTCTTTCCGTATTTCATATACTCTTGGCACCTTATAGGCAGCAAGATGTTTACGTACAAATTCATTTAATTCACTTTCAGTGGCGGTACTCCCTTCTTTTAAAACAACGTACGCTTTTACGGTTTCCCCTCTGTATGGATCAGGAATACCTGCGACAACTGCCTCTTGCACATCATTATGTTCATATAATACTTCCTCTATTTCACGTGGATAAATGTTAAAGCCACCAGCAATAATCATATCTTTCTTTCGATCCATAATAAAGAAGTAACCGCTTTCATTCATGTACCCAAGATCTCCGGTTAAGAACCAGCCGTCTTTGAACACATTTTCGGTCTCTTCGGGACGATTCCAATACCCTTTCATGACTTGTGGTCCCTTGATTGCAATTTCCCCCAATTCATTAGGCGGTAACGGCTCTCCTGTTTCCATCGATAAAATAGCCACCTCCGTATCTGGCCAAGGAACACCAATGCTTCCCTTCACTCGCGGAACATCCCAAAAAAAGTTTGCATGTGTTACAGGTGATGTCTCTGTTAAACCATATCCTTCGGCCAGCTTACCACCCGTTATTTGCTCAAATTGCTCCTGTACTTCCACTGGTAATGGAGCTGAACCGCTCATACATATCTCAACAGATGATAAATCATATTTATGAATATCCTTATAATTTAATAGAGCGATATACATTGTCGGTGCACCTGGAAATAAGGTAGGACGCTGAGTATGAATGGTTTTCAGAGTCGTTTTTGCATCGAATTTAGGAAGTAACACCATCTTATAAGCTTTCATTACGGAGAAAATCAAGACAGTTGTCATCCCATATACGTGGAAGAATGGCAGGATACCAAGTATCGACTCTTGATTTTCTTTGGTCTTATACATCCATGCCTGGCACATTTGTGTATTAGCAATTAAATTTTTATGAGTGAGCATAACACCTTTAGGAAACCCGGTCGTGCCTCCTGTATATTGTAAAAGGGCCAAGTCATGTTCAAAATCAATTTCTAGTGGAATTTCCGAGGCTGAGGACCTTCTTAACACTTCTTGAAAAAGATGGACATTTCCTTCATGTTGAACATTCACGACAAGACCATACTGTTTCTTCTGCATATAAGGGTATATTAAGTTCTTCGGGAAAGGTAAATAATCTTTAATGGCAGTAACAATAATATGCTGGATATCTGTTTTGTTTTTCACTGAGGAAACTCTTGGATACAAAATATCTAATGTGATGATAGCTTTTGCACCTGAATCTTTCATTTGATATTCTAGTTCTCTTTCCATATACAGTGGATTGGTCTGCACCACAATTCCACCTACGAACAAAATGCCAAAATAAGCTATTACTGATTGTGGAGTATTCGGAAGCATAATGGCAACACGATCGCCTTTTGAAATGCCGAGGCTTTGTAAATAATTAGCCATTTTCAAGGCTGAATCATATAATTCTTGATAAGTAATCTCCTTACCCATAAAATGAATCGCGGATTTATACGGATAATTGTCTGCCGCTGAACTTAAATAGCTTTGAATAGGCTTTGCACTATATTCTAAAGTTGCTGGGATTTGCTCTGGATAATGAACTAACCAGGGCTTTTCGCTCATTGAAAAACCTCCTTTTGGCTAAAATTTGAAATTACTCTTTTTTATTATAGTACACCTTCCATTTTATGACAAATACTAATAACCATTTTTTAATAAGTGATATTTTTATACAAAAAAGAAAGACCGCTAAGCAGTCTTTC
>JBJEFL010000066.1:0-15243 GCA_051873995.1 Bacillus sp. (in: firmicutes)
AATGCAGCAAATTCCGTGTACTACTGATTGAACATTCTTCCACAAACTTATTTGCATCTTCATGAAATTGTTTATGTACATTATACAGAACGGCATAAGATGGAAGATGATCGAATTGATCTCGATACTTATCACGCCACTTTGCAAATTTACATTCATAATGATCCGGTACAGATTTCAATTGCTGTACATTTCCTACGACATTTCTTAAAAAGTTAGCATGGTCATATAACCTCGCTGCCAACACACTTTAATTAAACTAGTGGGCTCAGCCACCTGTATGTATGGTTCCAAAATAATACTCATCTTTATTACGCTGTTTTGGTAAATCATTCATTTTTTTGTAACATTTCTTGGCCATAAAAAAAATCCCGCTGATTTGTGCATCATTTCTCCACACAACCAACCGGATTATTTCCCAATTATTCATTTGCCATACCGTCTCTTTATTCATAAACGTTTACTAATATCTTTGTAAATCTGTAAACGATGATCCAATTCTTCAACGGTCATTTCCCATACAGAATGAAGATAACCATGATCCTTATAAAGTCTTTCACGAACAATACGATTCCACTCTCGAAAAATATCTGCCGGGAAAAGCAACGCATATAAGAAAGCCGGATTATCATTATATACCTTCAATTGCCTATATTGCCATAGTTCCTCTCCATCTTGGATGAAGGGCATAATTCGATTAGCATATTGTAAATAGTCAATAAGAGGAGGCGCTTTATTAATCAAATCAAAATCAATTAGGTTTAACGTGCCATCTTTTGTATAGAAAAAATTATGATGAGCCACATCCCCATGATTGATGACAGAGGGCTCATTATATAAATCTTTTTCATATTTCCTTAAACCTGTTAAAGCAGTATCCCCCCACTTCAACCAAGTTTGAATCACATCCGAATCCACATATTTTTCAACCCTTTTGATGTTTTCGTTGAATTCTTCCCACCGATCTTCCCATTTGCTCAATTGATTAAAATGATTCACTGAAATTTTTTTATGAAATTTTGCCGTCGTTTTATGAAATGATTCTAATAGCTCTAGTCCGGCATAGCGATTGCTCAATGAATCAAAGTAAAACCTTTCACGGGCGGGCCGCAAAAAACTAATCCACACATAAACTGTATCATCATAGGCAAAACTGCGAAATGAGTCGATAAAGTCGTACGTATTTATAAAACCATTTTCCTTCAATAGTTTAATCAACAGCTTTTGGGCCTTTAATTTTTCTGGATTATAAAAACCTTTTACGACATACCTTTTTTTATTGGTATGCACAACAAATACATCTTCGCTTTTTTCGACGATTTTCTTCAGTTCCAACCCTCTTTCGTTTACTCGCTTTTTTATAAGTGAATAGATGCCATGTTCACTTTCCGAATAAATAGTATTAGCCATAGCTTTCATCCGCATATCTTGGCATAGACAACGCATCTTCTGAACTTGGCTGTGGCATGCCAGGGAAAACAGCTTCCATTTGATTTATAAACGGTCTATTCTCATAACCCATTAATGGCGCAGTTGGTTGTGAATAATTTGCCCGGTCAGTGGTGATGTGAGGTTGACCATGTACAGGCTGATAGGCTGGAACCATCGATTGCTGAGTAAAATTCGGTTGACCCGTCATCGCTTGTTGCTGTCCATACATCGGTTGAGCCGGCATACTCGTTTGCGGTGTAGTGCCTGGTTGGCTCATCATCGATTGCTGTCCGTACATCGGTTGAGTCGGCATACTCGTTTGCGGTGTAGTGCTTGGTTGGCTCATCATCGGCTGCTGACTGTACATTGGTTGGTTCGGCATACTCGTTTGCGGTGTAGTGCTTGGTTGGCTCATCATCGGCTGCTGACTGTACATTGGTTGGTTCGGCATACTTATTTGTGACTTAGTGCTTGGTTGGCTCATCATCGGCTGCTGACTGTACATTGGTTGGTTCGGCATACTTGTTTGTGACTTAGTGCTTGGTTGGCTCATCATCGGCTGCTGTCCGTACATCGGTTGAGTCGGCATGCTTGTTTGCGGTATATACGTAGATTGCTTCATTGTGCTTCCTAAAGGTTTAGGTCCACCACATCCGCAATCCTCTTTCTTTTGAGTCGGTTGTGTATATGATGGTATTACTGGTTGCTGCATTACTGGTTGTTGCATCATCATTGGTCCCATATGATGTCCATCCGGTTTGAAATGGCTAGAAGACTCCATACCAACATGAGAAGACGATTCATCAAATGGAAATGAAGAAGATTCACAATGATGTTGCATGCCATGCACAGAAGCAATCGGCATTTGCGGCATACAATCTTGAGAACCCATAAACATCGGATTTACTGGCTCTGTATAAGGACCAGAATGAATCGGCATTTGTGTATGTGAAGATGATTCCCACAAGCTTGAGCTTTCTTCTTGTTCATGTAATGGTTGAATCATGCAGTCAGGCATCACAGCGTCATGGAATGGATGATAAATTGGGAAGAAGGGTGGGCAAAATCCTGTTCCCGGCATAATCGGGGTAACTGGGATACATTGCTCTGTAACAACAGGGGCTTGTGGTTTTGGCACTATTTTTTCCTTAATAGGCTTTTCTTTTTTCATCACGATAGGCTTCGGCTGAACGGCAGGCTTATGGATATCCATCTTTGCCATGTTGACCATATAATAATTGTTAATATCGATCTCAGGAACAATAGGCTGAGGCATAACCGGCATTTCCTTAGGCTTGGCAACGGGTACTTCCTTAGGCTTAGCAACAGGCATCTCTTTCGGCTTCATATATTCTTTCTTCTGAACAGGTGACACAATCGGCACTTCTTTCTTAGCTCCCATATTGATTTTTGTATTACCTTTCGATGCAGACCCTTTACCAGAAACCGGAATCTTAATTTTCATACCAGGCATAATCATATCTGGATCACTCAATTGAGAATTTAAACTTTTTAATTCTTCAAATTGAACACCGTATTTCTGCGCAAGTTTCCAAAGAGTATCCCCTTTTTGGACGATGTGTATTTTCAAAGTGTTTCCCTCCTATGCAAATGTCCATATATTCTATGAATAATTAGGTGTTTTGCTAATATTTTTTCATAAGGTACTTAGCTTCGTTAAAAATAATGTACCAATCGATTGACGATGAAACGATACATATTTTTTATTAGTACGAGGATCCCTAACATAAATCTTTCAAGAAAATTTATGCCCTCCCAAGTTAATTTATGTTCATTGCCGAATAGTTCATTGCTTCATAAAAAAACAGCCGAGTTAACGAGAAAGGTTTTTTTCATTAACTTTGTTGCCATTAACAAATCGTGCATATAAATTGAATTTCACTTCAGGATTCTCGCTTTCCGCGGGGAGGGAGGTGAACCCGCAAAAGTCTCTCAACTCAGGTCCAACCAACCTTTTCATCAACCGGTTTTATTCCAAAAACTTATTTAAAAACAACACTCTTTTAGAAAACAGCAAAAAAAAGATTGTCCACTTTACGGACAATCTCATTTAGTCATTTGTTTTTATAGAAGAAAGAAACTTTCTTTTTCGCATTCATTTTTCTTATAATGACATATCCGGCAATCCCCACTATAATGACTCCTGCAATCGGGAACATGTATTGATCGAACAATTGACCGGCTTGCTCCCAATTTTCACCTAACTTGAAGCCCAAGTATAGGTAAAGATATGTAATAGGATACATCGCAACGAATGTGTACAAAGAAAACTTCGCGACATTCATCTTCGTCATTCCACAAGGTATGGAAATAGCTGTTCGAACAACAGGTAAAAACCTCGCAAAAAATGCTACACCGTGTCCATATTTGTTAAAAAAACGATCTGATGCTTCGATTTGTTTTTGGTTCACAAGAAAATACTTTCCGTATTTCTCCACTAATGGCCTCCCGCCATAACGACCTAACGCATACAGCGTCAATGGACCAATTGTTCCTCCGATAGTACCTGCCAACGCTAATAAATGAATATTAAAGTCTCCTCGTGAAACCCAATATCCAGCCATCGGCAAAACTACTTCGGCAGGAATAAATTCAAAACATAACGCTAAAAACACTCCAAAATACCCAAACTGTTCAAAGAATTCGATAAACATTGCTATGAAATCTGACATTTAATCGCTCCTAAAATTTCTCTGATTCTTTATTATAAACAGTCTCTCAAAAAAAAGTAACTCTTTTGCATGATAAAAAGCCACCATAAAGGAGGCTTTTTATCATGCAAAAATATTATAAAGGATATTTATGAACGTTCCAACATTCGATTGATTGCCAGCACTGCCTGTTCAGCCACTGTATCATCTACCGTAATTACATTCACAGGTTCACCCTCCACTATACTTTCCAAACTCCACAACAGATGCTTAGCATCAATCCGGTTCATCGTTAAACATGGACACATGAACGGATTTAAGGAAATGATGTTTTTATCAGGATGACGATCAATTAATCGTTTGACTAAATTCATCTCCGTTCCGATTGCCCATTCAGAACCGGGAGCGGCATTTTCAATCATCTCAATGATATATTTGGTACTGCCATTGTAATCGGATAATTCCACCACTTCCCGTGTACATTCGGGATGAACCAGAATATTCATATTTGGGTGTTTGCTTCGAACTTGCTCAATATTTTTGACCGTGAAATTTTCATGGACCGAACAATGTCCTTTCCAAAGAATCATTTTACAGTCTTCGACGGCTCCATCATAGACTAATTCATGTGCAATAGGATCCCAAACAGCCATCTGTGTTAGAGGAATACCTAAATCAACCGCTGTATTCCTTCCCAAATGCTGATCGGGTAAAAATAAGATACGTTCTTTTTGTGTAAAAGCCCACTCCAGCATACTATGCGCATTGGAGGATGTTACCGTGGCACCACCATGGTGACCGACAAAAGCTTTAATCTCCGCTGTCGAATTGACATATGTTAAAGGAAGGATGGTATCTCCAAATACTTCTTGCAACTCTTCCCACGCACGATTCGTTTGTTGCATATTGGCCATATCCGCCATCGAACAACCTGCCCGCATATCCGGCAACAACACTTTTTGCTCCTTTGCCGTTAAAATATCCGCCGTTTCTGCCATGAAATGGACACCGCAAAAGACGATATACGAGGCGTCGCTTTGATTGGCCGAAACTTGAGCAAGTTGCAGAGAATCACCCGTTGAATCACAGTGCTGAATTACTTCTTCACGTTGATAATGATGACCAGGTATGAATAAATCCTTTCCCAATGCTTTTTTCACTTCTCGAATGCGATTATGCACTTCTTCATCCGTCATGGCATTGTATTTCTCCGGTAAAAAACGACTTGTTTTCAATTGTTCAAGAATGCTCATCTTCTACACCTCTTCTCCAAAATGGACCTTTGCACTAATATCTAAAGCTTTCACAGAATGCGTTAAACATCCTAAGGAAATGTAATTAACCCCCGTATCTTTATAAGACGATAAATTATCTAGTGTAATTCCACCCGAGACCTCCGTCACAATCGTAGAAGGAACGAGTTGGACAAATTCCCGTATCTGCTCCGGTGTGCAATTATCAAACATAATGACATCGGCACCAGCCTCTACTGCTTCTAGCACTTGTTCTTTTGTCGATGTTTCCACTTCGATTTTTACCATATGGCCTGTGTTTTTCTTCACTAACGCAACAGCTTCCGTAATACTGCCGACAAAATCAATATGATTATCCTTAATCATCACACCGTCATATAAGCCATAACGATGATTAGATACCCCACCGCACGTAACCGCATATTTTTCAAGCATCCGTAATCCAGGCGTCGTCTTTCTCGTATCACAAGCCTTTGTCTCTGAATCTAGTAAAATTTGTGCCGCTTTACGGGCTTCGGTCGCAATACCGCTCATCCGCTGTACCAGATTCAGAATGACACGCTCACCCATCAGTAAAGCCGAAATATTACCATGAATATGAGCAAGCTGTTGACCAACTGTCACTTCATCACCATCAGCAACGAGCAATGAAATATCAACACCCTCATCCAACATATGAAAACCCGCTCGAATCACTTCTTCACCACAGAAAATCCCATTCTGTTTCGCAATGAACGTAAACTTACCCTGTTCATTTCCAGCAAATATCGAAGTTACCGTTATGTCTCTTTCTCCTATATCCTCTATAAAAAAAGCCTGCAGCATTTCCTTAAGCTTTAACTTGTTCATAAATAAGCCTTCCTTCTACCTGGTTTTCACATATAACCGTTGATACTGTTTGATACCGGTTTATTTCCTCGGGGAAATCGATGCGGTTATGTCCTCCTCTGCTTTCCTTTCGCAGCAATGCCGAACGAACGATACTCATGGCTGTCAGCACCATAAAAGCCGTACCGGCTTCTTCTTTTGAAAAGTGAAGGAAGCTATCCTGAATAAGATTTTCCGGTTCATACTGCTTTAGAAATCGATTTAGCTCCAGCAATCCTTTTTCGTCTCTGACAATTCCAGCATATTGAAACATCGCCTTTTTTAATGCATTTGCCGATGGTAACATCGGCTTTTCTTGTCGTACCTTGACTCTCTTTTCTTGCTTGAACAACACTTCTGGTTGTCTTTTCAAATGATTTCCAACCCTTTTCCCAAATACCAATCCTTCCAACAAAGAATTACTCGCTAAACGATTCGCACCATGAACACCCGTACAAGCCACTTCCCCTACCGCATACAAATGTTTCACGTTCGTTTCACCATTGGCATTCGTTTCAATACCGCCCATCATAAAATGAGAAGCCGGTGCAACCGGAATTTTACCTTCTCTCCAATTCAAGCCATTCTTCTCGCATAAAGCCGTCACAGTCGGAAAACGAGCTGAAAAATTATGAATCATACTTATATCTAAAAATACTTGTTTTCCTTTTTGAATATAGGAATGAATGCTTTGAGCTACAACATGACGAGGTGCTAAATTTTCAAGCTCATGGACGCCCTTCATAATAGATGCTCCTTTTTCATCAATCAAGATAGCTCCTTCACCACGTACCGCTTCCGAAACAAGCCCTCTTACTTTTCCGTCGATATATAGGCCGGTTGGATGAAATTGAACAAATTCCATATCCTTTAACACAGCTCCTGCTTTTAAGGCTAAAGCATATCCGTCACCTGTGGCATTTTCATTATTTGTACTATATGGATACAGGCCACCACAGCCGCCGGTTGCCAAGACAACATCCGAAGCATAATACGTATGTAATTGCCCCGCATCATCTTTCGATACAGCTCCTATACATGCCCCTTCTTCAGAAAGCAATAATTGCAGCACCAACTCATTCTCCCTCGTTTCAACACCTGTCGATGCCAGCTGATTCAACAAAAACTCTACTAACTGCTTTCCAGTAGAATCACCGTGACTATGGAGAATTCTTCGCTGGCTATGGGCTCCTTCCAAACCATAAATAAGCTGATTCTTTTGATTACGGTCAAAAGGCATTCCTTGATCCACTAAATCATTTATCGCCTCTACACCTTCTTTAACAAGTGTAGTTACTGTCTCTTTTTGATTATGAAACCTTCCCGCTATCATCGTATCGGCAATATGGCTTTCAAAATTGTCATATGCTGCATGTGCCGCCGCAATTCCTCCCTGCGCTAAATACGAATTGCTCATTCTCATGGATGTTTTCGTCACAATGGTTACACGTTTACTTTTACTCGCATGAATAGCCGTTTGTAATGCAGCTAAACCGCTCCCTATAATTAAAATATCACTATAATGAGAATTCATCTTTACCTCCTGTTTTTACAGGTGTCATGACACATATATTTACATATTATTTCATGTTTATCAAGCATTTTGTTATAAAAATTCTTCTTTTATCACTGTGATAGAAAAAATAGCCTTCGCTGAATGAAATCATTCAGCAAAGGCTATTTTCACATAACATGCAAATAATCTTGTTTCACCAATGAAAAATCAGTAAACAACTGTTGATCATCAATCAATAACTGCTTACTTTTAATCATATTTACCATTAATTGTAGAGCTTCCTCTAGATGTGTATAAAGAAACGTTCTAATCTCCAAATCCGTCCTATGTAACCAACCATTGATGGACATGCCAATATCGATGGAAATAATTCTTCTTTCCACATTCAGACGACAAGAATCACAGCCTTCATCCCCCCATGAAAATGCATTTCCATCAATTTTTCCTAAAGAAGAAAAGCGATCAAAATGAGGGGAATAACGTTTATTGCAATATCGTTCAATTAAATCGCTTAACGCATTAATATGCGGATCGACCGTCACAGCAGATTGCACGTCTCCAAATTTTGTATCAAAAATAATTTGTGTTGGATTGGCCACACTGAATCCTCCTCACTTCCCTTTAGAATATATCCATACTTATACCCCTTTATTCAAATTAAACACCCCAAATATGACATCTGTATTGACATCTGTCGCAAAAAATTATTACACTACTAACATCTATGTTCTTATGATTAGAAAATTTTGAAGAAAGTATACATATTTTCAAAAAATACCTTCTTCATTTTCACTAAGGAGACTCATTCATGAATTATTTTGATTATGCTGCTACTACCCCTATGAGCCAAGAAGCATTATCTGCATTTCTCGAAGCTTCGAAGCAACGGTTTGGCAATGAGAGTAGTCTGCATGACGAAGGAAGTAAAGCAAAAGATTTACTGACAGCAGCCAGGATTGTAATAGCGAATAGTCTCAATGTGCAAGATCACACCGTTGTTTTCACGAGTGGCGGTACCGAAAGTAATATTCTTGCGTTAGACACTTTATTAGCCAATAGACATGAACAGCGAAATCATATTATCGTTTCCTCGTTAGAGCACGCTTCCATTATCGGACATGTCGCGCAATTACAAACAGCTGGTTACAGCATTGATTTTTTGAATCATCTGCCAGACGGAACAATCTGTCTTGAACATCTAAAGCAGCTAGTAACAGACAGAACAGCCCTAGTGATTGTTCAACATGTGAATTCGGAAATCGGAATTATTCAGCCAATCGCTAAAGTATATGACATCATCCGAAAAAAAGGCATTTTTTTACACGTTGATTGTGTGCAATCATATGGAAAAATTGATTGTCATCACATTGCAAAATTCGCAAGCAGTATCTCAATATCCAGCCATAAAATTTATGGTCCCAAAGGCGTCGGAGCCATCATCTTTCCGGATATCCATAACTTGCAACCTGCTTATGCGCAAGCCACTCATGAAAATGGTTTTCGTCCTGGAACCGTGAATGTTCCAGGAATATACGCCTTCGCTCTCGCAGCTAACAATGCCTTACAAACGATACACGAAAACTCTAAAAGAATCCTTACTTTACGAAAGATATTTAAACAACACTTACGCATTGATTCTGGCCATTACGAAATGCTGGAGGGGCCTAAGCATATACCTCATATCCTCTGTTTGCTATTTTCAAAAGTACAAGGTCAGTATGTTATGATGGAATTAAATCGGCTAGGCTTTTACGTTTCATCAGGCAGTGCTTGTAAATCAGGTGCGAAAGAACCATCCAAAGCGCTTCTTGCAATTGGAAAAAATGAAGATGAAGCAAAAAGTTCCATTCGTATTTCATTCAGCAAGCACAACACAGAAGTACAATGTGAGCAATTAGCCAAAGCGTTAACTGACATCATCGCCAATATCCATGCTTCTACTGACCTAACGATGAATTGACAGATGAGCCGATTGTTAAACAACTTGAACGACTTAAAACAACCAAAGGAAAGTGTCAATTAATAGTAAGGAGTTTCAAAATGAAGAAAGAACAAAAATTACTAGGTGAAGATCGCCGGAACCAAATATTACAGTTGCTGAAAAACAGTCAGACACCTATCACGGGTACAGAACTAGCTCAGAAAGCTAATGTAAGTCGACAAATCATCGTCGGCGATATTACCCTTTTAAAAGCCCGCAATGAACCGATTATCGCGACCAGTCAAGGATATATGTATTTACAACCCAGTCAGACGAATCAGCAGTTCGAACGGATTATCGCTTGCAGCCACTCCCGTGATGCAGTGGAAATCGAACTGAATCTCTTAGTGGACACAGGTGTCACCGTCAAAGACGTAAAAGTGGAACACCCAGTTTATGGCGATTTATCTGCCTCCATCATGGTCAGCAATCGTAGGGAGGTTCAACAATTTTTACAAAAAATTAAAGAGACGAATGCGGCTTATCTTTTCGAACTTACTAAAGGCATTCATTTACACACCATCTCCGCCTCTTCTCTGCAAATATTGGATGAAGCGGAAGCAGCCTTAGCTCATGCAGGCATTTTAGTGACCGAAAATGAATAAGAAAAGCCCCAGCACTCCATTTAGCGTCGTATATGGACTGAAGCTCTTAGTCGTTGTTCCTTCAAAGCCGTTAACTTATCATAGGGAGAAGGGGAAGGTACATCAGGCGTTGGGATGCTTGTGCTAGACAAAGTTTAGGTTTTATGAAATAAAAGGAGCATCCAAAAGCCGCTATTCCGGCTTTTGGATGCTCCTTTTTCAGTATTATTGTACAGTGCTGGCTTGTAAGCCTTTGATAGAATAGCTAGGATAGCTTCCCAAAATGGAAACCTTACATTTCAATGCTTCTAATTCTTGAATCGCTCCTGGTATCAACACTTCATCCAATCCCATCTCAATATCCACTAGGAAAAAATAGTTTCCTAAACCCGTTTTCATTGGACGGGATTCAATTTTGGATAAATCCAACTTTCTCCACGCAAAAGCAGATAGAACTTGATGAAGTACACCTGGATGGTTATCCGGAAGTTCGATCATCAATGTCGTTTTCAGACCATTTTTATCTGCATCCACTGGATGAAATTCCACTTCATTTTTAGAGACAACAATAAAGCGCGTCTTATTATGGTCATAATCATGTGCATTGGGCTTCACAATCGTCAATCCATATTTTTGTGCAGCTAATTCACTGGCAATCGCCGCTATCTTCAATTCAGGATGCATACTCACATATTCAGCTGCTGCCGCTGTTGAAGTGACCGTTTCACTCGGTACACCCTTTAATTCGCCG
Organism: Bacillus sp. (in: firmicutes); assembly: GCA_051873995.1. Classification (GTDB taxonomy): domain Bacteria; phylum Bacillota; class Bacilli; order Bacillales; family DSM-1321; genus Bacillus_AD. The sequence goes on from JBJEFL010000066.1 coordinate 11,056, forward strand.
TGTAAAAATTTATGGCACTGTGCAATTGCATGGGAGTGAGAATACACAGTCGTGACTGACTTCCAACTACCGCTGTTTTCCGGATGAACCATAAAATGCTGCTCAATCGGCGTATTAATTTCACCGCGAACCGGCAGTTTCACTTCATGCACTAAATAATCAACAGTAATCGCCACTGAGCCTTCTAACGCATTCTCTAACGGTACAACCGCTATGTCTGCCTCATCGTTCATAACCGCATCCAAACATTCGGGAATGGTCACCATCGGCTGAAGCTCCTCATTCGGGAATGTTTTCACAACTGTATAATGATTAAAGGTCCCTGTCGGACCCAAATAAACAACTTTCATGTTAGCCACAATCTCCCTCAAATTTAATATATGACTTTATGTTAGAATATTTTAATTATTATTACAACTTTTTTTAGAATGCCAACAATTACAGCTCGGCTTTTGCACATCTACCGAATGATTCCTTTATCCCTCTCAAAGACATGAATTTGTGTAAAAAAACAGAAGATAGTTTCACCATCTTCTGTTTTTTCTACTTATTCACATTAAGCTCCGGAGCCTAAAACTTCTACTTTGTCGACGAATTCCAACTGCTTCAATGCAGTGAGCAAACCATCGATATCCATGTTCATGGAACTTACATTTAATGATAATGTCACGTTTGCCCTTCCTTGAATCGGGATGGTTTGATGAATCGTCAAAACATTACAACCGGATTCCGCTACAATCCTTAACAGATTCGACAACGTACCAGAGCGGTCTTCCAAATGAAAAAATAATGTAATGATTTTTTCTTTTACAACCGTATGAAAAGGGAATACCGTATCTCGATATTTATAAAAGGCACTTCTGCTTAAATCCACCTTCTGCACCGCTTCCCATACCGATTCCGCTTTACCTCTTTGGATTAGCTCTTTTGCTTCAAGTGTTTTTTGCATTGCTTCAGGTAACACATCTTCACGAACTAAAAAAAATTTATGATCGCTTTTTTTCAAAGTATCCACCCCAAGACTTTACTCTACAAATTCAAACTCGAATTCACAAATCTTAACTGTGTCGCCATCTTTTGCTCCACGTTTTCTTAACGCCTCATCTACCCCATAAGAACGAAGCTGTCTTGCGAAACGAGCAATTGACGCATCACGGTTAAAGTCAGTCATAACAAACAATCTTTCAATTTTATCACCAGAAACAACGAAACGTCCGTCCGGCTCACGTGTAATTTCAAATTCTTCCGTATCTTTCTCGAATTTATACATAACGCGATGTACGCCTGCTTCTTCTTCCATTTCATGATCAAGTGGGAATTCCGGCGTTTCCTCTAACTTGTCGGCTACAGCAAATAACAATTCTCGAACACCTTCACGTGTAAAAGAAGAAATCGGGAAAATTTGTACCTCTTCACCTACTTTTTCTTTAAACGCTTTTAAGTTTTCTTCTGAATCCGGCATATCCATTTTATTAGCTGCGATAATTTGCGGCCTTTCAGTAAGACGTAAGTTGTATTCTTTCAATTCGTTGTTGATTGTCACATAATCTTCATATGGATCTCTGCCTTCAAGACCGGACATATCGATGACATGCACAATGACACGTGTTCTTTCAATATGACGCAGGAATTGATGTCCAAGCCCCACACCTTCTGAAGCCCCTTCAATCAGTCCAGGTAAATCCGCCATAACAAAGCTGCGGTTATCTTCTGTAGCGACCACACCTAAATTTGGTGTAATCGTTGTGAAATGGTATTCTGCAATCTTTGGCTTCGCTGCCGAAACAACAGATAATAAAGTGGATTTCCCTACACTAGGAAAACCTACTAGCCCTACATCCGCTAATAATTTTAACTCCAAGATAACATCACGCTCTTGACCTGGTTCCCCGTTTTCAGCAATTTCAGGTGCCGGATTAGCCGGTGTCGCAAAACGGCAATTTCCACGTCCACCACGTCCACCTTTTGCAATGATGGCCGTTTGTCCATGCTCAACTAAATCGGCGATAATTAATCCTGTTTTGTCATCACGAACAATCGTACCCGGCGGAACCTTTACAATTAAATCGGCTGCATTTTTCCCGTGCATACCTTTAGACATGCCGTGCTCTCCACGTGATGCTTTAAAGTGCTTTTTGAAACGGAAATCAACGAGCGTACGAAGACCTTCTTCTACTTGAAAGACAACGTTTGCTCCTTTTCCTCCGTCTCCACCTGCCGGACCACCGTTTGGAACATATTTTTCACGACGGAATGCAACCATCCCATTACCGCCATCTCCGCCTTTTACATATATCTTAACTTGATCGACGAACATTTAATCACTTCCTCTATTGTTTAAATCTACTGCTGCCACTATGTACTCATCTTCAAACTGGAACATTGAATTCTATCTCAAAAACAAGTTCTTCCTCTGTAAATGAAACAAGATGTAAGACAGCCAATGATGGACCCTTTTGTAAAAAAAGAGTCATAGTCTGCTCTTCTTTTATCTTTCCCTGTAAATCAAAGGTAAAACGAACTGTCTGCTCACTACAATAAATCGTAATTTTCAGCGCATTTTCGCCATATAAATCTATTAGTGAACTTAACGTCTGAATGAATTCCACTGTCCAATTATACATGTATTCATCAATATTCGAACAGCCTTTACTTACAGAAAGTACTTCATATTCCAATGAAAATGGCCAATTCATCCAGTTTCCCGTCAGAAGCAGCTCGGCCATCCTCGGCATATTCAAGTTAGAAAGTTCCGCTTCATGCTTTGCCTCATTGACAATCTGATTGATTATTTCTTTCACATCATCTATCTTCCCGAGTTCAACATTCCCTTTTATTAACTGGATTTTGTTCAACCAATCATGACGTGAATATCCCAATAGCTCAAGAATACCCCAATTTTTCTTCATATATAAATATTCTCCTAATTTCCAATCATGTCATCACTTGAACGATGATTAAATTCCCCTTGTAAAAACTATATAAGCTAAGTATAGCAGAAAAGAAATAATTGTTAATGAGTAATGTAACGAGGCACTAGAAAGAAGGCTGTTTTAATAAACGCAGTGTATTTTCAGCAAACATACCCAATCGCAAAGAAAAACCGGAATCCTATATAAAACGGTTATTATTATTTTTCCTATCAATACGATTCCGATATATTTTCTGAATAAACAAGAAAACTCTAACCTTAAGGCTAGAGTTTCCTATGAAGCATTAAGCTTCTTGTGCAACTGGATATACGCTAACTTTTTTACGATCACGACCGAAACGTTCGAAACGAACAACTCCGTCCACTTTCGCGAATAAAGTATCATCTCCACCGCGTCCTACGTTTTCACCTGGGTAAATTTTTGTACCGCGTTGACGGTAAAGAATTGAACCACCAGATACTAATTCGCCATCACCAGCTTTAGCGCCAAGACGTTTAGCTTGTGAATCACGACCATTCTTTGTAGAACCTACTCCTTTTTTAGAAGCAAAGAACTGAAGATCTAATCTTAACATATGTTCCACCTCCTACTTGTTGAGGTAAATTTTAATATATTTCCCATAATCTCGTTCAATTGTTTGTAAAGAAATAAGCATTGCTTCAAGAAGAAGCTGAACCTTTTCTTCCGATTCCGCCGATAAATCTGCTGGAATGCGACAGTGAAGATAGCCGCCATCACCGTTTGTATCAATGATAGGCTTCACATCGGTCAAGCCTATTATACTATTTACAGCACCGAATGTAACAGCTGACGCCCCTGCACATACAATATCAGAACCGTGTTTTGCAAAATTGGCATGACCACTCAAGGTAAAAGATGAAATCTTTCCTTGTGTGTAATCAAATTTTACAGTAATCATCGTAAACCTTACGCGTTGATTGCTTCAATAACAACTTTAGTGTATGGTTGACGGTGACCTTGTTTTTTACGGTAGTTTTTCTTCGCTTTGTATTTGAAAACGATGATTTTCTTTTGTTTGCCTTGTTTTTCAACTTTACCTGTTACAGTAACGCCTTCAACAGTTGGGCTACCAACTTTCACGTTTTCTCCACCTACGAATAAAACTTTGTCGAAAGTAACTGTTTCGCCTTCAGCTGCGTTTAGTTTTTCAACATAAACTACATCTCCAGCTGCTACTTTGATTTGTTTACCACCAGTTTCGATAATTGCGTACATACTTGCACCTCCTCATAAT
>JBJEFL010000067.1:0-2916 GCA_051873995.1 Bacillus sp. (in: firmicutes)
TGTTGCTTAAAAAAGAGCTCGCTGAATCCAGCGAGCTTTTTTTGGCTAAGTTAATAAAAGGCAAAGCCTTAAAAAGTTTGTTCTTCCTTATTCATCTTCTATGAACCTGATCTTCAAAATTTCCTTTCTAAAGGAGGCTTGTCCTTTGACCAATCATTACTACTCCAAAAATCCAAGTGCAGAAAGTAATCCGAAGTATTGGGATTACACGTTGCGAGGCAAATCGTTTCGTTTCAAAACGGATAATGGTGTATTTTCGAAAAAAGAAGTGGACTTTGGTTCGCGCTTGCTAATAGAAGCTTTTTCTTATCCGGAAGGAATAGAAGGGAATCTGTTAGATGTTGGTTGCGGATATGGTCCGGTCGGATTGAGCATGGCGTATGCCTATCCGCAAGTAAAGGTTGAGATGGTAGATGTTAATGAGCGAGCTGTACAACTGGCGCAAGAGAATGCGGAGCTCAATCATATATCGAATGTATATATACACGAGAGTAATGTCTTTTCTTCTATAGAACATACATCTTTTGCAGCAATCTTAACAAATCCGCCTATTAGGGCAGGAAAACAAGTTGTTCATGAAATTTTCGAACGAAGCTACAATCACCTAAGACCAGGCGGAGAGCTTTGGGTAGTCATTCAGAAAAAACAAGGCGCTCCATCTGCAATGGAAAAGATGGAGAGTTTGTTCGGAAATGTAGATGTAATTGTAAAGAAAAAAGGCTATTTCATTTTGATGTCGAAAAAAATTGACTCTCAAAACGGGCTATGATAGTATTATAAAATGCATATATATAATCTCGGCTCATTTTCTTTAAAAACGATAGTATAAACTGTGGGCAAGAGGTCAATATATATATAATAATAGTTCGTTTTTTGTGAATTATGGTTTTGATATGAAACCATTTTCTTTTTGTCTAGAAGGACTGTATTTGTCCAGATAGACGATAGATTCTTATAACGCTTGATTTGAGGGGTGAATCTGTTGACAGGTCAACTTGTTCAGTATGGACGACACCGCCAACGCAGAAGTTATGCACGCATTAGCGAGGTGCTAGAGTTACCAAACTTAATCGAAATCCAAACAGCTTCTTACCAAAACTTCTTGGATGAAGGATTGAGAGAAATGTTTAAAGATATTTCTCCAATTGAGGATTTCACAGGAAACCTATCGCTGGAATTCATTGATTACAGCTTAGGTGAACCGAAATATTCAGTAGAGGAATCAAAGGAACGTGATGTTACTTATTCAGCTCCTCTACGTGTAAAAGTCCGTCTTGTCAATAAAGAGACAGGGGAAGTAAAAGACCAGGATGTATTCATGGGCGATTTCCCATTAATGACGGAAACAGGTACATTTATCGTTAACGGAGCAGAACGTGTAATTGTTTCTCAGTTAGTTCGTTCTCCGAGTGTTTACTTTAGCAATAAAGTAGATAAAAACGGTAAAAAAGGCTTTACAGCAACTGTTATTCCAAACCGTGGCGCATGGTTGGAGTATGAAACAGATGCAAAAGATGTTGTGTATGTGAGAATCGACCGTACAAGAAAGCTGCCAGTTACGGTACTTCTTCGTGCTTTAGGCTTCGGTTCTGACCAAGAAATCATCGATCTAATTGGTGAAAACGAGTACTTACGCAATACGCTTGAAAAAGATAACACAGAAAGTACTGAAAAAGCGCTTATTGAAATATATGAACGTTTACGACCAGGTGAACCACCTACAGTCGAAAATGCGAAAAGCTTACTTGTATCACGCTTCTTCGATCCGAAACGATATGATTTAGCGAATGTAGGCCGCTATAAAATGAACAAAAAGCTTCACATTAAAAATCGTTTATTCAATCAACGAATTGCTGAAACGCTAGTTGATCCTGAAACAGGAGAAATTATCGTTGAAAAAGGAACGATTTTAGATCGTCGTACGCTTGATCGTATTCTTCCATTCTTGGAAGAAGGTATTGGCTTTAAAACATTTAAGCCTTTCGGTGGCGTTGTAGAAGATGATGTGCTGCTTCAATCAATTAAAATTTACTCAGCAACTGAATCAGACAGCGAAAATGTAATCAACATTATCGGCAATGCTAATATCGAGGAAGAAATTAAAAATATCACTCCTGCAGATATCATTGCGTCTATTAGTTATTTCTTTAACTTATTGCATTCAGTAGGCGATACAGACGATATCGACCACTTAGGTAACCGTCGTCTTCGCTCTGTTGGTGAGTTATTACAAAACCAATTCCGTATCGGTTTATCTCGTATGGAACGTGTAGTACGTGAAAGAATGTCTATCCAAGACACTAACACGATTACTCCACAGCAATTAATCAATATTCGCCCTGTAATCGCGTCAATTAAAGAGTTCTTCGGAAGCTCTCAATTATCGCAATTCATGGACCAAACAAACCCACTTGGAGAATTGACTCACAAACGCCGTCTATCAGCATTAGGACCTGGTGGTCTAACGCGTGAGCGCGCTGGTATGGAAGTTCGTGACGTTCACTATTCTCACTATGGCCGTATGTGTCCGATTGAAACGCCAGAGGGACCGAATATCGGTTTGATCAACTCACTTTCTAGTTTCGCGAAAGTTAACCGTTTTGGTTTCATCGAAACACCTTACAGAAAAGTTGATCCTGAAACAGGAAAAGTAACAAGTCATATAGATTATTTAACTGCTGACGAAGAGGACAATTATGTAGTTGCCCAAGCGAATGTTCGTTTAGCAGAAGATGGCACTTTCTTGGATCATGAAGTTGTAGCTCGTTTCCGTGGTGAAAATACAGTTGTTCCAAATGACCGTGTTGACTACATGGATGTATCTCCTAAGCAAGTAGTATCAGCAGCGACTGCGTGTATTCCTTTCTTAGAGAACGATGACTCCAACCGTGCCCTAATGGGTGCGAACATGCAACG
>JBJEFL010000068.1:0-2300 GCA_051873995.1 Bacillus sp. (in: firmicutes)
CAGTAAACAGTGAGAAAATGCAACAAGCAATCGATCAAGTTGCACACATACTCAAAAATTAACACTTATTATCGTGAAAATGGGCGTATGCACAATGGAACAAATTTCTCGGGATTGTATAAAATAGAGCAACATTAGATTTTTATCATATTAGGAATATATATGGCAGTGCACCCCACGTTTATACAGTTGTAGATAAAAATCATGACAGGACAGGAGTTTTACTGTCCTTCAATTTTGGGTGCTATTAGTTGGTGATCTTTACATGGAAAGTATGGATCGATTATTTTATGATGAAAAAGAGCTATATGAAAAAGAATATTTTGTAAAACGTCAAATTTCTTCCAAAGACGATTCCGATGAATCAAGCATATCGGCATATACATTAAATAGAACAGAAGTCACGACAGTGGCGATGTGGGTAGAAGTAGTTGGGACAATCATTTCCGCACTTGGCAATACCCCTTCATTGACTTTTATTAGTACAGAGTTAGCCAATAATTTAAATCTTGTTGGAGATACTATTCAAGTCAGTGGCACAACTATACAAATTGAAGATGAAACAAACTTAACATTAAATAAAATAGGGAATATTATCCAAGATGGTGGAAATATTGAAGAAATAGCTGGTTACTTAATACCGATGGATTTGACAAAATTACGTACTTTAATACAGACGCAAGGAAATGCTATACAATTGCTTGGTATCTTATTGTCCTTTATCTTTACTAAAATTCATCCAACTTTATCTAGTGTGGAAGAGGCATATGGGACGATGATTCAAATTATTGGTTTAGGTATGCAAACTCTTTCGGGTGGATTCCCGAGTTCAAGTGAATTTGGTCAAAATTTGAATACAACTGGAAATTGGGTACAAGTGGTGGGAGCTATATTACAGGCACTTGGGCAAACTCTGCATTTGGAAGAACAATACTATAAGGCAGAAGAGTATGATCCATCTATCTTTGGTGGACCACCACCCCCTTTAACTGTTCGCTTTTATGAACATAGTAACGGCAAGATAAGCGTTCTTAATAAACGGATACGTAATGAAGATGATCCAACACGAGAGAATTCTAAAGATGAAGAAAATTAATCGTTATATGTTTGAGTATGAATCTTTCTCTCTATTTGTCATAAAGAAGCTGTGTTACAATGTAAAAACAGCATTTTTTATAGAGGTGAAGAGATTGATTACTACTAACAAGCCTAGTTTTTTATTGGTTGATGGAATGGCGTTACTATTTCGGGCTTTTTATGCGACAGGCATGACAGGTCAATTTATGTACAATTCAAAAGGTGTGCCAACGAACGGCGTGCAAGGTTTATTGAAACATTTATTGCTGGCGACAGAGCATTTTAATCCAGAACATGTGGCTGTTTGTTGGGACATGGGTAGCAAAACGTTCCGTACGGAGAAGTTTCCGGAGTATAAGGCGAACCGTGGTGCGCCCCCGGTTGAATTGATTCCGCAGTTCGATTTGGCGAAGGAAGCTGTAGCGGCCTTCGATATTCCGAATATCGGAGTAGTCGGTTACGAAGCGGATGATTGTATTGGTACGATAGCGAAAAATGCCAGTTCAACATATAGCATGAACATTTTGACAGGTGACCAAGATATGCTGCAGTTGATTGATGACCATATTTTCGTCACATTATTGAAAAAAGGATACGGTAATTATGAGGTTCATAATGAAGCGACCTTTGTTGAGTGGAAAGGAATCAAGCCAAAGCAGATGATTGATTTGAAAGGGTTAATGGGCGATACGGCTGATAATTATCCTGGTGTTAAAGGAATCGGCGAAAAGACGGCCATTAAATTATTGCAACAATTTGATTCGGTTGAGGGGATATTGGCAAATTTAGCTTCATTAACACCGGCTCAACGTCGAAAAATCGAGGAGTCATTGGATATGTTACATTTATCACGTGAATTGGCAACGATCAAATGTGATGTACCGTTACAAATGGATATTCATTCAGCAAAATGGCAATTTGATATAGAAAAAGTAACTGATATGTTAAAACAGCATGAATTAAAAGGGTTATATTCTAAATTTTTATAAGTATAAAAAAGGCTGCTTGATTTTAAATTGAGCAGCCTTTTTGTTTTTAGTTGTTTTTGTGTCTACTAACAAGTAGCGCGTATAGATTGAATGTTGCTCCAAAATACTTGCTACTCCAACCCACTTTTAATTAGCCAGCTGGCTTTATTTCCTGAAATTCATTTAAAACTAATTTTTTTAAAAAAATTTGATTAAAGTACTTGAAAGTCAAAGAAGGTCAAACTATAATAGAGT
>JBJEFL010000068.1:2400-15041 GCA_051873995.1 Bacillus sp. (in: firmicutes)
AAAAAAATTTGATTAAAGTACTTGAAAGTCAAAGAAGGTCAAACTATAATAGAGTTAAGGTCAAAGATAGTCAAAGTCAAACTATCTACCTTGAAATATGAAAGAACAAGATCTTAAAGGAGGAAACCCATTATGTTATGTGAAAAATGTAAGCAAAATGAAGCGAATGTACAATTGAAGTTGCGTGTCAATGGTCAGCAAGAAAATCATTATTTATGTTCTTCATGTTATAAAGAAGAACGTAATAAATTAGGTTCATTGGCGGCTACAGGTAATAAACATTTTGGTTTCGATCCATTTAAGATGAATTCTTTCTTAAGTGGAATGAACGACCAGCCGTTTATGGCAGATCAACCTTCATCCATGCAACCGCGACAGGCGCAAATGCCACAAGCTGGAAAGCAAAGCGGGGAAGGATTGCTTGATCAATTCGGACGTAATTTGACAAATAATGCGAGAGCTGGATTGATTGATCCTGTCATTGGACGAGAAGACGAAATTAAACGTGTTATTGAAATTTTAAATAGAAGAACAAAAAATAACCCTGTGCTCATCGGTGAACCAGGTGTAGGTAAAACGGCTATTGCTGAAGGCTTGGCATTGAAAATTACGGAAGGCAATGTGCCGGTCAAACTACAATCAAAAGAAGTATATTTATTGGATGTAGCATCTTTAGTTGCCAATACAGGAATTAGAGGACAATTTGAAGAACGCATGAAGCAATTGATTGCTGAATTGCAAGCTCGAAAAAATGTGATTCTATTTATTGATGAAATTCATCAGCTTGTAGGTGCTGGTTCAGCGGAAGGTTCAATGGATGCGGGCAATATTTTGAAACCTGCTTTGGCTCGCGGAGAATTGCAATTGATTGGGGCAACAACGCTTGCAGAGTATCGTCAAATTGAAAAGGACGGAGCGCTTGAACGTCGTTTCCAACCAGTGCAAGTAAATGAACCGACTGTTGAAGAAACAATTGCTATTTTGCAAGGATTGAAAGAACGTTATGAAGCATACCATAATGTTGATTATACAGACGAAGCACTTGTTGCTGCTGTTGAGCTTTCTCATCGTTACATTCAAGATCGATTTTTACCGGATAAAGCGATTGATTTAATGGATGAATCTGGTTCTAAATTGAACCTGACCATCGAAACAGCAGGAGAAGAAGAAATTAAACAAAAACTAGCAGCGGTGCATAAAGAAAAAGAAGAAGCTCTTCAAAAAGAAGCTTATGAACAAGCGGCTAAATTACGTGATGAAGAAGACAAATTAGAAAAAATGCTTGAAGAAGGCAATCCTGCAAAACCAGTTGTAAATGTGCAACATATTCAAGAAATCATTTCGGAAAAAACAGGTATCCCGGTAGGTAAAATGCAAGAAGATGAAGTACAACGAATGAAACACTTGATGGAACATCTTTCTCAAAAAGTAATCGGACAAGAAGAGGCTGTGCAAAAAGTGGCAAAAGCAATCCGCAGAAGCCGTGCAGGTCTGAAAGCGAAAAATCGCCCAATTGGTTCATTCCTTTTTGTAGGTCCAACTGGTGTCGGTAAAACGGAGCTTTCGAAAGTTCTTGCAGAAGAGTTATTTGGAACGAGAGATGCAATGGTTCGACTCGATATGAGTGAATATATGGAAAAACATAGTGTTTCTAAATTGATTGGTTCACCTCCAGGATATATCGGTCATGAAGAAGCAGGGCAATTGACTGAAAAAGTAAGAAGACATCCATACAGCATCGTCTTATTGGATGAAATCGAAAAAGCACATCCGGATGTTATGCACATGTTCTTGCAAATTCTTGAAGATGGAAGATTGACAGACAGCCAAGGCCGTACAGTCAACTTTAAAAATACAATCGTTATTATGACAAGTAATGCCGGAACATCCGATAAAATCAGTACACTAGGATTCAATAAAGAGGGAGTAGAAGAGAAATTGTCTGTACTTCAATCTTTAAATCAATACTTTAAACCGGAATTCTTGAATCGTTTTGACAGCATCATTGAATTTGATAGTTTGGATAAAGAACATTTAGTTCAAATTGTTGACTTAATGTTGGTTGAACTTCATACAATGCTTGAAGCTGAAGGAATTACCCTCGAAGTACCAATGGAAGTTAAAGAACGTTTAGCTGAATTAGGTTATAATCCTTCATTTGGTGCAAGACCACTTAGAAGAGCAATCCAAGAACATTTAGAGGATGGAATTGCCGATCATATTTATGATGAACCTGAATCTAAACAGTTAAAAGCTGTTCTAGTTGATAATGATATTAAAATTGTTGATGCTTAAACCAAAAGGACTTTTCAGACGCTCTAATTGCTCTTTTGTCTAAAGGTGCGATGTTATTTTCTTTGATGTTTCATAGATTCTGCAATGATTGTCGCTAAAGGATTGTGACCGTATGGAGAAAATGCCTTGCAAAGTAACCGACAAGAGTGGAAATTATAAAGGATAAATATTTTCTGGAAAATATTAAACGGGGATGACCTTTCTGGACATCCCCGTTTTAGCTTATATAGGAGGTTATCAAATACCACATTTAGTAGACAGTGAAATCCTGTATGACCATTTCTTTCGCTTGTTTCCTATGGGGTGAATAAGCCACACAATTAATAAAATAATCAAAGAACTAATAATTTTTTTTTGTATAAACTGCAATAAGGGCAATCTTGGATGGTGACAATATTGGATAAAAAACAAATAATAGAGGGTGCTACATGGTTGGATGCAGTGGGGACGACATTATCGGCCATCGGCAATACGCCATTCACATTTTTAGAAACAGACACATTAAAAAGGATTGACTTGGTCGGTGATAGTTTACAAGCGACAGCGAGCGCAATAATGGCCGATGCAGAGGAAAATTACAATCTATTCAAAATTGGAAATATGATTGATGCGAGCGGGAATGTAATAGAAATTGCCGGCAATAATCTGCCGTTTGCCAATCCGATATCCAATCAATTTCTGCAAGCTGAAGGAAACGGATTACAAACGTTTGGCACAGGTTTAACCTTCATTTATTGCTACGAAAATGCCATCGAAACAGAATTTGAATTGAGTGCTTTGTACGGAATATACGGCAGTCTTATTCAGACAATCGGTTTGGCTATGCAAACAATTGCCGCACTATTGCCGGAAGATCATGAAACAGGAAAAAGGCTAAACACGGTAGGATGCTGGGTGCAGGCAATCGGGGCTATTTTGGAAGCCATTGGATGCTCTTTGGAGTAATTTTTAACATCCTGTTATAAAAACATGAATTGACTGTTAAATTGATTTTATGATTCGAATAGTAGGAAAATGGATTATCTTGCTATTGAATACTAGCGAAAAGTTTTTTACCCTATTAGTAAGAACAGCTATAGACAAGGAGATTTATTAGATGATAAAAGCCGTAATTTTTGATATGGATGGATTGATGTTCGATAGTGAATTATTAGGGATAAAAATTACCGAGGAAGTAATGAATGAGTACCCTTATGAATTTGATAAGGATTTGAATATACGAATTATCGGAACGAATGAAGCGTTCATTCAAAATGAATATAGACAAGTATATGGAGCTGACTTTCCTTTTAAGGAAGTCTGGAAAAAGAAAAAAGAACGAACAATTGCTTATTATGAAGAAAATGATATCCCGAAAAAAACAGGATTAATTGAATTATTAGATTTTTTGAAAAAGCAACAACTGAAACTAGGTGTAGCTACATCTACAGAACGTGTCAAAACAGAATACATTTTAAAGAAAGCAGGCATTTATTCTTACTTCGATAACATCATCTGCGGAGATGAAGTAAACCACTCGAAGCCGAATCCGGAGATTTATCTTAAATCCGTACAAGCCTTGCAAGTGAAGCCGGAAGAGGCGCTAGTATTAGAAGATAGCGAAAATGGTTTGCGTGCTGCCCATAGTGCAGGAATTCGGACGGTGTTTATTAAAGATCTTGTGTCACCATTGGATGAAGTGTTGGCGAATGTAACGTATAGTGTGAAATCTTTACATGAAGTACCTAGCTTAATTGCCAAATAAATATGTTAAAAGGGAGCTGTCTGAGAAGTCCTCGAATGATTTTTCAGACGCTGCTCCAACCGCTTATTTGTCCTTAATCTAAGCTGTTTTTTGCTAGATTTCCGATAGTTTTTTTAGATGTTTTTCTGAAATATCGTTAACCTTTTTGACGCGAAGTTCATATTTTTCGATGCCCTTAAAAAAGTCTGTTTTCATCCATACGTCGATGATTTCGAGTGCGATGGCTGAACCGATAATTTTTCCTCCAAGGCATAAAACATTACTATCTGTATGCTCCCGTGCAAGGCGTGCGCAAAAAGGATCCTGGCACACAACAGCTGTTATGCCGTATATTTTATTGGCAATCAATGCACTTCCATATCCGACTCCATCGATGAAGATTCCTCGCTCGGCTTCTTTTTTTCCCACCGCTAATGCCGCAGGGTAAACACTGTCCGGTAAATCACTAGGCTCCGTACTATTCGTTCCGAAATCGAGCACTTCATGCCCTTGTTGCTGCAATAATTCTTTCACTTCTTCTTTCAATGGAAAACCGGCATGATCGCTGGCCATAGCTATTTTCATCTTAAATTACCTCCGATTATCTTATGCTTCTCCTTATTATTGTTAATTTGATTGATTTTTATCACCTTGAAAAACGTGGCTTTTCATTCGTACATATTGTAAGATAAAAAAGTAGAAATGACGGTTTTGAAAGGGTTGCCGCTAAAGAATGAATGTACAAGAATATATTGAACGATTAGAACATAAAGGTTTTGTTTTTCGGGACGACGCCATAGGGTTTATTTTTTTTGGTAAAGAATCTACCGGTTCTTCGGATATTTTGGTCAACGCTTCTATCGAAATTACATTAAAAGTTCAAAAAACGTTTGATGGTAGCTTTTACATCGCATTATTAGAGACACTTAACCAACATCATATTGAAACAAGAAAGCAAGCATTGAAATTTGCTGAGGAACGACAATTATTAGTATGAATGAAAAAAATCGCAATGATGGATGAATTCATTGCGATTTTTTTCATGATTCAGCTGTTAAACTGTTCATTCTTCTTCGTTTTGAACGGTATTTCTGATAAGATGATGCCGGCAAAGATGAGGCAACAGCCGAATAACATGCTGGTCGTGAATGTTTCTCCAATCATAAAATAAGAGGTCAACGCAGCAAAAACAGGTTCTAGAGAAAAGATTAAGGCAACACGGGCCGGTGTTGTATAAGCTTGAAAATAAGTTTGTGCCAAAAAGGCGAATGCTGTTGCAAATATCGCCGTTATTAGGATACCAATAAAGACTTCTTTTTGCAGCAAAACATTTATATGATACATTTCAGCGGGCTCTTCAAACAATAAACTGCAAATGAAGGATATAATGGCAACCGTCAATATTTGAATGAGTGTCAAAGGCATCGCGTGGTACTGTTTCGCATATTTACCTGTCACAATAATGTGCATAGCGAAGCTCATTGCGCAAAGCAGAACAAGAAAATCTCCTTTACCGAAAGAAGTGCTTTGCAGCATCGTAATCATATATAGTCCGAATGTTGCGCAAATGACACCAATGATGACATTCATCTGAAGCGTTTGTTTGAGTAAAAAATATGATAACAAGGGAACGAGTACGACACTCAATCCGGTAATAAACCCAGCTTTTCCGGGAGACGTGTATAATAATCCGAATGTTTGAAAGCCATATCCTAAACATAACCAAATGCCGATTGAAATGCCTGCCAAAATACTTTTCATTGTAAAATGGTTTTTTCGATTTTTGACAAACATAAGATAAAACGAACATAAAATAAGAAAGCCAATAAAAAAACGGACAGCATTAAAGCTGAATGGTGATAAAAAAGAGATCGCATCTTGCACGACGACAAAAGTAGCTCCCCAAATAAAGACAACAAGCAGTAAGGTACTATCAGCTAATATGGACTTATTCACTTTTTTCCCCTTCTTTACTTAAAATGATCGCTTTTCGAGCCAACTCATCGGCTCCTTTATTTTGGGCGCTTGGAATCCATTTAATAAAGAAGAGAGGGATATTCTTCGATAATGTAACGGCACGCTCTAGCAAAGGAGCGTATTTTTTATTTTTGGCAAATTCTTTTTCCATGGCAGACCAGATTGCTTGTGAATCTGTTCTGAAGGAAGCGACTTGTACATTTTTTTCACAACAAATTTCTAACGCTTTTATTAGTGCCCAATATTCTGCTTCGTGATTTTCCATCATGCCTAATGGGATGGAATATCGTTCGACGACACCATTTTCTTTCATAAAAATACCTGCACCACTGTGGCCGGGATTACCGGCACTAGCACCATCTATGTATACTTCTAGCATTATAGCCTCCTATTAATATGTATTCGTCTTACTTTCATTGTACTTTGTCTATTATACAAAGAAAAGTTTTGGGATGTGAAAGCATACCAGTCTGTTTGCATATAAAAACCGGTAGCAGAATCGCTACCGGGGATTGTTGTTTATTTTATTGCAGCTAAAGGTGTTTCTTCTTCAATAACTTGTTGCTTTGTTTGTTCTTCTTCTTTGAACTTGAATCGTTTCGCAATATAGCCGAAAGGTGTGTCAAGCACAGACACGATAAATTTCAATAAGTAAGTCGTAATGAAGATTTCCAACCAAATGTTGAAATCATAAACACCGAGAAAAGCAATACTAGTAAAGACTAACGTATCGATGAATTGACTGATTAATGTACTTCCGTTGTTACGAATCCAAAATTGGCCGTCTGAAGGGAATTTTGTTCGTAACCAAGAAAATAAGTGAACATCGAGAAACTGGCTTACTAAAAATGCAGCTAAGCTTCCTAGTGCAACACGAGGTAAAAAGCCAAAAATCGTCGTTAAAGCATCTTGCGCGAAATCTGTTTCATGTGGCTGGAATAGTAATGCCATTTGCATAATTACTGTCATAGCCAGCAAGGAGAAGAAACCAATCCAAACAGCTTTTTGGGCTTCTTTCTTTCCGTAGCGTTCATTCAAAATATCAGTGACTAAAAAAGCACTGGCATACATCGTATTTCCTAATGTAGCCGTCAAGCCGAAGATTTCAATCGTTTTGACTACTTGAAGGTTGGCCAAGACTGTTGAAAAACCAATCCAAGCAAATAATCCAGTTTTCCCGAAGAAACGATACATGAGAAGAACACCTGTAAAGTTCACGAGTACAAATAGTAATCCAAAAATTTCGTTAAACATAAAAACCTCCTAGTTTTGTTATCGCGGGATGGATTTCGAACCGCGTATTCTTTATGAAGTTGAATATCTATTATAAGATAAAATGAAGGAAAATGGTTAGCTAATAAAAAAGTTTAATATTTCAGTTATTAAAGAATATAAAAAATATATGAATAAGAGGGGTGTAAAAGACATGAAAGTATATATAAGTTGGAAGTATAAGCATCCGAAGAAGCTTTCTTGCCCGTTTCATTCAGATTTCCTGGATGCAAAGGAGGCACTTATGATTGCGGAGGATTTAGAAAGAACAGGCAGAGTGTCGTCAATTGAATTTTATGATGAACAAGATGTTGTATGGCAGAAAAAAGAGCTGACGAAGCTTTTGACAGAGATAAAAGAAGAGCCACAAGATGTAACGGTCTATTTTGATGGAGGATTTTTAAAAGAGGAAGGGGTATCTGGACTAGGCATTGTCATATACTATACGCAAAACAATAAGCACTATCGCAGACGTATTAATAAGTGCTTGCATGAGCTTGAATCCAGTAATGAAAGTGAGTATGCGGCTTTTTATGAAGCGCTAATCAACTTAGAAAATATGGGGGTTCACCATCAAACATGTGAATTTAAAGGTGACTCACAAGTCGTCTTGAATCAATTGTCTGGTGAATGGGCTTGTTTTGATGATACCTTAAATAAATGGTGTGATCGAATTGAGGAAAAAATGAAAGCCTCAAATATTCACCCGAAATATACACTCATTGGGCGGAAAGAGAATAGAGAAGCCGATATGCTTGCATCTCAAGCAATTGCCGGAACGGAAATCGATAGTGAATTGAATGTGGAAAAATAGGAGGTAGCATGAAGAAAAAAGAAGAACGAAAAGCGCTATTGCGACATTTGGAAGAGAAGTTGCAAACTTGCTCCGGCTGTTTTCTGTATCAGCATCATAAGAAAGAAAACGGTCGGACTAAGGCACACCATTATTGTGTGGCGTCCTGTACGGTTGGACATCAGTTAAAAGAAATCGGGACAAAATTGAATGTAAACCTTAAAAATAATATTTGTTAGTTTATGTGTGATTGGGCAAGAAAATATCCATTCTTGCCTAATCACAGCAATACGTTTAAATCATGTATTCCTCATTTCAAGTATTCTTTTAGTGTAAAAACAGCAAAAATATCCGAAATATTGTATATATAGTAATTTTTGTGGATATTACGAGTGAGAATGAGGAGATTATGATGTCAGAACATACTAAGGATGCGTCAAGCTCTGCAATTACACCTTTATCGATTTCGGAAATTGATGAGTTATTGCGGAGCCATAAGGAGGTTGGAATAATTCAATCTCCTAAAACAATCGAAAAGAAAAATTCAATCTTTCGGATGGAAGATATTTCACAAAATGTAGTGCGTGCTACTCAACAAATGGAAGATATATTTTCATACATAAAAGAAAAAGATAATGTACCTATTAAGGATATTGTGAACGATATTGTTCCAATTATGGAAGAAGCAACAGAAATTCCGCATGTATTTCATCTTTTTGAAGAATTGCATGAAAAAAGCAGCTATACATTTCGGCATAATATTTGTGTAGGTATTATTGCCGGTTTAATCGGAAAATGGTTCGGTTTACCTGAAAAACAAAGAAAAGAATTGGAGCTTGCTGGCCTTCTTCACGATATCGGGAAAGTGAAGATTGCGACCGAATTGCTTCATAAGTCCACAAAATTGACGGAAACTGAGTATAATGAAATCAAAAAACACCCTATTTTTGGCTATAGTTTATTGAGAAGGACCCCTTATTTAGCAGATACAATCTCACTAGTAGCTTTACAGCATCATGAACGCGAAGATGGTAGGGGGTATCCTTTTCGAATAAAGGGTTCGCAAATTCACCTATATTCGAAAATAGTGGCTGTAGCGGATGTTTTTCATGCAATGTCGTCTGATCGGTCGTATCGAGCGGCTTTACATTTTCATGATGTCATAATGAAAATGGATCATGATGAATTCGGTAAATTTGATACGAAGGTAATGATTATTTTTTTGCAAAACATGATGAAAACGTTGGTGGGAAAGAAAGTGCTTCTTTCTGATGGGTCAATGGGGTCTGTCATTATGAATCATCCGTATAACCCAACAAAATCGATTATTCAATTAGAAGAGGGGATAATTATAGATTTACAGAAGCATGTGGATAAAAAAATTATGAAAGTATTTAACAGTGTTCAGTAGTAGCTCTTCTCCTCATTGGTGTCGGGATAAAAGCGGATATAATCAGTCAGCAGTCCGAAGAACTACTGGCTGATGTGACTAAATTAGGCATAATAACGACCATCTACCTAATGGTCGTTATTGTAATGAGGCTAAGCTGTAACGGAGCGTTTTTTAAAGTTTCTATTGCTTCTGATTTTGTTGTCGATGTTGTTCGTTTAATTGTTTAATTTCAAGCATCAGTTCTTTCAGTTCTATTTTTGCGTCCGGAAATTCCTTATTCCAGTGATTCGCCAAGTTGGGCATAGATTTCGCAATATGGCTGTACAAGGCCCATGTACATACTTTTTCCCTTAATTCATCATTTGTTTCTCCGACTAAGAGCTCTGTATATTTATCCAATAAGGCTTGAAATTGATCTTGTTTTTTAAAACTCATTACTCTCTTCCACCTTTCGATAGCTGTTTTTCATAGTGTATCATAAAATGGATTTAACAATATATATGCAGTGTTAATTGTAGGCGATAAAGAAGATTCGACGTATGGTATACTTATGGAAGAGAGGAGGGAGTCGTTGATGAAGGGAAAACAACAAGCATTGCCAAACACTGTACATAGCTTAATGAAAGATTTTCAACATTTAGGTTTAGAACAAGGGATGACCATTATTGTTCATTCTTCTTTAAAGTCATTAGGATGGGTTTGTGGTGGCCCGGTTGCTGTTATTGAAGCGCTGATGAACGTCGTAGGGCAAGAAGGTACCATCGTTATGCCGACACAATCTGCTGATTTAAGTGATCCGTTGTATTGGGAAAACCCGCCTGTACCTGAAGAATGGTGGGATATCATTCGTCAGGAGATGCCTGCTTTCGATCCAAAGACAACACCCACACTTGGTATGGGTAAAATTGTGGAATGCTTCCGAACCTACGAAGGGGTGGTTCGCTCCAATCATCCGACTTCAAGCTTTGCCGCATGGGGAAAGCATGCTGTGGATATTACAAGTGAACAAAGTCTATCATTTGCCTTAGGTGAGCAGTCACCATTGCAAAAATTATATGACTTGAAGGCGATGGTTTTGCTGATTGGAGTCGGATATGAGAATAACACGTCGTTGCACTTAGCAGAATACAAAGCGGATAGTTGTTTTACATATCAACAAGGTTCACCGATTATGGAAAATGGGGAACGTGTTTGGAAAGAATATGAAGAATATATGTACGATGTGGACTATTTTACGGATATTGGCCGTGCATTCGAGAAATGCCATTGGATTTCAATCGGCAAAGTGGGGCAGGCAGAGTGCCGTTTAATTCCACAACGAGAATTGGTAGACTTCGCTACAATTATGTTGAAAAAGCGAAAAGAAGAGCAACTTGTACAAATGAATAAATAAACTAGCAGCCATCTTGGTTGCTTTTTGTATTTCAAGCAATTATATAACATTGTCAGTAATGAAGTGAACATGATGTTGCGGCTAATTTGGGGTTTAGAAGGCTAAAAGTCCATCATAATTGATCCCAGAGGTCATTAAGTGTTGGATAAACTCTTTTTAATATTCAAGTATTTATAGTTGATTTTATACCTAATAGGGTATATTATATAAAACATCAGATACCTATAAGGGTATAGATGGCAAGGGGGATACTTTGAATGATGGAACAAAAGAAAAAGACGACAATCATTTTATTCAGTGGTGATTATGATAAAGCGATGGCAGCCTATATTATCGCAAACGGAGCAGCGGCTTATGATCATGAAGTAACGATTTTTCATACGTTTTGGGGATTGAATGCTTTACGTAAGGATGAACCGTTGACTGCTAATAAAAACTTTCTTGAAAAAATGTTTGCTAAGATGATGCCGAGAGGGGCAGACAAAATGGGCTTGTCCAATATGAATTTTGCTGGAATGGGTCCAAAAATGATTAAGCATGTCATGAAGAAACATAATGCGATTCCGCTTCCACAGCTCATTGAAATGGCTCAAGAACAAGATATTAAACTTGTGGCTTGTACAATGACAATGGATTTATTAGGGTTACAGCAGCAAGAATTGCTAGATGGAATTGAGTATGCAGGTGTAGCGGCCTATTTAGCGGATGCAGAAGAAGGAAATGTTAACTTATTTATATAGAGGAAAAAAAGGTAGCTTTGGATTGGTAAATACCCCACAAGGTACTTTTGGTAAGGAGGATAAACATGATTCAAACAAACTCTATTTTAGATGCGAAAGGATTAGCATGCCCAATGCCGATTGTTAAGACAAAAAAAGCCATGAATGGATTACAGCCTGGGGAAGTTTTGGAAGTACAAGCGACAGATAAAGGATCTACGGCTGATCTGAAAGCTTGGGCGGAAAGTGTAGGGCATCAATATGTCGGGACAATTGAAGAAGAAAATGTACTAAAGCATTACCTTCGCAAGGCAAATGAAAATGATGAACAAACAGAAAGTAAGCATCCATATGTCATTTCAAATAAAGAGCTTCAACAAAAAATGGCTGATAATGAAGATATGCTCGTGTTAGACGTACGAGAATCGGCAGAATTTGCCTTCAATCATATTTTGGGGGCGAAGTCTTTGCCGTTAGGAGAATTAGAGGATGGGTTAAGTAAGTTAGATAAAAATGTGGCTATTTTTGTCGTATGTCGTACAGGTAGCCGCAGCGATTTAGCGGCACAAAAATTAGCAGCTGCAGGGTTTACTCAAGTATTCAATGTGATTCCGGGCATGAGCGAATGGAATGGCTCAACTGAAAAAACAGTGAAATAGGCTGTTGTTTTGAACCAGGATTTAGGAGGATACTGTTTCAAATAGAGCGGGTCTTATGTGAAATCGATTAGTGACGAAGAAGAATATAATGAGGAGAGATGTATGATGAATTCAAACAAAGTATTAGATGCAAAAGGATTAGCATGCCCAATGCCGATTGTTAAGACAAAAAAAGCAATGAATGAATTGCAATCAGGAGAAGTGTTGGAAGTGCATGCAACGGATAAAGGAGCAAAAGCAGATTTAGCTGCTTGGGCAAAATCAGGCGGTCATGAGCTGTTGCAAGCAACAGAAGAAAATGGTGTGTTTAAGTTTTTCATTCAAAAAGGGTAAGAATGATTTCAAGAAGCTGTAAAGGTCTGTAAGTAAATGTGTTCAAGTTTTTCAGCAAAGGGAGCCAATTAGGCTCTTTTTTTT
>JBJEFL010000069.1:0-14969 GCA_051873995.1 Bacillus sp. (in: firmicutes)
TGATTACGGTTACATTTGAGGATAAGTCATTCGCTGACTTAAAAAATCTTGCCAACCTCATAACAGAAAAGAAGGAAGCTTGCCTTTTATTAGCTACTACTTCAGAAAATAAAATTTTGTTGACTTGTAACGGCTCACAAGATATCTCGTGCGGAAAACTCTTCAAAGAGCATCTGCTAGCGTACAATGGAAAAGGCGGGGGAAATGATCATTCCGCTCAAGCGGCTTTTGCAACAACTGAGGAATTAATGAATTTCTTTGCATTTATTAGTGGCATCATCAAATAATAAGAAAAACAAGAGTGCTATTTATGGTACTCTTATTTTTATATTATTTATGCAAACTAAACAAACAATTTACCTATTAATGGATATTTGGTGTATTGTGCGCGAATGACTAACATATCATCAAAATACATTCTAATTTCACTACAGAGCTCCTCAGCAACATCCACTTATTGTAAGATAATCACCCCTCAACTTTACCATATTAATGTTATGTAAACTAAATAAAAATGACAATCAATTAATTCTCTCACAAAATTAACCAAAAGATATTTTTAGAATGAAAGCGTTATTTTGGTATAATATTAGTAATGCTTTTATTTAACAGAATTTTACGGAGGAATGCTGCGATGAAAAAATTAGAAAATAAAGTGGCGGTTGTCACTGCCGCAACAAAAGGGATTGGTTTAGCATCAGCGGAACTTTTGGCTGAACATGGCGCGATTGTTTATGTGGCTGCACGAAATGAAGAATTGGCGAATGAAGTGATTGCTTCAATTGCTGAAAAAGGCGGTATAGCCAAGTTTGTATACTTTAATGCCAGAGAAGAGGAAACATATACAAACATGATTGAAGAAGTCGTTAAGAATGAAGGTAAAATCGATATTCTTGTTAATAATTATGGAGCGACAGACGTTCGATATGACCGTGACCTTGTGAATGGCGATACAGACAAGTTTTTTGAAATAGTAAAAGATAACTTACAAAGTGTGTATTTGCCAAGTAAAGCCGCTGTGCCTCATATGATTAAAAACGGGGGCGGCAGCATTGTTAACATTTCGACAATCGGTTCGGTTGTACCTGACTTATCAAGAATGGCTTATTGTGTATCAAAAGCAGCCATCAATTCATTGACAGAAAATATTGCTACTCAATATGCGAAGCAAAATGTGCGCTGTAATGCAGTGTTGCCAGGCATTATTGCGACGAAAGCTGCTTTATCCAATATGTCAGAAGAGTTTATCGAGTCATTTTTACACCATGTGCCATTAAATCGTATGGGTGAACCAAATGACATTGCCAAAGCAGTGCTGTTTTATGCAAGTGATGATTCTGCTTATATCACGGGTCAACTTATGGAGGTAGCAGGTGGGTACAGCATGCCGACTCCTCAATATGCGGAATTTACAAGTCAAATGAAATAAAGATACATAACAAAAGCAGATACCCCTAGGATATCTGCTTTTGTTCATACATAGCTATTTTGTTCGTTCTGTCAGTTTGTTGTGCAGATTGTTTAACTGCTGCATCAATTGCTCATATTGCTCTCGCTCAATATGACAAGATTCGATTGTTTCAGCGACACTAGTTGTGATGTCGGCTTTTTCTTGATAGGCTTTTTCTTGGAGGTAAACAATAACTTTTCTTTCATCTTCTTTGGAGCGTTCTTTTTTAACCCATCCTTTTGCTTCCATTCGAGAAATCATCGGTGTCAAAGTACCGGTGCCTAAATGTAATTGCTCTCCCAATTCTTTGACAGTAAGAGCTTTATGTTCCCACAAAGCGAGCAAAACCAAATATTGCGGATACGTTAAATCAAAAGGCTGCAGTATGCTTGTATATAGTTTATTGAATTCACCAGCTGTTTCATATACGGCAAAACATAGTTGTTTTTTCAAAGTTAAGAAGTCTTCCAGAGCAATCACCTTGTTTCCGTTATTATTGTGTTAATAATGTCAGTATATCATTTTCGATTTTATTTGGCTCTGTTGTTGGTGCGTAGCGCTCAACGACTTGGCCGTTTTGGTCGACAAGGAATTTAGTAAAGTTCCATTTAATATTCTTCGATAGCAAGCCCTTTTTTGTTTCTTTTAAAAAAGTAAACAATGGATCGGTATTTTCCCCATTTACATCAATTTTAGCAAACATCGGGAAAGTAACGCCGTAGTTCAACTGGCAAAATTGAGTTGTTTCTTCAATAGAATCAAATTCTTGATTGTTAAATTGATCGCAAGGGAAACCTAAGATCTCCAACCCTTTTTCTTTATAATGATTATACAAGTTTTGCAATCCTTCAAATTGAGGAGTAAGCCCGCATTTGCTTGCTGTGTTGACAATTAACAGCACTTTCCCTTTGTAATCCTTTAATGATTTTAATTCTCCATTTGTCATCTTTACTTCAAAATCATAAATTGTCTCCATTTCAAATCCCCCTAACACCAAATTAAATCGTACACGATTTAATTTTACACGATGCAAATAATGGTTACAATTTATTTGATTGATAAAAAAGCTTGTTCTATTTTTTATTAACGA
This sequence comes from Bacillus sp. (in: firmicutes), assembly GCA_051873995.1. Lineage (GTDB taxonomy): Bacteria > Bacillota > Bacilli > Bacillales > DSM-1321 > Bacillus_AD. The sequence goes on from JBJEFL010000069.1 coordinate 2,541, forward strand.
TAGGTTTATCCGTAAAATGTATTCTAATTTCGCCACAGAGCGTCTGAGAAACATCCATATATTAGGTAAAAAACCGGTAAAAACTCAAAGGTTTTTACCGGCTTTCATGTTAATCAATACATTCTTCTAACCAATGAATCGTTTCTTTCGCGATAAACTGTTGCTGCTCTTTAACGGAAATGGTTGCTTCTCCATCTCCATCTTGTTTGCCATACATTCCGAACTGGGCGTGATTTCCGCCTGTCACTTCAGATAATGTCGCTTCGGATGAAAGCAATTGCTTTGTTTCGTTAATTGTTTCTACAGTCGTTAACTGATCATATTGTGCATAAAGGGAAAGAATAGGTAAATCTGTATGTGAAAAATCATTAGCATCACTAGGGTAGGAAGCTAATAAAATAAGTCCACTTATACTTGAAAGGTGGTCATACGCAAAGGAAGCGGCAGCGACTCCACCAAGTGAATGCCCTCCAATAACCCATTGTTCAATGTCAGTAAACTGTTTCATAATTGACTCCGCTTCATTTATATCGAAGATGGCAAAGTTAAAATTCATATTTGGGATGATTACCGTGTAACCAGATTCCGCTAATTGCTGTGCATAATAACTGTATGCTTCTGGTTCTACCTTGGCTCCAGGATATATAATCACTCCTGTTTTTGTTTGTTCTGTAGGGGTGAAAACAAGCCAATCATTTTCTTGTTGAATGTCATTCAAATCAACATAAGAACTCATTATTTCTGATGCCTTATAAGTAAACTGTGACCAAACAAAGAATACAGCAAAGGCAACAAGAAGGATTGTAGCTACAATTATTAAGCCTTTTTTCACTATTTTTTTCATACATTTCCTCACTTTAAGATGTATTTCTTGATGCAATCATTAAAAGTATAGATGAATCATTTCGTCCATTTCAATAACAAAAAAATTTTTCTTGATTAATGGAAAGCAACCCGAAAAAGATATTTTAGAGATTTAATTTATAAAAATTTAACGCAGTTGTTGTTATTTTTTAAAAAACGTCGCCAAATAACAATTTGGCGAATTTATTTTCACAAATATTTCTTGTAAATGTGACAATATCAAGGTTGCGGAATAAATAATTTTCTTTAAAATTACGTGACTAGTAAATAAGGGAGGACTACAGATGGTCAAAAGAACGACTCATACTAGTAATAAGGTTACGGAAAAACTTAAAGAGGTTGTCTTTTTTAAAAAATATAGGAATATAAGAGAGGTTGAGCTTTTATGGCGAAACTTATTTAATTGATTTTGAAATTGAAAGTGTTAATATAGATGATGTTGCCTTGAAAAATAAGGAGGATGAAATGCAACGCAATCCCTATTTCGATAATGCAAAAGCTATATTGATATTTTTGGTTATATTAGGACATACACTTTCACCTATATTCCGTTCTAACCAATGGATTACGGCCGTCTATCTTTTTATATACTTTTTTCACATGCCTGCATTCATATTAGTATCAGGTTATTTTGCGAAACGAATACAGAATAGACACGATGTTTTTAAACTAATAAAAAAATTATTGGTTCCATATATCGTTTTTCAAATCATTTATACACTCTATTATCAAGGTATCTATGAAAATGATTTGGATTTCTCTATTATTAAACCACGTTGGGCTTTATGGTTTTTACTTAGTCTATTTTTTTGGCAGTTAATGTTGAGCGTATTTGGCAGAAATAAAATGGGTTTACTTATATCGTTAGTCATTTCCCTAGTAGTTGGCTATTTTGGTGAAATCAACGAAACACTAGCTTTATCGCGAACTTTCTTTTTCTTTCCTTTCTTTTTGCTCGGTTATTTTCTTAAAAGTGAACACTTTGAATGGATCAAACAAAAAAGGAATGTTTGTATTTCATGGTTGTTATTCGCAGTTATCTTCGTAATTATCTTTTTCTATGGAGATATCGAATGGAGAGAATGGTTATATGGAAGGGTTGGTTACAAAGAGATAATGGGAGAATCGACAATCTACGCTTTCCTTTTTAGAGCGGGTGTCTATGTGTTGATGACAATCACTACCTATTGTTTTTTGTCGATTGTGCCAAAGAAAAAATCGGTGATTACCAAAATCGGTGCCATTACATTTCATATTTATTTATTTCACATGTTTGTGTTGAAATATATTCAAGAATCGACTTTTTATGGATGGGTTCAAGAGAATGAACAATATTATGCTTTATTCTTAGCCCCATTAATTACAATATATATTTTGACGAGAAAACCCATTGTGCGCGCATGTTCTAAACTATTACAGACGTATTTCTTGCCACGTACATTACAACTAAGAAAAAATAGGTATTAGACAAAAGAGTAGAAAACAAATAAAGGCTGCAAGTATAGGATGGCACGTAAAATAAAAAGCTACGTTCACTTTATTGATCAAAAACATACTAACATTAGTAGCACAGACCAAGATTAAGGTTTGTGCTACTATTTTTTATAACAAAAGCGAAGGAAGGTCGAACAGCCTCTGGGACCAATCAAAAAAACACCCATTTCAAATTTGAAAAGTAGTCATATGAAATACTCTTTTACGACCACCATTTTATGATATGTCAACAAAAACAATGAGACCAATAGTTAAATAGTGAAACTCTAAGTCGTATAATAACCCTTTTACGTCGTTTTATTTTTAATAAATAGGGATTCCTTAGAAGCATATAAACAGCTAATAATGGAAATGTTTTTTGGCATAGTAAACAAGGGTATAAACGGAAAGAGATGTCTTTCTGGTGCTATATGTTAGCAATGTCAATCGGAAAATTTGTTTCCTTACTTTGATGTTAAACTAACATGACAGGGTATCACAGTATGATAAAGAAAGGAATGAAAGATGATGAAAGAGATATTAGTACTCATTACTTTTGTGGCTATCATGATAGTGGCCTTTGCAGAAACTATGTATTATATCAAAAGTAAATCATAAATAGCGTGTATGCGTATGACTAGCTTTGGCAAAGAATAGTTCCTAGATTGTTGTTGTACTAACTAAATAGATTTGTTGTGTTACACCAGAAAAACAATCTAAAACATATTTGCGGGGAAATGTCCGGAAAAGCTGTTATAGAGGCAGTCTTTGGACCTTTCCCTTTCTTTATTGGATTTGAGATAATTAGAGGATTGAATAGTATATGCAACGGGTAAACAAATAACAAACATGTAGCACAAAATAAGAGGTGATGCTTCGTGAGAAAAAAAGAGCAGCAACAAAGTCGGAAATTCGACATACAAGAATTCACGGATGTTTGTCATGCGTTGCATCTATTAAATAATATGGAAACACTCTGTCAATATTACGATATGGTGGAATTATATGAAACACTTCAAACAATAGATGGACTTGAGCAGGTTAAAATTTTCGTAAATCGAATATTGTCGCAATCACTAGGTGAAACAATATTCAGTATCGAGTTTACTATAGATGCAATCAGTAATCGAAAAATATTGATACATACAAAGCTGGATGATCATCAACGGAAATTCATTTTCTATGCAGGGAACTTTACGGAATTATTAGGCATTACGGAAGAAAGTTATTTATGCATTGTTGTGAATGACTTGGAAACGGTCATGAAGCATGTCCGTATGCTTCGTGATAATTATATTTCTTTTCTTTTTCAAGTAATGCAATTCAATATGCAACGAGAAAAAAGTATTAGTTCCAAAGAATCATACCAATATATGCTTGAAGCAAAAACAAAATTTATTCACAATAGAATGACACAAGCAGTTTTTGAGGTAATGGAAGATTGCGTCATGCAAAAATATGATGCTTTGTGTTATATTTCAAGCGTACCCGATAATCGATACACGCAATGGAAAGTGGACATAACAACCAGCATTCACCAAGCGATTGTTATGTATTTGTCTATGTGTCAACACGGCTATGAGGCAGAGCAGATGTGGGAAATGCTCACCCGCTTGATTTACAGTAAAGAAAAGCAGCGGTTATTGCAAGAAAGCCATCAAAAAGAGATAGACGAAGCGACAATCAACGGATTACATAAACAAGTCGATAAAATATTACAGGAAGAAATGGAAACGTGGCGTACCTTTTATCTGAACAATCATTTGGACATTGATGAAAAACTGTTGCTGCGCTTCGATGGATTACGATGATATACGAAAATAACATGTATAAACAATGATGAGGTAAGCTTCCATCATTGTTTTTTATTATGCCGATATATTACTTTTATAGAATTTTTATGTTTGCTGAAGTACTAGAATCTAATCATATACAAGTCTAGATAAACATGGTTAAATGAAAGTATGAAACAGACAGAGAACGTGCAGTGAAATAAGGGCGTTCTACAGCGGGATAGGAGAGACTTTTTATCTATGAAACTACCGAAAATACTGAAAGATTTCTTGGTTTATTTAACGACAATTAAAGGGAAATCGAAACGGACACGACAGGAATATCAATATGAGTTGGTGCTGTTTTTTCGTTTCCAAAAAGTGATTCAACATGACTTGGATATTGAAGATATTCAGTCGGTGACCATTGATGATATTACGATCGACTGGATACGGGAATTAACATTGGAAGATATTTATTTGTATTTAGAATATTGCGAGGTTCAACGTAAAAATAGTACATACGCAAGAGCAAGAAAAGCAGCGGCGATTAAATCATTTTATAAATACATAACTAGCAAAAGACGGTTATTGGATTATAATCCAGCTGAAGAATTGGAAAGTCCGAAAATCGGAAAGAAAACACCTGTTTATATGAATATAGATGAAACACAGCAATTTTTAACGGGAATTAAGCGGAATAAGCATTATCACCGAAATTATTGTATGATAATGTTTTTCTTGAATTTAGGATTACGTGTATCAGAGTTGTGCAATATCAATTTAAGCTCTATTCAAGGAGATGCGCTTCATATTGTCGGCAAAGGGGATAAAGCGCGTACGGTCTATTTAAACAGTACATGCCTGGAAGCGTTAGAACAATATAAAGAACAAGAACGTCATCTTGTGAAAAAGATCGTGGATGAGGACGCACTCTTTCTTTCCCAGAAAGGGACACGTCTTCATCGCCGGACAGTTGAAACGATTGTCAAGCAAATAAATATGAATTCTGGATTGGCAAAAAATAAATTAACGCCTCATAAATTACGCCATACTTCTGCAACGCTTATGTATAGAAATGGCGCGGATATTCGTAGCTTACAGCATATTTTAGGACATTCCAGCATTTCAACGACACAAATTTACACCCATGTTGAAGATCAAGAAATTCGGAAAGTCATTAACAGCAATCCATTGAACATGAAAATGAACGACATATAATGCAATCTGCCTCATTTTGTGTCTTTTTAATTATATGAAAGTCATTGGCTACCTATTATAATTAAGAGGTAGCCAATTAAATTTCTCAAATGAATTGTGAAATCTTTGTGAAGTCGTTATAATGTACTATAACGAACAAATAATACATATGAAATAATAACTTATGTATTCGTAATTCGGAAAATTCAAAAAACATCTTAGTTTGACGATACATATCTATTAGTAATATCGAACCTGCTTTACTTAGTTTTAACCTTTATTTTGTATAATAGAGGATAGTATTTACAAGCACAAAACGATAATAGGGATGGTGAAGACTATGTTTAATGAATCTAATGTAACACCAATAGTAGTAAGAGATTATTTAAGTGTAGAAAGAAGTGGATGGACAAATCTAGGTGAAACTTCTTTTTGGTTAAGATTTCCGTCTCTAACTGGGGCATTGTACGTGGATTTTCTGTATTCTATTGATGATCAGCAAACATGGCATGAAGTCCCTTTACCAACCATATTACTCGCAATCGATGAAACGACATCAGTCATCGACTCTGACTGGCTACCAAGCGCTAACAAATACTATTTTAAAGTTATCGTTACTGGCGGTATGTATGACGGTGAATCAAACATTGTAGAATATTCCAAATAATGTAAACGTAATCATTTGTATGTTTATTGGCCTTTAGCGTCCCTTTTTGTTAGGATAAATTTTATACTTTATTGTGAAATATAGTATTATTTTCATATGTATGGTATTATTTATTTTTACACAATAAGAGGACGTGATTATTCATGATTAACATCGATATGCCAGCAGTGGATATATCAATTGAACGACGTAAGCAAACTATAAAACCAGGAGATGTAATTATTCCAAGTATCAATGGTTTTATTGATCTTCACGAGATTCCACGTGATAAAGGCGGCATCTTTATGTTCTATAACATTAATGATGAACTGTTATTCGTCGGGAAAGCAAGAAAATTAAGACAACGTATCAAAAAACATTTAGAAGATAATGTTTCTCCAGTGAAAAACCACCGTGATGAAATCTTTTCAATTGACGTATGCATTGTCGAAGATCCAATGGAAAGAGAAATTTACGAAACATATATCATTAACAGACTACGTTCTAAATACAATATAGATAAAGTATTCTATAAATGATAATGAAAAGCCGCTTGCAAGTTCAAGCGGCTTTTTTTAGTGTTAAATCGAAAACATGATGTATGGTGTATGGGGGCGCGACATGCCATTACATGACGAAGTTGCTGCGTTAATTTCATGCGATCTTTTTGCCGACCTATTATTAGTTTCAATTGGAGCAGCGGGTATCTTATCGGATAATATAAAAACGAAGACTACATACGAATAATTAATTTTGCAGAAAACATGGAGTTTCTTCTATAGTGTAGGCTTTACATAATGATAGTATGATATACTATTTCTACAACTACATGGTGCGGGATAGTATTCGCTTCTTCCATTGCAAAGTGGAAGGAGGTGAAACACTGATGGAGATTCTATTGTCCGTATTGGAAAGTACCCTAACGGTATTTTTCACTACTCTTGCTGTAGGTTATGCAACACGCATACTCAACAAGAAAAACAAGGCAAAGAAAAACTCCCCCGCGCCTAGGAAACGTAAGGGGAGTTCTTCTCGCAAATAACAAATAGCTGTTTGCGAACACTACCTCGTGCAGTAGTTGGGCCAAGGAGCTGTCACTCCTTGGCTTTTTCTATTGTATGATTATACAATAATAATATACCCAAAACCGTATTTATTCAATCAAAATAATTCGGCACGTTCCGAGTATCTTCTATTTCTTCGTTTAAGGGGGATTCACAGCATGGCTAAAGAGACAACATTAATATGAAGAAGTCGACAGCAGCTTGGATTGATGATGAACAATCCAAAAACAACCCCATACCAGTAGGGATTTTAATGAAAATTCCTCGTGATTCGGAAGTATTAAAAACCCTAGAAAGTATACCTTCAGAATGGTATATGATTTTGGGATATGCTCTTGCCAAGTACAGGGAATGGATTCATTTCGTTTACGAAGGTGAGCGGATTAAAGAACTTCCTGTGTATGAATGGCCAGAAGATAGAGAATGACAAAAAATTAGGCTCCTTGTTGCCAGGATTGTTTACCCTTGCGACTATAGGAGCCTTTACCTTTCTTATTCTTCACGACACGAGTGGATGCATTGAATCCCCACATACGTCTGCCATTTGTCATTTCGCCAATAGTTTTTGCTTGTTTCTTTTTCTTCATTATAATCATTCTACTTTCAACTAATATTATTTAAACGAAGTTCCCTAATAAGCAAAGGGAGCCTTATACTCATTGCCAACCTCACCGTCAAGTAAGAGGTGTTTTTTATTGTAACATAGTTAATCTCTCATTGAGTACCTTCAATATCTGTTTAAAGCGTTCATACTCAGTTACCTTCATCCCTGGAAGCATAATAAGGGCATCCGCTTTTCCCATACAGGGTAGTGATAAGGTGTATGAATCGATTCTTTATGTCTTCTTCACCTTCATCTAAAAATGGTGCAATCGAGTTTATTAATTCTTTACTGTTTTCAAATATGATAGTCTTAGGTCTAAACACCTGCATTTTATGATCAAAACAACCATTCCTTTACGACGATTAAATTGTTTCTTTACACTCATGTATGGTTTGGCTATTTTTGTTATGCTTATACACGGCATCAAGGAGGTGGAATTTTGAAGGAATCAGCATTCGTTTTAGAATACCGATTATGGAAAGGAAATGAACAGTTCACGCCACTTTACTATTATGAGCATATTGAATTGGAGCAGATTCTCGCAAGAAGGGAATGCGAATTTTTCGTCAAAAATGGTGTGACATATAAGCAAGTCTCATCGGCCATTGAAGAGGACATATATGTCATTTACGTGGAAATCTTTGAAGAAGAACCCAGTGACTCTATAACTATCGTAAAAAAAGAGGATTTGGTCTTAGAGATTCGGGAATTAAACGTATTAAGAAATCATCCAGTAGTGAAAACCTTACATTTTCAAAGGCATCTTGACGTATTAAGTATCATCGGTTCTACCTTTATTTATGTCAATCAACAGGAATGGCTAAGAGATAGTGCCGAGTTGGATGAAGATCGGATGCTTTATGTATTGTATAGTACACCTACAGATTATGAATGGAAGGAGTGATTCTATTGAACAAAACACAAAAAATGATGGCGGGCGTCATGGCTTCGTTAATGACTGTGACAGTGGTCGGATGCGGTAGGCCGGCTGAACCGACGGATACCTCATGTGATGATTGGGACTGGGACAAAGAAACAGGTACCTATTATTGTGATGATTACGATTCTAGTAGCCATGGTTATTACCATTATGGAGGTAAAAATTATCGTACAAAAAGTGCTCTTAATCAAGATAGTGCGTATGTTACCTATAAATCTGGTATCGGTAGCGGAACGAAAGGAAGTTATGGTGGCTGATGAATACAGAGCATGCCGCAAAAAGACAATCATTTTACGCTAATATTCCGGACTTTTGGCATGATTTACACCATTCTGAGTATGCTCTTTTCGATGTGAAATTAGAAAGCGAAGAAACAATCAATCGAATACGGATGGCATCTGAACGGATAGCGCGACTTTTGTATAAAACAGCTTCACTGCTTCGGCAACTTGATGATGAAACCTTACTGCAACTAGGGTTTCCCGCTCCGACATTGCCTTATATTCGCTTTAAAAATATTGCTCTCGAAAGTGTCATTGCAAGGCTGGATTTAGCCGTAACGGAGCAGGAAATCAAATTATTAGAATTAAATAGTGATACACCAACTTTTATTAAAGAAACCTTTCACGTGAATGAACATATATGTCGTTATTGGCATCTAGATAATCCAAATGATGGGCTAGAGAAGCAATTGTCGAAAAGCATTGTGAAAGCAGTGAAGGATTCTTTCAAAAGCGTAGGTATCACGACAAATGAGAAAATAGTTTTTACCTCTCATAGTGATCATGAAGAGGATTTTCTGACAGCCATGTATTTGATGGAAATCAGCGGCTTAGAAGCCGAATACATCCCGCTGCACGAATTGAAACTAGTGGATGAAGATATTATCCATGACGGTGAGATTGTCACTTCCAGGGGGCTGTATACGCCTGATTTGGAGAAAATAGACGTACTGTATCGACAAACGTATCCGCTTGAACATTTAATTAATGACAGAGACCCGATCACCGGAGCTCATGTAGGCGAAATATTATTACAGCTTGTTGCGGAACGGAAGCTGGCTATTATTAATCCGCCGTCCGCCTTTTTACTGCAATCAAAAGCGATTATGGCACTTATATGGGGACTTCATGAAAAAAATCATCTCTTTTATTCTGAGGAAGAACATAGCTGGATCAGCCACTATTTTTTGCCGACATATTTAGAGGAAGAAAGTTTCAGGAACAACCATGTTGCTTATGTGAAGAAACCTTGTTTTGGCCGTGAAGGAGATTCGGTCAGTATTTATCATGCTAACGGAACCGTGCACTTAGAAGATGAACATAAAACGTATTCGTCAGAACTATTCGTCTATCAACAATATATAGAAATGCCTCAACTGGATATCCAAACGGAAAAAGGTGTACAACGGGCTAGTATTTTGTACGGTTGTTTCATTATTAACGGAAAAGCATCAGCAATTGGCATCCGGGCAGGTGGTCTTATTACGGATAATCTATCATTCTTTTTGCCGGTAGCCATTAATAAACGGAAGGAAGGTCATATATGAGTGAAATTATATCATTATCATCATTGCTTAACTTTTTGACACATGTCGGAATAGGTTTTGTTTTAATATTAGTAGGTTTAGTGGCATTTGCTTGGACAACGAAATTTTCGGAAATTCAACATATAAAAGCGGGTAATACTGCTGTAGCGCTTAAATTATGGGGAAAAGCCATCGGATTAGCTATTATCATTTATACGGTTTGGTCAGGCAGTGTCAATTTATTGGATGCGATTGTTTGGGGATTGATTGGAATCGTCTTGCAAGTCGTCGCTTATTTAATCATTGAGTTAATTTTCCGTCCTAAGATGAATTTAGAAAAATTAGTGGAGGAAGGCAATCTGGCGGTTGGCTTTAGCTTATTTTCACTTGGAATCGTCGTAGGGATTGTCGTAGGTGCAAGCTTAACATATTAAAATGAACAAGGTTAGCGATTTGCTAGCCTTTTAGTGTTGTATAAAAGAGATATGAATTAACAGCACGCTCTAAATCAAATAAAAAGAGTAGTACTACATACCTTAGTCCCTCTGAAAATGAGCATTATCCTTGTGATAGCACGCTATACTTCAGTACCCTTAACCAGGAAACTTTGTAAACGCCACAAAAGCGAACGATTAATATGTTTTGTGATTTAATGTTCGTTTAAAAAGACTAAAAATGATAATCCCTCACCGTCCAAATACCGCCTTTTTTGAAAATTATACGAACAATAACAAAAATCATCTTATTGAAAATAGCAGCGATAAGTCCAACTTTTTCGCGGAGCGGCTGTCGGATGTTCCTTTTAGAAAAAAGTGTTAGCAGGAGGGAGGACCTTACTAAAAAAGCCCGTGAAATTCACTTTCACAGGCTATAATACTCTATCATTCAATAATGGTATAATAATATTCTTTATGTGGAGCAGGTTTTGGAAGCTCAAGATCAGGATATCCCAAAACGAAGGAAGCGACAATCTCATACTCTTCATCGATACGCAATTTCTTTTTGAACTCTTTGCCCTTTTCTGATGCGAATAGTTTCTGTGAGTTAACCCAACAAGAACCAATACCTAAAGAAGCGGCAGCGAGAAACATGTTTTCGATTGCTAGACATGCACTTTTGATTGCTTCCTTATTATCCTCTTTGACATACACAAATACAATGGTAGGTGCATCATGATAGGGATTTTTATCTTTTCCTGTTACCTCTTTAGTAATTGAGACCAGTTCATTAATCAGTTTTTCCTTTTGAAGGACCATCAGAAAACTAGATTGTCGATTCACAGGATTTGGTGCATACATACCTGTTTTTAAAATCGTATTTAATTGATCTTCTTCTATTTGTTGTGATTTGTATTGACGGATGCTTCGTCGATTCATGATTGTGTTAATCGTTTCATTCATGTTGTATCCCTCCGATTTTTGTCCTTACTATTACTATAAAACTTTAGTTTGCTAAGAATCTATCCGATTCCGCTTTTAATTGTGTATAAAATATTAAACATTCTTATAAATAAAAGAATGGCGTTATTTACATTTACCGCCATTCCATACTGTTATAAACCTAATTCTTTTTTCATAAGCGTAATATTTTCTTCATGACAAGATATCAACGAACGCAAATAACCGTACGGCTGAATCAATTCAAGTGTATTTTCTGTTGGTTCATCTTTTTTCAATCGGTTCCGAAGCTCTTTTATGTAATGGAGGGCCTGTTGCTGTCGCATAATCATGTCCTCTTGACTGTCAGTCGGTGTACCATGCCCAGGAATCAGCAAGGAGATACTGTGCAGCTTCAAAATGAGCGACAACTTATTCATTGTTTCCTCATAATGATAGCTGCTGTCATAAATAAAAGGAAACTCCACATCAGAGAAATAGTCACCAGCAATAAGCGTGCCTGTTTGTTCGACAACGGTCATCAGACCATCTTCTGTATGTCCTTTTGCCAGATAAAATATCAGCGTTGTTCCACCGATTTCAAGCGTCTCACCATCAGCGCATACAATGTGGTCCAACTTCGGAAACATCAGCTTATAAGGACGGTCAAGATAGTATTGATGATCAAACGCTTCAATTTCACCTAAAATATGCTTTGTTTTTTCAGGTGTTTTTGCGATATCAGCCAACTTTTCGCTGCCGATGGTAATAGCATCAGGAAAAGCACCGTAACCGAGAATATGATCATAATCACTATGAGTGAAAAGTAAATAAAGTGGTCGATTCTGTTTTATTTTATAAACAAATCCCTGAATGCTTTCGATATCGCTTGGAAGCCATGTTGGATCGACTAGCAGAACACAATCATCGGTTTCTATGACAGTGGATGTCGTTTTATAAAT
>JBJEFL010000070.1:0-14952 GCA_051873995.1 Bacillus sp. (in: firmicutes)
TTCTCTATGTAATAGCTTTTTTATATGAGTAAATACACAATGCCAATGACAATAAAACATGAAGCAACCGCAAATAAAATTTTTGCTAATTTCTCCATCCCGTTCTCCCCTCATCCTATTAACTCCGCTACACTATGATATACCGGCTCCGATAATGAATGATACGCCAATAGAAATGACCATCGCAATGAAACCAACTGCTCGATTATCTTTACCGATTTCTTCATCCACATTAAACCCAGGTGTCAGAAACTCAAAGATAAAATACGTGGCAATCAAGAGAACAAAGCCAAATACTCCCCAATAAATCATATCAATCAAACTATCATGCTGTAAAATCGAATATCTGAAAATGTTGGCAATCCCAAATATTTTACCTCCTGTGGCCATAGCAACCGCCACATTTCCATTTTTAATTTCTTCCCAATTCCGGTATTTGGTGACGAGCTCAAATAATACTAGGAATACAATGGTACAAAGTATAACGACGCTGCAATAAGCAGCAATATACACATATTCGTTAGTCCAAATCACTTCCATTTTCTATACTCCTATTTCAAAATATCAAGAATAATCGATTTGACAAAGATTGTTCTTCCTGTCAAAACTCCGGAATTTCAAGTGACAATTTATTTAAAATAGCTCCCCTTCCATCCGGCTGAACGAATGGAAGGGACAAATCTCTTCTTGCTCTCTACTCCATTTACAGAGAATAGAAACTCTATGGAGAAGTTGCAAAGGTTGTACCACTATTTAAACTCAACTACCGTCACACCTGTTCCACCTTCGTTTGCATCTCCAAATCGAATCTTCTTAACAGCACGATGTCCCTTCAAGTATTCTTGAACACCTTGACGAAGCGCCCCTGTTCCTTTTCCGTGGATAATAGATACTCTTGGATAACCCGCTAATAAGGCGTCATCAATATATTTTTCAACACGCACCAGGGCATTTTCATAACGTTCTCCTCGTAAATCCAACTCTAGACTTACATGAAAATCCTTCCCTTTAACGATTGCGAGAGGTTTCGCTTCCACCTGTTTAGGTGCCTTCATGAATTCCAAATCAGCTTCTTTCACTTTCATTTTCATAATACCGATTTGTACAAGCCACTCTTTTGAACCCGTTTTTTCCAGCAATGTACCTTTTCCATTGAAGCTTAATACTTTTACTTCATCTCCAGCTTTCAGTTCACGCTCTTTTTTCGGAATAACAGCCTGTCTCTTTTTCGATAACGTAGGTGTTGCATCCTCTAATTTTTTTCGAGCTTCAATTAGTTCATGCTCTTTAACCTCAGCGTGCTTTTGAATGCGCAAATTACGAAGTTCCGTTATTACTTGTTCCGCTTCTTCCTTCGCTTTCTCCACAATCTGCTGCGCTTTTATTTTAGCCGCTTCGATTTCAGCATCTTTTTGCTCATAAAAGGCAATCATTTCTTTCTGTAGGTCTTGATGAAGCTTTTCGGCACTGCGTAAATAATCGTTTGCCTCCAGTCGCTCATCTTCCGCCTCTTTTCGGCTTTTCTCTAATGACGCAATCATATTTTCCACTTTATTTGTGTCTTCGCCGATATAACTGCGTGCATCTGCAATAATTCGCTCATGTAATCCTAAACGTTTCGAAATTTCAAAGGCATTACTTCGTCCTGGGACACCGATTAGTAGCTTATAAGTCGGACTAAGCGTTTCCACATCAAATTCCACACTTGCATTCACAACACCTTCACGATTGTAGCCATATGCTTTCAGTTCCGGGTAATGTGTTGTCGCAATGATGCGTGCTCCTCGTGCATGCACCTCATCCAGGATAGAGATAGCCAATGCCGCACCTTCTTGTGGGTCTGTACCCGCTCCTAGCTCGTCAAAAAGAACGAGTGTACGATAATCCACTTCATCCAATATTTCTACAATATTAACCATATGTGACGAAAATGTACTCAAGCTTTGCTCAATGGATTGTTCATCTCCAATATCTGCAAAAACCTTATCGAATACGCACATTTCCGACCCATCCAATGTTGGGATTTGTAGCCCTGCTTGAGCCATTAACGTACATAAACCGACCGTCTTTAGTGTAACCGTCTTACCACCTGTATTCGGTCCCGTAATGACAATAGTGGAGAAATCTTCACCAAGAGTAATATCGTTAGCCACGACCAGCTTACGATCAATTAACGGATGTCTGGCTTTAAAGAGCTTCATTCTTCCTTCGTTATTTAATTTCGGCTTTGTCGCCTTCATGCTGCTTGCATAACGCGCTTTCGCAAAAATAAAATCCATTTGTCCAAGAACAAACACATTTTGCAAAATTTCATCTGTATACTCACCGACAGTCAAAGATAATTGAACAAGGATACGTTCAATTTCTTGTTGCTCGCTGCTTCTGATTTCCTGAAGAGCATTATTGAGTGCCACAATGGCTTGCGGCTCGATAAATAGTGTCTGACCAGAAGACGATTGATCATGCACAATCCCGCCATAAACCCCTTTGTATTCCTGTTTAACCGGAATAACAAAACGGTCATTTCGTATCGTAATGATTGCATCTGAAAGGGTAGTCGCCGCATTCGATGAGCGAATCATGCTTTCCAGCTTTTCACGGACACGGGCCTCATTTGTACGCAATTGATTACGAAGTGTACGAAGCTTCTCACTGGCTGTATCCAGCACTTCACCCTGGTCGCCGATTGCATTGGAGATTAGCTTCTCAATATCAAATAAATCGCACAACGAAGACATATATCCATCCAACAACGGCAGTTCTATTTCTTCTTCAAGCAGATCACTTATGAACTTTTGCAACATTCTGCCTGCACGTATTGTCGAAGCAATCTCCTTTAATTCATTCGGACTCAACATCCCGCCGATTTTGGCTCTTTTCGCATGTGGTGTTATATCAAATATACCATCTAACGGAATTTGTCCTTTTAACCGTACAATGGTAGCTCCTTCATCCGTTTCGTCCTGCCACTTTACAACTTCATCATAAGATGAGGAGGGAAACAATTGTGTAATTTTCTTTTTCCCTAAGGACGATGAAGCGAATTGTTCTAGTTGTTCACGTATTTTATCAAATTCTAGCGATTTCAAACTTTTATTATTCACGGAGAATAATCCTCCCTATATCTCGGAAATTTTCTTAGCTGATGCCCTCTTTTATCGAGCATATTTCAATAGTGAGCATGTATCTATCTCTTTAAGAAAGCTAACAGCTCCTCTGGAGATTTCGCATTTAAAACGGTTTTTGTTTGTAAACGGGCCTTCATTGCCGAAGATACCCCAATGGCCATATCCTCCAGCATCGTTATATTATGAGCATCTGTATTAATAACGATATTGACCCCGGCTGCCTGTGCTTTTTTCAAATTTTCCACAGCTAAATCCAAACGGTTAGGATTAGCATTCAACTCTAATGCTGTATTTGTTTCTTTTGCCAGCTGAATCAGCTCGTCCATATCAACATCATATCCCTCACGACGACCGATTACACGTCCGGTCGGATGAGCAATGATATCCACATGGGGATTATTTAGGGCTGTACGAAGACGATCCATAATCACTTCTCGTTTTTGTGAGAAGCTGGAATGAATACTCGCAATAACAAGATCGACCTCTTGCAATAATTCGTCTTCAAAGTCGAGTGTGCCATCCGGTAAAATATCCATCTCAATGCCTGATAAAATGAGAATATCATCGTATTTCTTATTATACTCTTTAATTAATTGAATTTGTTCCCTTAATCGCTCCTCATTGAGACCATTTGCCACTTTCAAATATTGAGAGTGATCGGTAATTGCCATATAGGCATATCCCTTTTTACGACATGCTTCAATCATTTCTTCAATCGAATGCGCACCGTCACTCCAAGTAGTGTGCATATGCAAATCACCTTTTATCTGTGCTAATGTAAGCATTGTTTCAGCATCAAACCATTCAATCTCACTACCGTCTTCCCGACATTCAGGCGGAATAAAAGGCAAGCCGAAATATTCAAAAAACGCATGCTCACTATCGAATGTTCTTACTTCACCCGTTTCGACATTTTCCACACCGTATTCACTGATTTTTTCTCCCCGTTCCTTCGCTAATTGCCTCATCCGAACATTATGATCCTTTGAACCTGTAAAATGATGGAGTGTCGTTGCGAATTCTTCCGGCTTCACTAATCGGAAATCAATCGACAAGTCATATTCATACGAAAGAACAACCGAAACTTTTGTATCGCCCGCTGCAATAATACTCTTTACGTTTGGAATGCTTAAAAGTTTCTCTTTTACAACATTTGGTTCATGTGTACTAATGATAAAGTCAAGATCCTTTACCGTTTCACGGATCCGGCGCAAGCTTCCTGCTCTTGAAAACTGGACCACTTCTGGAACGGTTTCTATGTACAATTCAATTTGTTCAGCAATCGGCAGAACAAAAGCAAGCGGTAATCGATCCGGTCCATTCCCCACTTCCTGTAGCGCCATCAAAATCTTTTCCTCTGTTTTGGCACCAAATCCAGCTAACGCCTGCACTCTATTTTCTTCGCATGCTTTCATAAGCTCCTCAGCATTTGTAATGCCTAATTCTTTATATAATTTGGCAATTTTCTTTCCGCCTAATCCGGCTATTTTCATTAAAGGTATAAGCCCAGCAGGAACTTCCTCTTGCAATTCCTCCAGTGTGGTTGATTTTCCTTCAGCAATGTATTCTTCAATTACCGCTGCCGTACCTTTACCGATTCCAGTTAATGCAGTAAAGTCATCCATCTCACTCAAGCTGCGCTGGTCATTTTCCAAGGCCGCTGCTGCTTTCCTGAAGGCTGATATTTTAAAAGGATTTTCCCCTTTCAATTCCATATATAAAGCAATCGTTTCAAGTAACTTAATAATATCTTTTTTATTAACGGTCATTTACAAATCACCCTTTATACAAATTAATTACTATAGGCTTTCTCTTCGACTGATAAAATAAATAGACTTCACTATCCTACCTCACGCTTCACCTTCACTCATACCTTAAGATACATATGTTTCTGCTGAATCTCAAGGGCATAGCTTTTTTCAATAAACTTTGTCGATTTTAAGCGCTAAATGAAGGTCAAGCAAAACTCATCAGGAGCGTGTGATTAGGAGGATTACTGACTGCCCGCGGAAAGCATAGTCCTTTTCGCGAACATCAACAACAAGGTATAACGGAACCTCTCAATAAAGAAAAAAGCTGCACCATGAAAGCTAATGACATGTTCAGCTTTTTTTGGCTTCAGCTTCAGATAGACATATAAGTAAACCAAAGATCTTTAATGGATGTAGACAAGATAGGGGTGTGCTTCACCATCGTTTCTGCTACAAATGAGCCTTGTATACTTTCTTGAACCGATTGAATCGGTAGTAATGCGGCTATGTATAACAGAATAAATGTGATAAGATAAATTTCAAGAAATCCGAAAATACCGCCGCCCCATCTATTCAATTGCTTCAAAATCGGAAATTGAGCAATAAAGTCCAACATCGACCCAAAGATTTGCCAAATAATTTTTGCGGCAAAAAAGATAATGACAAATGCTATCGCGTTATAAAAGGCATTTTCCAAGCCAAATAGGTCGAATAACATATTAAACGATGAGTCTGTTGAGGCGGGAAACGGAATCCATAATTCGAATTTCGGCGCTAGCTCATCATAAAACATATACGCAGCTATGAATGCTACGAAAAAGCCTGTAAAATGTATCAATTGAAGAATAAGCCCTCGCCTGAGTCCGACACCAATTCCAGCGAGGAATATGAATAACAGAAGTAAGTCTAACATGGTTTTCAACCCTTTTCATTCTTTTGTTCCATTTGAAGGATGTTCAATTGTTCTTGCAGTTTAATATATTCATGGAACGCATTTATAGCTGTTAAGACTGCTAATTTACTAACATCAAGGATTGGATTCTTCTCACTAATCTCTCGCATTTTATCATCCACTAGTGAGGCAACATGTCGAATGTGACTGGAACTTTCCGTGCCGACAATCGTATATTGCTGACCATATATTTCTACAGTAATTCTTGTTTTTTCATTGTCTGACATGGTATCCCTCCCCCCATGAATCCTAATCTTAATAATAACATGAACACTTTCAGCTTGAAAGGTAAAAACGCTGGATAAACATTTTTTTACTTTTTATCAAACAATAGACCCTTAAAAGGAGAACGAATATGGCAAATGTCGTCTTACAAATGACCCAAATTTCTATTTCTGAAATGAAACAACATTATCAATCTTATATCGGGACAAACCTACCTCCTGGTAGCCTGTTTTCCGCTAAAATGAGCGGTTGCAACATTACTGCCTATAAATCGGGGAAAGTCTTGTTCCAAGGAGCAAATGCTGAAAGTGAAGCACGTAAATGGGCATCTTCCTCACAGCAACCGGCTCCAAAGAAAGCCGTTAAAAAACCATCCGTGATGCAGCATAACTATGCTCCTCCTGCTACAATTGCCCAAATGAGCATTATCGGCTCGGATGAAGTGGGTACAGGAGACTACTTCGGTCCTATTACGGTAGCGGCTGTATATGCAGATAAAAAAGCCATTCCTCTATTGAAGGAATTAGGCGTACGCGACTCTAAAGGTTTGAAGGACCCACAAATCTTACAGATTGCCGCACAGCTAAAGCATGCTGTGCCATTCACCTTACTTGTGCTAGACAACGAAAAATACAATACCTTACAACAAAAAGGTATGTCTCAAGGAAAAATTAAAGCATACTTACATAACTTAGCTTTAAAGAAGCTCATTGAAAAAATAAAACCAGTTGAAGCACAAGGGATTTTAATTGATCAATTCGCCAAACCGGATGTGTTCTTCGGTTACCTAAAAGGGCAAGAAATATTTTCAGCCAAAAACATTTATTTCAGCACAGGTGGAGAAAGCATTCATGTTAGTGTCGCAGCTGCCTCCATTTTGGCCCGAGCGGCCTTTGTCAAGAAATTTGAAGAACTGAGCAAAGAAGCCGGATTCGTGATTCCAAAAGGCGCTGGACCAGCTGTCGACCAAGCGGCAGCCAAGCTGATTAAAGCAAAAGGAACAGATTGCTTACCGAAATTCACAAAACTTCATTTTGCCAATACAGATAAAGCAAAAAAATTATTGCAAAAGAAACAGTGATAAAGAGACAGAAAGACAGTTATACAAAGGCTTTGTTACACTTCAGTGTTGATTTTAACTAAGAGATGATTGAAGCGAAAGACGGGCGACTCCTGCGGAAAGCCTCCCGTCTATAGTGGAAATCAACAGCAGCGTTTGACAGAGCGTATACAAAAAAGCGATTGTCCACTAAAGGACAACCGCTTTTTTTCTTCTTAGCCGCGTAATTCTGCACCGGCTTTTTCTTTTACTGCATCCAATACTTTCGTATGAGCTTTTGTTACTTCTTCATCTGTTAATGTTTTAGCAGGATCGAAGTATTTCAGAGAGAATGCAAGAGATTTCTTTCCTGCTTCCATATGCTCACCTTCATACAAGTCAAAGATAGATACTTCTTTCAGTAGTTTTCCACCAGCTTCTTTAATGATTGCTTGAATATCTCCAGCTACAGCCGCTGAATCTACAACAAGAGCAATATCACGAGAAATAGATGGGAAACGTGGAATGCTTTCGTAAGCAACTGGTGCTACTTCTGCATTCAATAACGCTTGCAATGATAATTCAAATACATAGGTTTCTTTAATATCATGTTGTTGTTCAACAGCTGGGTGAACTTGACCGACATAACCAATATATTCGCCATTTAATGAGACGCTTGCTGTACGTCCTGGATGCATACCCTCAACTTGAGCAGCAGCAAACGTAATTTGCTCTGTTACACCAAGTTTTTCGAATAAACCTTCTAGAATGCCTTTGGCAACGAAGAAATCAAGTGCTTTCTTCTCACCTTGCCATAATTGAGAGTGCCATAAACCTGTTAATGCACCAGCAACATGCTCTCTTTCTTCTGGCAATACATTTCCTTCAGTGTGTAAGAAGACAGTGCCTGTTTCATATAAAGCCACACTGTCATTTTGACGTGCTACATTGTATTTCAACACTTCTAATAATTGCGGAACGATGCTTTGACGAAGAACACTTCTTTCTTCACTCATCGGCATGGACAATTTCACCGTATCTTTTGCCTCAATCGCAAATGCAGTTGCTTTTGCAGGAGAAGTAAGTGCATAAGTTACTGCTTGGTATAAACCTGCTCCTTCAAGATAACGACGAACAGCACGACGTTTTGATTGGTAAGGAGATAGCTGACCTACTGTACCGCTTGCTTTCGGTAAAGTTTTCGGGATGTTATCGTAACCGTATAGACGAGCCACTTCTTCCACTAAATCTTCTGGAATTGTAATATCACCGCGGCGAGTAGGAACTGTTACTGTAATTTCATTTCCTTCTACGCTTGCTGTGAACTTCAGTTTCGCAAAAATAGCTTCTACTTCAGCCATTGATAAATCAGTACCTAATAATGTGTTGATTTTTTCAATTGTGATTGAAACAACAGCAGGTTCAATTGTTAGTGTATCCACTTCTGCTGTTCCTTCTAACACTGTTCCACCTGCAAGTTCAACCATAAGAGCCGCTGCACGGTCAGACGCTGCACGAACGCGGTTTGGATCGACACCTTTCTCATAACGAGCGCTCGCTTCACTTCTTAAACCTAACTCTCTTGATGTTTTACGCACAGAAGATGCCGCAAAGTATGCAGATTCTAATAATACAGTCGTCGTTTCATCACTCACTTCAGAATTGGCTCCACCCATAACACCCGCAAGTGCCACTGGCTCTGTTCCATTCGTAATAACTAAGTGGTGGTTTTGTAATGTGCGTTCTGCATCATCCAAAGTCACCATTTTCTCGCCTTCATGCGCTGTTCTTACAACAATTTTTTTAGAACCTAGTTTGTCATAATCAAATGCGTGAAGCGGTTGACCATATTCTAATAATACGTAGTTTGTAATATCGACAACATTATTGTGTGGACGAATGCCGGCAGCCATTAAAGTTGTTTGCAGCCAAAGTGGAGATGGACCGACTTTCACATCTTTAATAACTTTTGCTGTATATAGTGGATTTGCTTCATTTGCTTCCACTTCGATTGAAATGTAATCAGCTGCTTTTTCGCTTCCTGCTTCAATCGCGATTTCTGGATATTTTACTTCTTTGCCTAGGATTGCCCCTACTTCATATGCAACACCTAACATACTTAAGCAATCAGAACGATTCGGCGTCAAACCAAGCTCTAACACTTCATCATCTAAGTTCAGTTGTTGTAATGCGTCCGTTCCTACTTCCACATCATTTGGGAATACGAAAATGCCTGAGCTATATTCTTTCGCAATCAGTTTGCTTTCGATGCCCAATTCTTGCAGAGAGCAAATCATACCATGTGATGCTTGACCACGTAGTTTTGCTTTCTTGATTTTGAAGTTACCTGGAAGTACAGCACCTACTGTAGCAACCGCCACTTTTTGACCAGCATCTACATTTGGTGCTCCGCACACGATTTGAACTGGTTCTTCTGCACCGATATCCACTTGGCACACATTCAATTTATCCGCTTCCGGATGCTTCACTTTTTCTAAAACATGACCAACGACTACACCCTTGATGCCTTCGCTTTTCTGTTCTACACCTTCTACTTCAATTCCGCTTTTTGTAATTTTATCGGCCAGCTCTTGCGCTGACATACCGTCTAAATCAACATATTGTTGTAACCATTTATATGAAACAAACATCGTCTGTTTTCCCTCCTTCAATTATCCTTCGTGAGTGTGAAATTGTTTTAAGAAACGAATATCGTTGCTATAGAAATGTCTGATATCATCAATACCATATTTCAACATCGCAATACGTTCTACACCGATTCCGAAAGCAAAGCCTGAATATTTCTCAGGGTCGAAGCCTGACATTCTTAATACGTTCGGATGTACCATTCCTGCTCCAAGAACTTCAATCCAGCCTGTTCCTTTACATACGTTACAGCCTTTTCCTCCACAGATTTTACAAGAAATATCCACTTCAACGGATGGCTCTGTGAATGGGAAGAAGCTTGGGCGCAGACGAATTTCGCGCTCTTGACCGAATGCTTTCTTCGCAAACACTTCCAACGTACCTGCTAAATCACTCATTGAAATGTTCTCGTCTACTACAAGACCTTCAATTTGCATGAATTGATGAGAATGTGTCGCATCATCATTATCGCGGCGATATACTTTACCAGGGCAAATGATTTTTACAGGACCTTTTCCTGCATGCTTTAACATTGTACGAACCTGAACAGGTGAAGTATGGGTACGCATTAATGTCTCTTCCGTAATATAGAAGCTATCTTGCATATCGCGAGCCGGGTGACCTTGTGGCAAGTTTAACGCCTCAAAGTTATAGTAATCTTGTTCCACTTCTGGACCTTCCGCTACTTCATAGCCCATTCCAAGGAACAAATCTTCCATTTCTTCAACGATTTTCGTTAATGGATGTTGGCTTCCTGTTTTTACCGCATAGCCAGGTAATGTTACATCAATTGTTTCAGCTGCCAATTTTGCATTAAGTGCTTCTTGCTCCAAAACATTTTGTTTCCCTTCAATCGCTTGAGCAATTTCTTCACGAATAACGTTTACCAATGCTCCCATTTTAGGACGCTCTTCAGCAGATAACTTACCCATTCCACGAAGTACTTCTGTGATTGGTCCTTTTTTTCCAAGGTAAGCAACACGAATATCATTTAATTCTTTTAAATCAGCTGCTGCCTCAACTTTTTGAAGCGCTTCTGCTTGCAGTTGTTTTAACGTTTCCTGCATGTTTCGTTTCCTCCTTTATTGCCGATGGTATCATCGGTATGTATGTGAATATGAATAAAATGAAATAGCCAAGTCGGAAATGGACATAAAAAAACCTCATCCCAAATAAGGGACGAGGTATAATCGTCGCGGTACCACCCTTGTTGATGCACAAATAATCTGTACACTACTTCATTGGTTTAACGGTTTGTTCCAACCGGATCATCTTTACGCAAATGTTTGCGGTCCCGATGTCAGCTCGAGAGGTGAACTTCACTCTTCTTTCTTCATAAAAATGCTCTCAATCATTACCGGCATTTTCTCCCTGTATGCTCCATAAGAGTTACTTTTCTCTGTCATTGCTTTTACTGTATTGGTTTACTTTCATATTATAGTAATTTTTCCGCTCCGTTGCAACTATCCTTTTTTACTTATACAAATGATACAAAAGGATGCCTGTTGCGACCGTTACATTCAATGATTCCGCACCACCATGTATCGGAATGTATAAATTACGGCTACAGCTATCCAACACTTCCTGACTCACGCCATTTCCTTCATTACCGACAATTAAAGCAAAGCTTTCCTGTGGCTGTACTTCACGATAATCGACTGCATTGTGAAGTGACGTTCCATATACCGGAATACCGTTGTCATGTAATGTTGAAATGTATTGCAGTAAGTTTGCTTTGATGACAGGTAAGTGGAAAATGGATCCTTGTGTCGAGCGTAATGCTTTACTATTATACACATCCACACAACCATCTCCACAAATAACTGCATCAATTCCCGCCGCATCTGCCGTT
This sequence comes from Bacillus sp. (in: firmicutes), assembly GCA_051873995.1. Classification (GTDB taxonomy): domain Bacteria; phylum Bacillota; class Bacilli; order Bacillales; family DSM-1321; genus Bacillus_AD. The sequence goes on from JBJEFL010000070.1 coordinate 11,594, forward strand.
CGAATGATGGTTCCAATATTGCCAGGATCTTGAACACCATCTAATAATAATACTTTTTCAAATGCCGTTTCCGGCCACTGTTTCTTGTCACAGACAGCAAAAATACCTTGTGACGTTTCTGTCTCTGCCAATTCTTTCACGATTGCCATCGTCGTTGTATACAAATCATAGCCATCTATATTCCACGAACGAGGAATTTCAACTTGTTCGTGCATAATAATAGTGGATACACAATCTTTTTTCAACGCTTCTTCTACTAAATGAAATCCTTCAACTAAAAATTGTCCTGCTTTATCACGGCCTTTTTTCGTTAAAAGTTTTTTCCATGATTTCACTTTTTCATTTTGCGCAGATTGAATGAATGTCATAGTTCATCCGCTCCTTTTCTTCTGTCCGATTTTTCTATTATAGCCTAAACATTGTACATAATAAATCAAGAGTTGTGAAAAAATAGACTGTACAACAAAAATGGAGGAATGAAAATGGGCTTAAATTTACGAAATGCAATTATTCATAACGTAACAGGCAATAGCCAAGACCAGCTACAGGATACGATTGTGGATGCTATTCAAAGCGGAGAAGAAAAGATGCTTCCTGGCCTTGGGGTCTTATTTGAAATCATCTGGCAAAATTCTACTCCGGAAGAACAAAAGGAAATGTTATATGCCTTAGAAAGTGGACTGAACAAATAGAACATCCAAATAGCTAAACTTCATATATACTCCTTTACAAAAAGGTATGGCCGAAACAAATTGTTTCGGCCATACCTTTTCTACCATTAATCGAATGTAATAGCGTTCACCGCTTCACGATCCAAACGTTTAATGACTTCTGTAATCAATTTAACTGTATTTTCATAATCATCACGATGCAGTAGAGCAGCATGAGAATGAATATAACGAGTAGCAATCGTAATCGATAAAGCTGGTACACCATTCGCCGTCACATGAATCGAACCTGAATCCGTTCCACCGCCCGGCATTGCATCATATTGATAAGGGATGTTTAATTCATCCGCTACATTCGTAATGAAATCACGCAGTCCTTTGTGAGAAACCATGCTGGCATCATATAATACAATCCCAGGACCTTTTCCTAATTTACCCATCGCTTCTTTATCTGTCACACCCGGTGTGTCCCCTGCAATCCCTACATCCACAGCAAAGGCAATATCCGGTTGCACTTTAAACGCAGATGTTTTAGCACCACGTAAACCAACCTCTTCTTGCACTGTTCCTACGCCATACACGATATTCGGGTGCTTTGTTTGCGATAAATTCTTCATAACATCAATGGCAATCGCACAACCAATACGGTTATCCCATGCTTTTGCCAATAACATTTTCGGATTATTCATCACCGTAAACTCAAAATGCGGAACGGCCATGTCACCTGGTCGAATACCCCATTCCATCGCTTCTTCACGAGAAGATGCACCGATATCAATAAACATATCTTTAATATCGACTGGTTTTTTGCGCGCTTCCGGAGATAGAATATGTGGTGGCTTCGATCCAATCACACCAGTGATTTCACCTTTGCTTGTCACAATCGTCACTCGTTGAGCAAGCATTACTTGCGACCACCAACCTCCTACAGTTTGGAAATACACAAATCCTTTATCGTCAACACGTGTAACCATGAAGCCAACTTCATCCAAGTGACCAGCTACCATGATTTTCGGTCCATTTTCTTCTCCTATTTTTTTCGCCACTAAACTACCTAAGTTATCAGTTGTCACTTCATCAACATACGGAGTTATGTATTGTGTCATCACGTCTCTTGCTTCTTTTTCATTACCAGGAATCGCTTTTGCATCTGTTAACTTTTTCAGCATTGTCAACGTTTCATCTAATTTGGTCATGTTGTTTTCCTCCTTATATTACTTTCGCATAGTTCTTATTATACTACTAATCAAAACATTATAGTCTTTTAAGGTTTCATCCGTTTTGGCGAATGAGCTCCCCCTCTACTTGCTCATCCGTAAAATTCAATAAGATGCCCAAATGCAGATAATGATTAAATAAAATTCGATAAATTCCGACTGTTCTTTTTGCACGTAACAACATGATCCCTTCAAATACATGCAAAAATTGATTATCTAAATCTTGCTCCATATTGTGTATAGCTTTCTCCATCCGTATATCTTCTTGAAAGCCTAATTCGCTGCCAATCGCCAAGACGCAATACAAACCTTGAACATAGTCTGTTAAAGAGAATTCTTTCAAACGTTTCTTCTCTGAACTTTCAAACATAAGGTAATCATTTTGTCCCACCAGTTTTCCTAACTCAGCTAATAAAGCAAGAATTTTCTTATCTAACAGCCCTTCTGCTTGCACATTTTTTTCTGGAATTCGTTGCTCTAATTCTTGTTGCATTTCATCAAACCAAGATTGATTCATTCATTCCCCTCCATTTTCATGTAAAAATGAAACTTTTTTAGTATCAATACGTATCTTATCTAATCATTGCTGACATTTTAGATAAGGAGGTTCAGCTTTATTATGTATATTCGCATACTGGTAGTTGCCCTGCTCATCATATTACTAGCTACTTTAATGAAATTCATCATGAACCCAAAACGAAAACTTCACAAAGCACAGATGAACGGCACTTTATATTTTTTAGATGATCAAAAAAACGTTCGAAACAATTTTTTCATTACGTATAAAGGTTTGTTATTTCAAGGAGAAAAGTATACAGACAAACAAAATCAAAAGGAAGAGGTACAATCCATCTTCATTTGGTCGGATTCCTCTTCCGAATCCCATCAACTGCATCCAGAGGAAAGACATTTACTCGAGAAAACCATCCGTTCATCTTATCCGAAAGCACAGATTCATTGGAAAAGCTTCAACGAAGACGACTAAGAGCTCAGCTTGACTAAAAGCCATATTTGAAGGATTGCCAGCAACGGAAGGCCATATTTAAAGCTGCTATGTTTCGTTTTATGTCGAAAAGCGTACATACCAGCCGTACCTCCGATTGCACCTCCAATTATAGCAAAAAACCAGAGCGTCTTTTCAGAAATACGGTATTTACCATGTATTGCTTTCTGCTTATCGACACCCATCAGAACAAATAAAACAAAGTTTATACCAATTATGTAATACCACTGAACCCCCATCACTTAACCTCCATATAAATTATTTACGAAAAAAGCCATCCTCAACGTATAAGGATGGCTTTTTTATGAACGTTCTACTGTTTTCGAAAGAAAAGAGCAGATAAATTATGCAAGGTGTTTTTTAGCTGTGTTTGCTAATTCAGTGAATGCCGCAGCATCAGCAATTGCAAGATCAGCTAACATTTTACGGTTAACTTCGATACCAGCAAGCTTTAAACCGTGCATTAAACGG
>JBJEFL010000071.1:0-2868 GCA_051873995.1 Bacillus sp. (in: firmicutes)
CAGGTCCGTTTTTTACTTGGTTCCACACAGAAGATGGGAGCCGGAACCAATGTGCGTGCGACTTGTTGTCGTACAAACTCTAATGTGGGATAAAACCTGTATTAGAACTAAAATCGACGGCTGAATCTATTCAGCTAACTGATATTCCGAGGAGTGGAATGATGGGGTAACGCCCTGAAACGCTCCCCTTGATACTACGACGTGCAAAGGCGGTGTAAAACGCTGTATGTGCGAAGCTCGTTGAAGTCGGCAGAGAGACACCGAAACATTAAGTTGTCGAAAGCTGTCCAGAGGTGGATGGTGTGTCCTATATGCCGGAGGTCTATAAACTGCCTATGGTGAGGATAGCTGGTAAAACAGCAGACGAACAGCCGAGTGTACGAGTCTAAAGCGTGATATGGCAGAAATGTCATAACCGTAAATCTACGGGGTATGTGAGGTAAAGTAAAAATGGACGTTATGAAATACCTTACAGTGTTACAGGCACTGGCAAGCATACAGGCTTATAGGCTGCACCTAAGGGCGGCATGAACAGATAGGAATATCGGAACAAGGGAAGGTCAGAACACGGAGTGTTTACACGCAATGAAGTGTTAGCAGGGAAAGCGATTGACATTAGTATAACCTGCTTTTATCTGACTGAAAGTGGAGCCACAGTACCAATGAAGCGGTGATAATAAGCCGTGGAGGGATAGGCTCCAGTCAATCAGTAAGAATCGAAATTTAATTCGTAATGAATCAAAGGTTCGAGTAAGACTAAGAAAGGCGGACAGCCGACTTTGGCAGTGCCGAAGAAAGTGCTGAAACGTCAGACTCTAAGAAACATTGAGTATTATGGATTGCAGGAGATATTTGACGAACTATACCAGAAAAGTTTAGAAAACAGGAAATTTAAAAACCTGATGGAATTGATTTTGATGGAAGAAAATATCAAACTCGCCTATCGAAACATGAAAAAGAATGATGGAAGTACCACGCCGGGAGTTGACGGAAAAACGATAGAGCATTTAGCGAAAATGACAGAAGAGGAAGTTATTAAACTTGTCCGTAATAAACTGGAATGGTACACGCCGAAAGCCATCAGACGTGTGGAGATTGATAAAGGCAATGGGAAGAAAAGACCGCTTGGAATAGCGTCGATTGAGGACAGGCTGATACAGCAATGTATACTGCAAGTATTAGAGCCTATTTGTGAAGCAAAATTTCACGACAGGAGCAATGGTTTCCGTCCGAACAGGGGCGTGGAAAATGCCCTTGCACAAGCAGAGAAGCTAATACAAAGTAATAAACTGTATATTGTAGTGGATATTGACATTAAAGGATTTTTCGATAATGTCAGTCACGGAAAACTATTGAAACAGTTATGGACAATAGGAATACAGGACAAAAAACTTATCAGTATCATTTCTGCAATGCTAAAAGGAGAGATTGCAGAAATTGGCTTTCCAGAAAAAGGTACAGCCCAAGGGTCGATTATCTCACCACTGCTGTCAAATGTGGTGCTGAATGAACTTGATTGGTGGATTGCCAGTCAATGGGAAAATATGCCCACAAGACACGCATATAAAGAAGCAACAAAGGCGAATGGAACCCAATCAAAATCAAAGAAATACAGGGCTTTGCGGAACAGCACATTAAAAGAGTGCTTTATCGTAAGATACGCAGATGATTTTAAAATCTTTTGCAGAAAACACAAGGATGCGGCTGTAATGTTTGAAGCCACAAAACAGTGGCTCAAAACAAGATTAGGACTGGATATTAGTCCAGAAAAATCAAAAATTGTTAATCTAAAACACAGCTATTCGGAATTTTTAGGATTCAGGATAAAAGTGCACAAGAAAGGCAAAGACACCAAATGCAAACCGCCAGTCGATAAATATGTGGTAAAATCGCATATTTCAGAAAAGGCCTTGAAGAAAATAAAAACCAATGCAAAAGAGAGAATTATTGCGATACAGAAAACGAATGGAAGCAGAGCCGGGGAGTTTGCAATTCGGGACTATAACAGCTTTGTCATGGGAATACAAAATTATTACAGTATGGCAACGTGTGTAAATCCAGATATGCAGACCTTAGCCTATGAAATTAAAACAAGCATAAAAATCAGATTAAAAACAAGAGTGAAACGCAGAACAAATGAAGCATTAATGCCATATCTGGCAGAAAGGTATGGAAAAAGTAAAGAACTGCGGTTCATAAACGGTGTGCCATTGGTTCCGATTGGCTATGTGCAACACCGTGTTCCTCTCCATAAAAAGGCTGTTGTAAATAAATATACGGTTGAGGGGAGAAAAGAAATACACAAGCAATTAGAAACTGTAGATATAGAGAGGGTGCATGAATTTATGAGAAACCCTATTAGTGACGAAACGGTAGAATTTAATGATAACTGCGTTTCGCTGTTTGTGGCACAAAGAGGCAAATGTGCAATCTGTAAAGTACCGTTGGATTTAGAAAATATGCGGTGTCTCCGCAAAATCCCAAAGTCCTGCGGTGGCGATGATAAATATAACAATCTGATTATTGTGCATGAAGATATGGAAAGGCTAATAAACAATCAGGACAGAAAAGAAATCAAACGTATTCTAAACAAATATAAACTGGACAGTAATCAAAGACGGAAAGTAAATACCATAAGAAAAAATGCAGGATTAGAGGAAATAGACGTAAAAGCACTGGATGAGGAACTGTAAGTTACGATGTTGAAAAGTAGAAGTTACTGATGATGGAACGCCGGATGAGGGGAAACTCTCATGTCCGGTGTGAAGTGGGGGAAAATCTGGCGATAACATCAAAGGATTACCTATCACTATAGGACAGACTTATCGCACTGCACCACCTTGATGTGCCTTGGCGTCCTTCTGATAT
>JBJEFL010000072.1:0-14894 GCA_051873995.1 Bacillus sp. (in: firmicutes)
CTGGTTTTATTCACTGAACCTATTTAAAAACAACAATCTTTTAGAACACAGCCTTTTAATACAATGGCTTCTTCGGTTGTTGGGAATTGGGGCATACCATCCTTTTTTCTGTTTTCACCTTGTAAGTTTAATATGTTTATGTAATGAGATTGTGTTTTAGAATAAACACATTATTGGATTAACCATCAATGGATAGAGCGGTCATTTTTCGATAATTAATGTACATCCGATGTGTGTAGAATCATGTCGTTTTTTTTGTTAAGGAGATTATGAAGTGAATACGCCATGAGTGAGATATAATGGAAATAACGAGAAGAAATTTTATAAGAGTGATTGAGTAGGGAAATCTTCGAATCCTTGATTTACAGAACCTTTTTTAAGAAGTAAAGAACAGGAAGGATGATCAACTATGGTATCGCAAAAATCAGAGAATATAATTGAACTTACTGAACAGTATGGTGCGCATAATTATTATCCGCTGCCAATCGTCATTTCAGAAGCGGAAGGTGTTTGGGTGAAGAATCCTGAAGGAATGGTTTATATGGATATGCTCAGTGCGTATTCTGCGCTTAATCAGGGGCATCGGCATCCGACTATCATTAAAGCTTTAAAGCAACAGGCTGAACGAGTTACATTAACTTCTCGAGCTTTTCATAATGATCAGCTCGGCCCTTGGTATGAAAAAATATGTACTTTAACGAAGAAAGATATGGTTTTACCGATGAATACGGGTGCAGAAGCGGTTGAAACCGCTATTAAAGCGGCGCGGCGTTGGGCATATGATATAAAGGGTGTAGAAGATGATCAAGCGGAAATTATCGCATGTGTAGGCAATTTTCATGGCCGAACTATGGCAGCTGTGTCGTTGTCATCGGAGGCGGAATATAAACGAGGGTTTGGTCCGTTGTTGCCGGGAATTAAATTGATTCCGTATGGAGATATAGAATCGTTAAAAGCGGCCATCACACCCAATACAGCCGCTTTCTTGATTGAACCGATTCAAGGTGAGGCAGGAATTGTGGTTCCGAGGGAGGGATTCTTGAAAGAGGCGTACATGTGCTGTAAGGAACAGAATGTGTTATTTTTAGCGGATGAGATTCAGACTGGTTTAGGACGGACAGGAAAAATGTTTGCATGTGATTGGGAGGATGTAATTCCTGACATGTACATTTTAGGAAAAGCACTTGGTGGCGGTGTCTTTCCGATTTCATGTGTGGCGGCTGATTCCGAGATTTTGAAGGTGTTCAATCCTGGTTCCCATGGTTCTACGTTTGGCGGAAACCCCATGGCTTGTGCAGTTTCCATGGCGTCAATTGATGTGATTGTGAGGGAAAAATTAGTGGAGCGGTCTGCTGAGCTGGGAGCCTACTTTATAAACCAGCTGAAACAATTGCACAGTCCGGTTATTAAAGAAATCAGGGGACGTGGATTGTTCATCGGTGTTGAATTGACGCAATCAGCTCGTCCTTATTGTGAAAAACTTAAAGACAAAGGACTTTTGTGCAAAGAAACCCATGATACAGTCATTCGTTTTGCGCCACCTCTAATTATCACAAAAGAAGAATTAGATTGGGCATTTAACAGAATACAGCAGGTTTTTAGTGTTTAATGGCAAAATAAATAAAATCATCCTACAGACAAAAGAGGCAGAAATAACGTTGCCTCTTTTGTGCTTTTTATCAGTAGTGGAAATTACTCAATCCGTTTATTAAATGTTTTTATGGAGAAGTGTCTGTGACGGATTATCGAGTAGGTTTCGTTTGCAGTTTGCGCTCTCTTGAGGGACTAGGGACGAAAAGTAAGCCGATATTAATGATACCTGCTATACCGACCAATGCGTAAATTACTCGTGATAGCAGTGCGCTTTGTCCGCCAAAAATATTGGCTACTAAATCATATTGAAAGAAACCGATAAGACCCCAATTAAGCGCACCAATAATAGTAAGAATAAGAGCTGTGCGTTGAATGCCGCTCATATTGCTCCCTCCTTTCGACAATTTCAATTTCCTTACTAGGATGAGCATAAACAGTTGAAATATGTATACTTTTTTTCTTATTCAACAATAATATGTTTGGTGGATGGTAAAGTAAAAAGGTTACAATATCTTTTGGTTTATAGGATGTTTGCTGGCGGAATGGACTATTATATGAATGATTTGTTAATTATATTAATAAAACGTTTTCTTGATAAAATGTTTGTAATTCGATAAAGTGTATTTTGTACTATAAAAAATGGAGGCAAACTAATGACACATATTCAATTTGATTATTCAAATGCTTTGTCGTTTTTTGGAGAGCATGAAATTACATATTTAAAAGATGCAGTAACAGCGGCACATCGTTCATTGCATGAAGGCACTGGAGCAGGGAATGATTTTTTAGGTTGGATTGATCTTCCTAGCTCATATGATAAAGAAGAATTTGCCCGTATTCAAAAGGCGGCTGCCAAAATTCAAAATGATTCAGATATTTTATTGGTTATTGGAATTGGCGGTTCTTATTTAGGGGCGCGTGCGGCAATCGAAATGCTCCAACATAGCTTTTACAATGTGATTACAAAAGAACAACGTAAAACGCCGCAAGTGATTTTCGTTGGGCAAAACATTAGCAGTACGTATATGAGAGATTTAATGGATGTTCTAGAAAACAAAGATTTCTCTATCAATGTGATTTCGAAGTCCGGTACTACTACAGAACCGGCTATCGCTTTCCGTATCTTCCGTAAACTACTGGAAGAAAAGTATGGTAAGGAGGAAGCGCGTGCGCGTATTTATGCGACAACAGATAAAGCACGTGGAGCATTGAAAGCAGTAGCAGATGAAGAAGGATTTGAAACATTTGTCATTCCTGATGATGTAGGTGGTCGTTTCTCTGTACTGACAGCTGTTGGTCTGCTTCCGATTGCAGTTAGCGGAGCGAATATTGCTGACATGATGAAAGGTGCTCAGCAAGCACAAGAAGATTTCGGGAAAGAATCATTGGAAGAAAATATTGCGTATCAATATGCGGCAATCCGTAACGTACTTTACAATAAAGGCAAAACAATTGAAATGTTAATTAACTATGAACCAGGATTACAATATTTCAATGAGTGGTGGAAACAGTTATTTGGTGAGAGTGAAGGAAAAGACCAAAAAGGTATTTATCCATCTTCTGCTAACTTCTCGACTGATCTTCATTCATTAGGCCAATACGTTCAAGAAGGTCGTCGTGATATTTTTGAGACAGTCATTAAAGTGGAGGCAGCACGTCATGATTTAATTATTGAAGCTGCAGAAAAAGATGGAGATGGCTTAAACTACTTAGCGGGTGAAACGGTTGACTTCGTTAATACGAAAGCGTTTGAAGGTACGTTATTGGCACATACAGATGGTGGTGTTCCGAACTTGGTAGTGGAAATTCCAGCAATGGATGCATATACGTTCGGCTATTTAGTGTACTTCTTCGAAAAAGCTTGTGCAATCAGTGGTTATCTTCTAGGTGTGAACCCATTCGACCAACCGGGTGTAGAAGCATACAAAGTAAACATGTTCGCGCTTCTTGGTAAACCTGGATTCGAAGAGAAAAAAGCAGAGCTTGAAGCACGCTTAAAATAATGAGATTTAAAAGATGGCTTCTATTCTTCTTTCAGAATAGAAGCCATCTTTTTGCTTGTAGCTATATTGGTTTGGATGATTTGATCTGCTCCGGCTCGTTGTGCATTAGAACGTTGAGTGACTGTCAGGATTTCCACACAAGAAAAAATGCTCGGGTTTAATCCTTTGCAAGCAAGCAAGGTTAATATTGAGAACATATCGGCTTGAAACTCATCTTGTTGATTGTTGGCGGTAATTAAAATTTTTTTTGCCTCGCGAATGTTGGCCTTTTTCAAAATTTCATCATCAGTCGCTTTTCCACGAATAAAATAATGATTGCCAAGAAGATCAGGGTGACGCGCTAGCGTATGGTCAATCAGGACAATGGTTTTATTTATGTTTTCTGCTTGCAAGTTTTCAATAATGTTTCTGGATCGTTCATTCCAACCGACGATGATAATGTGGTTGGCTCCGTTAAATTCCTTCGTTCCATTCATAAAGCTCTCCTCCGAATAGACAGCTGCTGCAGAGACAACTGAGAAATAAGTGACAACAAAACCGGCCCCTATGAAAATCAAGGAAATCCCGATTACTTTTCCTGCAATGGTGGAAGGGACCAAGTCACCGTATCCGACAGTGGCAATGGTGATGATGGTCCACCAAATGCCATCAAAAAAGGTTGGGAAAGTTTGTGGCTCAACTTGAGTAATGATGTAACCAAAGACGAGCATAATCAAAAAAATAACGATGATAAGTTTTACTAGACGAGGAATAAAGCGCATTTGTTTTTTTTGCTTTTTCATCATTTCACTCCGAAAACAGTTATAAAAGTAATATAATTACCATTATATTCAAAAATAGAGGTATTTAAGCAGTTAGAGAAAATATTATAATGATGTAATATTTGATGGTATGATTATTCAGTAAGTTTAAAAAATTAGTTTTTAGGAGTTGAACAATAAGGTGCATCTATTTTTTATTTAGTTCATCTTTGTTAGAAAAAGTAGGGAAAAATACACTCGAACTTTTATAGGTATTTATATACAATATTTAAAATAAATCACGTGAAAACCAAAAAATCATAGGTTTATTGGATTATTTTTAGGAATAGATAATTAGGATGAAGGTTGGGTTGAGGTGGGAAAAGAATATGTAAATGTTATGGAAGAAATTGTTGTCACGCTTGTGACGGTCTTGATGGTCGGCCCAGAATACCAAACATTTTGTCAATGCAATGTTTGTCGAAATGAAATAATTGTTTTAAGTTTAAACAATTTACCAAGTCATTATGTCGTTTCAGAGGAAGCAAGAAAAAATGCTTATGAGCAATTAAATACGAAAGAAAATTTAAAATGGATCAATAAAAAGATTATTCAAGCCATTTATGCAGTGGGGAAATATCCGAAGCATATATGATTGCTTGGAGAGGTCTTGATGTTCTAGAAGATAAAAAAACGATGTTGACTAATTTACAACATCGATTTTCGGCTGGTGAATTAAATTCGTTTTCCTAAAATGATTAAATCCCTTTCAATTTCGTCCAGTTCTGCAATTTTGGGTAAATGAGCCCATTTCTCGAAACCAAATCGGTCAAATAATTGAAGACTGGCTTCATTATGGGCGAATATAAATCCTAAGAGTGTTTTAATTTCTAGGTTTGCACATTCATCAATCGCTTTTTGAAGCAGTTTTTTTCCTAAGCCTTTTCCGCGATACTCTTCATGCAGGTAAATGCTGATTTCTGCCGTTCCATTATATGCTGGTCGCCCATAAAAGGATTGATAGCTGATCCATGCACAAATTTGGTTGTTATCTTCCACGACCCAAAGAGGTCGAAAAGAAGGGGAATGTTCATAAAACCATGCCTTCCGACTATCAACGGTCACTTCCTCTAAATCAGCCGTTACCATTCTTGAAGGAATGGTAGAATTATAGATAGATACAATGGCAGGTAAATCGTGAATGGTGGCATCTCTTATTGTAAATCGTTCAGTCATCTTTTTATCAGCCCTATTCATCAATATATTTTGATATTAGGTTAACGAATGAAGGGGGTTTATGCAAGTTATATTGATCTGCCTCCAAGTAGTTAGACTGAAAATAAAAAAGATGTGTACAGGTTGAATATAATTTGTGATTCAATCTGTGCACATCTTTTTCGTATCAAATTTTATGTAGCTTTTGCTTCTTCTTGAGCCCTTTTTCGAATAGCAAAAAATCGGTTGATGCTAGTGATGATTGTTTTACATACTGCATACGTCGGAACGGCCAGTACCATGCCGATTACGCCAGCGATATTTCCGGCAACAAGAAGCAGGATGATAACTGTTGCTGGGTGGATATCAAGACTTTTTCCAAGAATGAGTGGTGATAAGAAGTTCCCTTCGATTTGTTGTGCAATGGTAATAACAATGACAACCAATAATGCTTGAAAGGGAGAATCAAATAGAGCAATAATAACCGCCGGTGCCCCACCAAGAATAGGACCTACATATGGAATGATATTAGTGACGGCTACGATTAGTGCCATGACTAACGCATACGGTACATCGATGATGAGATACCCGATAAAGGATAGTAACCCTACTATACAGGCAACGGTCACTTGTCCATTAATATATGCCGATAATGTGCTCCCTACATCTTCAAGTATTTTCAACCCTTCTTTTCGATACTTAGGCGGAAAGAATTTTGCTAGTGCGATAGGAAAACGGTGTCCATCCTTAAACATGTAAAACAAAAGAATTGGAACGGTTACGATAGTAATGGCTGTATTTGTTACGAAACCAACGACACCGAAAACACCGTTTGTGATTTTATTCGGTAATGTATTTAAAAAGGATGTCAGTTTATCCTGAAAGGTTTCAAATGATAAATAGTCATTTGTCAGAATAAATTTAAATTCTTCCGAACGAGCCACGTCGTTGATGAATGTTTCTAATTGTCTACCGTATCTTGGCAAATCGTTGATGAAGGAAGAAATCTGCTCATTGATGATAGGTACTACATTTCCGATTGCTAAAGCAATGAGACCGAATAATGACACATACAATAGCAAGATGGAGAGCACTCTCTTTTTGACATATCGATCAAAGAGTTTGACCACTGGATTGAAGATAAAAAACAGAAATCCTGCTATGATAATCGGAAAAAATAGAGTGGAAAAAAACACTCCGATAGGCTCGAATAAAAATGTAAGTTTTGTTGCGATGTATATAATTGTTAGTATTATTAGTATTTGTAATGACCAACTTTTTAATTTGCCATTGGACAAATGGTTTCACCTCTTTTGTTTAATCTATTTTGTAAAGTTATCTTTAATTTGTGCTAAATAAGGGTTACCTCTTCATTATAGACAAATAGTAACTGTTAATGCTATGCTTTTCAGAATTTTTAAGTTAATACACGTACTTTTATTGAAAAGGATGATCATCGGTTGAAAGAGATCATCCTTTAGATTCTTAGTTAAGATCTTGGTCGTGGTTGATAGTTTAGATCCTTGAAGAGTTGTGTCAGTTCATCTTTTGTCAAATCACGCCATTCGCCCACTTTTAAGCCATCTAAGTGTATATTCATGATGCGTGTCCGGCGCAGACTTTTTACTTCATAGCCAAGAGCAGAGCACATACGACGGATTTGACGATTTAATCCTTGTGTCAAGGTGATGTTGAACACATATTTGGAAAGCTGTTTTACTTTACAAGGAAGTGTTACTGTATCGAGGATTTCAACACCCGCTGCCATCTGTTTTAAGAAAGAAGGAGTGATGGGTTTGTCGACGGTTACAATATATTCTTTCTCATGTTTATTTTCGGCGCGCAAAATTTCATTCACGATATCGCCGTCATTTGTGAGTAAAATTAATCCATCGGAATCTTTATCCAGTCGCCCGATATGGAAAATACGCAATGGGTGGTTAACGAAATCAACGATGTTTCCTTTGATATGTCTTTCAGTGGTAGAAGTAATGCCAACTGGTTTATTTAGTGCAATATATACATACTCTTGTTCCGTTGTAATGGGCTTCCCATCTACACAAACGACATCGCCTTCCTCCACTTGGCTACCAAGTTCAGCAACCACGCCATTAATTGTTACGCGACCTGCAGTAATCCACTTATCTGCACCACGTCTTGATGTTACACCTGATTCACTGATAAATTTATTGATTCGCAAAAAAAGCACACCTTTTTTATAGAGTTATTGTGTATTCTTTAAAGATAACGTAAAAAGGGTCTCACATTCAAGAGGGGGAGTCTCTCTTAAAACAAGAAAAATCCAGCACATCGGCTGGATTTTCAAAATGAAAAAGCGTTAAGTTATGGGGGAGGGCATGTATGTAGTATATAGCTTATTTGTTAACGCACTGTTACAAATATAATACAGAATTATTAATAAGTTTGAGTTTTTTTATTTAATAAATCACTAACCTTCATAATTTGAATACCTTCTTTTTCGAAAATAGCTACAAGGTATTGAGCGAATGACAGTGCGTTTTCCCCATCGCCGTGAATACAAACAGTATGTGCTTCGATAGGAATGTCCGTTCCTTGAAGGGAGGTGACACATTTCTCTTTAATCATTTTAATCACTTGTTGTACAGCGGATTTTGGCTCTTTAATAAGTGAATTAGGCAGGTGTCGGGCTGTTAATGAGCCGTCTTGTTGATAGGTGCGATCTGAAAATACTTCACTAGCCGTACGTAACCCAACTGCTTTTCCTGCTTTAATGGATTCACTGCCGCTTAGCCCGAATAAAATCAGTTCTTCGTCCACTTTTGAGACAGCTTTGGCAATGGCTGTTGCTAGGTCGGCATTTTGGGCAGACATGTTGAATAAAGCACCGTGTGGTTTCACGTGTTGTAACGTTCCCCCTTCTGCTTTGACGAATGCTTGGAGAGCCCCCAATTGATAAATAATCAGGTCATACACTTCTTGAGGGGTCATGTGTATGTTTCTTCGACCGAAACCGACTAAATCCTGTAAGCCCGGATGTGCACCGATGGCTACATTTTTTTGTAAGGCTAGTTGAACCGTTTTTCTCATGGTCGCAGGGTCACCGGCGTGAAAACCACAGGCTATGTTGGCGGATGATACGTAGTCTAACATTTCTTCATCCTTTCCGATGCGGTAGTTCCCGAAACTTTCTCCCATATCGCAGTTTAAATCAATCATTAGCATGTTTACTCAGCTCCTTCTTGTAATTTCATTAATATCCCTTGTTTTATGCATTGAATGTGTTGTTCTTTTTCTAGATAAAGTCGTTGTGCTTCTTCGCGGCTAATTTCTTGAAACGATAATACATCTCCAGGTTTACACTGAGCGATGACGGGCAAATCGATAGAAGCAATCTGACCGATAACTGGATAGCCTCCTGTTGGTTGGCGGTCAGCTAACAGGATAATCGGATTTCCGTCAGGAGGAACTTGGAGAGTGCCGAAACAGACAGCCTCCGACAGACATTCAGCTTGGTGGGTCTTCTGAAGGGAAGGCCCTTGAAGACGGTAGCCCATCCGATCGGATTGTGTGGTTACGTGAAATGGTTCGTTCCATAGTTGCGTTTGGCTTTTCACTGTAAAGAGATTGAAATGCGGCCCTTTCATCAATCGAAGTACTTTCTGCTGTTTTAAGTAAGAAGAGGAAATAAAGATGTTTCTTAATTTTTGGAACTTTTCCGATGAGACGGTAGCGTTCCCGACTGCTAGTCGATCTCCTGCCCTTAATGCGCGACCTTGATAGCCACCGATTTTTCCCCGCAAATAAGTCGACTTACTTTCCATAATGTTGGGTACAGTGAATCCTCCACTGATGGCTAAATAAGCTCGGCATCCTTTTCGTAAAGGACCGAATTTCACCATACTCCCTTTTTTGACGTAGTGAGCCTTCCATGAGGCAACTGCTGTTCCATCAATGGTAGGTAAGAGGTCGCCTCCACAAATGGCCACGACTCCTTCTTGTTCAAAAAATAAAGTCGGGCCGAGTAAGGTGATTTCTAAGGTGGCCTCAGCTTCGTCATTTCCAACTAATAGATTGGCCATCCGATGTGCAAACGTATCGAGGGCACCGCCGACAACTACACCGTATTTCTGATAGTGAAATCTGCCTAAATCTTGAACGGTTGTTAGTAAACCAGGTTTAACAACTGTAATCATAGTTTTTCTCCATTTCATGGAATTGTTCAGCAGTGATGGGAGTGAAGTGTATCCGATCACCGGCACGTAATAATGAGGGAGGTTGTTTCATCGGTTGAAAGAGCGGAATGGGCGTCCGACCGATAAGTTGCCAGCCTCCTGGTGTTTCAAGTGGATAAATACCTGTTTGTGTACCGGCAATGCCGACTGTCCCTGCTGGTATTTGCAAGCGAGGGACGGATTTTCTGGGTGCTGAGATTGTTTTGCTCATGCCTCCTAAATAAGGGAAACCTGGTGCAAAACCAATCATATACACGATGTAACGACCACTACAGTGGATGTTAATGACTTCCTCTCTAGTTAGATTGTTATGAGCGGCCACGAATGGAAGGTCTGGTCCGAATTGTTCGTCATAACAAACAGGAATTTGGATAATTCGTGAACGTTCGTTTACTGGAGGAAGACTGTTCATTAACAGCTTTTGTAATTGTTGATACACAAAATCATATGGCTGTATATCTCGTTCGCTGAGTTTGGCAGCGACCACCAAGTCATAAAAAACGGTAACGGATGTAAAGGACGGAATATATTCGATGAGCCATTCCAAATGACTGGCATCCAATAAAGCTGTAATGGCTTGAATTTTTTGGTGAATGTCAGGATGAATTTCTGTTCCTAGCTCGATGACAATGGCGTGGTCGCTTAAGGGTGTTAATGAAAAGTCCATCGTTGCACCTCCATTTACATAGATTACCAGTATTTTATACTGTTATCGACAAAAAAGATAAAATTTGGATTGTGGAAGTCTTATGTGTCAATCAGCTTACATACATTTAGACAGATGAAAAAAGCTACCGAAGTCAATCAGAGAGGAGTGCTTGGTCGATGGATAAAAATCAGATAACACCAGCGGATTTATTGAAGAATGTCCCTTATCAAGAAGTGCCGCAGCCGATTCGGGAGTCGGATGGAGCCGGAGCGACAGACCCTGGTCCAAGAGATATATTGCGTGATATCGAGAACCCGGATATGCTTGTGCCGCCTATTACGGATGCGGGAACGATCCCTAATTTACGTTTTTCGTTTTCTGATACACGTATGACGTTAGACCCTGGAGGTTGGTCGAGGCAAATTACAGCAAGGGAATTGCCGATTGCGACTACTTTGGCAGGCGTCAATATGCGTTTGACTCCGGGTGGGGTAAGGGAATTACATTGGCATAAGCAATTGGAATGGTCGTATATGTTATGGGGGAAGGCGCGAATTACCGCTATTGATTCTGATGGGCGTAATTTCATTGCGGATGTTGGCCCGGGAGATTTATGGTATTTTCCTCCGGGTGTACCACATTCCATTCAAGGGCTGGAGGAAGGATGTGAATTTCTTCTTGTATTTGATAGTGGGGATTTTTCCGATCTAGATACGTTTACGATTTCGGATTGGTTTGCGCATACACCTAAAGATATTTTGGCTGCCAATTTTGGTGTGCCAGAGAGTGCATTTGTGAATGTGCCAAAGAAAGAAAAGTACATCTACCAAACGGAAGTGCCTGGACCTATCTCGGAAGTGGAGCCACAAAGTCCATTTGGTACAAGAAACTTTACGCATTCGCTATTAGGGCAGGAGCCGGTCCGATCACCAGGAGGGTCTGTAAGGATTGCAGATTCGAGAAATTTTTCGGTTTCAAAACATATATCGGTCGCTTTAGTGGAAATTTTGCCGGGAGCCATGAGGGAACTGCATTGGCATCCGAATAATGATGAATGGCAATATTTCTTGACAGGACAAGGACGTATGACTGCTTTTGCTGCAGACGGCACCGCCGGTACGTTTGATGTCCGGGCAGGGGATGTTGGCTATATGCCGTTTTGCTATGGGCATTATATACAAAATACAGGTAATACGCCTTTATGGTATTTGGAGTTATTTAAGTATCCTATTTATCAAGATATTTCACTCACCCAATGGATGGCGCTGACGCCGAGAAGATTGGTTGAAAGTAATGTCAATGTCGGGGCGGAGGTTATGAATGCGCTTCGTAAAGAAAAGTGGGCAGTCGTGAAGTTTCCTGGATTTGAATATCGAAAGAGTTGATTAAACGGGTCTTATTTAATCAAGAGTCCATTAAAGCTAAAAGTGGTCAGTGGATAATATGGTTGATTTGGTATCTCCTTATTCTTAAGGTCGATACCAAATCAGTTTATCAATGATTCAGATGCACTGAATATGCTACTCAATAGCTGTGTGGTGTTTGAAAATTGTCTTTTGTTTACATAACTTGTAAAGTTGTGTAAAGGGGGTGTTTGTGTGATACAAGAACTTGCGGAACGATATTTGGACAAAACGATAGAAGCTTTTGATCAAAACGAAGATGCGACACCGCATATTTATTTTAAAGATGATACCTTTCATTTTTCGGTTGAGGTTGACTTTATGCATGGCGGAAAAGCGGTTATTTTTTATCCGAATGAACTAGTGCATGTAGTGAATAGCGATACTAGAGATGATGCGATTGCGATTTTGACAGACAAAATGACGCGATATTATGAGAGAGATTGACTATTCTTTTTTTATTAGCCGTTGCAATAAGAGACCGTCAGTATGGTCGTTGGTTCCGGTGACGAAATCTTTCATATAATGCTTTAAATATTGACCATATTGATTTTGGGTGTGAAGAAGAAGTTCATCTACATAATAAGCGCCGTTCGGTATGGAGTCCAATAACAGCACACATAATGATGCGTAAATGCCACAGGCTACTTGAAAGTATGTGGCATTTGTCTTGTATTGTGAAAAGACGGATTGATTCGTCATGACATTGTACATGTAACATTCTTTATCAGGGTAAACAAGGAGGACGCCGACTAAATCTTCTCCGATCATCTCTTCCTCTAGTGGGTTCAGTACTTTCATGTCATAGTTCCACAGTTCATCCACTTCATCTAAGTGAGTGGTAATTAGAGTGGTTGTGTGGTCATTGACACGATACAGAAATCCGCCTTCTACGTCGTATAATTGACAGAGTGTATAGACTTCTTCATGAGGCATTAAACAACCTTCGAACTGCTTGTCCCCTAATTGGACTTTAAACCTTAGGCTATACACTTCCTCATACAGAAAGAGTGGTGTAGCGTGTTGCATGAGCATTGGATAGCTGTCGATGGCTTCATCAAGAAAGCAGACCGGGGACCAGGTTGTATATAGCACATCTTTCTCGGCTTTGTTTTTATCTTTGAAAAATGAGGAGTCATGTTCAACGATATACATACCTATAGGTTTTTCGGTGGAGGACTCTTTCAGTAATTCTAGAGCCATCCATTGTACAACTCCGGGATTCATGCCGGAACCTATAATAGCTGTCGTGTTAGTAAAGGTGTCTTTCTGTTTTTCAAATGCGTATATGCGTTCTATTAAAGTGAAACCAGCATATAGTTTTTCATTTTCATCAATGTACGCATTTTCAAGAGCGGAATTGACGTATAAGATGCCTAGTTGGTTGCAACAACGAACCATCTCAATTGTATCGGCCCATGAAACATCAATCACTATATTTGTATGTGACTGTGTTAAATGCTTGCTGAAATGTTTTGTGTCAGCCAAATCAAATTGGTGAAGGATCAGTTGATTTTGTAAATGTGGGAATAAATGTTGATAATAGGCTTTTTCTTTTTGCTCGATGTCAATTAAATGAAGCGTACTATCTTTTATGAGATGGTGAATAGCATCTTCTGTATCAACTGCTGATTGATTTAAGATGGCTAAAACGGATTTTGCGGCTCCTCCGGCACTGCCGAGTAATGTGATTACCTTTTGGGTATCGGTCATACTTACACCTCATTCATTTTATTTTTTGGCAGCATGTAGCCACTTCCATAAGATGCGAGTCATCTTCTGTTGATGCTGCGTCACTTAAAGAAACTTTAGGATGAAAAGAGTTTTCTTCATACGTACTGTAAATGAAAATCTTGTCATTACAATAGAGTATGAAAAGAGGGTGGAAGGAGTCTCCGTTAGATGTCCTGATTATGAATAAATTGGGAGTTTAATAGTTGTAATTAGATAGGGAATTTAATAGTTTGTTTCCGTATAATTAGTAGGGAGTAATCGCTGAATAGAGTGAAAATGTATTAAAAAGAGGTTACAGCCACTCAGAGATTGTAAGTGGATGCACTTTCTGAGTGGTTGTTCGAGTATCCTTGTTTTGTGGAAGACGATACATTTTTTGTCAATGTAAGTCTTTTTGATTATCGGTCTTGCAACTATTGCATTATAATAAGTGAAAGGGTAAAGGGAAGGTAAAAAAATATTTCGGGAGGAGAATTCTTCATGCAAGTAATCATTAACAGAATGGAAGTGGAGCAAGCAAAAATTGTGCTTCAAGAAACAGCTGGTTTGGCAATTATCACAATTCATCGTCCGCAGTTACGGAATGCATTAACGGCCAATATGTGGAATCAATTGGCTGAGACAGCGTTAAAGGTATTGGAAAATCCGAAAAACAAGGTGCTGCTGCTAAGGGGAGCAGGTGAACAATTCACTGCTGGATCGGATATTAAAGAATTTCATCAAATGTCCCTTGAAGAAGCAGAAAATGCCTTTATACACATGGAGAAAACGATTTCGACTTTCGAAAGACTTCCTATCCCGACCATTGGCGTTATTAATGGACCGGCGATGGGGGCAGGTTTAGAATTGGCGTTAGCGTGTGATATTAGAATCGGATCTGAAAAAGCGAAACTTGGTATACCAGTCGGCAAGTTAGGGATTACGTTGAATAATAAATTTGCTCAACGACTAGTGAATTTAATCGGTCCTAGCTTAGCGAAAGATTTAGTATATACAGGCCGTATGCTGAAAGCGGATGAAGCGTATCGTGTAGGCATGTTGAATTATCTTGTGAAAGAGAAAGATTTGGATCGTTATGCAATCAAGATGGGGAATTTAGTTGCTTCTCAATCACCGGCGTCTTTATTGGCTATCAAACAGTCCGTACAAGAATGCGTCGATAGTTCCCCAGTGCTTTGGCAGGGTTCTACACCGTTTGTTGATCATACTGATTTTCCTGAAGGTGTGGCAGCTTTTGTGGAGAAGCGTCCTCCTCGATTTATTCGTCGTACGAAACAATAATACTCATCAAAAAGCATGGCATTTGCCATGCTTTTTGAATCTTGAAAATTTTTAGATGTGAA
>JBJEFL010000073.1:0-14873 GCA_051873995.1 Bacillus sp. (in: firmicutes)
GGCTACATCAGGCAATCAAGTGTCGTTTAGTGTGAAAAACATGAAGAATTCACATATAAGGAAATGCGATCAGGATCGGCTGTAATGAGTAGTTGATCCTGGTTAAAAAAACGAAAGCGGATATAGTGTTCATTATCCCATGTAACTGGAATGGAAGAAAGCAAAGACTTTTTCTGGCAATCATAAATATCAATAGTATGTCGACCATCATAAATGGAAAAGACAGAAGCAGATTCACCGGGAATAAGTTGAAGCTGAAAAGAATTTTCAGTTTCTGTACTGGAATAATCATAGATCAATTCTGTATTATAGCTATTCTGCGAGTGAACATCATAAACCCAGACGGAATAGCTGGTTTGAGAAAGGGTGTTACTTTCGCAGGCTGTAATTATGATATAATTACCATCACCAGTTAGAAATAAATTTTTTACATCTTTATCCGGTAGTATAGCATTCTCACAGGGAACTGCCTGATTTTTTACAAGGTCAAAATATACAAATCCACCATTATCTCGAATGAAATAAAGGCGTTCGTGTTGATCATCATAACATCCATCATAAAAATTATTCAGATATTTTCCATAGGAAGAAATATCAATTCTTTTCAGTACGTCATTTGTTTCCATATCAATCTGGTAAAAAATGCAGAGGGACTCATCTTCTTCAATGGTAAGTGCGTTCCACTTGCTATATGTGACATAAAATGAAACCACCATATGATGATTCGTTTCCTGTTTTATAGAAATATCGTGAATAGTTGTTTTGTCGTTATGTTCCTGCCCGGTGAGCATATAATGGAAAAGGCACTCATCGGAACCTGTCTTATATACATCAAACCCCTGTATCTGTTCTGTATTTCCAATCTCTACAATTCGAAAGTTTTCATCACCAACGGAACAGTAACTTATGGAAACAATTTCTGAATCTGGATAATCAATGGTGGTCAGTGATGAATCAATATTTTGGGACAACCAAAGAAGTTTCTTTGGTGTCTGAAGCATAATTGTTGCATTATCAGAAAAATATGTAATTTTCTCGATATCGGTATCTAACTTGTAAAGCATCATAGGATTTGTGACTTCTGATTCATTAATCAGAGTAATGCGGGCAGAGCCGTCTTGAAGTGCAACGAGAAGGACCGCATTGTTTTCTACCGCAGCATCTGCAACATAAGTTTCAAAGGCATATTCTTGATAAATCTTTTGGTTATCAAGATTGTAAATCAGAAGGGAAGGACCGACCCAGAACACAAAAGCTTTAAAGTCTTGTTCCTGATCTGACAAAAGAATATCGGTATACAGTCCTCCACATGTTACATTGGAATAGATGCCAATTTCTTTGGTGAAACTACATGACATAGTATCTGTGTCATATATACACACGCGATATGTATGGGTACGAAGGGATACCCATGATGCAGAAGAGTAATCCATACCTTCATCATTACACTGAATAACAGCCAGCTGTTTTTTGCTGATACACTTCATAAAAGCAACAGAATCAGAAGATATGCTGCTTAATTGGTGAGACTTCATAGAATAGGCGAGTAAACCGCCATGTTCATACTCGCCTGCACTTGGAAGGCCGATATACAGAGTCTCTGCCGAAGTAGAAAAGTCAAGGAAAGACTTATCGGATGATGAAAGGTAATGGCTTATGCTGATTTGGTCTTCCATGCTGTTTTTTGTAAGATTGTATACAATAATGCCCTTTTCATTACTATAAACTGCTGTTTTAAGTTCGTTTCCATTGAATATAGCGGGTGTATAATTATCAAAAGAAAATGAAATACCAGTGTTAGAAAGCTGTGCGATGACTTCATTGGTATCAATACGGATGCCTATGATATCGTGTTTTCCATATAGGATTGCAGTATTTGCATCTATTGCATATGCATAAATCCATTTAGAAGAAACGGTTTGAGGAATATCAAAAACCGCGATTCGATTGATTATATCTCCAGTCAATGGGTCGAGAAAAACAGCTTCATTTTCTTCGTTTAGTCCAACGTACAATTTTTTATCAGATGACAAGCTGCCTTGCGAGAATGCTTCTTCCGATAAATCTTTATATGGATAATAGAATGCACTGTTTCCATTATTTGCAGCAACGATTTTATTTAATGCATAGCGTTGTTCCGGCACAAGTGCTTCGTTGGTATCGTCTTCCGGCAGCACAGTCAATGCAAGTTCCAGTGCTTTAGTAATATCTCCCTTTTCATAAGATGTGATAGATTCAGCAGCGAGGACTTTTGCCTGATTTTTTCTTGATTCTGTATATTGTTTTTTAATCTGTGCAGTTTGCCAGAGACTAAAAGACAGAAAACCTGCAAGTATAAGTGTTGCAAATACAGCTGTGAAAGCGATACGTTTCATTACATAGTTCTGCCTTCTCTGTTTTAATCCATCATAAGTGGTCCCAAGAATTGGTGCTGCGACTCTGAAAAGAGCCTCTTTTTTCATACGTTTCAGACATTCAGCAGTATTAGCTCCTCTTGCATCTGCGGCCAGAACTTCATCATGCCCTTTTCCTTTTTTTAAGAGTTCAGGAAAAGAAACATCCGGTTCACCATCGGTAAGAACAGCCAGGATGTGACTGCGATCGTGGTATTCGAGGAAGGTTTCGATTTCCGAATTTACCCATGGGCTGTCTGGGGTAGCAGGAGAACAGATGACAATCAGATATTCGCTGTTTTTTAATGCTTCACGAATCTGCATGCCGAAGTCAGCACAACTCGAGAGTTCCCCTTCATCTACAAAGACACGTTGTATTGGTTTATGCCCGGGCTTCGTAGTCACACCTTTTGGAACTCTCAGATGTTCCAATTCTTGCTGGAGTTTCATAGCTACTTTACTGTCTGTTTCACCGTGACGGTAACAGATAAAAGCATCGTAACTGACAGAATAAAGAGAACTTTTGGCTGGAGATAAGGCGTTTATCAATTGTTCAACATCTGATAACATTTCTTCTGCAGATGAGTATCTTTCAGAAGGTTCTGTACATAGAGAACGGACAAGGATTGTCTTTAAAAATGGAAGCAGATGTTTGGGACAATTTAACTTTTTTTGGCGAAAACCTGAAATATAATTTCCGTTTTTGGTGGTGATGATTTCTTTTGAAGTATATTTTTTTCCAGTAATCAGCAAAAGAAGGAGATAGCCGACAGAGTATAGATCTGCACGACAATCAAGACGGAGGGTTCCATCGTTATGTAAAAGCATTTCAGGAGCTGAAAAGCCTTCTGTTGAGAATAACACGCGGTCTTCAATGGGATCAGTTTTTCCATCTTTCAGGACTCTGCGTGCAGAGCCAAAATCTATCAGGGTAATAAATTCGTTATTTCCATTTAGATTTCCTTTCACAAATATGTTACCTGTCTGAATATCCAGATATAAATAACCGGCAGCATGGACTTCATTCAGGGCATAAAGTGTCTGCCTGACAATCGAGAGTGCCTGAATGAAGGAAACATTTTTTTGCTTAGAGAGCAGATTTTGTAAAGATGTTCCCTTTTCGTGAAGCGATTCCATGACAGTGAATACATTACTGGAATCATAGAAAGTCTTTCCATGATCACGGGAAATACGACAGTGTCTGGAAGCAAATAATACCGGGGTGATGCGAAAGCCTTTTTTATAAATCTTAGAAGAGATATCCTGTTCAGATAACTGCATTTTTTTTGATATTTCCAGATACTGACGACTGTCTTCCGTATCTGTTTCAGGGATTACTTCACCATATTCATTACGAGTATAAGAATAAGATTTAGATTTAGATACGGGAAAGCATTCCTTTAAGGCATAATCAATGTTGTTAACGATACGAAAGGAATCATTCTTTTCATCATAACTGAGTCGGGAGGCTGAATACAAGATTCCTCCCCCGCCTTCACCAATGGGAGCATCGCATGTGATCATATAGTAATCAAGGATATCCAGCTGAAGGATGGTGCCTTTTTCTAAATAAGTACGCATATTCATATCACCTTTCTTCAAATTTTTTATAGTAGAGTTTTTTACTGATTTTGCCATAAGCGGGCATATTTTCCATTCATTTCCAATAATTCATCATGAGTACCTGATTCAACAATTTTTCCTTTTTCTAACATGATGATTTTATCGCACTGCTGTATGGTAGTGAGTCTGTGGGCAATGACCAGGCATGAAAGACCCTCCGTTTCTGAAAAGACGGTATTTTTGATGCCGCATTCGGTAATGGTATCAAGGTTGCTGGTTGCTTCATCGAGGATCAGCAGTTGTGGTTTTCGAAGAAGTGCTCTGGCAATTGCAAGTCGTTGACGCTGTCCACCAGATAAATTCATGCCGTTTTCGTCCAACGGAGTATCATAGCCAAGTGGCAGCTGGGAAATAAAATCATCAGCAAGGCTTTTTTTACAGGCTGTAATCATATCTTCATCTGAGATATCAGGATTTCCAAGCTTTAGATTATTCTTAATTGTGTCTGCAAAGAGGAAGGTACGCTGATCTACATATGCAATATTTTTACGGACGGACTCAGCTGTTATTTCTGTCAGACAGGTGTCATCGGCCATGATTCTGCCCTTTTCCGGTTCATAAAATCGCATTAGAAGTTTAGCCAGAGTGGTTTTTCCACTTCCGCTTTCTCCAACAATAGCGACTTTTTCGCCCTGATGAATCGTTAGATTGATATTCTTCAGAATAAGTTCCCTGTTTCCGTATCGGAAACTGATGTCTTCCATTTTCCAATCTTTTACTTCAGTAAGCTCTTTTGCTTCTTCGGTGAGATTCTCTTTTGAAAGATCAAGAATATCACTAAGGCGGTCTGCTGCTATGATTGCGGTTTGAATCATTGGTTGTAATTCAATCAGGTTCTTGATCGGAGCTGTAAAATATCCAAGAAGAACGTAGAAAGTCATGAGAGAACCAATGGTGATTCTATTGTTGTTTACGAAGGAGAAACCAATCCATAGAATCAGAATTGTTCCAATAAGTTCAACAGTATCTGCAAGTGTATCCTGTGAGAAGGAAAGAATGTTACTTGAGAATTCATGATTTACAAATCTAAAAAAGCGATTGCTGATTTCTGTTTTAATCTGTCCTTCGGCATTAGCTGCTTTGATTGTTTCAATTCCGTCAATACTCTCTTTAAAAAAAGACTGGACGGAGGCATTGTTCTCCATTACCTTCTGGTTTCTGTTTTTTAACGGTTTTTTGTAGATAAGGATAATAATCCCGTATAAGATAACAATGAGCAAAGAAACGAAAAACATCGTCACATTCTGCATTGCCAGAATTACACCACAGGCAATCACCATTACAGTATCAAGAATCAGTGTAAGTGCAGCACTGGAAATAGCAGTACGGATCGTTGCAGTATCTGAAAAACGGGAAAGATACTCTCCGGTTTGTCTCATGGAAATTGAAGATATCGGGAGATCTACCAAATGATTATAGTAAGAAAGAGATAATCTTAAATCAATGTCTCTTGCAACTTTAGAAATCAGATAGCCGCGCACAATCTGGATGACTGCCTGGAGAAGGTATAAGAAGATCATTGCAAGGAAAATGATGCTGATATTTTTTGTGTCAAGATGCATTACTCCAATCAATTGCTGCAAAAGATTTCCAGCTGTAGAAGTA
The DNA here is from genome assembly GCA_051873995.1 of Bacillus sp. (in: firmicutes). Taxonomy (GTDB): domain Bacteria; phylum Bacillota; class Bacilli; order Bacillales; family DSM-1321; genus Bacillus_AD. The sequence goes on from JBJEFL010000073.1 coordinate 5,622, forward strand.
ATACCTGAAAAATGGTCAATAATCATCTGAAAGACATAGGCACCTGCAATACCGATACCAGAAATAATCAGAGATATCAATAACACACTCACAAGTCTTCTATAATTTCCGTTAAGCAGTGACAGAAAGCGAAAGAGTCCAGGGGCATTGTTTCCTTTTTGCTTTTTAAAATTTTTTCCTTTACGAAATACGGCAATGAATCCACTCCATTGCTCAAAAAACGCTTCTTTCTTTTCCCAGTGCTTTCCTTTTCCTGGATCATAGATTAAAAAAGCATTTTCGTTCATCTTGGAAATAACAACAAAATGCAGCATACCTGCATCTGATACGATATGTGCGATTACAGGAAAGATTATTTCTCCATCAAGGATAGCCTTTGTAAATTCTTCTGGAGTTCCTTCTAATGCATCGGCTTCAAAACCAAGCTGCGTTGCGGCGTCAACGATCCCATAAAGATTTGCACCATTCTTATCTGTTTTTGTTAATTCTGTGAAACGAGAAAATGGCAGCTTAACACCGTAATGATCGGCTATCATAGCAAGGCAGGCAGAGGCACAATCTCGTTCATCGTGTTGTTTTATAATCTTCATAATATTTCTCCATCTATCTATTTTATAAGTATAGTATTACATATCAAAAACTCTACTTTTTTAATGAACTTTGATAAATGTAAATAATACTTTCATTATCACTTCCGATTAACGAGTCGATATTTTTATGATTATTGTTTTTATTATTATACATAATCTGAGAGAATGATTCTACTTAAAAAAGTCGACCTTTGGATATGAGATAATATACTTATAAAACAGCAAATGAAAGGAGACAGATAAACGCAGAAAACTAGAAATACTCTTTGGAGCGTATAAAAAAGCGGAATAGCTTAAAAAAGTCAACCTTACAAAATGCAATAATAAAATTATCAAAACAAACAAAAAACAGGAGGAAAAAAGATGAGAAAAGTAAACGAAAAGGAAATGAAACAGGTAAACGGAGGCAGATGGAAGTGTGATAATTGCGGAAAGAAAACATTTACAGTTGGAGCAATGCATCTTCATCTTGCAGCAGCACATACAGCATATAACATTGCAGGACATAAAACGACAAACTGGGCATATCACTGGTGTCTGTAAGAACAGTAAAAACGATGAAATAGCTGTTAATTTGTATTTATAGTGAAATTGCTGTTGCTGCTGGAATAGCTAGTGGCAATAGCATTTTTACGTATGTATAAATGAACGGATTAAGGAAGGATATGTTGTTCGTGAGCTTTTTGGGGTTGTTGGTTAAGGGCTCATTGAAGAAGAAAGTGGAGATTGATAAAATATTACATAGAGAAATAAAATCATGAAAAAGTTATGATATATGTTGAGGAGAATGATGACTTTTAAATGAATTAAAGGATGATTATATGATGGGAGAAAAATGATTATGAAAAAGAAATGGCTTGTTACATTTGTTTTGGGAAGTTTTGTTATGATGTGCTTTACAGGATGTAAAGCAAGAACCCTGTCAGAGAAAGAAATTGCTAAAACTATTCCGGAGAATCTGACACATCTTGACATTGACGGATATACACAGTCTATGGAAGTAGACAGTATTGAAATTGAAAAACGTAAGATTGATGATGGGTTGGATACGGTATATTGTTCCGTAATTACAGAAAATGATTCTTACAGAGCAACAACAGATTGCGTTTTGTATTATACGCTTTATGATCAGGGGGGATGGATTCTTGATAACTGGGAGGCGGGCAATATACGTGTAACGGCAATTGCTGAGCTATCTCAGGAAGAAACAGATATGGAAATGAGTCGGTATTATTTTGATTCTTATACATATGTTTCAACTGAGTTTGAAGAGGATAATCAGGCATCTTTTACGGTTTATGATGTTTCGTTTGATTGTGACAATTATTCTTATAATGGACAGGTTACTCTGGAATGTTGGTTTGACGGATATTCATGGAATAAAACTTTGAATTATGAAAAAGGAATCGATTGGAAGGTAAATGGAATGTGGGCTGCTTCACAAGAGGATATTAGTGGAGTACACTTTGCAAATAGTGCTTTTGAGCTTAATATTTTGAATGTGGACCAGGAAGGCGAGAAAGTAGAACTTTCTGCTACAGATTATTATAAGTCTGAAGTGGATACAGTACAGAATATTGTTGCGGACAGAATGGTTGTTGATTATACAGGTCAGGATTATCTGACAACAGCTACTTACAGGGTTGTTCCAGATGAGGAAAAAGTTGAAGAAATGAAATATGATGCTCCCACACTGTCGTTTATTTTTGATATAGAAGATACAACGTATGGTATCCGAATCAAACCATATGAGGTGCTTTTAAATAGTGGGAATGCACACGGAAATCTTTACAAAGGATATCATATAAGATCCTGGGTAGATGAGTACGGTTACACACAGTTTGAAAAAATTTATGGAGAAGAACAGTCGGGTGATAGTTCAAACAATCAGGCATTGAATGATTCACAACAAGAACCAGAAGAGTCTTCTGATGTGATGTATTCGAATGATAGTAGTTCCTCGGAGTATATTATTCCGGGAAGTGATTCCAGATATCTTTCGGAGTCGGATCTTTATGGATTGAGTCAAGAAGAATGCAGGCTTGCCCGAAATGAGCTGTTTGCAAGGCATGGAAGAAAATTTAAGGATGCTGAACTTCAAAACTATTTCAATCAATTTGATTGGTATTATCCATTGATTGAACCTGATGATTTTTCAGAATCCATGCTGAATTCTTATGAAATTGCGAATAGGGATTTACTGGCTGAATATGAGAAAAAACAAGGATGGAATTAATAAAAAAGAAGACAGTATCAGTTGTAATAAAAGAGAAATATCTATATAGATGAAATGGTAATAGTGTTATGTGAAAATGTTCAATAAAACAGGCTGGAGGTGTAGCTGATGAAAAAATGTAATTCATGTCAATCTATGCAGAAGGATTCTAATAAATTCTGTACTCAATGTGGATCTGCGGAATTTTCACCCATTGATAAACAATACTTACATATGAATTTGGATACAGAAAAGAAAAATCTTTTGGCGTTTTTGAAAAATAATAGTATTTTAGTTGCGATTGCAGCAGCCGTAGTCATTTTGGTTGTTACCGCAACGACAGTTCTTTTTAACCCACTTAATCAGATTATGTATGATATTAAGAGGGATAATTTTTCAGCGGCCGCTGATATTTACCAGACAAAAATAATAGATGATGTTGACAAAAATCGGAAAACTTATAGTAAGGTTTCCACGTATGCAAAAGAGTTACTTGAACAGTATAAAAAACAGGAAATATCATATGATGACTTGTCAACTAAATTAGACGGTATTAATTCTATTCAGATTCTGAGGAAGGAGATTGGTTATATATATATGGAAGCTGATCAGATTCGGTTTTTAAGAGAAACTTATTCTTCGGCAGAAACAGAGTTTGAAAAGGGTAATTATGAGGAAGCGATTAATTTATATGGGCAAGTTGCTTATACCGATTTTGAAAACAGTGAAGATGCAGTTGAAAAATATAATCAGTCCATTAAAGCATTTCGAGATGAAGTTATGAGCAGTGTTCAGGAATATATTAATTCAGGGGAATACTCTGCTGCATTGTCCTTATTAGACGATGCGCTGGATACATTGCCTGAAGATACAGAACTGTTATCTGCTCAGCAATCTTGCATGCAAGCGGAATATGATGACAACATCCAAAATTTATTGGAAGAAACCAAGGTATATACAAAAAATAAGGATTATGTGGAAGCACTGAATTTTTTGGAAGCCTGTATTTCAACTTATCCAGAAGAAACTCTGCTGCAGAAAGAAAAGACTGATTGTCTGGCGGAGTTTGAAGCATATGTGATTGAGGAATCACTGAAATTAGCTAAGGAAGGAAATTATCAGAATGCTTTATCTCTTACGGAATCAGGATTAAATTATTTCACCAGTACTAAAGTGACAGAATTGAACACTATATATGCAAGTTATATCCCTGTGATTCTTGGAGAAATGGAGATGTTCCAAAATAATACGCAAGGTGGAATGTGGGTATCTAAGACTGATGAAACAAATCAATATCTTGAGGATAATTATGGGAATGTTTATGCAAATAGTTTGAGTGTTGGACATGGTTCGGTTACATATTTGGTAAATTTTAAGTATCAGACATTTAGTGGAACGGTTGGATTTCCTAAAGGTGTGGAGTCTGATGGAGCCAGAGAGTCTGCAACACTTACAATTTATGGAGATGGACAGAAAATAAAAGAATTTATTAAGGTCAATGAAGCTACTAAACCGGAGGCTTTTTCATTAGATGTTTCTTCTTACGAAAGAATAACTTTGGAATGGAGCTGTGCGGGTATGAATATTTGGGAAGACTGGGGATTTTTTGCTACTATTTTTGATGGAATGCTTGTTCCGATTCCTATTGAATTACAGGAAGATATTTGAGGATATCGATAAGTAGAGATTGAGTATTTGCAGCGTTATGGCAAAATTGGAAGGGAGTTTTGTGAAGATGAAAAAATTGGTTGCAATGGTTTTAGCAGTATTATTTTTGGCAACATCGCCTATGAGAATTATGGCAGATACAGAAACAGATGCTAAGATGAGAGAAGCACTGACAGAAAGCCAATATTTTGTATATTCACTAGATAAGATGCTGTTAAATAATAATTATTGTATGAATGTGACAGTTATTGATGATGATTATTTTGATAATAAAACGAAATTTGGTTTAATTGATGTTTTTACTTTAAATAATTTAGGTGTGGCTTTTTTCGGAAACTACGAAGAAAAATATTACAGACAAGTTATGAGTAAGTGTGTGATGGCTGATATGAATGATATAGTTGATACAGAAATTATGAATAGCTATACACAAAAAAAGGCGTCAAATATTATTAAAGAAACTTCTGAAAAACAAGACAAGATTTTGGAGGGAATCGTTGATAATATCGATGTACTTCAGGATTGTACGGCAGCAATGGGATTAATGGATGCGCTTGCAAAATATTCAGACTGTCAGTTGCGAGCATTAGAATTAGTACAGAAATATTCAGAAGATCCTAAAATTATCAGTGCAGCAAATGGTGTGATAAAAATGGCTAAATCAAAAGATATGCAACAATATTTGCAAAACTTTGCTGATCAGATGGTTTTGGAATTGCAAAATAAAGTGATTGGCGATTCTGTAGAGGCTTTGGTTTCTCTTATTCCAGGTGGCGCGGCAGCGATGGAATATGTTGCAATTGGAGAAATGTTGGCTGGTGGGAAATGTGAAGATGAAATTACAGAATTGTATTACTTGAATTTACAGAATGCTGTTTATAGTGCAATGTATAATATCGAAGGTAAATATCCCAATTATTTTCAGGCGGATTATAGTCAGGAAGATATGTATGCATTAAAAGATTTGGGAATATTATATTTGAAATGTGGAAGCTTAGGATTTGAATATCATTATCCTGAACAGGCGAAGGCGTGTAAAAAGGCTTTATTAGACTTACAGAAAATGGAAGTCCCTGAAGAGAAAAAAGAAACGGATGTTGTTGAGACAGTGATTTTAAAGGATTATAATGTGCCAACAAATTTGTCTGTAGGAGATTACTATGTAGTATACGGAACAGTTTCTTCGCAACAGGATTTAGATGAAGTAACAATTGCGATTGAAGGAGACAATGGCAAGCTGGTAAAATCAGCAAAGGCTGGTGGATGTAGTTTTGATTTGCATACATTAGATCAGGAAATGACAATTAATCTGTTGCCAGCGGGAGCATATACATATTCTGTGTATGCAAAAACTGTTGATGGTGTCACTCATATGTTATGCGCAAAACCATTTTCAATTAAAGAAGAAGATCATGAATATATTATTACAAACTATCACTTGCCACATCCGATGAATCAGGGGGCGGTCTTTAGTGTTACTGGAATTGTAACAAGTAGAGATCCGATGTCTTGTGTAAGTGTGAAGATTTTTGATGATTTTGGAACGTATCGTACTGGAGGCGAGGCAAATATTAATAGCACATCTTATAACCTTTCTGATTTAGATGCGAGTGTTGAGTTCCAAATTCTTTCGCCGGGAGTGTATCATTACGTTGTTTCAGCTGAGAATGTGACAAGTGGTGAAGTGTTAGTTGATCAGACTTTTTTAGTGAAATAATGTAGGGATTATCATATTTGTCGAAGGGTGCTATTGTTAAGGATCGTTATCAGTATCTCTGTAACAAAATAAGATAGGTAGCATTCATTTGGAAAATGTTTGGCGAACTTTGTTTGTGTAATTAGAGATACTGGAACGAGAATGAAAAGGAAATGATTCATATGAAAAAAAGGTTATATTGGGTGATTTTATTAGCTGTTGTAAGTATTTGCGGTTTGGTCGCATTTTTTTCAATAGATGTATTGAAAAAATATGTATTTCCAATGGATGCGTATAAGATTTATGAGAAATCTGTGCAAAAATTTGAAAAATTAAACAGTTTTGATGTGAATGGGACGATAGACTTATATCTCAGTGACGGAAGTGATTCTGGTTCTATAATGATCATGACAGATGCAAGAGTTGAAAATGTTAATGACAGCGATATCAGGGCGAGGGTTGATATTGGACCAAATTATAATAACGAACACTTAAACTATTATTATCAGGATGGATATCTTTATGCTCCTGTTAATAATATGAAATGTCAGGAGAGTGCTGAAAGCTTTAAAAATAATTTCTCATTGCTTTTTATGGCTTCTGATTTTCAAAAAGAGGATTTTCAGGAAATAAATGTTGAAAGTAATGGCGAAGGATATTCAATTGATTTTACAGTTAGAGGAGAAGCTCTTAAGAAAGTATTTTTTTCTACATATGGACATGTATTAGGATTTTTTGACATAGAATCCATGTCTGGTAGTGAAAATAATTTTAAGTGGAAAGATGTCAGCGGTAAAATTTTAATAGATAATAATTATTGTATTTCCAATATGACTTTGTTTATGCCGGTTGATATGATTGATGGAGAAGATTTTATAGAGATGAATTCAAAGATGAATTTTTCTTATAGTAATTTTGACACGGGCATGGCAATAGAATTTCCAAGTGATTTGGACGAGAGTGATGATTTTTCTCAATATTATTCAGAAGATCGCTCATGGGACAGATTTTACTAAAGCATTATAGTATGTTTGCTGTAAAAAATATCAACGTGTATATTTAGAAGGGAGTTCATTTGAAAGCTAAGTCTTTAAGAAAAACAGGAATACGTAAATGGATTGTAAGAACGGCTGTCTTATTCGTAGCTGTGACGCTTGTAGTTCTTATCTATTTTTTGACGCACCCTCAAACAATCAATAAAATAAAATGGTATCTGGCATACCAGAAATTGAGTGAGCATACGACAAAAAATGGGATAGATTATATTACACATTCCAGGGATGAACGTCAGCAGATAAGGAATCTGTTAGTGGTGATGCAAAGCGATCAGGTTGTCTCAAGTACGGAGAGCGAGCTGTGGTGTTCAAATGAAAAATATGGAAGTATAATCGTTCGTGATTATGATCCATATAATCCGGGGATTGCGGTTGGCATATCATGGCAAAAAGATCCGGAAAAGTATGGTTATTATCCGGAAGAATTTCCTTTCCATGTGGGAGATAAGAAAGAGGAAGTATTTGAGGAACTTGGAATAACCGATGAGATGATCAGTGGTATTGATTACATAGAATTTTATTATCTGGATGAGTTAAAAGGCGTTTCTGTGAATCGTTATCTCAGCGACAATGCTTTTGCAGGGCTGTCATTTCAGAGAACAGATCATACATCAATAGAATTGAGCTTTTCAAGTGAGGGAGAACTTGATGTGATAAGCTTTTATGATAGGAATGATTATTCTTCCGAGGCAGGCAATCTGGTCAACGAATTAACAGAGAGACAAAAGCAACCGATTGAATGGGATTCCAATTTACCGATTGAAGTTGGAGATGTAGTCCGATTTGGAAGATATGAGCAAAATAATTCAACCGAAGATGGAATGGAAGACATTTTGTGGTATGCTGTCGCTTCAGAAGGCGATGAGTTGTTGCTTGTGAGCTGCAAAGGACTGGATTTTGTGGCATATGGGGAGGATACGGAGAATCGCATTACCTGGTCGGGCAGCAATATCAGGCATTGGCTGCAGTCGGATTTTTACGAACAGGCATTTAATCGTGAAGAACAGAATGTGATTTTAACAAAAACGCTGGAAACGATAGACCAAGGAGAGTATTCGGAGACTGTGGTTGGTGAGAAAACAAAGGATACCGTATTTTTGTTGTCACAGGAGGAGGCAGATCAATATTTAAGCACAGATCAGAGACCTATGCTTGTGACAGAGTACGCAAAACAAAAATCGGGTAATCAGAATCTGACGACTTGTGGGAGTTATTCAAGGTCTTATAACTCAAGACAGGCAGATGTTTCTGGCCATGATGAGTATGGAAATAAGAGGGGATATTTTTGTTCCGATCCATTAGGTTATACGCCTCCGGTAGCAGTACGTCCGGCTGTCTGGATACGAAGAGAACAAGCGAATATCATTTGATGATGTATTTTACTAAAGTATAAAATTGGGGGCTATCGGGAAATAGATAGCCCTTTGTGTACAGAATAAAGATAATTTGCTTCGTGTAAAAGATGATTTTCGACGTCATGGTTTTGGGGTGTTTACAATAGAAAGATAGCGAGGACGTGTTGTTGGTGAGGGTTTTTGTGTTGTTGGTGAGAGGTTGTTGAAGGTAGAAGCGAAGATTGGTAAAATATTACATATAAATCTTGAAAAGGGGGGAGAGAAATTGTGAAAAAGTTCTTGAAAATTATGTTTATGTTTTTGGTCTGTGGAGGTTTGCTGCTGACGAAACCTGTCCGTGCCAGTGCTGCAAATCCTGTTTCTCTGAAAGCTGGTAATACTTACAAAAGTTATGATTTTACGAGAAATGGAAAAAAGGATACATTCAAGTATACATTGAAACAAGAAGGCAATTTAGCTGTCGGCAGAATATACGTAAATGGAAAAAAAGTCTTTTCTGTTTCTGCATCCAGAAATGTGGATTGCTGGTTTTATCAGGCAAGTAAAAAGAAAACATATTTAATCGTGGAAACTCATTATGCAGGCGGAGGCAATGTTCTTACATTGTATTATTTCAAAAAATTATTTCGTAAACAATCGGCGTCAGGACAGAGGAAAAAGCAGACTACATTTA
>JBJEFL010000074.1:0-2843 GCA_051873995.1 Bacillus sp. (in: firmicutes)
GAAAGAAAAGACTACTCTGCAATCCTTCATAAAATGAAGAGTAGTCTAATCCAATGCCCAGATAGGGGGGGATGCATCTCCTTGTTTTTAGGGGGTGCAAAAGGGGGTGCAACCGCCTAATTGTATCAAAATGGTGGTTGCGATGAACCCCTGCAAATGCGGCTGGCACGGTCGCCCCAGCGGTCACTGCATAGACCTGATTTGTTCCCCCATACACCAGCATATGATTTGTTCCCATGTACTGCGGACATTCACGGTATTGTCTCGACCCATGTGGAGACAGTAGTTCTCTTGTCCCAACAAAAAGCGGATGATTATGTTGAGGTGGAATTGGAACTGGATGAGCTTGATTTGACTTCAGCAGAGAGTAAGGCGACCTATGCGGAGATTAATGATTATGTATTAAAGGAGCATGGGTTGAAGGTTTCTAACCTGTATATTTCACAGGTAAAAAGAAAGTGTGGAATAGAGGTTGGAGAGAATTATAACTTGCCGAAATCGGAAGATAGCAGACAACCACAGTGCCCGGAAGAGAAGGAAAAGGCGATAAGAGATGCGCTGGAGCATTTTGGGATGGTATGGTGAGTTGGTTGTAGCAAAATTCCTTATTAAGGAGGAGCATTGTGAAAGAAATTAGTGATAGAAGAAGCATACGAAAATACAAAGAGGATGCAGTTAATAAAGCTGATATTGAAATTATTCTTAAAGCTGGAATATTAGCACCGTCAGCTAAAAATAGACAACCTTGGAAATACTATGTATACGCAGGAAGTGAAAAAAATAAACTGCTAGAATGTATGGAAATTGGATTAGTAAGAGAGCGTGATGGAAATAAGTTATTACCCAATTCGCAGAATGGTTTACCAGATGCTTTTAATACATTGAGAATAATGAAAGAAGCACCTATTCTTATTATCATTGAAAATACAAATGGATTATATCCATATTCCGAAATTGATGCAGACAATAGAGTGACAGAAATATGCGACACCTTATCAATTGGAGCATCAGTACAGAATATATTATTAACAGCAACTGAGTTAGGATACGGTACATTATGGATTGCCAATACTTGCTTCGCATATGATGAATTGGTAAATTTTATTGATATAAAAGGACAGTTAGTAGGTGCGATATCTTTAGGCGTTCCTAATGAAGTGCCTAACCAAAGACCACGAAAGGAATTTGATGAAGTAGTGGAATTTAGATAATAAAACTTTATCTATGTTTAATATAAAATATGCTTGACCTTGCCCTTGATGTTTTTTTCTCTAATGTTACAATGTTTTATCACGATAATAATTTATTGATTCCTGACTGGAGAGTAATCTATGATTATTTATGTTCTCTTCCGGGAATTGAAAAAGTTATGAGGAAAAATAAAGAAGCCAGTGTTAAGTTCCTAAAAGATAGAGTGACAGAAAGTAAACCATTTTTTATTAGAAGAGCACGGGAGTGTTTGTTGCAAAAAAGAATTTTGAAGGTTGAGGTTAATGATAATGAATAGAAATGATGTATTAACAGATCCTAAGAAACTTGTTAGAGTAGAATTAAAAAATGCTGGATTTGACATCGATAAAATGAAAATACCGGATAGAGTATATCTTCTTGCTGATGATATTTTTGATGAAATGGTGTCAAGAAATGTAGGAGAATATAGATATCCATTAGGTGGGAAGCTGTATGTGTTTAATAAAAATGAAAACATTGGTTTTATTAAAGGGTATATGTGCTCACCTGCGATAGCTACGCAAGCGGAGGATTTAATTGCCGGAGGCGTTAAAGAATTAATTCACGTTGGATATGCCGGAGGCTTACAACCAGAATTAGTTCCGGGAGATATTATTCTTACGGACGGCGCTTTTAATGATACTGCAGTAGCAAGGTTGTACGGATATGATTATGAGATAATTTGTTCATCAAAAGATTTAACGAATGAGATTGAAGAAATGATAACAAGTGCAGAAATTCCATACAAGAGAGGACTTCACTGGACAACAGACGCAGGTTACAGAGAAACATGGGGACAAGTCATGGATTATCGGGACAAAGGAGCACTTTGTGTTGAAATGGAAGGTGTTGGTTTGTTTACAATAGCTAATTATAGAAAATGTGTGGCAACAGGTATATATGTTGTTTCTGATGTGTATTCAGAGGATGATTGGAAACTTGGATGGGAAGGCAATGATATTAAAAGAGCTGTTGGAGCTGTTATTGATATGATAATTGAGTCTATAAGATAAACGGGAGTGGTAAGATTGTTATGAAGTTTGAAAATGTTTATTTTATTAATGGGACAGCATATGCTGGAAAATCCACAATGGTAAAACTTCTGGCAGAAAAATATGACGGAATTGCCTGCAAAGAAAATTATCAGGATAGACTTTTAGAAAAACTGGATGCTCAGGAGTTTCCTAATCTTACTTACACAAGAGATTTACAGGATTGGGGTGAATTTGTCAGAAGAACTCCAGATGAATATGAGGCGTGGGTAAATGGTGTTACAAAAGAATGTACTGTCTTAGAAATTGAAATATTAAAGGATTTAGTTTCCAGAACAAAGAAAAAAATATTTGTAGATACTAATATTCCGGTTGAAATTCTACATAAGATTTCAGATGAGAATCATGTTTTGATTATGTTAGCAGATCCGAATATTTCTGTTCAAAGATTTTTTGAAAGACCAGATAAGGAAAAACAGTTTTTGTATCAGTTGTTATTGAAAGAAGATAATCCTGAGGATGCTATGATAAATTTCAGAGAATGTCTGAAAAGAATTAATTCACAGGCAAGATACATGATGTTCCAAAAATCCGGATTTGAAGTAATAACCAGAGATGAAA
>JBJEFL010000075.1:0-14459 GCA_051873995.1 Bacillus sp. (in: firmicutes)
TTATTTCTAGACTTAATTTCCAAATCCTTTTTCTTTTATTTTCCAACCTTTCAATTAGTTAACCACTTTTTTATTTTCAATCCTGTTATGCTTGAGTGTTGATTTTTATCCGAAAGAAAATTGGAGCAAAGAATGAGCGACAAAAGACAACCCTACGAAAAGTGTCTGTCTATAGTGGAAATCAACTATGTAATTTAACAAGGCGAATTTTTAAAAGACAAAAACGATTAAAGTGGAATCACCTTAATCGTTTTTTATCGTATCTAAATAGCATGCTCGTCTATTTTTAGATTGATGGATTTTCTTATTTCATCCACTCTGTATGGTAGCTACCTTCTTTATCAACACGTTCATACGTATGCGCACCGAAATAATCACGTTGTGCCTGCAAAAGATTAGCAGGCAATGTCGCTGAACGATAACTATCGTAATAAGCGAGTGCCGCCGATAGACATGGAACTGGAATACCGTTCATCACCGCTAAAGCAATCACTTCACGAAGAGCCGATTGATAGTTTTCCACAATCTCTTTAAAATATGGATCTAATAATAAGTTTTGTAATGCCGGATTGCGATCATAGGCTTCTTTAATATTTTGTAGGAAGCCTGCACGAATAATGCAGCCGCCACGGAAAATCATGGCGATATCACCATATTGCAGATTCCAATTGAATTCCTCAGATGCCGCGCGCATTTGTGCGAAGCCTTGTGCATATGAACAAATCTTGCTCATATATAATGCTTTGCGAACACTTTCAATTAACGCTTTCTGATTACCTTCAAAGTTCTTTACAGCTGGTCCTGCCAGCATTTTGCTGGCTGTGACACGCTCCTCTTTCATCGCTGATAAGAAACGGGCGAAAACAGATTCCGTAATAATCGGCAGTGCCACACCTAAGTCTAGTGCACTTTGGCTCGTCCATTTTCCTGTACCCTTTTGTCCCGCTCGGTCAAGAATGACATCGACCATCGGTTGACCTGTTTCTTCATCATATTTAGTAAAAATATCAGCGGTAATTTCAATTAGATAGCTATCTAATTCACCTTTATTCCAATCCGCAAATACTTCATGTAATTGTTCCGCACTTAAACCAAGAATATTCTTTAACAAGAAATAAGATTCACAGATTAATTGCATATCGCCATATTCAATACCGTTATGCACCATTTTCACATAATGACCCGCCCCATCCGGTCCAATATATGTTGTACAAGGTTCACCGTTTACTTTGGCTGCAATGTCTTTGAAAATCGGCGCCACCAATTCATAAGCTTCTTTTTGACCGCCCGGCATTAAGGAAGGACCTTTCAATGCCCCTTCTTCTCCACCAGAAACACCGGCACCGATGAAATTAATGCCTACTTCGCTCAATTCCTTGTTGCGTCGAATCGTATCTGGATAATAGGAATTTCCTCCATCAATCAGAATATCCCCACGCTCCAAGTACGGCACTAACGCGGCAATTGTGTCATCTGTAACGTCACCGGCTTTAACCATCAATAAAATGCGGCGAGGTTTCTCCAAACAATTGACAAATTCCTCTATATCTGATGTTGCACATACATTTTTACCTTCCGCTTCTGTTTGGCGAAAAGTGTTTACCACTTCTGTCCATGCATCATATGTAGCAACTGAATATCCCTTACTTACCATGTTTAACGCTAAATTTTTGCCCATTACGCCTAAACCAACAACACCAATTTGTTGCATAAGAAACGCCCCTTTTGAAAATATTCTTTGGCTTCTGTTCATCATGTTTAACTGTATCAATCATTTTAGCTTCATTCAACTGATAGCACTCATATTATTCTTCCAAAATAATTATACTCATTTTTTATGATGATCCTCTAAAAAATCCTTACTGAAACTCGTTTGACTGACATTCAATTTATTTGTTTGCTTGATCAGCTTATCGGCGTGTTGAATAATGTTACTGCCAAAACGTTCTTTTAAATTTTCTACTGTTTTAAGCAACGGCTCTTGTTTAGCATCGGCTTCGAATGAGAAAAGATCTAGTTGCTTAGTCGCTTCTTCTTTTTCGACTACGTCATAAGCCGTTACTCCTAACAGGCGAACTGCATTTCCATTCCAATTCTTTTGAAATAATTGTTTCACCATTTCGAACATTTCATCCTTATCTTGAAATGGATTAAGGGTTGTTTGACTTCTCGTCACGTTTTTTCGATTTTTATAACGGATTGTAATCCCGATTTTCGTCCCGAGAAGTTGTTTTTGCTTAAGTCGTATAGAGACTTTTTGACAAAGCTTTTGCAAAATATTCAACAGCTCGCGCTGATTGCTTTCATCCTGCGGTAATGTCGTAGAATTTCCAACACTTTTATAATCAAAAATCGAATTCGGATCAACTGGTGTTGCATGATTTCCATTTGCTCTTTCCTTTAATCGGAGGCCATTGATCCCCAACAAGGCATTCAACTGGATTTCATTTGCTTTCGCGAGATCACCGATTGTTTGGATACCGATGCTTTGCAGCTTCTCAGCCGTTTTCGTTCCAATGCCATGCATGTCAGCCGTTTTGCGTGGCCATAAAATGTGTGGAACATCCCGTTTGCGCAAAACCGTAATCCCCATTGGTTTTTTCATATCGGATGCTGTCTTAGCCAAAAATTTATTCGGAGCAATCCCAATTGAACAAGGTAAATCCATCGTTTTCAAAATACGCTGTTGAATGCTCTCTGCAATATCAAGCGGCGAACCTAAATGACTGCATTCCGTTATATCAAGATACCCTTCATCAATCGAAACAGGCTCGACCATTTCGGTATAAGTGCGCAAAAGTTCAAAAATACCGTATGAAGCCGTTCTATATTTATCAAAATCCGGTGTCTTGACAATTAGTTCCGGGCACAATTTCTTTGCTTCCCAAAGTGGCATCGTCGTTTTGATACCTTTTTGGCGTGCTTCGTAGCTGCATGTGACAATAATCCCTCTTCGTTCCTCTGGGTTACCGGCAATTGCTAACGGTTTTCCTTTCAAACTTGGATCATAAGCCATTTCAACAGAAGCGTAGAAACAGTTCATATCCACATGCAGAATGACACGACCATTTTTCGGATACATTCGCTTCATCGTCTTTCACCACTTTACACATATCTTCACTTAATAGTATATCCTTAATTCACTCATGCCGCGAATAACCGATATAAAAAAGGCTGTTTTTTGCTCCTGAAAATTCATTTAAAAACAACCAAAAAACAAAAAGGAACCTATACAAGTTCCTTCATCTCAGCAAGCTATTTATTTTGTTTTTTCTTTTTCACCAGAAAAATGGCTAAGATCACAAAAGTCAGTACCATGACACCAATGAATACCCACGGAATGATGGTCTCTTCAGTCTCTGCTTTAGCTGCTGCATGCTCACTCTTCTCTTCCTGATCAGCTGTTACATGGTCATGATGCTCAGCCGAGGCTTCCTCACTTTCTTCAACACTAGCCCCTTCCACAAATACAAGCTGCTGTAGTTTCATTTCCCCTTCTTCATTCGTTAGCCACGATTGTTCAAGCTGCTTCCCTTCCCAAATGACCTGATCTACCGATGCTCTCGTTACGCGAGGGTGCGCTGCTAACGTATATTCTTCATCATTAACTACTAATACGTACTTTTCTTTACTAAAGCCAGAGTCTGATTGCTCTTCTACTAATCGTACTTCTTCTACGACACCCGAAGGCCCTTGAATATAACCTGCTACATCATACAAGGTTTTTCCATCTTCCAGTTCCGTTAATAAATGTTCAAATATAAAAAGTGCAAATTGCTCCCGCTTCAATTCATCATCCGGATTTTGCAGTTTTACTTTTCCGTTGAAAAAAGCCCGGTTCACATCTTGATATGTTGCATTACCAGTCAGAGAAGATACCAAATTAGCTTGCACAGCCAAACTTTTCAACTCATCTACACTTTCTCCACCGCTACCCAATTGAAAGAAATTCCCGGCCCATGCTGCCAAGTCACCTCGTTGCAACATGTCCGTCGGCTTAAATAATGCATCTCCATGTTCATAAAAAATAATACCCATGCCACTCAAAAATAAAATTTCATCCGCAGCCTCAGAATAACCAATATCACCATACACGCTGGACTCATTCATCACATGCGCTGAAACAAATGTCGGAATCATACACAGGATGATTGTCCATATTCCGATTATCCTCTTCATCCATTCTCACTTCCTTACGGGTATATTACAATTCTTCCATTGTCTTGCTCCAAATACATAGAGGCTGATACCCCAGGTAATTGACGCAATGATTCATATGCTACTTGCCAGCCCGGCAATTCCTCCAATAGCGTTTCAGGCAATAAAAAACCGTTGAAAAAGCCCGCCTCAAATCGTAATTCTGCATATTGGTCCGTTTGCTGTAAAACCTGCCCCAGTAAAATGACATGTAAATCTCTTTTTTTATAGACAACATACACATGATCCGAACGAAAAAAGTATTGTACGTCACTTTTTTCATTTATCCATGATTCTGACAAAACATACTCATTTCCAACAGAGCCAGAAAGCACCCACTCACTTAATTGGTCATCAATTTGTTTTCGATCTTCTTCAAGAATGGCAATCAACTCTTCTTCCACTTCCGATACCCAATCAATATCCAAATAGTTGGCTAATTGATCTAACGGAACATCCGCATTGTCCAGCAAAAATTGACTTCTACTCTGGATATTCTCTTCTATCATGAGCAATAAATCTTGATGCCCCTCTAATGATTCTTGGGCACTTTTTAACGCCATGTATTCTATATATAAACTATTCACGCTCTCCAAAAATGTTCGAATTTCCTTTTCCATCAACCACTGATTTCCTAGAATATCTACTAATTCCTGCTCTTGCATCAGCAGTGACAGCCACGTATCCAAACCTGTCTCACTATACAGTTGCAATTGCTCGACAGCCTCGCTCTGATGATCCTTATAAACGGCTTCCATTTCCATCACACGCGGCTCTAATTGTGCAATCTCATCCTGCGTATTTTTCATTTCTTCCTTCAATTTATTAATGGTGCTCTCATCATGCACAATCGAAAGAAAATCCGCAAACGCACCCGTCAAATGTGCCTTTACGGGTGTAACCCAAAACAAAATGACTACTCCGATCATCATAATCCATTTACGCATCTTTGATCAGCTTCCTTGTTGAAACATAACTAGCCAATACACCGATAAATGAACCTAGAAGTACCATGCCAATCATAATATACAAGACAGTCTGTGAAGAAAACGAAAAAACAACCGGAAAGCGCTGTTCAATTGGCACTAACAGTAAGTGATACAAGCCATACACAACAATCGTTGCCACTATACTCCCAACAAATCCGATGCACCCGCCTTCGAACAGAAACTGACTTCGAACAGTGGATGGTTTCGCCCCAATCAACAATTTAACCGTAATTTCTTTTTGTCTGCGATAAAGCGATAAATGAATGGAAAGGTAGACTATGCCAAAAGCAATGAAGAGGAAAAAAAGTGACAGAAAGATACCATATGAATTGATGGTATTTGTCCATTCGAAAATCGTTTGTGCGAATTGTTGTGGATAAATCACTTTTGCTATACCCTCTGTTGTCTCTAATTCCTCCACCACGACTTCCATATAAGCTGGATTAGTTAATTCCAATTTAATAGAATCTTCTATTTTGCTATTTTGAAACGCTTGTAATAAATGCTCTTTTCCGGCAAAGAAAAATTCCAGCCTTTGCAGCATTTCCTGTCCCGTTTCGACTTCGGCAGATTGTATAAAACTATTTTTTTGTAAAATACCGGTTACTTTTTCCGTTTCGTAAGTTGAATCTACATATACTTTCAATGCGATTTGTGACTGCAAATAAGCCATTCCATCCGTTACGCTAAGACGTATAAATAATAATGAGCCTACTAAAATCATGGCCACACTAATAAGAGCTGAAGCAGCAAGCCCAGCCCCCATATTCCGTTTTAAACCATCCCAACCATCTCTTATAACATATTTACACAATTGCAGATTCATAGACTTTCCCTTCCTCCATCACAAATGTTTTGGAAGGAAACGCCTCCATTAACTGTTCGGAATGAGTCACAATTAACATAGCCATTTGCTCTTCCTCATGAAGTTCCTTCAATAGTCGCAGTATGTCCAAAGCAGTTTGTGTATCTAAATTTCCAGTGGGCTCATCGGCTAACAGGAGACGAGGTCGATTCAATAAAGCCCTCACAATGGCAACTCGTTGTTGCTCTCCGCCCGACAACTGATGAGGATAATGATTGTATTTGTCATCTAGCCCGACTCTATTCAATAAGCGAGTGGCTTCTACTTGTAGTTTACGTACATCTTTACCAAGCACTTCACCTGCCAGCAAGACATTTTCCATGACCGTTTTACGCTCCAGCAACTGAAATGATTGAAAGATAATCCCCATTTTCCTGCGCAGTTCATATTTAGGAAGCTGCTCAATCGATTCATCATCAATGAAAATGGAACCTTCATAATCCGCCACTTCTTTATATAACAGCTTCAATAACGTACTTTTTCCACAGCCGGATCGACCTTGCAAAAAAGCGAACTCCCCTGTACTTAACGTTAAATTCAAACCGTTAAGTACAGCTTTGTTGTCATACACTTTGATTAAATTGTGAATGGCGATCATCACACTTGCCCTTTCGCAAGCCAAGGAAAGAAGCCATCCAAGAATCTTTCTGTAGCCGGCATGAAATACGACCCAAAGTGAAAATCTGGATCGAGTGTCATAACAACCCATGTTCCTTTTGTACTGACTTTATCAATATAAAGAACCGCTCCTCCATCTTCCGTAGCTACCAATACATCCGTTCCTTTCGGCGGCCAATACACACCATGCTGATGCCAAGTTGCATCCGCTAACGTCATATAGTTTTTAAATAAATCATTGTCCGGATTTTGTAATACAAGACCACTCTTTGCATCTTTTTCAAGCCACCACCAAAAATTCGTTTCACGGAATTCCCAGTTTTGTCCCGGAATCCATTCAAATGGCTGTGGACCAAAAGAAACGACAATGCCTCCATTTTCAGCAAACTGAATGATTTTATGCTTTGATTTTTCCATCAACCCTTTATGTAATTGTGAAGGTAACAGCAACACATCGAAATGCTCCAGTGACGTACTTTCAAGATTCGGAAAATAAATAAGCTCTTCTATATACTGACGATATTTCGGTTCATTATAAGTGCGATAATGTTGTGAACTTCCACCGTATATAACCGCTATTTTTCTCATGCTGTGACACTTCCTTTCTGCAACTCGGCAACTTCATCATGTACCCATTTCAACAGTTGGTTACTAATCCGATCAGTCGTTTTATTATTGTTCATATTACCGAACAAATCGAAACCGACATGAACAAGTATCGTTCCCTCTGTACTGTGGCGATCAATATACGTAATCGGTTCATTTCCCGGCAACGTCAATAATACTTCCGCCCCTTCTGGTATCGGATGATGCCCTCTAGCAAAAAAGCCCGCTACCCCTTTATTGAATGTCATATCATCACTTTCTACATCCTCAAAAATAGGATGTGGTTTAGCAATCGACACTACATAATCTTTAAAACTATTGATTTCCTTAGGTATAAAATTAGAACCCCCAGGCAACCAATCACAAAATAAATTGCCACAAAAGATGACGATTTTCTTCATATTTAAGAAATCACGGATTTTCTCTTTTTGCGTGACTAGAAATTCCTGATCGACGAAGCCATTAATAACAAGACATTGAAAATCCTTCAAATCCGCTTTCTCCAAATCGTATTGATCGATAAACGTAAAATGTTCTTGAAAATAAGGATTTGTCAGACGACTTAAGCCAAAAGCATTTCCTGCATCCAGCATTAAAAAATTGTTCATTTTCTCCATCGTATTTCCCCCTAGTATTGTTCGAGCTGTAATAATGCCTCTATTAAACTTTGTGTAAAAGGATGTTGCGGATTATCTATGATTGTTTCCGTTTTTCCTTGTTCCACAATTTGTCCTTTTTCAAGGACTAATAAGCGATCGCAAAAACCACGTGTCAGTGCCAGATCATGTGTCACAAATAAATAGGAAATATTATATTTCTTACCCATATCTCTCATTAACTGCAATAGTTCCAGACGAAGAGATGTATCAAGCATCGATGTCGGTTCATCCGCAATAATCAAACGGGGACGACAAACGAATGCTCTCGCCAAACCGACTCGTTGCCTCTCCCCTCCCGACAGTTCATGCGCATATCTAGACATATATTGCTTAGGGTTCAATGACACTTCCCATAAAGCGTCCTGCACCAACTTTACACGATGTTGCCAATCACGCTCGCCAATTTTCTGAATGATTAATGGTTCCATCACAATTTGTTCAATAGTCATTGTGGAGGACAAAAACTCATATGGATCTTGAAAAACCATCGCTATTTCTTTCGCCACTACTCTTCTTTTTTTACTGCTCATTTTCAATAAATCTTGCCCATCATATAGAACTTGACCGCTATTGGCAGATTCCAAGCCAGCAATAATCCGCCCAATCGTACTTTTCCCTGCACCGCTTGCACCGACTAAACCTAAAACTTCATTTTCATGAAGTGTGAAACTCACTCCATCGAGAACCAAATGTTCTTGCTTTCGATGAAAAGATTTCGTCAGTTGCGACACTTCTAATAATGTTGGTTGCATACCTTCCATACACTTACCCTCCGTCCTTTTATCACGTATTTCAGCTCTATAAGAATCCCTTTATGAAGATTTCCCCTGCACAATTGCCGGTCGGATTTTAGGAATAGAATCAATTAAGCGACGCGTATATGGGTGTGAGGAAGAATTCGCTACCACTAACGAAGAACCTTCATCTACAATTTCTCCGTATTTCATAATAATGAGGCGATTGGTTAGCGACAGCACAACCGGTAAATCATGCGAAATGAAAATCATCGACAAGTTTAATCGTTTTTGTAAATCACGAAGTAAGTTAACAATCTCCACCTGCACTTTCACATCCAGACCTGTTGTTGGTTCATCGGCAATCACCAACTCGGGTTCATTCATTAAAGCCATGGCAATGATCACTCGTTGTTTCATCCCGCCACTTAATTCATGCGGATAGGATTGTCCCCATTTTGGATGCAAACCTACTAGTTGAAGCATTTCATCCACACGTTCTTGAACCTCTTTTTTATCCATCTTCTGATGTGAAAGAATGGCTTCCGCCAACTGACTTTTAATCGTCATCACCGGATTAAGGGCATTCATAGCCGCTTGCGAAATTAAAGCAATTTTGTTGCCTCGTAAGCTTTGCAGCTCCTTCTCGGATAACTGACCAAGCTCCATTCCTTTAAAACGCATGTTTTTGTATTCCACAACTGCCGGTGGCTTCAATTGTTGCATAATCGCCCCGACAATCGTTGTCTTTCCACTACCAGATTCACCGACAAGCCCTAACACTTCTCCTTTTTGCAATGAAAAACTAACATCATTAACCGCTTTTACCTGTTGGCCCTTTTTAGGGAAAGAAACGACTAACTGATTCACTTCCAAAAGAGTATCTGTTGTTGAAGGTTGGACGGTTGCCTTTCCTCTCTTACGTCTCCTCCTTGTCATCACAGAGAACGTGCTCAAACGCGGATTCACACGTTCTTCTAAATAATAGCCCATGAAAGAAAAAGCCAGTACAGTGATGACAATCATCAATCCTGGAGGAATGACCCACCAAAGCCAAGCATCTGTCAGAAATGCACTTCGTGAATTGGCATAAAATAAAATACTGCCCCAGCTTTTCGTCAATGGATCGCCCATTCCCAAGAAACTTAAGGAAGATTCCATCATGATAGACACATTCACCGCCTGCACAAATTGCGGAATGACGATTGGAAACAGACTCGGAAACACATGCTTCCTCAAAATATAGACATTGCTTGCTCCCATTGCTTTCGCTGCCAAAACAGGGCCTCTATTGCGTATCGATAATGTTTGAGCACGAATTTGCCGAGCCTTTCCTGCCCACATGACAAGTGTGATCACCAAAATTAACGTATACATACTAGGACCAAGGTATACACCTATGACAATCATCAGCGGAAGAAACGGTAATGTTAACGTAATATCGACAAGCCGCATACACAAACTGTCAAACCAACCACCGACATATCCGGACACGACTCCGATTGTCGTTCCAATCATCGTCGCAATAAATGCCGCCACTATGCCAATAATGAGAGACACACGCGCTCCTTCCACCACCTCGGCCATAATGTCCTGACCCATGTCATTCGTTCCAAGCCAATGCTCTGAACTCGGTGGAGAAAAAGGAATACCTACTTGCTCATTTGCTTCATAAGGAACAAGGAATGGTCCAACAACCGCTAATACAACAACAAAGCCAAGGAAGAGTGCACCTATAATCCCGATTCGTTTAGAAACATTATTTCCCATGATTCTCACTCACTTTCCTTCTCATCCGAGCACGTGGGTCAAATATTGGATAGGTCATATCAGCTAATATGTTCGCCACAATAACTGCCAATGTAATGACAAGAAAAACACCTTGCATCATCGGATAATCACGTGCTACAACACTTTCATATAATAATCGTCCCACTCCTGGATACGAAAATACCGTTTCGACAATAACTGCCCCTCCGACTAGAACACCAAGACTCATTGTCAAATGTGTATAAACAGGCAATAAAGCATTTCGTAAGGCATGCTTGAAGATTAAAGCTCGTTTGCTGACTCCTTTCGCTTCAGCCATTGCCATATAATCCTGTCCTAACGTGTCAAGCATCGAAGCACGCGTCAACAAAAAGTTTGAACCAATTGTAGCAATGGTAATCGTGGTAATCGGTAAAACACTATGTCGAAGGAAGTTCATGACTATATCCGAAAAACCTTCGAGGTTATTCATAGACCCTACTCCAAAAGAAGGAAGCCATCCCAATTGAACAGAAAAAATAGCAATGAGCAACATACCAATCCAAAAACCGGGAATCGCTTCAATTGTCAGCATGCCAGTCAAGAAGAATAAATCTCTCCGCTTTCCTCGATTCCAAGCTGCATATGCTCCGATGCTGATTCCGATGATAGCGCTTAAGAGAAGTGCAGGACCTACTAAAAGTAAGGTCCAAGGTATTCTCTCCGCCAATACTTCCGTTACCGGCACTCCATACTTGATTGAGCTGCCCATATCCATATGAAAGATGCCGGTGATAAACTGAAAATATTGTTGCCAAACCGGTAAATCCAGACCAAGCTCCTTCTCAACAGCCAATCGTTGTTCAGCTGTCAATTCATTCAAGGTCGTATCCCCGAAGAAATACTGCAATGGATCTCCGGGAGCCAATCTTGGCATGATGAAATTAATGGATAACGCAATCAGCAGAACGATCACATATTGTACAATCTTCTTTCCAATTTGGAAGGTGAACATCTTTTCACTCATTGCTATTCCTCCGTCTTACTGCATAATTTGTGCTTCTGTTGCACCTACTGCTGTTCTGACATCTTCACTTAAAAATGAAAACTTATTAATAATGCCATAACCAGGCGACTCTACCCATTGATCATACGTTTCTGCATTAAAGGCATAGTTTTCTTCAGGGTAATAAAGCGCAATGCTTGTTGGCTGACTATTGTATAATTCTTGCATTTCAAATCCGATTTCTTTTCGTTTCTCAATAGTCGGTTCTGCCTTCCACTCTGCAATTAATGAATCCATTGCCGGATATGAAAGTCCTTTTGTCCATAAGTAGCCAGCATAATGAGACATAACAAACTGATCTGGATCGGCTACACCATGTGGTCCAATCAACCCAAGACTCATATCGAAATCACGTGTTTGCATTAACGTTGACATCGTACCTGCATCGATTGCCTCAACTGTTACACCAATGCCCACTTCGGCAAATTGCGCTTTTAACATTTCTGCTACTCGAATGTAAATAGGCTCTGTTGCTGATACTTTCAATGATAAATTCAACTCTTCGCCATCAGCATTCTCTAAAGTTCCATCTCCATTTGTATCCGAATAATTCAATTCCTTTAGGACACTCTTCGCTTGTTCTAAATCAAATGGCGTACTTAAATCAGGGTTTGTCCACGGAGAATCCGGATGCGGATAACCAGTCACCCCAGCTCTTCCTTGCCCTAATAAAACGGTATCCACAATGCTTTGTCGATCAATTGTAAGTGACAATGCTTTACGGAATAATTCATTGTTGAACGGTGCTTTTTCATAATCCAACTTCAATTCCACAATTGAAAGCGGTGAAGTTGATGCCACTTCCATATTGCTGACATTTGTAAACGTATTCTTTAATTCTGCAGGTAACGTTCGAGCAGAAATATCAATTTCTCCAGAGCGTAATGCATTGAACATCGCTGTCGAATCTTTGATGATCGGCATGCTTAACGTTTGTACTAAAGGAGAACCCATAAAGTAATCCTCATTTGCCTCGAACGTATAATATTGATCTGCTTCATAATCAGTTAATTTATAAGGACCTGTTCCAATGGCTAAATCCGTATATTTTCGTGGATTTTCAACGTTTTCCCATATATGTTTCGGTAAAATCGGTAAATCCGCAAATGTGATTGTTTCTAATGAAGGACATGCATATGCACAAGTAAATCGAACTGTCGACTCATCGTCCAATTCAATTTTTTCAATATGCGGTACTTCACTTACATGGTGCGTATGACGGTTAGCAGGACCATCACGATAATATTCATACGTGAATTTTACATCTTCTGCTGTGAAGTCTTCCCCATCATGCCATTTAATTCCCGAACGAATTTTGACAACCCAAGTAACATCATCAATTTGCTCCGCCGACTCAGCAAGCCATGGAATCGGCTCATCTACATACGGCGAAGGTGAAAATAATTTGTCATACACAAGGTCTGTTAAATAATCGACATTCCCTGTATAGATATTCATCGGACCGTAATCACTAGGTAAACCTATTGTTAGCTTCGACACTGTTTGAAGGTCAGAATCACCAGAAGTAGTTTTCGTATCTGATTCCTCACTGCTTGAGCTACAGCCAACTAACAGTAAAGCAACTACTAAAAAAGTAAAAAAACTAAAAAATGAATTGCGTTTAGACATAATAGCCTCCATTTATTATTTATTTAGGAAAATTCAACTATTCAAACAAATCCCTCCATTAATTTATCAATAATGATAATCGTTATCAACTACATAAATTCACATATAAAATTTATAAAATAAGCGTTTATACAGGTTCACTATGCTTATATAAAATTTTTAAATTATGTATTCACTTTTTTTATAGTAAATATATTACATACAATTCATTTGTTTTTTCACAAAACAAAAAAGCAGAACTTCTGAAAAAGTTCCGCTTTTTGTGCTGTATTAACGGTTTGCTGCGTGCACTCCATTCATTATGTAGGATGTAAATTGTTCCTTAACAACTTCAGTAAACGCTTTTTCTTCATTTGATAATTGAACATTTTTTCGAATGACCAAACCATTTTTTCTAGAAATTCGAAAAGCGGAAATTTGCCTAACAGCTACCTCTCCCCGTTCAACGGCGGTTTCCACGACAGAATAAGGAAGAAATGCAATGCCAAGCCCAGATTTTATTCCGTTCACCATCAATTCAAAATTGCTCATTTGCAAATAGTTTACCTTTATATTGTGTTCACGAAGTTGTTCAATAATTTCTTGCTGTAAATAATAACTTTTTGGTAAAAGTACAATTTCATTTTGCAAATCACGACAAAATAACACTTTACGACTACTAAATCGATGATTGGCTGGTACAACTAAAGCCAGTTCCTCCTCAAATAAAATGGTCGACTCAAATCCATCCTTCAAGAAAGTATCACCGGGATATATCGGCATGATTGCAAAATTTGTTTCTTCTTCTTGCAAACATCGTTTTAAATCGCCATAGCAATAACAATTGATTTCATATAACTGTTGATTGGCCCCTTGCAAATAAGCGGGCATGATTTTAGGCAAATAATATTTTGAAAAGTAATCACTCACATAGATTGATAAAATCCGATTTAAATCATCTGCCTTTTTCATTTCTAACGTTGCTTCTTCCATCAATTTGCTAATACGACGGGCATAATCGAGCAAGATTCCCCCCTGTTTAGTAAAAACGACATTTTTTCCCTTGCGATGAAGCAGTTTACAGCCAAATTCCCCTTCCAAACTATTTATATGATGACTTACTGTCGGCTGCGAACAAAATAAGCGTTGTGCCGCTTCCGTAAAAGAACGACATTCTGCCAAAACAATCAGCGTCTCCAGTTTCCCCAAAGTATTCATAATCCATCTACACCCCTGTTTGCATTAAAAAACAAATCGATAACGATTATCATTATCATGTATTTCTTATTCTAGCAATCTTTGTCTGGAATGTCTAACAAAGAACTCCAGGACTTGATGTAAAAACCCCAAGCAAAAAAGCACCGACTG
>JBJEFL010000076.1:0-2754 GCA_051873995.1 Bacillus sp. (in: firmicutes)
GTTCAATGTCAAAATATAATAAATGCATACTAGACGGTTGCATATGTATTGATTTCTTCTTTATACTGTAACAGTAATGAAAAAGAAATAGGTGAAGAAATCAATGAATAGTGAAAATTTATCAAAACGATTACATACAGTAACAACATTTATTCCAGCGGGTAGTGTATTGGCAGATATCGGATCTGACCATGCATATTTACCTTGTTATGCTGTTCATAAAGGAATTGTGAATAAGGCGATTGCTGGTGAAGTGGCAGATGGTCCGTGGACATCTGCGGATAAACAGGTGCGAGCGGAAGGCTTACAAAACCAAATCTCTGTTCGAAAGGGAGATGGTTTGGATGTGCTTGAGCCTAATGAAGCTACATGCATTACGATTGCAGGGATGGGTGGAACACTTATTTCATCCATTTTGGAACGAGGTAAAGATAAATTGGGCAATACAGAGCGTTTGGTATTGCAGCCGAATATTCAAGCCATCAACATTCGTAAATGGTTGATTGAAAATGATTGGGTACTCGTTGATGAGACAATTTTAGAAGAAGACGGTAAGATTTATGAGATTTTAGTTGCAGAAAAGGGCGACGGGTTGTCCGTGTACAGCGACAAGCAAGAAAGTGAACTGTTATTGGGACCTTTCTTAATGAAAGAATGCTCTGATGTATTCCGAAAAAAATGGACAGCAGAAATGAAACATTGGAAAAATATCATCGAGCAATTAGAAAAGAGCGGTAAAACAGATTCATCACAGGAAAAGCAGCAACAGCTGAATAAATATATTTCATTTGTGGAGGAGGCTTTATCATTGTGAGTAAAATTCCGAATGGTTTTGAAGTAATTGGTGCGTTTGAACAATTCTCTCCGAAAAAATTAGCCATGGAAGGCGATAAAATCGGCTTGCAGATTGGTACGTTAAATAAGCCGGTCTCAAAGGTAATGGTGGCATTGGATGTATTGGAAGAAGTGGTCGATGAAGCGATTGCCAAACAGGTGGATTTAATTATTGCCCATCATCCGATCATTTATAGACCATTGCAGAAAATTGCGACCGATCAACCTGCCGGCCGCATCGTTGAGAAACTGATCAAACACGATATCACGGTGTATGTGGCGCATACGAATTTGGATGTCACAAAAGGTGGTGTCAACGATTGGATTGCTGAAGCGCTACAGCTTCAAAATACAAAAGTGTTAGCTCCGACGCATGAAGTGAAATTGAAAAAACTGGCTGTTTTTGTGCCGAAGGAAGCAGAAAATACTGTTCGAGAAGCATTAGGGAATGCAGGAGCAGGCCATATCGGCGACTACAGCCACTGTACGTTTACAAGTGAAGGGATTGGGACATTTGTTCCAGGGGAAGGGACAAATCCTCATATCGGCACTACAGGTCATCTAGAACGTGTGGAGGAAGTACGTATCGAGACAATCTTTCCGGAAGATATCGAAAAGCGTGTGCTCACAGCTATGATCAAAGCACATCCATACGAAGAGGTAGCATATGACATTTATCCGTTAGCAAATGCGGGAGAGACATTAGGTCTTGGTAGAATCGGTGAATTACCTAAGGAAATGACATTAGGTGAATTCGCGGCAGTTGTGAAAGAAGCTTTCGATGTGAAAGGTGTGCGTGTTGTCGGTCAACTAAATGATACGGTGAAAAAAGTGGCCGTTCTTGGTGGAGATGGCAACAAATATTTCATGACGGCCAAATTTGCAGGAGCAGACGTTTATGTGACAGGTGATATGTACTACCACACTGCTCATGATGCGATGATGGCAGGATTGAATATTGTCGATCCAGGTCATAACATTGAAAAAGTAATGAAAACGGGCGTGACAAACGTCTTAACGGAACACAGTAAAAAGCAAAAATGGGATGTAGACATCTTCCCATCGGAGATTCATACAGATCCGTTTACGTTTATGTAAGCTATTTTCGTAAACTTTGTTGCTAAATAGCGGCTGTCTGAAAAGGACTTTTGTGCAAGAAGTAAAGCGTTTATTTATCAAAAATTAACTGTCAACTTAATAGATTATTATGAAAAATAGGTCCAAGGATGAGGGCACTGGAAAATTCATTATTTCCAGTGCTTTTTTAATGGGCAAATTTGGTTAAGTTCCTTACTGTGAAATGATAGTACAATAATTATTATAGATTGTAAGGTAAGATAGACGAAATAGGATTGCTGTGAAGGAGCTGATTTGATGATCGATATCCATTCTCATATTTTAATGAATGTAGACGATGGTGCCAAGACAGCGGAAGATAGTATAGCCATGGCTAAACAAGCTATTGCAGAAGGGATACATACGATTGTGGCAACACCCCACCATATGAATGGTACATACAAGAACCCAAAAGAAAAAATTATGACAGATGTTGTACAATTAAATGAGCTTTTCAAAAAAGAAAATATTCCACTTACCGTGTTGGCAGGGCAGGAAATTAGACTTTACGGTGAACTCCTGCAAGATTTTCAGAATGGGGAAATTTTGTCTTTGAACAATGGTAATGAATATTTGTTGATTGAATTGCCAAGTTCTCATGTGCCGATGTATACGGAGCGCTTATTGCACGAAATTCAATTGGAAGGGCTTATTCCGGTCATTGTGCATCCAGAACGGAATAAAGCTTTTCTTGAACAACCAGATCGTTTATATCATTTGGTCAATCAAGGGGCATTGACGCAAGTGACGGCTGCAAGCATAGCCGGTTATTTCGGTAAAAGCATCCAGAAATTTTCGCATCAA
>JBJEFL010000077.1:0-2742 GCA_051873995.1 Bacillus sp. (in: firmicutes)
TGCGTAAATTCAAGGATTTCTAGGTATCTTTCCTTTGTAGTCCCACCACAGTCTCTACATGGGTCGAGACAATGGCTTGAATGTCCACAGTACACGGGAACAAATCATATGCCGGTGTATGAGGGAATAAATCAGCCGTTTATTTGCACCGAACGCTGGGGCGACCGTGCCAGCCGCATTTGCAGGGGTTCATCGTAACCACCATTTTGATACAATTAGGCGGTTGCACCCCCTTTTGCACCCCCTCCATCCGGGCATTGGATTAGACTACTCTTCATTTTATGGAGGATTGCAGAGTAGCCTTTCCTTTCACAAAAAAAGAGATATCAACGCGCCAAGGTCAATATCTCTTTCTTCTTAATTATAATTTACTTGTCAAGCATCAAATCGACAAACTGAAATCTGCTAAATACACTTAATAAAAAACATTTCCATTGGTTGCTCATATCCCGGAATATCTATAACAAAACCACCACAATCTTTATATCCTAATTTTCTATAAAAATGCTGTGCTTCCTCATCAACCTGGGTAGATGTCAAAAGCATACCATATCCCTGAGATTTCATATCAGCTTCCCAATGCTCCATAAGTTTTTTTCCATAACCTTTTCCCTGATAATTCCAGTCAATAAACAGCATGGTACAAAATGGTGTATTGTCCCAAAAAAGATTATATCTCAATAGTCCAATTGGTTTATTATCATCAAATATAATATATCCTCTTTTATTACTTACTTTGTTTTCAAATTCCGGTTCCGGTAAATGCCTGTCAAGACTATACCAAAATTCTTTATCTTCCGTTTGAACATATCTAATCTCTATCATTATCTTTACCTCTACAGCTTCAAATAATCGTGTGCTTTCAATCTCTCCTACAGACTGAAAGTTGTACCTCTATTCAGTAAAATCTATGTCATATCTTGTTCCGTGTGAAAACAATACACCATCAGTAAGCTCAATTTGAAGAATACATGTATTTTCATCTTCAAAATTGTTATGACCGTTATTTATCCATTCAGAAAAAGCAACTTTCATTTTCTCTGCAATATCCAAATTTTCTTTTTTGCCAAAATAACCCAAGTTAATGCCCTTTCCATTAGCAGTAAACCAATCTCCTGCAATTGCAACAAGCGGATTTTGTTGAATTTGTTTCATTTTATTTGAGCGTCCGTAAGTAAGTACATAGAAAGAACCCTTATCATAAAATGAATTTACACTGCGTACATAAGGCTTATTATCTACTGTCGTTGCCAATGCAATAATATTGTCTTTTCCAAATCTTTCAATCATAATCTTTTCTGCATCTGTCGACAATTTTTCCATCACCTTTTCCTCCATAAAATTCAAATTCGTCTCTCAGTTAAACACACCGGCTTGCTGAAATTTGTAGCTCCATCATTTATGCAAAGAATTCTTCGCACAACGAAATAAACTCCTTCATATTGCTCATCATTGCCGGATGACCACCCTGCTCAAAGATATGAGACTTAGCCATACACGTTCTTCTACAAATGCTCTCGTACAGTTTATGATAGTGCCCTGCCGGGAACATTTCATCTTTTGCACTGCCTGTAAGAAGCAGGCTGACCTTCAGCTCATCTATTGGTTTATGAAAGAATGCACCGATATTTTCTGCATGGGCAATTATGGCTTCTGTATCCGCATCAACCACACTTTCCCAATCATCGCCATGCATTAATTTAAGCATCCTCCGAAAATCCTCATTTTGCTTTGCGTATGCACGGCCAATGCGAATCTGTTCGGTGATGTCAGAATTTGCAGATAAGCCTTCAAAACTGTCTGCAACAATGGTGTTGACCATATCTGGATTTTCCAGCGCCATATTGATGGCTGCAATAGCGCCGCCACTGCTGCCAATCACATCCACTTTTTCAAATCCTTTATATTTGCAAAGGGCAGTCGCCTGCCTTGACCATTCATACCAAAGGTCCGAAGACCATTTTTCACATCTTTCTGATTGTCCACATCCGAGAAAGTCAGGAACGATTACATGGTGCTTTTCAGAAAGCATTGGCAGGATTGGTGCAAACATTTTTCCGCAAGCGGTATTGCCATGGAGCAGGAACAGTGGCTTTCCGTTGCCGATTTCTTCATAATAAATCTTTTTTCCTTCATAATGAAAGCTGCTCATATTCATCCCTCCAACAATAAATTCAAATTCGTCTCTCAGTTAAACACACCGGCTTGCTGAAATTTTATTCTTTCATACTATTGCAACTGAATTTTATAATACAAATAGTCGCCCGAAAAAGCGGCCTCATCGTTATTTTCTTTTGTATCATATAAAATAAAACCAACACTTTCATAATTCTTCGGTGCAATTAGATTACTATTTGTCCACACTCGTATTTCTTTCAGTCCTTCATATTCTTTTATGCGCCGAATAGCCTCGCTTAATTGGGCTTTCCCAAAGCCATTTCCCTTGTATTTTGCTCTTATACCATTATGCCCTATCTCGACATATTCAGGTCTATTTCTTGGGTCCCAACATATAAATCCTATTGGTTCACCTTTATAACAAGTTACAAAACCATATTTATCAGCAATATCAGGATTATCAAAGAAAAAGGCATCCGACTGCTTCCAGTTTTCATCCCAACAGATGGCACACCTTTCATCAAACGAGTATGCATCCTTTAAAATATCATACATAATACCTCTATTAAAATCGGTAAATTTTCTAAATTCTATATCCATAGCATCTCACCTCCAACTTCAAAT
>JBJEFL010000078.1:0-2736 GCA_051873995.1 Bacillus sp. (in: firmicutes)
GTATCAACCGACGAGGAGAAAAATAGATGAATATTACAAGTCTTGAAATTGCACAGGCAACAATGGATATGTTCTTTTGTTTGTTCTGTCTAATAATGTTTGTTTCAATTAAAGCAAATAATCCAAAACAGAAGAGTATGAGGATGTTCGTTCGATTATTTCTTATTGCTACACTTCTGTTTTTTGGAGAGGCTTTGGCATATATTTTTAGAGGGAACCTTGGTCCTTTTAATATTTTAGTAACTAGAATTGCTAATCTTATGGTATTTGCTATGAACATAGCAATGGCAAATACCTATGTTAGGTATGTTAATTCTGTTTTTGTTGAAAAAGGTGCTGAAGTAAGTGGTAATAGTGTTAAAATTGCCAATATCTTTTCGTGCATTAATATTTTCATTGTTGTGGTTAATTTGTTTTATCCATGGATGTATTATTTCGATGAGGCAAATTATTATCACAGGAATAATTCCTGGTATGTATATACACTAATATTACTTGTCGTCATATTTATAGGAGTAGGTATGGCGATTAAGTATAGAAAGTATTTGGAAAAACGAAGCTTCATTTCAATGATGCTGTTTTCGTTTATTCCAATAATTGCAACAGTTGTACAGTCCTTTATTTATGGATTTTCTATAACCAATTTAGGACTGGGAATAGGTTCATTCGTAATGTTTGCTGCATATATGTATGATTGGTCTCATAATGGGGATGAACATACGAATATGATTAATGACAGCAGATTTGATGCTGTTATTATGTTTATCATAATGCTACTTAGCATGAGTGTTTCCATCATAGCATGTGTGAATGTGATTCAGCAGGTAACTAAGGAAAACTCTGAAATACAGAGCAGAACAATTGCGCAGATGGTTTCAGCAAAGATTGAGAATGAATTTATTAAGCCAATTACTGTTTCTCAGACGATTAGCAGTGATATTGATATAAGAACCTACATAGAGGGGAAAACCAGAGAAGAGGCGGAGAGTGTCAAAGACGATATAACGAATCGTCTGGTATCCATTGGTAATGAATTTGATTATAAAATGGTATTTGTTGTTTCGGATAAAACAAGAGCATATTATACATATAATGGAATAAGTAGGTATCTTGATGTTGAAAATGACAGCCATGATATATGGTATAAGGATTACTTGGATTCAGGGAAAAGATATATAGTTAATGTTGATACTGATGAAGATAATAACGGGAGTCTTTCGGTGTTTATTAATTACGGTATTATTGACACGAATGGAGACATTTTGGGAGCATGTGGTGTCGGAGTTGATATGAATGACCTTGTAGACATACTTGCCAGGTTCGAGGAAGAATACAATATCAAAGTATATTTAGTTAATCATGATGGACTTATACAGGTTGATACGGATGTAAGTTCTATAGAAACAGGCTACTTGGATAATTCATATTTTGGCAATATATCAGATGATGATTTTTATTATCGGTTATCGGAGAATGGCTGTTATATGACCAAGTATCTCGAAAGATTTGATTGGTATATAGTAATAAGAGATAATAATCCTGTTAAATTGGATGTAAATAAAATTATACTTCCAATTGTTTTAATCTTTATTGCAGGCGTATTAATAATGGCAACTTCATTTGTTATTATTAGTATGAGAGAGAAGAAGGCAAAGGATGCATACAACAGAAGATATGAAGCATCTATAAAGGACGAGCTTACAGGCTTATATAATAGACGAGGGTTTGAAGTTGACTGTGAAATAATCAAGAAAAATAATAACTTAATAGAATACGTTCTTATTATGATGGATTTGAACGGTTTAAAAGCAGCTAATGATAATATTGGTCATGAAGCAGGGGATGAGTTAATTATTGGCGCTTCGAAGTGTATGGATAATGCATTCTCAGGTCTTGGAAGGACGTATCGTGTAGGTGGCGATGAGTTTGTTGCATTACTGAGAGGAACGAGAGAAGAAGCACAGGATGCAGTTAAGACATTTGATTATTTAACTGAAAACTTCCAGGGAAATCTTATTTCTGAACTTAGTGTGTCTAAGGGAGTAGTTGTTTGTTCAGAACATATAGAACTTAATTTTGAAGAAATTAAGGCAATGGCTGATAAGTTGATGTATGCAGATAAGGATGAATATTATAGACGAACAGGAAAAGATAGAAGACGAGTTTGATTTATAAATTGATATTTAATCTATGTAAAGAACCCAACAACTTTCATTTTGTCGAACTGAAAACGGATTGAACGGGACGCATTGGTTCACAAATAGCCAGTGCGCCCTCTTTTTATGCTCAACGCCCTTTGGCTGTTACATAGGTGGTGACATCATTGCAGTTCGTCACTTCTCAATGTACAATATGGTCAAAAGAAAGGGGTTGTTCCTATGAAGATGATTTTGAAGGTATTGGCACTGCCGGTGCTGTTCGTTGTAACGATTGCTTGTATCCTCGGAAATCTGATCACTAACATTTCCTCTTATGTGATCGCTCTATTGCTCCTGATAATTGCAGGCTGCTCCATCTACTGCATCATAAAGGCACTGTGGACTTCCCTGGTTATCCTTGCCGGTATGGGATTAGCGGCGTTACCTTTATTGGCTGGATTGAGAAGAAAGAATAATCAAATGGAATTAAGATTTTAACCTGGATGCCAAATGGCAGTCCAGGTTTTTTCTTTCTCAAGAAAACGTTCAGAATGAACGAGCAGCCGGTATCGCAGATACCGTTCAAAGGGGATTGGGG
>JBJEFL010000079.1:0-2731 GCA_051873995.1 Bacillus sp. (in: firmicutes)
GTTTTACTGAACATGTGGATTTTAATTCAGCGGAAAAGAATCTTTCAATTGTTAAGGATAACAGAAAACAGAACTTTGTTGTTGATGATTATTTCCGTGAAATAAACCGCTTGCGAAAAAAATACGGTTCGTTAACTTTGCTAAGTGGAATTGAGTTTTCGGAACCCAGCTTGTTTCCAGAAGAGTTTGCCTTATATAGTTCATATCCTTTCGACTGTATAACGGCCGGGATACATCACTGCTATAATTCAGTCTTTCCAGGAGCGGGAAATTTGTCTGTATCAAAAGCAATATATGAGTACTATCAAATAATGCAAAAAACAGTCGAGCTCGGGGGCTTTCAAGTGCTGGCCCACTTGGATTTCCCCAAATTATTTTTTGACAAATGGGTTATTGACGACGATGTACTGGATATGATTCTTTCAATAATGATTGATAAGAATATTTTGTTGGAAGTAAATACTTCTTCTCTTAATGATTCATGCGATGAACCAATGCCATCATACTCTGTTATAAACAGATATGTTCAGCTTGGTGGCAATAAAATTGTTATTGGTTCTGATGCTCATAGTTCAGATAGGTTGTCCGGTCATTTTAGAGATGTTGTACCGCGTTTGCCTAATAGAATTCAAATAGGCTATTTTAGGGAAAGGAAGTTTATCCCGGTGTTAATGGATTGATGTGCTAGGCTTCAATAAGCACATCCGAATGTGGGTGTTTGCTTAAGCCTGAAAAGCATTAAATTCAATGTAAAAGAGGAATCATCGATAATGAAAGCAGACGAAACTAAAAGAAAAAGAGAAATATTATTGGGAATTAACCCGTGTATATACGGGTTAAACTACCATGATCCTGCTGTTGTCGTGTTGATTGATGGTAGGGTAGTTTTTGGAGTTGAAGAAGAACGTTGTAATAGGGTGAAACACTCTAAAGGTGTGTTTCCTTCTTTAGCTTTAGCTGAATGTCTAACTTATTGCAACCTAACTTGGGATGACATAGATGCCGTTGTTATTGGGTACGAACCTGCCCTTTGGATGAATCGTCTAAATCTTGAGCTCCTTGATATTATAAATCCATTTGTGAGCTGTGTATCTAATTCGAATTAGGACCACCGCTTCAAGCGGTGGTATAGAATTGGCCCTATAAGGGCCGATTACTGGCCCGCCTAAAAGTCGGTGTCGCAAGCCGTCTTACTGGCCGCCGCTTAAAGCGGCCGTTGGGCTTGTCTTTCTTCCTTCTTGGATTCCTCTGCTTGCTTGAGGATATATTCCTTCACATTTTCTTCTGTGATATTGCCCACCGTAACAACATAGTATCCTCTCGCCCAAAAGCTTCTATCCCACTTGTTCCCCATTTCGGGATGCTTGTCGTATATCATCAATGCAGATTTCCCTTTGAGGTAACCTACGAATTCTGATACACTGAGCTTCGGTGGGATGCTTACGCAAAGGTGTACGTGGTCGGAACATACAGCTCCGGCAATGATTTCCACCCTCTTATACTTACAAAGGGTTTTGATAATTTCCCTTATATCATCCCTTACCTTTCCATACAGTACCTTCTTCCGATATTTCGGAATAAATACAATATGGTACTGGCATTCCCATTTGCAATGTGATAAACTGTTATTGTCCATGGACGCCTCCTGTGTTTGTGTAGTTTGGCTTGCGACACCATTCTTACTATAACACAGGCGGCTTTTATTTTCGCACACCCGCCACGTCTTCTTCCAATCTCCCCAGCTTAGCTGGGGGATTAAGACGTTCATTTATAGTACTCTACCAGTAATTCTTCAAATCTCTCCGCAGGATAAAAAAAAACCGTCTTTCCGTTAATTTTATCAGTTACCAAATACTTCTTGTTGATTTGTCTGTTCAGCTTTAATGTCTGCAAGACATTATTTTCGATAAAATTATATAAGTAATATCCATCTTCAAGATATATGCTTTGAAAACGATTCATAGTTGAGATAATTCTTCGATCCGTAAGTTTAGAAAAACACACTAAGGGATGCTCCTCAAAGAATCGTTCCAACAGAGCAGTCATTTTCTTATCATCTGAATATATATCCAACATATATCTTGCAATAGAATCTCCTATAAGCTCTACCTCTGCCTTTTTTACATCTACAAGCACAATTGTAAATTTGCTTGCAAAATTACAAACTTGAATACATTTACAACGATCAAAGTAAAACAACTTTGCTCCCCACTCTAATAATGGATTTCCCTTTTCTCGCTTATATACATCTAAAACAATTGGTCGCATAATCGGGTTCTGAAATTCTTCCGGCATTTTAAATCCATATCTGTCCACCGTTTGTTTTGTTGCATATACTATCATAAATTTTAACTCCTATTTTTTCTCTTTGAACTATACTTTGTACTATTACGATGAGTATTTCCGTGTTCATCTGTTTCAACATTACTTCATTGCTTACAAGTTTTCTGAACAGCATCAAACATCTCTTTTGAAATAGTTGCCGGATGAGAATTGTTTAAGGAACTTCTGAATAAATAGTCTTAAATTCTGTTCCCATTCGATATAGTTCCATTTTTTGCGCTTCCCCAGTGTTGTAATATCTCTTTTTTCGTGAAAGAAAAGACTACTCTGCAATCCTCCATAAAATGAAGAGTAGCCTAATCCAATGCCCGGATGGAGGGGGTGCATCTCCTGTGTTTAGGGGGTGCATTAGGGGGTGCAACCGTTGGATTGTATCAAAATGGTGGTT
>JBJEFL010000080.1:0-2727 GCA_051873995.1 Bacillus sp. (in: firmicutes)
CAGGGAGCCAGGGATTGGGAGAAATCATCTGTTTCCAGTGCTTCCCATATCATCCTTATTATCAATTTAATTAAGGGAGATGGTGTACCGGTTAGCACTTACAGATGCTATTATGCGAAAACACCTGTTACAACTGCGGAATATGAATTTATTTTTAGTGGAAAAAAGGTTTCATATACTATTAGTTTTGATGTTAAAACCAAAAATCTTTCAGAAAGACTCTTAATAGATGAAAAAGAGGTTTTGATTCGAGAGGGACGTACCGGAAATTTAAATATAGGTGATAGTTCTGTAATTGATGAAGTAGATAATGATACATTGTTTTTGCGTACCGCATCATTTAATACGGGAAGGTTTCCACAAGAACCTATTCTTCGTGAATTAATGGATTATTTGTTTAATTCTTATTATATTGACGGCTATAATCAATCGGCACTATTGGGAAAAAGTATTAATAAATATGCGGAAGACAATGGCGTTGAGAAATTAAATAGTTATTTAAAAGAATTTAAATATGACTTTTTTGTGGAATATGGTGAAGAAAGTAGTGGAGAAGGGCTTAATATACGATTAGGATCCGGACAAAAAAGTATATTTTTTAAGAGAAATAGTTTTCCAATGCCAAGTGCTTTTTATACGGAATCACAAGGAAATCAGGTTTTTGCAGATTTGTTATCTCAAATCATTAATGTTATCAAACGTCCAGGG
Source organism: Bacillus sp. (in: firmicutes) (assembly GCA_051873995.1). Taxonomy (GTDB): domain Bacteria; phylum Bacillota; class Bacilli; order Bacillales; family DSM-1321; genus Bacillus_AD. The sequence continues at coordinate 709 of JBJEFL010000080.1, forward strand.
ATGTTAGTAATAGATGAATTCGGGAACAGTCTGCATAATAAATTGGCAGAGAAGATCGTAAGATTTTTCATGGAAAAATCTAAATATTCTCAATTGTATATTACATCTCATGATACTAATTTAATTTCAAATTCTGTATTTCGACCAGATCAGATTAATTTGGTTACATTTGATAAAGGAAGCAAAGTAAAACGAATTTCAATATATAAACCAAGAGAAGCACAGAATCTTGAAAAAATGTATCTGGGAGGCATGTTTGAGGGGTTACCAATGTATGACGAAGAAATATAAAGTAGACAAATCAAAAATAATAGGAAATGTAATCTTCGTTGTTGAGGGAGGAAGACCGGAAACGGGTGGTACTGAATTACGATTGTTGAAAAGCATTTTTTCAGATGTTTTAGAGTATGAAGTACAAGAATTGCGACGTGGTACAGAGGAATTTATTGGATATGGTAACAACAAGAGTTCTAGAGTATTTGCTCTTAATTTGCCCAAAAATCAGTTGACTCAATTAACAGAAGATGCGATGGATCAGTTGTTTGAACGATTGAAAACAGAGTTTTCAATTAAACCTGAAAATTGTCCTGTCTTTTTATTGTACGATCGTGATTATAAAAGTTACAAGCATAATGAATTAAGGGGGAAGTATGTTCGTAGATATACAGATCCCTATTCAAGTGAAGAAGGGTATCAGGGACAGCTTTTATTGAGTTATCCAGCAGTTGAAAGCTACATATTGTCATGTATTCAAGATAATGTATTTGAGCAAAGATATCTTTTAGGTACAGAAGCAAAAGTTCAGCTTGCTCAATGTGGATTTTCAGAAGATGAAATATCAGAAGACGAACACATTATTCATGCGACTACAGAAATGGATAAAGGTTTAGCAAATCTTATGCTTGACGATTATGATTTGGATAATCTGGGGGCGACGTTGTTAGGTGTGTATGAAGGACAACAAAACATTGTAACGGAACAACAACAATTTTCAGCATTATCACTTATTTTCATGGCATTACTCGAATTAGGTGTGATAGTTGAATGTGAAGATGGTGAAAGTGAATCAGAAACAGATTTACAATTTTGGCTCTAAGTGAGGAAACAGGTGAAGGGATACAAAAATCTCCCACCTGTTTTTTGTATAATTACCGTTCTCATTTACTTTTTACTTGATTCGCGCTCCAATGACCATCCATGATCCCCATGATAAATCATCTGCCGTGTCATGCCGCCATCAATGCAGATATTTTCGCCGGTAATAAATCCGGCTTTGTCAGAGCAGAGAAATAAAACCATGTTTGCAATATCCAGTGGATTTCCTACTCTGCCTGCGGGTTGCTGAAGGGCATCGGGAAGAGATCACCCTTCATAAAGCAGCGAAAGAAGCATTTGAACAGCTGCAACTGGATCAAATCCCCAGAATCAAAGAATCAAAGTGTTACTGCTCAGCCCAGCTGTCACCAGACTGACCTGATCCATTGTCTGTAGTCTGATATGGATGCTGTCATTCTGGAACCCGGATAATCGGCTGTCCGGTTTCATGTGAACAGCCGATTTATGGTCATATAAATGATGCATTTTAGATACAGAACCAGGTTTTTGTGATGAATATCTGTGGCATAGAATCAGCCTCTTGTTTTTTCAGTTGCTGTTTCTGCGTTTTCTGCCTGTTGCCTGCTGATTTCAACCAGCGCATCCGCCAGGATTCTGCTCCGCGTTTTCGAAACTCCGGCCAGATGGAGTCGCTCGCTGTTCCAGAAATGGTCTGACAGACCCGCAAGTTCTGTTCCGATATTCCAGTTGGGGATACAGATGTATTTTCCATATGTATGATCCCCGATAATGACATGGTACCAGTTTCCGTCGGCTTCGATCTCGTATTCCTGCTGGCTGCCGCTGTGGACAGGTGTGATCATTCCCATGCACCGTTTCTGTGACCTTTTAAAGATAAATGGATACGACATCTTACTTCCCTCCCAGCATTTCATGCTCTATGACAAAACTTACCATGCGGTC
>JBJEFL010000081.1:0-2677 GCA_051873995.1 Bacillus sp. (in: firmicutes)
TTCTGTTATTTTTACTGTATCACAAAAACCCCTTTTCTGCAATCAGGCTGTTTGTACCTTTCTTATCTTGTGTTTATAATTATATCATATTATATTTTATTTTACAACTATATATCATAAAATCTTAAACATCTTGGGAACCGCCATGGTTTTGCAACCGAATTTTCCTGACTCCTCTTTTCAACACACTAATGAATCGATCACTGGTCAAGGGGTTCCATCCTTCGAAACTGCTGTTTCTTCCTAATCACATACGGAAGATGTGAAAGCATTTCCCGGTTGTCTTCACTGGAAACAATCTGAAATATCAGACGGTTTTTGATCTTCACAGGTTCGGAAAATCCCCAGTTCAAGCCCCGGGTTTTCTTCCAGCAGAATCAACAACGTGTTTTGAAAGCTGATTCTGAACAGTTATATTTCTAAAATCTTCTTCACCGAATTTTCACCCAAACTTTTGCCAAAAACCATCTTCCTCCTCTGAAATCCTCTACAAAATCCCCATCAAAAAAAGACCATCAGAAAAGCATTGGAAGAATTGTTCTCCTTACTTTTTTGACGGTCCTGTTTTATTCTTTGATTTGATTGAAGAAACTTTCCTCATAAGATCATAGTTCCCCAGAGTAATCACCCCCGATGAACTATGAAGATGTATTATTGTGTTTCTGTACTCATGTCTTGTGGATTTTCTTCGTTATCCAGATAAATCCATTTAATCTTATAGGTCTTTCCTTCACAATTTCCAATATTTTTGACGTAATCCTCTAAAAGTTTCTGTGCCTTTTGCTGCGCATCTTTAAGTAATACGGTATCGCTACTTGCTTCTTCTTGCATTATAGATTGAGCTTCCATAAAAGCTTCAGACTGATGTTTGGCCTCAACCTTTGCGGAATTCTTTGCAATGATAAAGGAATCATCGTTTAATGTTGCTTCATCAACCTTGCATCCTAATACTTTTGCAGGCGGAATTGTGATTGTCACATTTTCGTCATCGACTTCAATATTCACGAGAGAAGTATCTATACCGACGGTGACTACTCCGGCATACTCTACCCAAAATTTTCTATCCTTTTTCCACCATAAAGAACCTGACACATCTTCTTTAAAATATTTTGCCACATTGTGATAGTAACAATCCATCGTTGCCAACTCACAAATTGACTTCATCTGAGATGTCTGAGGGGTGATTTCTTTTGCAAATTTGTCAGAAGAACAAGCCACACTAGAAAAACACATAATACATGCAAGTACCATGAAGATTATCTTCTTCATTCTCATCACCTCCCATCTTATTCAATCACCAATTGGTATTCTTCATCTAACTGCTCGACAAACGGCTTAATCAACGCTTCAATTATGCTATGTGCATTTTGTTCTGCCAGCTCATAGATGGCTTCCTGATTACTACTTTCGGTTGTAACATCTTCGATACACTTTTTATATGCCTGAGCAGATACTGTCTCGGTATTAGCATTATCATCCATGAATATGTAATCCAGCGAAGTGATATCAACATTCACATCAGTGATTTTGATTTCAGGTAATATTACGGTAATAACCTTTTCCTCTTCATCAATTTCCAAATCTACTTTTTCGAAATCTAATCCAGCCTTAACCTTTGAATAGTAGGAAACGTAGTAGTCAACTTTCCCGGTTATTTTCTCATCCATAACCTTTGCAACACCTTTATAAACCGCCTGAAAGGTGGACAAATCACTCACGTTAATGATTCGTTCAAGCGTTGATATACTGATGATCTCCGGCTCAGATTTTCTTTTTGCAACTTTTGTTCCAACTAAACCAGATGCTATTGCTATGACAACAAGTGTAATTGCCAATAGTAATTTCTTTCTTTTTCCATTCGTCATAGTTTTTTGTTTCTCTTCCATTTTTTCTTCCTCCTACAATATTCTTGAATGTAACTCATTCAAAGTAGAAGCTGTAATTTTCGCGAATGTTAATCATGACCATCACATGTTGAAATACTCTACACTTTTTGAAAGGCACTTCTCACAAATATGGCTAAGTCCACTATTAGAGATTCATATTTAAGTTGATCTCTTTTTCTCTGTTTATACAGAATTTATTCACATATAATTCACATTCACAGTCTACCATACCTACCAACTACGCACAAGTTTTTTCTTCACAGATTGCTTCAATCAACTCCAGTCAATATGAATCAAACCAAGTCAAAAGTTCTTTGTTTATTATCATTTGATGTATAACTAACCATTCAAACCATACACCTTTTCCAAAAAACATTTCAACTGCCAAATCTTTCAACTCATTACTCACTTCCCTATTTCCAGCCATGTTTTCCACCCTTCACACCCCCAAAGATGGAGAACCTCCCTGATTTATGATATGGTTCTCCATCACCGGGAGAAATGATATAAAAAAGAATTCTCTATCAAAGAAGCCACCGAAACATTGATATGATTCGATGGCTTCCTCTAAAAGATAAACAATTTATACTGTTACTGTGCCCGAAGTTCCTTTGCCAGTTCTTCTACCTCTTCTACTGTGACATTGGCCAAATGAGCAATCTGCTCCTTGGACATATCAGTTTCTTTTAACATATTGACGACAATATCATAGCGTTCTTCCTGAATCGCTTCCTGTTTCATTTCATCCATGATCTTACACATCTCATTCACTCCTTCCTCTTTTTCCTTCA
>JBJEFL010000082.1:0-2669 GCA_051873995.1 Bacillus sp. (in: firmicutes)
ATATCTCAGACTATCAAGGTGAGTCATTCCCATACGACCCATCAAAGGTTAAGGCTCTTGCAAATGTGTATAAACCTGAGGGACTTGAACAAAAGATGATTAACAATCTTAATAATGAGTATCAACAAGCGATAGAATTATTTGAAGCTTACCCGACTTTAACTCCATTAGTTGCTTCTATGGAAGAATTTTGGGTGACACTAACACATGTTGACCTTTATAGGTTTGTACAGCAAAGGTGGCCTGATTTGATGGAATATAATGCTAAAAAGCATACAGAAGAAGAACAACGCGACTATGTCGTTGACCATTGGTTTAAATCGCCTAACGGTGTTATGAGGACAACGTTAATGGGGCTATGGTGGTCTGTTTTTTGTTCTGTTGATAATAATGCTACAGAAAGTCACAAATACGATTTAACAAAAATTCTTTTCTCTCGTGCAGATTTCCGGGTTCGCCGTTTAGGCTCATCAACATTAATGAGGCACAAAGAAGCCGTTTTAGGTATTCTACAGTTCATAAAAGACAATGAGGATTTCATGGATGAGTACTATGAGGGTAGAGCGATTTTTATAACGAAATACTTCAATAACCTTGGCGGCACAAAACCACTTGCATATCAGAATAGGGAATTCTTTTATGATGAACTTACAAAACAAAAGCCTACTATGGCTAAGATTTTAAAACGCAAAGATATTTTAAACAAATAAAGATACTTTCAAATGGAACATTATAATTATCTACACATTGGTGACAAATCCGTTGATGGCAAATACGAAATCGTTGACGAGGATAGACTTTGTTATAAGGTTAGAATGCCCAAAGGCTCTTTAGCAATTGCCGACAAAAGATGTTACAGAGAATTTGTTGAATATGCATCAACTCATCCCAACGAAAACTCTATTTCCATGAAAGATGCTTTGTGCGGTCATTCCGACATCGATCCATTTACATACGGGTATAATGCGATGTTCAGAAATCTTGCATTAATGACGATAGACCCTTCACTTGTCATCAGGGGTAATCATATTCACACTAATACTTTCCGACAAATAAAGAGAAAGTTTTCTTATTTTGACATTTCAATCATAGCAGCAATCAAGGCTAAGCCATTTGTTATACTTGGAGGATTTTCTGGAACTGGTAAAAGTCAAAAAGTAAAGGAACTGGCATTTGCCACTTGTCCCGATAATAGTCATCTGACGACAAGTGAGACAACACCTGGAAATTATTTGTTAGTGAGTATAAAACCCAATTGGCATGATGCAACTGATATTATAGGATTTAGGTCATCAATTCACCAAAATTATTATGTTACAGACTTTATGCGTTTCCTTGTTAAGGCAATGCACTTTCCAAATATTCCTTTTTTTGTATGTCTTGACGAAATGAATCTTGCTCCTGTAGAAGAATATTTTGCAGATTTCCTTAGTGTAATTGAATCAAGAAAAAAAACAGAAAATGGCAATATAGTTACAGATGCAATAGTTCCTGCAAGTGTTTTCAACGAAGAGTATAACGATGACTTTAATATATTCGATTGTTTAGGATTTGAAAGAATTGATTCTGGAATGACTTATGACGGTTTGCACGACACAATTGTAGGGAATTTCATTAGGGTAGATATTATAAATAAACTAAAGCAGCAGGGACTAACAATCCCAAGCAATGTCATCATCATCGGTACCGTCAATATGGATGACACCACTAATTCGTTCTCTCGAAAGGTTATTGACAGAGCCATGACCTTTGAGACTGTTGTCGGAAAGTTTGGTGAGGATTATTTCAAAAATGACGTGGCATTACATTATGTCAAGAATCCACTCAAGGGAGAACTCTTCCTAAGTGATGAGGTTCGTGCCACACAGATGATTGAAGAGGGGCGGTTTATTCTTACTGCTGATGAACAGAACAAGATACTTAGCTTCATAAACAACATTAATGAAGACTTGGAAGGAAGTCCGTTCAAGATTAGCTACCGCATATTGAACGAAACAATATTGCTGTATCGCTCGAAGAAAAGAATTGCTGAGATTATGAAAAAAGATGGAGGATTTGAAGATGGCGTGGAGTTTAAGACTGACTTAAACACTATCTTTGACGACATACTGATGCAAAAGATTCTTCCACGCATTGAAGGCGACTATGAGAAATGCAGCAAATGCCTCAACAAGCTATCAGCACGTGCCGACGACAATGAATGGCTTAGGAGTTATGAAAAGATAGAATTCATGATCAAGCGTTTCGGTACGGACAAGAGTGGTTTCACAAGTTTCTGGAATTAATTCGAACAATATGGACAAAAATACTATAAAAGCGTTGCTACTCAAAGGCGAGCGAGTTACGCTCGAATGTAAAAAAGCGCAGCGTAATATCCCCAATTCCATGTGGGATACATATTCTGCATTTGCCAACACATATGGAGGAACCATACTTCTTGGCGTGGTAGAACACATGGACGAAATTGACAAATCAAAACGATTTGAAGTTCTTGGGGTTGAAGATGCAGAGAAAATACGCAGGGATCTTTGGAATGCTATCAACAGTAAGGAAAAGGTAAACGCGAATCTGTTACGCGATGAAGATGTGCAGACCATTGATATTGAAGGCAAAACAATTGTAGCAATAACTGTGCCACGTGCTGAATCTACTATTCGTCCCATATATAT
>JBJEFL010000083.1:0-2665 GCA_051873995.1 Bacillus sp. (in: firmicutes)
CCAAGCCTTTCCTTTACCATTTTAAACCAAGTGACCAGATGTGTCTTTGGTTATCTTCCATTTTCCATCATAAAAGTTCCGCTACTCTTCTCTAATGGGGTGTTACCGTTCTTGTCCTAAATTTATTTTCATAATCAGAAGATTTATATTTTGCTGGAATCTTTTCTGCAGCTTTTTTTGCAAAGTATGTAGATACTTTATTGTAAAGCCAGGAACCAGCAGCTATTGTGTTAGGGCTATTCGATTAAACCATTCGTCATGATTCAGGAGACAAAAGAGCCTTCTACAAAAGTGTAGAAAGGCTCTTTCCATCTTCTTATTTAACCCTCAGAGATAAATAAGAAAGTGGTTAGTTTAAGTGTATACCTTCACAAACAAATTTTAAGCATAGCTTACCTAATTAATATTTTCATAGACTAGACTTCTTGCGTTTTCTTTTTAAAGACAAAGATTGAAATAACTATGATGATGACCGCATAGGCAATTACCCACCAAAGATGTGGAAGCATGGCTTCATAAGTCCCATTTAGTACAGCTTTCCCTACTTCAACCGCATGGAAAAATGGCAGTGCATGAGCGATATCCTTAAAAATCCCTCCCACTAACTCTAAATCAAACCAAACGCCCGATAGCCATGCCGAAACATTCGTAAGGAGAGCCCCGCAAATTCCAGTTGCAGCCTTTTCGCTAAACAATGTTCCGCAAATAAGACCAAGACCAATATAGATTAATGCCATAGGTATCAATATCACCATTACCGCAAAAATCGTCATCGTAAAATCGAGCCCTAGAAATAAGGCGGCAAACAGGCACACAGCTACTTGTATAACTGACATGATAACCAGAGGCAATGTATACCCTAAAATAAAATTGTGAGCGGTCATCGGTGTTGTAAATAATCTTGTTAAAAACGAACTAGCACGATCTTTTGCTACTACTTGAGCCGCAAACAATGCCATAAAGGAAAGACCAAACACTGCTATACCAGGAGCTAATGAAGAAATATCGAATAAGTCCACAGGGATACTGCTATTAATCGCTGATAAAAGAATTAGTAAAATAAGAGGAAAGGCCACACCAAAGAACATTGAAATAGGATCCCTGATAATTTCTTTCATTACTCGATTAGCAAAAATCATGGTTTTCATCCTAACCCCTCCTTTGTTACTATTTTCACAAAGGCATCCTCGAATTTCCCTGTGTTTGTCATAGATAGGAGTTCTTCGACTGTCCCAATGGCTTTTACTTTCCCATCTTTCATGACACAAATACGATCACACAACGCTTCTGCTTCTTCTAAATAATGAGTTGTTAAAACAATCGTTGTTTTTTCTTTCAATTTTTCAATTAGAGCCCATAATTCCCTGCGTCCTATAATATCCAAGCCTAATGTAGGCTCATCTAAAAATAAAATTTTCGGCTCTGAAATGAGCGCAAGAGCAATACTGAGTTTCCGTTGCCAACCTCCGGATAACGTTTTACTCTTTTGATGTTCATACGGTTGTAAGGAAAAAGCAGCCATCATATCGGCTGTTTTGCCTTTGACCTCTGTTTTGGAGTATCCATGAATGCCAGCCATTAATTCCAAGTTTTCACGAACGGTTAAATTGGGAGCAATCGCCGTTTCCTGCGGGGAGACTGCAATCATTTCCTTTACCTGTTCTTGGTCTTTTTTAATATCATATCCTAGTATAGATGCACAACCGTTTGTAGGGACTGTTAAGCAGCACAGCATTTTTATTAACGTTGTTTTCCCTGCTCCATTTACCCCTAGTAAACCAAACAGCTCCCCCTTTTGAATAGAAAACGATACATCGTCAACAACCGTTTTTTCATTGTATTTTTTTGATAAATGATCAATTGAAATGGCATGTTCCATCACTCATCCCCCCTATGAAACGGTGATTGCACAAGATTAAAAAAGGCATCCATCATCTTTTCTGGGACAATACCAAGGCCTCTATCTTCATCACCTACAATAACAAGGGAGTCCCCTGGTTCTATTTGAAAGACATCACGCGCTTTTTTAGGAATAACGATTTGCCCACGTTCTCCCATTTTAGCAACGCCAAAAAAGTGTTTTCCCTTTGGCGGTATGATTACATTCGTATCCTCTCCGTCAAAATTCACTAAATTATCAAGAGATACGTTATACAATTTAGCTAACGCCTGACAATGTCCTAGATCAGGGGTTGATTCCCCCTTTTCCCATTTAGCAATCACCTGTCTTGATACATTAATCCTGAAAGCCACTTCTTCTTGTGTTAATTTATGTTGCAACCGCAGATTCTTCAAATTCATACTTATCATACTTTTCATACCTCCTATATTTATTATTCATGATTATCACACTGTTATCCACCAACAATCCGTGACAATGATGTTAATATTCGTAGCATCTTAGCAAAAACTTAGGGACACGATAAAGCACACTGCGTCGCATCCTTTTTTCCTTTCGATTATCTTCCCGAGACAATCCACCTTGTTCTACTAATCTCATCCTGTTCCTATAAAAAATTGGCTGGCATGAGTCAGGTTGAATCCCGTCTTCATACCAGCCAACTATCAGCTTAATCGTAATTCTACTTTTTTGGGGTTTATCTCACTTTGACAATAGATTGCATCATTTCATTGTGCTTGTTTGTTTTTTCTTAAAGACCGAATA
>JBJEFL010000084.1:0-2649 GCA_051873995.1 Bacillus sp. (in: firmicutes)
CAAAAACTACAATCAAGCTTTGATGGATAAGATGATTCAAGACCCAGAAGAACAACAAAAATGCTATCATTTGATTGACCGAGAGATGAACAGAATGCAGAGATTGATACAGAACTTTTTAGATTTTACAAAACTAGATGCACAGTCAGTAGAGTTGGTAAAACATCCAATTGTTTTTGCACAAACCGTAGAAGATATCATGTCAAAGTACGAGCTTGTCTTCAAGGAAAACAATGTTAAGCTGGATATGAAGTTAGATTACGATGTCATTATTTCTGCTGATGAAGATCGATTAGAACAAATCATCCAGAATATCGTTCATAATGCCATTAAATATTCAAAGGAAGAACCTTCTATTCGAATAATCATGGAACGAAACGAAACCTCTTGTGTATTAGCGATTTCTGACAATGGTGTAGGCATAAGTGAAGAGCATCTATCCGTGATTACCAATCGATTTGTTCGTGTGAATAAAGTACGTTCACGTAATGAAGGCGGTACTGGTTTGGGATTGTCTATTGTGGAGAAATTAATGGACTTGCATGAAGGAAAGATGATTATTGAAAGTCAATTAGGAGTAGGAACAACAGTTAAATTAGTATTTCCGATTTTAGTTGATTGATGTCCAATTTGATTTTGTGTTGGAAAAACGTTTTAACGTATTTTTCACAGAAATAGTTCGTTATCAAATTTGTTCTAGCGAACCATCTAAACAAAACTAGGTTTTGATTTCACTACCCTGACAACATTCCTTTAATAAAGTAACCGATTACATATACAAAGCCAATCCAATTTGTAAAGTAATACACTTAAACTATAGGGTGCTTTAGCCGAAAAAGAGAGACAGTGAAAATGTCTCTCTTTTATTTAGTTGTTAGTGACAATGTTTGCGAACAGTGCAGGCGCATGAAGAAGCGCTCAAACGAATCGTGTAGGGATTGGATCATGACGAATGGCAAAGTGGTGTTAGACAATCTCTTCATATCGCTGATGAAAAACGATAGACACTCTCTTCTAGCTATGTATGAGTCTTAAAGTGTATCAATATAACGAAATTTTTAGTATAATCTCCTGTAGGTTCAGGAGGGGAAGAAATGAATATAGAAAGCAATGTGGAACTATTCAGGATGATTAATGATTTGGGGAAAGAATACACATATCTTAACCCTGTTTCGGTATTTGTCGCGGAGTATGTCATCTTCCTATTAGGCTTGATGCTTCTTGTTTACTGGTTTAAAGGAAAGAATCAAGATCGATTGATGGTGAGCAGCGCTGTTTTTTCTGTCATTCTTGGAGAAGTTCTTGGAAAAATAGCAGGAAGATTTTATTCGAATCTGCAGCCCTTCGTTGAATTGAATGATGTGAATAAGCTGATTGAAAAGGACGTAGGAAATTCGTTTCCAAGTGACCATACAATCGTTGTTTTTGCAGTCTGCTTTACATTCTTTTTGTTCAAGAAAAAATATCGTCCATTATGGCTATTAGTAGCAGTGGCGGTAGGTATATCGCGGATGTTAGTAGGTGTCCATTATCCATTGGATGTAGCGACTGGAGCTGTAATCGCGATGGCTTCGGCTTTTATCTGTTATCAATTTGTATCCAAAAGCAAAATGATTCAACGATATGGAAAAGGCCAAGCAGGTAAGCGAGCCTAACTCAGAAAAACGAAAGATTCTTAAGGAGATAATGGGGAAGCAAAAAATGCGGGGAATAGGGACCTTCATTTTTTTGCTTCTTTTTTTATTTTTTGTCTTTACGAAAGGCTCTGTTCGCAAATATTGTGTTTTTACATATATAATCATTTTATTAAAAAATATAGAATATCCCCCAGTGGTATAGGTATAGGAAAAAGAAGCATTATTATGCGAATAGAACGTTTTAAAGTTCATTCATTCCTTGTTTTAAACAAAAATTTTCAAGTTGTAATAATTGAATTACTCGATCAATTAAAAATGTTGGTTTCTCTATTAATAATTTTTCTCTTTTATGGCTTCCCCAAGTTACACCGCAAGAATTAACGCTTGCTGATTTTGCCATTTGTAAATCAAATATTGCATCACCAATCATTACGGTTTCTTCTTTAACTAAATTATACAACTTCACTAAGTTTATAATCCCTTCGGGGTGAGGTTTATAATGTGTTACTTTATCCGAGCCAATAATATCCTCAAAATACGCATCAATGTCAAGTTTCTGTAAGTTTCTCAATAGTACATCTGTTTTTTTACTTGATACAACAAATAACTTCTTATTGGCAGATTTTAATTCATTTAACACTTCGGGAATGTTCGGAAAAACGCTAAGGGTATCACTTTCATTTACTTTATAGTGTTTTCGAAAAATTTGAAGAAGAACATTAAAAGATTCATCTTCAAAAACATAATTTGTCATTTTTTTAAAAGACTCTTCAATCGGAATGCCCATATAATGTTCGATTTGTTCTGTACTTGGAATATTTAAACCAAACTCTTTAAAAGCAGCTTGTGTTGCAATTACACCGCATAATTTTGAATCTGCTAACGTGCCGTCAAAATCAAATATATAGTTCTCCATCTCATTTTCTCCCCTAAGCCATCATCAATTATCAAAAAATTACATTTTTAACATAATATATTAAGTGCCATTCTTATTCAACTAAACTGCTCCGAT
>JBJEFL010000085.1:0-35329 GCA_051873995.1 Bacillus sp. (in: firmicutes)
TGATTAGAATTAACGTTGACGTGTTGTCTTGTTTAGTTTTCAAAGAACATTTGTTAAAGTAGCCTTTACATTCTATCACAACAACCCGTTGTTTGTCAATCGTTTTAGCTAACTTTATTTCTACTCACCGCTCAGAAGCGACTTTATTAATATATCATTTGTTTTTTAACTTGTCAACAACTTTTTTTAGAACCTTCTTTATCTAAGTTGTTTCACTTCGTTAACAACAGGTATAAATATACCACCATACACGCGACTATGCAATAGATTTCCGAAAAAGTTTTTTCGAAATAATAAAGTTGGAATATTGGAAATTATAATGGTGATGAAAACACTTTTTTCTAATACCCCGCTCTCTTCTTCTTAAACCTGTCGCAGTTAACTTTATTCACTCACAAAAAAGGTCAAAAAAAAGAGACAGTTGAAACTGTCTCTTTAAACGATTCATTAACGTTGGCGCATATAAGGGAATAACAATACATCACGGATAGATGGTGAATTTGTTAAAAGCATGATCAAACGATCAACCCCAATACCTAGTCCACCTGTTGGTGGTAAACCGTATTCTAACGCTTCGATGAAATCATCATCCATTTCATGCGCTTCGTCATTGCCTTGTTCTTTTTCTTTTAATTGCGCTTCAAAACGTTGACGTTGATCAATCGGATCATTAAGCTCCGTAAATGCATTTGCATGCTCACGACCAACGATAAACAACTCAAAACGATCTGTGAAGCGAGGATCGTCCGCATTTTTCTTCGCCAATGGAGAAATCTCTACCGGATGTCCATAAATGAACGTTGGTTGAATAAGTGTTTCTTCGACTTTTTGTTCAAAAAACTCATTCACGATATGACCATATTCCATATGCTCCGTTACTTCGATACCATGTTCTTTAGCAAGAGCTTGTGCTTCTTCTTTCGTCATTTGTTTCCAGAAGTCTACGCCTGTTTGTTCTTTAATAGCATCAACCATGTGGATTCGTTTCCATTGTGGTGTTAAATCTACATCATATTCGCCATATTTCACAACTGTTGTGCCAAGCACATCTTGCGCTACGTGTGCAATTAAATTCTCTGTTAAGTTCATGATATCTTGGTAGTCCGCATATGCTTCATACAATTCAATCATCGTGAACTCTGGATTATGTCTTGTCGATGTACCTTCATTACGGAATACACGACCGATTTCATAAACCTTTTCTAATCCACCTACAATTAAACGTTTCAAATGAAGCTCAATCGCAATACGCATATATAACGTCATATCTAACGCATTATGATGAGTTACGAATGGACGAGCAGATGCTCCACCTGCAATGCTATGCATCATCGGCGTTTCTACCTCTAAGTAGCCATGTCCATCTAAATAACGGCGCATAGATTGAATGATTTTACTTCTTGTCACAAATGTTCTTCGGCTTTCTTCATTTGTGATTAAGTCTACATAACGTTTACGATAACGTTCTTCAACGTCTTTCAATCCATGGAATTTATCAGGAAGAGGACGCAACGCTTTTGTTAAGAACGTAAATTCTTTCACTTTAACAGAAAGCTCGCCCACGTTTGTTTTAAAAATTGTACCTGCAATACCCACAATGTCGCCTAAATCTGCATGTGCGAACTCTTCATACGCTTCTTCACCGACAGCATCCTTACGTACATAAATTTGCATTTGACCTGTCAAATCTTGAATATGAGCAAATCCCGCTTTCCCTTTTCCTCGTTTTGTCATTATACGTCCGGCGATAATAACTTCGACATTTTTCTCTTCAAGTTCTTCTTTCGAAAACTCACCATATGTAGCTTTTAATTCTTCTGTTAGGTGAGTACGCTCAAAACGTTGACCGAATGGATCTTTTCCAGCATCAAGCATATGTTGCATTTTATCGCGTCTTACTTGTAACTGGTCATTTAATTCTTCATGACTCATCAATGCTCACTCCATTTTCTTTTATCTAAATATATAGTTAGCCCGTATAACGAACTTAAATGTCTTTACTCATTGTACACAAATAGCGGCAGGAAAACACCTTTTTCCTACAAAGATATACATTCTATTCAAAAAAACTGCCAGTAAGCTGGCAGTTTTTCAAAGGTATTATAGAAAATACACGAACGGAAGTCAATTAATTACACTACTTGTATAAGACCTCTTTCCACTTCTTCCTTTTCTGCGTCTTCCACTAATCGATACAACAAATCAGCCATTTCCGCTCTTGTTGTACATTCATTAATATCATTACGCACTTTCGCATTGCCACGGATACCTTTTAAATACCAAGCTGCATGCTTTCTCATTTCGCGCACAGCGATATGTTCGTTCTTCAGATCAATTAAACGATCTAAGTGAAGTATACATACATCAATTTTTTCACGAGCTGAAGGTTCATCATGCAACTCGCCTGTTTCTAAATATTGAACTGTACGATAAATCATCCACGGATTACCTAGTGCCGCTCTACCGATCATCACACCGTCGCATCCTGTTTCATCCAGCATTCTTTTTGCATCTTCGGGTGTATTCACATCGCCATTTCCGATAATCGGAATATTGACCGCTTGTTTTACATCACGAATGATATCCCAGTTGGATGTTCCTTCATACATTTGGATACGGGTACGCCCATGTAATGCCACAGCTTGTCCGCCAGCACGTTCCACAGCTCGTGCATTATCGACTGCATAAATGTGCTCTGGGTCCCATCCCATACGCATTTTAACAGTAACCGGTTTATCAACCGCATCTACTACCGCTGCTACCATATCATAAATCTTGTTCGGATCTAATAACCATTTGGCCCCCGCATCTACTTTCGTAATTTTCGGCACAGGACAGCCCATATTGATATCAATGATGTCGGCATTTGTATTTTTATCGACAAATTGAGCCGCTTCAACTAATGATTTCTTTTCTCCACCAAAAATTTGTAAGCTTAATGGCTTTTCTGCTTCGTCTATATATAGCATGTTCATTGTTTTTTCGTTTTTGTACACAATCCCTTTATCACTGACCATTTCGGCACAAACAAGCCCTGCCCCGAATTCTTTTACCGTCAAACGAAAGGCTGCATTACATACGCCTGCCATTGGCGCTAAGACGACGGGATTCTTCATTTGAATATCGCCAATTTTCAATACCATATTACCCTCCTTGTTGTTGTAACTAAACGAGATGCCATCCCATTCCCTAAGCTCGCATTCTCCTATAAAAATAACATCTATACCAAAATATATTTAAACTTGTTCTTTCGGTGGCTGCAATTCTTCTAGTGAAATTTGCAGAACAGCCGCTATTTCTGCCAAGAATTCCTCCGTTGGCATCCGATTGCCGCGTTCAATTTCACCTAGCAGCGAAACCGAAACCAATAATTCTTTTGCCAAACCATCTTGTGTGTAACCTTTTAACTTTCTAAATGCGCGAATACGTCTTCCCCATTTTTCAGCTTCCATAATCGTACTCCTTCTTTTTCCGGTAGCTGTTCTAAAACTACCTGTAATGGTTGATTCATCGCCGGAAGCTGGATGTTAGGTTCTATTTCCAAAAGTGGAATGATGACAAAGGCGCGCTCATGCATCCGAGGATGAGGAACAGAAAGGTCATCTGTTTCAATATTGTCTTGATTATACAATAAAATGTCAAGGTCTACAGTTCTAGGCCCCCATCTAATTATCCTTTTTCTCCCAAGAGTTTGTTCAATATTCATGCATTTCGCAAGTAATTCCTCCGCCTCATAAGCGGTATTCACCTTAACGACGATATTCAAAAAATTACCTTGGTCTGTATATCCAACAGGATCCGTTTCATAAACAGATGAAACGGACATTACATCAATTTGTTCATCCTCTTGAAGAAGCTTTACTGCATCCCGCAAATAACATAATCGATCATCCAGATTAGAGCCTAGAGATAAATATGCTGTATTCATGCTTATCGACTCCTCTTAATCTCAACCGCTACTGATTTGTAATGACCCGGAATCGGCGGGTCCGGTTTAATGACCTTAACCGTACATGTTTTAACAAGTGGAAATTGAGCTAACACAACGGTAGCGATTTGCTCGGCAACAGCTTCCAGTAGTTTATATGGTTTTCCTTCCACAATTTCCTTACACACTTGAAACAATTCGCCATAATGAACAGATTGCGTCAAGTCATCACTTTTTCCCGCTTTTGATAAATCCGTTTCGACCATCAAATCCACTTTAAAACGTTGTCCTAGCTTTGTTTCTTCCGCAAAAACGCCATGATATCCATAAAACTCCATTTCGTTTACATAGATTTTATCCACTTTACTCTCCCTTTCCTACTAGTGCATCCATCATTTTCGCCATACGGGCCATTTCTTTTACATCGTGCACCCGCATAATCTGGCACCCTTTTTGAATGCCATAGCAAACCGTTGCGCCCGTACCCTCTAACCGTTCAGTTGGAGGTAAATCTAATACGGCACCAATCATCGATTTACGCGACGTGCCCAACAGAACCGGATACCCTAACTCCACTAGCGTATCTAAATGTCTCATCATCTCGATGTTTTGTGCCAAATCCTTCGCAAAACCGATACCTGGATCTAAAATGATATTCTCATCACGAACACCTGCTTGTTTCGCTCGATATACACTTTCATAAAGGTCATAGAAAGCATCACGAATAAACATGTCATACTCATTCTGGTTGCGATTATGCATAATAATGAATGGAACATCCAATTCCGCCGCCACTTGTGCCATTCGCTCGTCTGCTTTTCCGCCCCACACATCATTAATGATATGTGCGCCTGCCTGTATCGCTTGTTTGGCCACTTCTGCTTTATACGTATCAATCGAAATTGGTACATGGACTTCTCGAGAGACAGCTTCAATGACAGGAAGCACACGACGAAGCTCTTCCTCCACACTCACCTGTGCAAATCCCGGCCTTGTCGATTCCCCGCCAATATCAATGATATCCGCTCCATCCGCTACTAATTGCTTGGCATGGATGAGCGCTCTCTCCACATCGTTATACTTTCCGCCATCAGAAAACGAATCGGGAGTAGCATTCAAAATTCCCATGATTAATGTTTTTTTAGTGTAATCCAACGTATATGGACCACAAGAAATGATACCTTGTTTCATCACGCACCGCCTTTATTTATTTGACTATAATATCGAACGATTTTGTTTATAGGCGCCAAACAGCGCATTCGTAACCTGTCCTGATGCGCCCTTATATTTCCCTACATCAACAATTTCACGGATAGCCACTATTTCCTGAATTGAGTTGGTAATGAAGACTTCCTCCGCTTCCGCTATCTCATCGACCGTATAACAGCCTTCTTGTACAGAAAAGCCCAGTTCGTCCGCTAACAATAAAATAAATTGTCTCGTAATCCCCAGCAAAATACCAGTACTTTGTTCCGGTGTGTACAAGGTCTTCTTTTTCACAAAAAAGATGTTGGATGTGATTGCTTCCGCTACATATCCTTCTTCATTCAAAAAGATTCCTTCGCATTCTGGTTGATGTTGCAACTCCATTTTAGCAGCAATATTATTACCATAATGAAGTGACTTCAACCTTCTATCGGTTTCTGGTGTGTTTCTTCGAATGTTCAATAGAACCGCATCCTTCTCATGAAGTTGCTCATGCGGCTCCGGTAACGGACTTATAAAGACAAGAATATTCGGCTTCGTATATGGACGCTGGGGTAATCCGACCACACCTTCCCCTGCCGAAACATTAATCCGAACTCTAGCATGCTGTAATCCGTTTCTTGTTGAAAGTTGCTGTAAAATCTCAACAACTTCCTCTTTCTCTAAAACGTAATCAATATATAGGGTTTGCAATCCCTCATTTAAACGACGTAAGTGACCATCCAATAAAAAAGGATGTCCCTCATACAGACGGATGGTTTCAAATATCCCCATTCCATATAAAAAGCCGTGATCAAAAGGAGAGATGCTCATTTCTTCCTCTCGTACATATTGCCCGTTTTGGTACCCAATCATCGCTATCACCTATCCCTTATAGTATTGAAGAAAGTGCTGAAGCAGCTCTTTTCCTTTCTCCGTCATAATGGACTCTGGATGAAACTGTACACCTTCAATCGGCAATTCACGATGGCGAATGGCCATGATTTCTCCTTCTTCTGTCCACGCTGATACTTCTAAACAAGATGGTAATGTTTCTTTTTGCACAATTAACGAATGATAGCGAGTCGCTTGAAAAGGATTCGGAATGTCTTGAAAAATCGTCTTTCCATCATGGTAAACAGGGGAGGTTTTTCCGTGCATTAAACGCTCCGCCTGTACCACATCTCCCCCGAATGCTTGTCCAATGGCTTGTTGGCCGAGACATACGCCAAACATCGGGATTCTTCCGGCAAAATGCTCAATGATCTGCAGGCTAATTCCTGCTTCGTTCGGACTGCATGGACCAGGAGAAATCATGATGTACTTCGGTTGCATCTGTTCGATTTCACCAATCGTAATTTCATCATTTCTTCTCACAATCAATTCTTCGCCCATTTCTCCCAAATATTGAACCAAATTGTATGTAAATGAATCATAGTTATCAATCATTAAAATCATCGCTCTTCACCCTTACATTGCGCGTCCAAATCAGCTATTTCCTTCGCTCTCCATAACGCTGCCGCTTTCTTCAAACTTTCTTTGTATTCATGCTTCGGTTCAGAATCAATGACAATACCTGCCCCTGCTTGAATATGTCCCATCTGGTCTTTTGCCACCAATGTGCGGATGACAATATTCAATTCCATATCACCACTGAAGCCAATCCAACCGATAGAGCCTGTATATAAACCTCTACGAACCGGTTCTAATTCCTCGATAATTTCCATCGTCCTCACTTTTGGCGCTCCTGTAATGGTCCCACCCGGGAATGTTGCTCGAATGATATCAAACGCATCCTTCCCTGTTTGAAGACGCCCTTGTACATTGGACACGATGTGCATGACATGTGAATACTTTTCAATGACCATAAATTCATTTACTTCTACACTGCCGTATGCACATACTCTTCCTAAATCATTTCTTTCCAAATCGACAAGCATTACATGTTCTGCTCGCTCTTTTTCATTCGACATCAATTCATTCGCTAAACGTTCATCTTCTTGTGCATTTACTCCACGCGAGCGAGTACCGGCAATCGGTCTTGTACTGACTATTTCTCCTTTCTTTTTCACCAATAATTCCGGCGAACCGCTCACGACTTGAAAATTCGGTGTATGCAAATAACTCATATAAGGAGATGGGTTCAACTGTCTCAACACCGAATAAATATCTAGAGGTTGTGCAATTAGAGGATTGGACTGTCTTACAGACAAATTCACTTGAAAAATATCACCTTGAGCAATATAAGCTTTAATTTTTTCAACCGCTTCCTTAAATTGTGATTCTGTCATCGATACTTGCATTTTTTCTTCAGAAGTAGAGTCAGCATGTGTCCATTGAAGTGGAGCTTCTTTCATTAAATGCACTTCGTTGCATGTTCGCTCCATGTTCGCTAACCAACGTTCGGCACTTTCCTTCTCCGTTCCTACCTTAACGAACCATAGTTCTTGTTCTACATGATCGTAAATAACGACTTCGTCAAAAACGAGAAAATACAATAAAGGCATTTCCAAGTCATCCTTCGCTACAGTAGGCAACCTCTCAATATGACGCACATAATCATACGTGATGAAGCCTACTGCCCCTCCTTGAAAATCAGGTATATTCTCCTTATGTGAGATTTCATATCGCTGCATCCACTGCTTCATCCCTTGCAAAGGATCTCCTTGTATCCTTTCAGTATGCTCATCTTGATAAGTGATACATAAATGGTCATTCCACCCTTCCAAAACAGCAAAGGGATTGATACCAATCATGGAATAACGCCCGCCTCGGCCACTTTCCAATAAAATATGCTGTTCCTTGTCACTCGACAGCACTTTATATAAGCTAAAAAAATCATCTTCCGAAAATGGACAATTTCGGCTAAATACTTGTCTCATACATTATCAAACCTCCTACGATAAGATTACTCATGTGTCTCTTAGTTTACTAAAGCAGACTCCAATACTAAAGTCCTTTCACTCTGAAACAGCAACAGAAATTTCTCCAAACAAAAGAGCACCCGTTAGGATGCTCTTTCAAAAGGGAATTCTATATTAAAAAGACAGTACAAGCAGTTATTATTTATTCAAAATTATAAAGTGGCGTACTCA
Organism: Bacillus sp. (in: firmicutes); assembly: GCA_051873995.1. Taxonomy (GTDB): domain Bacteria; phylum Bacillota; class Bacilli; order Bacillales; family DSM-1321; genus Bacillus_AD. Next base: position 8,209 of record JBJEFL010000085.1, read on the forward strand.
AGTATCTTTCACCGTTACTTGGAAGAATCGCTAACACTTTTTTACCTTTGCCCAATTTCTTCGCTGTTTCCAACGCAGCATAAATAGCTGCCCCAGAAGAAATACCACCTAAAATACCTTCTTCTTTTGCTGCACGACGAGCATATTCAAACGCCGTCTCATTTTCAACAGGAAGGATTTCGTCATAAACGTTTGTGTTTAAAATTTCTGGTACAAATCCTGCTCCAATTCCTTGGATTTTATGCGGACCTGGTTTACCTCCAGATAAAACTGGTGAATCTGCTGGTTCCACTGCAACAATCTTAATGCCAGGGAATGCTTCTTTCAATACTTCACCCGCTCCTGTAATAGTTCCACCTGTTCCAATTCCAGAAATAAAAGCATCAAGCTGCTCACCTTCAAATTGAGCAACGATTTCTTTACCTGTCGTTTTTCTATGCACTTCTGGATTTGCGGCATTTTTAAATTGTTGTGGGACGAAATAGCCATGTTCTTTTGCTAATTCTTCCGCTTTACGGATAGCACCGCCCATTCCTTCAGACCCTGGTGTTAAGACTAACTCTGCTCCATACGCACGCAATAAGTTTCGGCGTTCCAAACTCATTGTTTCAGGCATTACAAGAATAGCGTTGTACCCTTTAGCTGCAGCAATCATTGCTAGACCAATACCTGTATTTCCGCTTGTCGGTTCAATAAGCGTCGCACCAGGTGTTAGTTTTCCGTTTTGCTCAGCTTCTTCAATCATCGCTAAAGCAATACGGTCTTTTACACTGCTTCCCGGATTCATATATTCCAACTTTACGTATACATCTGCACTATTTTCATCTACAAGACGATTAAGTTTCACGATTGGTGTTTGACCTACTAAATCTGCTACTGAATTTGCTAATTTTGACATTTTCCCCACCCCTAATACCGAGTAATTTTATTGGATTTATAAACAATTTACATCTAAATCTAAATTTTGTCAATCATTATTTTCGAAATTATTTTACATTTCATCCGTTACATTTATACCTCTTATTTAGCATTTAAAACAAAAAACATATCTCTTCATCATTCATGCTATCTAACTAAACCAAACAAAAGGAGTCAAACCTATTGGTCAACTCCTTATTCCGCTTCTTCATATAACCATTGAACATCCGATTCATCCCAGAAATAAGACGCTGTCAATTCACCATTGATTTCTTCTAATGCAAGCTGACGTTGAATCAAGCTTTTTACTTCTTTGAAGCTGTACTGCTTGCCTTTCACCTTGTCATGCAAATAAAGAATCACATATCCGCCGTCCGTTTTAAACGGTTCGCTCCACTGATCAACATCCAAATCGGAGGCTTGTTCGATATAAGAATCCGGAAAGCGTGTTTGATTTTTTGTCAAATAGCCAATATCGCCTTTCAGCTTTGAAGAGTATTCATCAATGGACTGTTCCATTGCAAGTGCAGAAAAGGACGTACCTTTCTTTAGCTCTTCATAAATTCTGTTGGCTTCTTTCTTTGTTTCGACAATAATTTGCGACAGATGATAAGCAGTAGGCAACTTATATGCTTCTTCATTTTCATTATAAGTTGCTTCTGCTTCTTCATCAGAAATGTCTACATTATAAGCAAGTAACTTCTCAAGCAATATATCATAACGAACTTGCTCTTCCCAATCTTCGTTATTAATTAAATACTGCTGATCAAAAGAACCATATTTCGCCTTGATAAAATTCAACTCAAGTGCCAACTCTTGATCCGAAACGGCTATATCGTATTTGTCAGCCATTTGTTGAATGACTTCCTCGTCAATTAATTCTTCGAGCACTTCAGTCCCATATCTCTCTTCTAGCTTGTTTCGCAACTGCTGTCGTTCAATGGTTACATTTCCTACAGAAGCAACCTCCGCGCGATCGTTCGATCCAAAAATACCAGTTGAAAAAGGCTTTGTTGCCAAGAAAAGCGTGATTATGTTTATGCCTATCAAGATAGCAATAACATAAATCAACTGTTTCTTAGATAGCGGAATCTGCTCCCACTTTATTGAGCGTCTTTTTCTAATTGTTCTAGCTCTTCTTTCGTGAATTGATATTTCTCATTACAAAAATGACAGTTTGCTTCCGCTTTACCTTCTTCTTCGATGATGCTGCGAATTTCCGTTTTGCCCAAGCTGATTAAGGCATTTTCAATTCGTTCTCTTGAACACTGGCATTGAAAAGAGACAGGCATCTTGTCTAAAATTTGAACATTACCTTTCCCAAGAAGTTCTTCTAAAATATCTTCCGGCGTCATGCCTGATTCAATCATTTTAGAAATAGGTGTAATGGTACTTAAACGTTCTTCAATAGCCGCAATCGTTTCTTCTTCTGTGCCCGGCATCAACTGCAGAATAAATCCACCAGCCGCTTTAATGGTATTATCTGGGTTGACCAATACCCCAACGCCTACAGAAGAAGGCACTTGTTCGGATGTAACGAAATAATAGGTGAAATCATCACCAAGTTCACCGGATACAATCGGCGTTTGACCAGTAAAGTAATCTTTTAAACCAATATCTTTAACGACGGTCAACATCCCATCCGTTCCGACTGCTCGACGAACATCCAACTTACCATGCTCATTCAAATCAAAGTGTGTCTGCGGATTCGTTACATAACCTCGCACTTCACCTTTAGCGTTGCTATCTACTAAAATCAGGCCGATTGGTCCGCCACCCTCGATTTTAATCGTTAGTTTTTCATCCCCTTTTAACATAGCACCCATCATCACACCAGCCGTCATTGCACGCCCAAGTGCCGCTGAAGCAGTAGGCCATGTATAATGACGGCGCTGTGCTTCTCCAACCGTTTCTGTTGTAGAAACGGCGTAAGCACGTACTTGTCCATTGTATCCTAAAGCTTTTACTAAATAATCTTTCATTACCCTTATGCTCCTATCGAAACCTTATTTTTTCATTTGCTCTTTGTTTCTCTCATAAATCAGCTTCAAACCAGTTAATGTAAGAAACGGATCGACAACATCAATGACATCCGATTCACTTGCAATAAGATTCGACAATCCACCCGTTGCAATAACCATAGGTTCTACTGAACTTTCGGCTTTCATGCGAGAAACAATACCTTCTACCTGACCAACATATCCATATAAAATACCTGCCTGCATAGCCGTAACGGTATTCTTGCCAATAATCGCTTCTGGCTTGGCAATTTCAATACGTGGCAATTTCGCTGCACGTGAATATAATGCCTCTGTGGAAATACCGATACCCGGTGCAATGGCACCCCCCATGTATTGCTTATGTTCATTGATGTAACAATATGTTGTTGCCGTTCCAAAATCGACGATGATTAGCGGACCATCATACTGTTCAATCGCTGCTACCGCATTAACGATTCGGTCAGCACCGACTTCACGCGGGTTATCATATTTTATATTTAAACCTGTTTTAATTCCTGGTCCTACCACAACAGGATCTATCCCAAAATACTTGTTACACATTCGTTCAAGCGCAGCCATAATCGGCGGTACAACAGACGAAATGATGATGCCATCAATATGTTCAAATGTTAAATCAACATGCTGTAATAATGATTTAATCAGCATACCGAACTCGTCTTCTGTTTTGTTTCGGCTCGTCTCAATACGCCAATGATGCTTTAGTGTATCATTTTCATAAATACCTAAGACTGTATTTGTATTTCCAACATCCAATACGAAAATCATTTACATCACCACTTTTACCAATTTCGCAATACCTTCACATCATACCATACTTACAAAGCAACCGTTAACTCTGAAATAGCCCGTTCTAAATAACCCCACTCTTCTTCATGTAGCATCCTTACATAGCTTAGCAGCCATTCAGCTGTTTTGTTCCTCACATCAGGATATCGACATAAAACAGCATGGAAACGCACAAATAAATCCAAAACTTATTCTGTCAAAAAACGGACTCGCTTACACGAGTCCGTTTTTTATCTTAATCTCTTTTATTTTCATCAGATGATTGAGGTTTTTCTTCATCTTTCGCATCAGATGTTACCTCTTCTTCAGTACGCTCTGCAACGTCCTGCGTTTCATCTTCTTTTTTCGAACCGATTTTTACCTTTACATCATTTTCTGTTGTCTCAATCTTACCGTTCAACGTTTTATAACCGCGTTCCGGCAATGTACCATTTTCACACAAACTCAAGATTTGGTCTGCATCCAATGTTTCGACTTCCAATAATGTATTGGCAATCAAATTCAATTTATCACGGTTTTCCGTTAAAATATCCTTTGCTTTTGCATAACATTCTTTAATGATTCGTTGAACCTCTAAATCAATTTCATATGCAATGGCATCAGAATAGTTTTGTTCATTATTGAAATCACGGCCCAAGAACACTTGACCACCTTGAGAAGTACCGAATTGTAACGGTCCAAGTTTATCACTCATTCCATATTCAGTTACCATGCTGCGCGCAATCGCTGTAGCACGTTGGAAGTCATTATGAGCTCCCGTACTTACTTCTCCAAAGGTAATTTCCTCTGCTACACGTCCGCCAAGTAGACCCACGATTTTATCCAATAGTTCTGGTTTTGTCATGAAGAAACGATCTTCTTTCGGAAGCATCACAGCATACCCACCCGCTTGACCACGAGGGACAATCGTTACTTTATGCACTACTTCAGCTTCATCAAGAACGACGCCAATTACAGTATGACCTGCTTCATGGAAAGCGACGATATTGCGTTCTTTCTTCGATATAACTCTATTTTTCTTAGCAGGACCGGCAATTACTCGATCCGTTGCTTCATCGATATCAGCCATATCAATTTTCTTTTTATTTTGACGAGCCGCCACTAAAGCTGCTTCATTCAGTAAATTTTCTAAGTCTGCACCAGAGAATCCAGGTGTTCTCATAGCAATCGCTTTAAGATCAACCGTTTCATCTAATGGTTTATTACGAGCATGTACACGTAAAACCGCTTCACGCCCTTTTACATCGGGACGACCTACCGTAATTTGACGGTCAAAACGCCCTGGACGCAATAATGCCGGGTCCAGAATATCCGGACGGTTTGTTGCAGCGATGATGATGATACCTTCGTTTACGCCGAAACCATCCATCTCTACAAGCAATTGGTTCAATGTTTGTTCACGCTCATCGTGCCCGCCGCCTAAACCAGCGCCACGCTGACGACCTACAGCATCAATTTCATCAATGAAAATGATACAAGGCGCATTTTTCTTCGCGTTTTCGAATAAATCACGAACACGTGAAGCACCGACACCGACAAACATTTCAACGAAGTCAGAACCGGAAATCGAGAAGAATGGCACTCCAGCCTCACCGGCTACCGCTCGAGCTAATAACGTTTTACCAGTACCAGGAGGTCCTACTAATAAAACACCTTTTGGAATACGCGCACCGACCTCTGCAAACTTACGAGGATCTTTCAAGAATTCCACTACTTCCACTAATTCTTGTTTCTCTTCGTCAGCACCTGCTACATCTGTAAAGCGCACCTTTTTCTTTTCATCATTGTAAAGCTTAGCTTTACTCTTACCGAAGTTCATCACACGACCACCGCCGCCTTGGGATTGATTCAATAAGAAGAAGAAAAGAATCATGATAATGATAAACGGAATGATACTTACAAGGAACGAAACAAATCCGCTTGTTTCCTTAGCTGGAACTGTTTCTTGAGTAGTTCCTGTCGATTTTGCTGCATCTTCTAATCGCTGCATAGTGGCATCGCTATTCAAGACATACGTAATAAATCCTTCGCCTTGCTTAGCATCTTTCAGCTGCCCGCTTACGATATAGACATTTCTCTCTGGTTGTAAGGAAAAACTCTCTACATCGCCGTTCTCCAAGCTCTCAAAAAATTGATCTTGGGTAATCTGTTTATCAGTTTCATTATTATTAGTAAAAATACTAACTATACCAATAATAACCAAAAGTATTAATAAATAAAAAATGGTATTACGGAAGATCCGATTCATTCCTTACCTCCTCCCACAGTCACAACTACATTCCATACCATCATTATCCATGGCATTACAAGTATGCAATTTAAGTAAGACTGTCTGTTTTTTAGTATACTTCATACATTTAGTTCTGGTAAATTTCTGGTTTTAACACACCGACATATGGAAGATTACGATATCTTTCAGCGTAATCCAAACCATATCCCACCACGAAAGCATCCGGTACGATGAATCCTACATAATCTGCTTTAATATCAGATTTGCGACCGCTTGGTTTGTCTAATAAAGTGACAATTTTAATGCTTTTCGCTTTACGGTAACGGAATAAATCCACCAAATAACTTAATGTTAAACCGCTATCGATAATATCTTCGACAATTAAAATGTCTCTTCCTTCTACAGATGTATTTAAATCTTTAATGATTTTAACTTCCCCTGAAGAAATCGTTGAATTGCCATAACTAGACACATCCATAAAATCCATCTCTAGGTGTGCGTCCACGCGTTTGAATAAATCAGCCATAAATGGCATAGCGCCTTTTAGAACACCAATTGCAAGTGGGAATTTATCTTTGTATTCTGCCGTTAACTCCTTGCCTAGTTCGACAATTTTTTCTTGAATCTCAGCTTCGCTGATCAACACTTCTTCAATTTCATTGTGCAAGCTCATTATAATGTTTTCCTCCTAGAAGAATGAATTCTAAATAAATTTTAACGTAATGAAAGACTTACTGACCCTTACAGCTTCTTTGCTAGATTTTTTGAGCCCCGGGATCCAAATAATCTGTTGATTATTATCCACTAATAGAGGCCATGTCACTCTCTCTGTTAAAGGTATTTTCTTTTCAATAAAAATATCTTTCACTTTTTTTGTTCCATTTAAGCCCTTTAATTTCATACGATCACCCGGTTTCCTTGTTCGGACCATCAAAGGCAACTTCACTTGCGCAGGATCAAGAATAAAAAGATGGTTTCCCTCTTCCTCTTCATCCTCTATGTATTTCGCCTCAATACTATGTCCATTCGGAAGCATGGTTACTCCCGGAATATGTAAAGGAATTGAATAGGCTTCTTGTACACGTTCCTCAAAAGAAAAGGTACAAAAATCATATGACTTTTCGACTTTTAAACCTGCTGGTAAATGGATTTCACCGGATGGATGAGAATTTTTAAAAAGTTTAATCACTGATTCTATATGAGCTGCGGATAGTTCTACATGTCTTTCAAAATAAAGATAGTTTAATATTAGTTGAATACCTCTTCTTTGTAAAGGCTTTGACATGTTGAGAAAAGAGCTAATTTCAATCTTCGAGTAATTTTTCTTTTTCATCCAAAATGGCTGCATTTTCTCTTCTGCCATCTTTAATAAAAACTCTTCATCTTCTAGCAATTCTTCACTGAATCGTTGGAAATGTTCATGCACTTTCGGATTTTCCGTTTTCAGAAACGGTAAGACTTGCAGCCTGTAGCGATTGCGCGCATAAACCGGTTTCATATTACTAGCATCCAATTGTGGTTCAAGTCCATGGCGATGACAATACTGTTCTATTTCCTCTTTACTCGCCCAAAGAAAAGGACGAATAACTTCAGTTGCACTTTCCACACGCCTATAAGCGATACCAGCTCTGGCTTTTCCACTTGCTCCTCTAGTCAATCTCATCAGGATCGTTTCAACTTGGTCATCTCCATGATGACCTAATGCAAGCTTATGTATTCCGTGTTCTTTCATGACGCTATCAAAAAACTGATACCGCAATTCTCTCGCCGCGACTTGTGTTGTTTTCCCCGTTTGTTCAATATATTTCGGAACATCAACCTGTATGCCCTCAAAAGGAATTCCACGTTCAGTACAAAAGGCTTTCACAAATAAATACTCGTCATAAGATTGTTGACCTCTGAACATATGGTCCATATGTGCTACGGTTAATTCCAAACTATATTGTTTACGTATACTGTATAAATAATGCAATAGCGCTAAAGAATCCGGTCCTCCCGACACACCCAGTAGTAATCTGTCACCTTTACTTAAAAGATGATGTTTCTTAATTGCATATTGTGCTTTTTCTTCAAGCATGAAAGACTCCTCTTCTTGCTACATATATCAAAATAACTATAGTTATTATTTTACCTAATCATGTATTATCTTTCAAAGCAAATGTAGAATTAACCTAAAATTTGTGTATAGATGTACAAGCCATAGAGAAAACACAACAAAACAAGCAACAATACCATTTCCCCGAAAACACTACTTTTCTTTCTTTTTTGCTTTTTTCGACGAGTCACACGGCTGAGGTTACGGGTACCTGTCCCCGGATGATTGATCACGTGCAGCAAGTCTTCTCTCATCTCAGTACAAGTTGCATATTTACCCAAAATCGCTTTTTCCAAAACTTGTTGGTAGCGTCTTAACCCTTTGGTCTGTGAAACAATCTCCAGTAACTGCTTTTGCCCATGACCTTTTTTATGAAACCGTTTCGGATAATGCATATTGATAAAAATCATCGCAACAGCAAACAAATCATAGGAAGGCTCAGCTACCCGGGTACCCACACCCCAATATCCCCTATCGAAAAACTCCGTGAATTCTTTCACCGAGCGCCCGATCAAAGTTGTTCCTCCTACATCGACACATCTCACTTTATAATCAGGCGAGGTAACAATTAAATTTTCCGGCTTTAAATCTCCAAAAACCCATCCTGCTCTATGTAATACGTCTAGATTCGACAAAAGTTGCAATATGAAAATTTCAACCCAGTCTGGTCCGTGGTCCTGCGTGAATATCAGTAAATCTTTCCCCTGAATATACTCCATCACATAAAAAGGAAGACTTCTTCCTGGTTGAATCCAATCATCTCCATGTAATAAATAAGGTCCGAGGGAAGACCCTTGGACCTTGGTGAAGGACTTCAAAACATTTATCTCGGAAGCAATGCTTGCATAATTATCACTGAGCTTCAACGCAACTTTGCGACCATTATAGTCCACTAAATACACGGCACCATTGGCACCTTCACCTAACTGCTTCAGAATATGATAACGCTGTTTATGCCATTTACCGGTTATCACCTGACCGATTGCTACGTTATACGGTTTCTTCATATGGCCGTTCATCATCGTTACCTAGCATGCTTCTCAATGAGCGTTTTGGTCTGAAATATTGAATGGCTTCACTGATAGCCGGTCCTGTTGGAGTAATTCCGCGGGGGGTTAATTTCGAGAATATTTTCGTCAAAGAATCTAATTTCGGTGTCCAATCCAACAATTTTTCGACATCACTTTTTTTCCCGGGAAATATAAATACAGAAAATTGATTATTTCCTAACCGAGCGTTCAAACTGATTGATAAGTCGATTAAAGATTCTTTCACCGTGGGCAGTTTATTCTTCATACTTGTGCTTGCGTCCACAAGCACTAATACTTGCAACTCGGATGTTTCACTTAATTCATCCACTACTTCAATGACTTCACCTCTTTTTTCCGGAGGAAGTTCTTCAATGGAAGCCGTTTTCCCTAAAATTTGCTTCAACTCTTGATTTACCACACCTTGTATTGTTGTCGTCATCGCTTTTCTCGTTACCATTTGAACAGTTTGCGATAAACTTTCAGCATATACAATTTGGCTCACTCCACCTCCCGCTGCAGCAATCGCATCGATTTCTTTCATGCCAGCTGCATCAATAGTATCGTTCTCCATTACTCCTATGACATTGACCGTAATACCTTGCTCCCTCGCAAGTGCAGCCATGACTGCAGGATCCATGCCTTGATTGGAGCACCCATCAGTAATCAGTAAAATTTGCTTTAACGTACCTGTTTTCATCGTTCTCCCTCCTCGGTTAATTTGTAATCATCATCACCATATAAGAGGGCAAATATACGTACTCTACTGCGCTTTTTTTCGGAACGATGAAACCGGAATGGACGCCCACTTCGGTGTGTTATGCTTCACCTTAGCTACAACCACTGTCATATCATCACCAATATCTCCTCTTGTCCGAATCACCTCTTCCAATAGAACATCCGCAATAGCCTGCGGGTCATCCGTCTTTAATTCTCTGATTTTCCGTTTCAACCAAAACTCAGCATTTTCAATATGCTTCGGTCCATCAAATAATCCATCGCTCATCATGATGAGCACATCTTCCGCTTTCAATTGCTCCGATACGACCTCCATTTCTCCCTCCTCCATGAAGCCGATTGGTAAATTGCTTGATTCTATTTTGAATACGCGATCCCCCCTTTTAATAAAACTTGGTGTGGAACATACTTTCAAAAACTTCGCTTTGGCATCATGCAAATCAATCATCGCCAAATCCAAGGTCGAAAAAATTTCGTCTGTTGTTCGTAACGACAGAATGGAATTGATAGATTTAATCGCCATCTTTTCATTAACACCGGACAATAGAATTTTCTGCAACAACTGTAACGTTTCCGTACTTTCTGCATGCGCTCTTTCACCATTGCCCATACCATCACTAATGGCCAAAGCAAATTTGCCGGCCCCTAATTCCATCGTAGTATAGCTGTCCCCCGAAATCAGTCCACCTCCTTTAGCTGCATGAGCCACCCCTGTTTTCACGATAAACTTCTGTGAGGAACGAAAATTGGCAAAACACACCCCCTCCTGGCTCTGATGATCTTCCCGAGCAACGATAATGGTTTCTCCCACAATATCAGACAACATCGGCGCAATCAGCTTTTCACACTCCCCTCTCCCTTGAGAAACCGGAATAGTAATATCAATATCGATATTCCCTTTCTCCAAACTGTAAATTTCCACCTGATCTATTTGAAGACCAAAGTCACTAATTGCTTCTAATATTTGTTCTTCTTGCAAATAGTGATTCTTTCGCTCTTTAATAATCTCCTTTGCGAAGTCTTCCATGACAACAGATACTCCACGTAGTTGCTCTGCCACCAGACGTCTACTATCCTTTACTTGCTTCTTTAATTTTTGGTTCGCATGATAAACAGATAGCTCTTGCGAAATCGCTTCAATTACCTTCTTATCTTTACTGCAATGCAAAGACCACTCCCTCTCCGTTTTTATGGACAATTGTCTCTTTTCCTCGGCCAATTCATTAGCAACATTCCGCATACCCTCATAGGTGGTCTGAAAATTCTGCACCCAACACTTATGTTTTTTGGGACACATCTGACAGGTTTTTTCCGTCACGTTACTTAAGAAGAGATCAAATTGCCTGCTCTCATCCTCATCATTTGCCCAAGCTTCCATTTGAAGAAAACTGTCAGCAAGCGCAGAAAAAACATTCGAAAACTGCGCCACCTTTTGCGATGTCACATCTCTCATTCTTGTCATATATTTTTGTTGCTCGTTCGAATATTCCGATGTTCCGGGTATATGCTTCGCTACCTTTTCAATTAGAGAAGAAGGCGTCAGCAAAAACAGCACAATGGCACCGATTGTTTCATACACTGTTATAATCAAATTAGCATTTCCTTCGCCGTACAGCCCAATCATGACTGTCGCTAACAATAAACCGAGAGAGGCGCCTACTTTCCTGCCCTCTTTTAATAAGCCAGCCAATAAACCGGCAAATGCCAGTAAACTCATTTGATATAACGTTCCCACACTGGCCAAACTAAAAATCAATCCGGTTACCACGCCAACCGTCGATCCGATGGCCGCTCCTCCCGCTAAAGCAAACACGAGCACTAAATACCGAGAGGCAATGTGTTCCAAGGATAAATCATAGAGAGTCCAACCAATGGTGCCAGTCATGATGGAGGCCATTAGGATGATGATGCTCACCACTTCTTCGGTCTTCAATGTCTTCGTCCTCTTTTTAAAAGAGATGAGTGGAATGCACTGGATAAAGATTAATGTAAGAATGAGTGCCAGTCCCGCTTCCACCGCAATCATCACACCATCGTACAAAAGCACCTGACTCTCAGAAAGATAATGTATCGCTAGATTCGTTACGCCCAGGGAAATAAATACATAGAGTGAAACAATTTTAAACTGATTGGTCAATGATGGCTCCCTTGCCTTGTACAATAGCATGAAGAATAACGAAGCCGTAAAGATTGTGACAGCACTCATAAAATGAATAGTTGCTGCCCCTGCCAGCAGTCCAATTAAGGCAAACGGCGCTTTATCTCGTCTCAGTAAATAAACAGCCGCAAAGAACGGCAGTGCAAATGGTGCTAATTGCGATAAAATTAACGCACGTCCCAGTAAGAAACCGATTAAAGCCAATAACACGCCGCGATCAATAAAGATATTTTCAAATTTCTCCCTAAACGTACTAGCCCACTTCTTCGCATGATCTTGTCCAAAGTGCAAAGGTAATTCAGTCTCCATCGTACTTCTTTCTACCTTTTCCAATTCTCTCACTCCTCTATTAATTTGTTTCTAATTATATGTAAGAGAAGATAGTTTTTTTGTCGTAATCTAGAAAGGAATCAAAAGAAATGTTCGACGTTTTTCCTGTTAATTAGGCAATTACGAACAGCAAGTGGGAAATAACCCTGTATTTCTATGTCAATATACTGAAAGAAAAAGAGAATTTTATCCTTTTTGCACATATAAAAAATGTTCTTTTTTTCAAAGGCTGTTTTATAAACTTTGTTGCCTATGAACAAGTAGTACATACAAATCGAAATCTGCTCCAAGATGCTCGCTTTCCGCAGGGGTTTCGCACTTAACACACATTTAAAAAGTTCCATGTTATTTACATAAAAATAATCAGAAAAATTTTATTTTTTATTTTCCGTTGACAAAATAGCGGTATCTAGGTAAGATATATCTTGTGCTTCTCATGAGAGAACAAAAGAAAAAAACACTTATGGCGGCGTAGCTCAGATGGCTAGAGCGTTCGGTTCATACCCGAAAGGTCGTGGGTTCGACTCCCTCCGCCGCTACCATAATTTTTTGGCCCGTTGGTCAAGCGGTTAAGACACCGCCCTTTCACGGCGGTAACACGGGTTCGAATCCCGTACGGGTCATAATTAAAACCACCAGAGTTTCTGGTGGTTTTTTTGTATTTTCCCTTGAAAAAGACATAAAAAAAATAGACAAGCTTTCTTCGCTTGTCTACTAAAGATTACAATCTATTATCGAAAGGAAAAACTGCTATCGATTGTTATCAGCAGCAAGTATTAACCGCGTCTTCCCCCGCGTCCGCCTCTTTTTGTTTCTGTACTACGTTTAAGCGTAGATAAACGGTCTTCGCTATCCTTTAAGAAACGAGCCATTTTTTGCTCAAACGTTTCTTTCGGAGCACGATTATTGTCTCTAGAACGGAAATTATCACGTGAACGATTATCTCCACGACCATGTCTTTGAGGGCGCGCTTGATGAGTTTGCTCAGGGCGATCTTTTGCCTTCTTAATGGAAAGACCAATCTTTCCGTCTTTTTCCACATTAATAACTTTTACTTCTACTTGGTCGCCAACTTTTAAATGCTCATTAATATCTTTAACATAATTATCAGCGACCTCACTGATATGAACAAGACCTGTTGTTCCTTCAGGCAATTCAACGAACGCCCCAAATTTAGTAATGCCTGTTACTTTCCCTTGTAACTTGCTGCCTACTTCAATTGACATAAAAAAAATGTTCCTCCTTAAATATTAAAAAAATCATACATAGTATATATTATAGCGAAAGTAAAAAAACAGTGTCAACATTAGTCCATCTCTTCTGTTTTATTCGGAAGATTAAAAATGACCTCTCCTTCATCGGATAAGAAATAATCTCTTCTGGCAATTTTCGCTATGTATTCATCATCATTTAATTTAATAATTTCTTCTTCTAGCAGTTGCTGCTTCTTCTCTAATTTCGCCAGCTTTTCTTCTACAGCCTGCTTTTCCATTGTCTTACTCTCAATTACCGACGATTGTGAAAATAAAGCGGAAACGGCCAAACCAGAAAGGATGCATGCAAAAACACCAAAAAGAGCTAAACGACGCCTTAAAAATACTTTTCTTTTCGCTTTTTGCATTAGGCTTTTTTCACGCTGTTGAACATAAGTTGACTCTATTTTAGCCACCTTGCGATCTTTCAAGCTTCCCATCCCGCTCACTCCTCTACTTCTTGAATTTATTCTTTACTTTTTTTGCTACCGTATAGATAGTATTCTTTATTTTTTCCAAAAATCCTCTAATAAGATTATATAACTTCTCCATTTTAGTTGTGATTGTTTTTGGTAACATTTTATAAAATTGCCTCAAAATCCACACAAACGGCCTTAAAATAATGCCAACCACTTTAATTATGACTACCACTAAAAATCGGACAAGTGAAAAAAGACCTTTTATTAGCACTTTTAAAACATACAGAATTGCTTTTACAATTCCTACTATCGGTCTGATGAACATCATCGTACATATTTTTTTCACGAATATAGCAATCGCAACACAAGCCGAGATAACCATTCGCAATAAATACATATATATTTTTTTCAAAAGTGCTTGATACGCCGCGAACCCGCACACCAAAGCCAAAAAAGAATAAAAACGCAATTCTCCTTGATTAACGATAAAGAGCACATAAAAAACAAGCAATGCTTGTACAAGCCAAAAGAGAAGGTCGTGAACAAATACCACGAGCCGACTTCTCTTTGGGCGATTTAAAAACAATTGATACGTATCCAATGAAGCACCAAAGCAACTCCCCATACCAATCATGGCAACCAAAGTATAAAACTGTGTGGTCAAACTCATTTGAACAGCTTGCCAAAAAAGCCTTTAGATTTATCTCCTGCCGGCTCATCCATATAGACTAAATCAAAAATTTTCCCTTTGATTGAGACAAGGCCGCTCTCCACATCCAGGTTCTTCATTTGTAGGTTCTCACCTTTAATAGCCAAGAAACCCATGCTTGTTTCCAATAGAAACTCTTCATTGTCGAAGCTTTCTACTTGCCTGACACCGGTAATTTCCAGGTATTTTCTTCCTCGCATTATCACATCATGTTCAGGCGCCTTATTTCTTGTATTATTCGGATCTTGGTCAAAATACTGGCTGCTCATGTTACAACCCCCTGTACAAACTTTTTTTGTACAAGTATATGAGCGGCAGCCGTGCATTAGAACAAGCGCGACTACTTACACTTCTTCCTGTTGAACTTTCTCTTCTTTGATAATCGTGTAAAGATCAGCAGCTTCTTCTTTTCTAACATTCTCCTGTAGCTTATCCACACGAATAGTTACAAGCTTTTGCCCAAACTGAATGAACAATTCATCGCCTGCCTTCACCGTTGAACTGGACTTCGCTTGTTTTCCATTGATGGAAATTCGCCCTTTGTCCGCTACTTCCTTCGCCAATGTTCTTCTTTTAATAATACGTGATACCTTTAAAAATTTATCCAATCGCATCTCTGTGAATCTCCCTTCTTATAATCCTTTTCTTTTTGCTTCTTCCCAATAATGATCCAACTGCTCCAATGTGCAATCTGCAAAAGCCTTCTTCTCTTTCTTCAAGCTTTGTTCAATGTACTGAAAGCGTCTAGCGAACTTAACGTTCGTAGCATGCAACGCTTCTTCCGGATAGATATTATAGAAACGTGCAATATTCACCATCGCAAACAAAAGATCACCAAATTCCGCTCGTTGCTTTTCATGGCTTGCTCCCTGGTTCACTTCGTGTTGGAATTCTTCTATTTCTTCTTTTACTTTTTCCCAGGCCGAGTCGACTTCTGACCAATCAAATCCAACTTTCGCCGCTCTTTTTTGATATTCATAGGCTACAAGCAGTTGCGGAATGGATTGTTCTATACCATCTAGCAAAGAATCTTCTTTCTGATTCCCTTTTTCGGTTTGTTTAATCTTGTCCCAATTCTCTTTCACTTCTTCTGCATTGGCTACTTTCCCATCCCCAAATACATGAGGGTGCCTACGAATCATCTTTTCAGCAAGTTCTTGGATGATATCCTCAATGGTAAACATCCCTTCATCTTCACCAATTTGAGCATGCAGTAACACTTGTAATAATACGTCACCTAATTCACCGATGATGCCGTCTGTATCATCTTCGTCAATCGCATCAATTAATTCATATGCTTCTTCTAACAAATATTTTTTTAAACTTTCATGTGTTTGCTTTTGATCCCATGGACAGCCATTCGGTCCACGAAGCGTGGCGATAATCTGACGTAAATGGAAGAATTCTTTCAGCAAGTCCTCATCTTCTTTTACAGGCGGTACATATACCGATGTTAAGTTACTCAATTTCGCCGCTCGATCTAATTCATATAACGGCAGCCAAATGACTTCTTCTGCTTGGCTTCCCGCCGCCGTTACCAGCGCCACTTCATAGTCATCGCGATACTTCTCCATCAATGTCAGCTTTACTTCAGAAGCGATAAATGCATCATATACTTGCCCGATAATCATATGTTGCGTCACCTGAAGATCGTCCCGACACAACGCTGTTCCGTCCAATAATTGAAAACCATCAATCGGGTCTATTTTCACCGCTGCAAACAAGGCATCCAAGAAACTTTGTCCACCTTCAATTTGCAACTGCACATCTTGTTTTGCTGCTTTTTCCAATAACAACTGAACGGTTTTTTCCGCAACCATCGGATGACCAGGTACCGTGTAAATAACATCCCTTGATTGAGCAAATGCCATAATGGTTTCACTGATTTCCTCATACACTTCCTCAAAAGTGTCATATTTCTCATACACACTATCAAAACTTTCAAACACAACCCCTTCCTGCTGTAATTCCGCAATAACAGGATGATCGATTGTTCGTGTATAACACTTTCTTGCTGTTTTTAGTTTTTTATATACGCCATATGGCAACTGATCCAAATCCCCAGCACCAAGACCCATAATGATAATTTGATTACTCATTGCATTCTCCTATTTATTTTTTCTTAAAAGTTTGGATAATTTACTTCCACCCGGCAATAGTTGCAGCTCTTCAGCTGTAAACATGCCACCTCGAATGATAATGAACATATACGTAACAGCCCCTGTCACCACAGAAAAGATGACCTGACAAGCAACAACTAAGCGACTGGCAGTCTCCATATCACTTATCAATCTAAATAATATAGCTTCTACTAAAAGCACAATGGACATACTTGCTGAAGCAAAAATAGTTAACTTCAACATCCCTGCCTTCACAACCATTTTTTTCATGACACGCCTCAAATAGATAAACAGTAAACCCGCCATGACCATGAACGCAGCCGTCGTGGAAACAGCAGCTCCCATGATGTTCCATTTCGGCACCCATATAATCATACACAGAAACTTTACAATGAGACCAACGCCTATAATCATAAGGGATGTCAGGGAACGACCAAGACTCTGCAAAATAAACATCCCTGTCATTAAAATAGAGCAAAAGAAAATAGACAACACTAGAACACTAAGAGCCGAGCTTCCTTTCCAATCTGTAAAGAGCATATAATTGGTCGGTTCAATAATCCAAAATAAACCGACAGTAGCAGCCATCCCAAGCATAATACATAATCGGAAGGATAATTCCGTATAATACTCCACTTGTTTTTGGTCGCGCTTCTCGTGAAATTCAGAGATAAGCGGTACAACCGTCAAGGAGAGCGACATGATAGCAGCGGTTCCGACTTGAAGCAACGGCTGTCCTCGATCATAAATCCCTTTCCACTGTTTCGCTTCTGTCATCTCTAAACCCGACGTCATAAGGAGTGGGTACAAAACAAGCGCATCCATAAATTGAATGAACACAAGGATTAGCGAACTAATACAGAATAAAATACCTTGTCCAATAATTTTTTTAGAAAGAGGAATAAATTTTTTGCGCAAATGAATACTATCTATGGTAACAATCGTCTTATTTTGTTTTTTTCTATAAAAAAAGAGCAAGATGATACAACTGACCAGTGCTCCTGCCACAGAACCAAGAAAAGCACCTTCCGCTACCTCATACAACGATAAACCATATTGGTAAAAGAAAAAGGCAAAAGTCAAAATAAAACTGACTCGAACTGTCTGTTCAACTACTTGAGCGCAAGCTGTCGGGAACATGTCGCCTTCACTTTGAAAGATACCCTTGAAAATCGAAACAATCGGCAAAAATAAAAAAGCAAATGAGATAAGACGAATGGATTTGGCAAGCATCTGATCACTCATAATATCAGCTAAAAATCCGGCACCAAAATAGAGACAGCAGAACATGATTAAACCGATAGCACTCAGCGAAATCCAGGAAGTTACCAAGATATCCGTACGTGTAAAACTCTTTCTCTCCTCCCTTACCTCAGCTAAAAGCTTCGAAATAATAACAGGAAAACCATATGTAGAAAGTACCAGCACAAACGAATAAAACGGATACACTTGCTGATAAATATAGAAGCCAACATCACCGACGATATTTTGATAAGGTATTCGATAAAACGCACTCAACAATTTTATGAAGACTGTCGAAATCGTTAAAATAAAAGCACCTTGTAAAAATTTCTTTGAAACGTTTTGTTCTTGATTAATTTCCTTCATCTCCACCCATTCCAGAATCATAATCCGCACATATTATATCATATCCCCTTCTTATCCCCTCATTCCCTACAGTGAAAACATTTACCCTATTCTCTATATTAGAAAAACACAACATATCTTATGCCCCTGGCAGTTGCCTTTTCTTAATAACTGAGTCCTTTAGAGAAACATAAAAAAAGAGTAGCAGCAGCTACCCTTCTTTATAAAAATCAGTATATTAAGACTCCATTTGACGCGCTAAGAATCCAGCAGCTGTTTCCACTGCTTTACGTTCTACTTCCCCAAGAATGCCTTCTTTAGAGAAAATGATAACCGCACCGATTGGATCACCGTTAGCAACAATTGGTCCAATTGTATATGATTGAATGTCTTCTGTAAAACCATCCACGAAAGAAACTTGTGATTTTTGTACTTCTAAAGTACTGTTGCGGTCTTCCATTGTACTTTCAATTAAATCACTGATACTTCTATTTAAGTAATCTTTTTTCGATCCACCTGCAACAGTAATGTATGTATCTCTGTCACAAATTAATACCGGGTTACCTAAGCTATCGAATAAAGCTTCTGCATATTCCTTAGCAAAGTCACTTAATTCACTAATCGGAGAATATTTTTTCAAAATAACTTCTCCATCACGATCAACAAAAATTTCAAGCGGGTCCCCTTCACGAATACGAAGCGTTCTACGAATTTCTTTCGGGATTACTACTCGTCCTAAGTCATCTATACGACGAACTATTCCAGTTGCTTTCATTCTATGTTGCCTCACTTTCCTCTATGCGTAATGAGTTTTGGTAATTATACCAGATAAAGTATAACCGTATTGAACTTAGTATTTTGCATACGTTCAGTTCTATTCACAAGAAAATCATTTTCTTAATATAATTTCCTTTAGTTATATTTCAACATGAAATTGTAAGAACTGCAACCAAAATTTCGTATTATTGGTTTACTTTATCTTTTTTCACATCTTTTAATCCTATCATCAACGTCTTTAATTTTTCTAACGATTCCATGATATTTGGTGAATTTACCGGCAATACGATTTTTAATCTACTTCCTTCCATACCCAATCCAACGCGACGTTCTATTTGACTTGTTAATTGGAATACTTTCGAGCCATCGATATTGCTGCTGCCACCTTCTGAAATCAAAACCGTGATTTCTTTCTTCTGTTGCTTGATTGATTCTACTTTGGCGATGCCAGCATGTACTTTTATAGTAGCTATTTCTAATAAATACTGTACCTCTATCGGATATTCTCCAAATCGGTCCACCATTTCCTCTTGCAGATCCGCGATATCCTCAAGAGACTCGACACCCCTGAATCTCTTATACATTTCAATTTTTTGATGTCCATCTGCAATATAACTATCCGGAATATATGCATCCACTTGCAAGTCGATTTCAACTTGCACTTTCTCTTCTATCGGTTTTTCGCTCATTTTTTCATCAATTGCTTCTTTCAACATTTGTGAGTATAAATCAAAACCGACGGAATCAATAAAGCCATGTTGCTCTGCCCCTAGTAAGTTACCCGCTCCACGAATGGATAAATCGCGCATCGCAATCTTAAATCCAGAGCCTAATTCCGTAAATTCTTTAATGGCTTGCAGACGCTTCTCGGCTACTTCCGTCAATACTTTATCTTTACGATACGTAAAATAAGCATAGGCTACACGATTCGAACGACCGACACGGCCTCGCAACTGATACAATTGAGATAGACCCATCTTGTCTGCATCATGCACAATTAATGTATTAACATTAGGTATGTCGACACCTGTTTCAATGATGGTCGTACTAACGAGCACATCGTATTCTCCTTCTAAGAAGCCTATCATTACTGTTTCCAATTCTTGTTCAGACATACGCCCGTGCGCATACACAACCCGTGCATCTGGTACTAACATCGAGATTTCTTCTGCTTTTCTAGCTATATCTTCTACCCGATTATACAAGAAATAAACCTGTCCATCTCGTGCAATTTCACGTTCAATCGCTTCTCGAACAAGAACACCATTATACTCCATCACATACGTTTGTACCGGGAAACGGTTCTCTGGCGGTGTTTCAATGACCGAAAGATCCCGCACACCGAGCATCGACATATGAAGCGTACGTGGAATAGGCGTTGCCGTTAACGTCAATACATCAATATTCGCTTTTAGTCGCTTAATTTTTTCCTTATGGGTTACACCGAAACGCTGTTCTTCATCGATAATGAGTAGGCCTAAATCATGATACACGATATCCTTTGATAGCAATCGATGTGTGCCTACTACAATATCAACGGTTCCTGCTTTCAACCCTTTTATCGTTTCTGTTTGTTGTTTTCTTGTACGGAAACGATTTAATAAGCCAATGGAAATCGGAAAATCCTGATATCGCTCTCGCAACGTTTCATAATGCTGCTGGGCCAAAATTGTCGTCGGAACTAGAAATGCTACTTGCTTACCATCTGCAATTGCCTTAAAGGCTGCACGAATAGCCACTTCTGTTTTTCCATATCCCACATCACCACATAATAGGCGGTCCATCGGTCTTTCTCGTTCCATATCTTTCTTGATTTCCACAATCGAACGAAGTTGATCATCGGTTTCATTGTATGGGAACGAACCTTCAAAGTCTCTCTGCATGTCGCCATCAGGAGAAAAAGCATAGCCTTTGGAAGCTTCTCTTTCCGCATATAACTTAATCAAGTCATCCGCGATATCTTGAACAGATGATTGAACTTTGCTCTTCACTCGTTTCCAATCGTTCCCGCCCAATTTATAAAGCTTCGGTTCTTTCCCTTCCGATGCTACATACTTTTGAATCAGTTCAATTTGTTCAACAGGTACATATAGTTGGTCTGAACCTTGGTAACGAATATTCAAATAATCTTTGTGTACACCGTTGATATCAAGCGTTTCAATACCTAAATATTTACCGATTCCATGATTCACATGTACAACGTAATCGCCTACTTTTAGTTCTGAATAACTTTGAATACGCTCAGCGTTAGATAATTTCTGTCTCCGTGTTGATTTCCTAGTCTTTTTGTTGAACAGCTCTTGTTCAGTAATAACAGCCAGCTTCTGCATCGGCAATTCAAATCCCGTGTGAAGATTGCCTTTAGCAATTTGTACTTTCCCAGCCAAAATAGAACTTGAATCCGATAATGTAGCGGCTTCTACACCATAGTCTTCTAGTACTCTCCGAAGCTTGCCAAGTCGTTCTTCATCAGCGCCCAGTAAAACAACGGAGAAGTTAGCTTTTTTCCATCGCTCAATTTCCGTTTTGAATACATTCATTTGCCCATGGAAATTTTGCATTTGTTTGCATGTGACATTGATTATATTTTGAGGATGCGTATGCGGAACATGTCGTAAAAATAATGATAAATACACCATTTTTTTAGTCGAATTAGCAATCAACTGCTGAAAGCTAAAGGACAATTGCACATCATGAACGATTTCGCCCTCACTCAGAAGGTTCAAAAACCACTCCTGCTCTTCCTTTTCCAACGTCATAGCCACTTCTTGTATACGGCTAATTTCATCAAGAATGACTAGTCCACCCTCTGGTAAATAGTCTAGTAAACTAGCGGGCTTATCATATGCCATGCTCAGATATTTAAATGTCATCTCTGATTTCAAGCCAGTCGACAATTGCTCGATTTCATAATTGATATTTTGAACCAAGAGATTTTTAGTAGATTCCGTTTTAATCTTCTTCAAACTTTCACGAAGAGCCTCTTCTAATAATTCTCTCATCCTTGTGAGGTGTTCTTGTTCAAATAACGATTCTGTTGCCGGACCAATTTTCACTGAAGAAATTTGTTCTAATGATTTTTGGTCTTCAACTGAAAATGTGCGAATGGAATCGACCTCTGTATCAAATAATTCAATTCGAATTGGATTTCGTTCCGTTAATGGGTAAATATCAATGATACCTCCACGCAAGCTGAACTCACCTGGTGCTGAAACCATATCCACCCTTGTATAGCCCATCACAATAAATTGTTGCAGTGCTTCTTCTAAGCGAATTTCATCACCGATGCCGAAAGAAAGCTGATATTTATACCAAAGCTGTTTAGGCGGTAATAATTTTCGAAAACCACCCATCGGTACAATACCGATGCCTTTCTTATTTAACGACCAATGATTCAACAATTCCATACGTTGTCCTCTTAATTCTGGACTAGCCACGCTAAGCTCTGCGGCAATCAATTCATTGGCAGGATATAAAAATACTTCATCTTCTGATATAAAATTCGTTAAATCTTCATATAACTTTTGTGCCTGCAATAAATTGTACGTTACAACCATAATTGGACGTTTCGACTTTTCATAGACAGATGCTATGAGCATGGCACGGGATGAACCTGATAATCCTGCTACCAATTGCTCACGAAGGCCTTCATTCACTCCGTTCAATACGGATTCAATATCTTCATTATGCAAAAAAACATCGGCTAACGCATTCATATCCGATTCCCCCTTGAACTGACGGTTGTTTGAAATTCATTTACTTTTTTCATATATTTCTTCCTCAATATTAGTAAAAATGGAAAAACGCTTTGGAGTATAGCGTCCAAAGCCTTGTTTTATTGAATGATGTAATCTATTCCATGAAACGATGGATTATGCTGAAAGGCTTCTTCACAATCCTCGCAAATAATCCGAATGTGAACATTTCCCATTGAATCAGAGATCATCACTTGTTGAAGTTCCTCTGTCGTCAGTAAATGTAGGCCTAACTGCTCCATTTGAACCAGTTTTTTAGGGATTACACCAAGACATGTATTGCAATGACGACATGTATAATAAATACCCACGTAAAAATCCCCTTTGTTGATTTTTATTTAGTATGCACACAGGGAAAGGGTATTTATTCCTGTTATTTTTATCGTCTTCTTCATTTATTAATTAGACGGCTTTCATAAATGTTGTTGTCTCTTAACAAGTAATGCATCTGGACAGAGTTTTGCTCCAGGATATTCGCTACAACCAAGCTTTGTATCAACTAGTTTTATTCCCCAAAACTCATTTAAAAACAACTCTCTTTTAGAAAACAACCATTAATTAAAATCATTCATCACTTTCAAGAAAGAATGGTCCATAAAATGTTGGCAAGCCTCACAGCATTTACTGATAACCGGCTGTAATTCAGTCCATTCCTCTTCCTTAAATCGACCCAAGACATGATTTGTCACAGACATGCCACCTTGAGGACGACTAATGCCAATACGGATACGGTTGAATTGATCTGTACCTAAATGAGCAATGGTTGATTTAATGCCGTTATGTCCCCCGGCACTTCCTTTTTGACGAAGGCGTACCTTGCCGACAGCCAAATCTAAATCATCATACAGTACAATGATATCCTCCACATCAATTTTAAAATAATCCATAACTGCCCTAATGCTTTCTCCCGATAAATTCATGTATGTCAACGGTTTCAGTAGGATTACTTTTTTTCCATTCACATAGCCAGCACCGTATAAGCCTTTATGCTTCGCTTGGTCCAAAGAGATATTCCATTTTTCAGCAAGGGCATCAATGACTTCAAAACCGATATTATGCCTTGTTTTTTCGTAATCTTTCCCTGGATTACCCAGCCCAATAATCAATTTCATTTATTTGCTTCACTCCAACATGATTCTTTAGCGTAAATAACATAAAAGAAACTATCTTCATCCGCTTCACTATTTCTCAGCTGTTATTTTACTTTATCATCTATATTTTATATTACGCACAATTTCTTTTATAATGTATTCCCCAGATTTTCAAAAACACCTTTAAAAATTTGATGAAAAATTGTTTTGTTTGACCTCATACATCCAAAGAATACTCTACATATAACGATAGACAGGTTGCTACTAGCCGCTCTTCCCTGCCTCTTAAAAGTATACGACATATTCAAACAAGGGCGTAATATTCCCATTACGCCCCTGTTTATTATAACACGTTTATTCAGCAGCACACAGACTGACAAGCCTTCAAATGTAAATTTTTTCTACACAAATCACCTTGCTGTTTGATATATACGAAAATAGTTGCGGCTTTTCATGAGCCATCCGCAAATTGTCTTGTCGTACATCCCTGCATGGTCTCGCTTGCCTTCATTAACGCTGAAGTTCAACAAAGCCATACAAAAAAGATTCGCCCTCAAGCGAACCTTTTTCTTTATCAATCAAATAGCGTACTTACTGATTGTTCTTCGTGAACACGGATAATTGCTTCAGCCAATAGAGGAGCCACAGAAAGCTCAACTACTTTATCGATTTTCTTCTCTTCAGGAAGAGCAATCGAGTTCGTTACAACTAATTCTTTAATTTTTGAGTTTTGGATACGCTCAATAGCCGGACCAGACAATACTGGATGTGTACAGCATGCATATACCTCTGCCGCACCATTTTCCACTAATGCATTAGCCGCTAATGTAATTGTACCTGCTGTATCGATGATATCATCAATCAGAATCGCTGTTTTACCTTCAATGTTACCTACAATGTTCATTACTTCCGCTACGTTTGGTCTTGGGCGACGTTTATCGATAATAGCAATTGGTGCTTTTAGGCGATCCGCCATTTTACGCGCACGAGTTACCCCACCATGATCAGGAGACACAATGACAATATCATCTAAGTTTTTCTTCGCGAAATAATCAGATAAAATCGGTACACCCATTAAATGATCAATCGGAATATCAAAGAATCCTTGGATTTGTGGAGCATGAAGATCCAATGCCACTACGCGATGCGCACCAGCAGTTTCTAATAAGTTAGCAACTAGTTTCGCTGTGATAGGTTCACGAGCATGTGCTTTACGATCTTGACGAGCATATCCATAATAAGGCATTAATACATTGATTGTGCGAGCAGAAGCACGTTTTAATGCATCAATCATAATAAGAGTTTCCATTAAATGCTCATTTACAGGGTAGCTAGTAGATTGAATGATAAACACGTCACAACCACGGATGCTTTCTTCAATTTTAATTTGAATTTCACCATCACTGAAGTGTGTAACTGAACATTTACCTAATTCAACACCAATTGTTTTTGCAATTTCTTCCGCTAACCCACGATTCGAGTTAAGAGAAAATACTTTTAAATTCGGGTCAAGATACTGATTTGACATGATGAACCTCCACTGATTATTTAAGATTTAGTTTGTTAACATAGTTATCTTTATTCACTTGTCTAGCACGAGCAATCGATAACGCTTCTTCCGGAACATTAGTAGTAATCGTTGAACCAGCCGCAATGTATGCTCCTGCTCCAACTGTCACTGGAGCGATAAGATTAGAGTTGCATCCCACAAAGGCGTTATCGCCGATTTTTGTCAGGAATTTATTCTTACCGTCATAGTTGACCGTAATAGACCCACAACCTAAGTTCACGTTTTCACCAACTTCTGCGTCACCGATATAACTTAGATGTGAAGCTTTGCTCCCTTTACCAAAAGTCGATTTTTTAATTTCAACGAAATTACCCACTTTTACTTCATCCGCAATTTGTGATTGCGGGCGAATATGAGCAAACGGACCAATATTAACATGAGAGCCGATGCTACTATTATGCGCAACTGATTGGCGAATGATTGTACAATCACCAATTTCACAAGCTTGGATTTCGCTGTTCGGTCCAATTACACATTCTTGGCCAATTGAACTTCCTGCCTTAATGACTGTACCTGGATAAATAATTGTATCTGAGCCAATTGTAACGTCTGCCTCAATGTACGTGTGTTCAGGATCAATGAGTGTGACACCATTTCTCATATGTTCTAGATTAATGCGCTGTCTCATTGTTTTCTCTGCTTGAGAAAGTGCAATGCGGTCATTTACACCAAGAGTCTCTTCGAAATCATCTGTTTGATAAGCAGTGACAATTTCACCTTCTGATTTCAAAATTTCAATGACATCAGGTAAGTAATACTCTCCTTGTGCATTATCATTTGATACCTTTTTAAGAGTAGCAAATAACGCTTGATTATCAAAACAATATGTTCCAGTATTGATCTCAGTAACCTGCTTCTCCGCCTCAGTTGCATCTTTATGCTCGACGATTTTCTCTACCAAGCCCTCTTCATTACGGATGATTCGCCCGTAACCTGTCGGATCCTCTAAATAAGCCGTCAAAATAGATGCTTTGGCACCTTGCTGTTCATGTTGCTTAATTAAAGCTTCCATTGTTTCAGCTTTAATTAACGGAGTATCGCCACAAATGACAAAGGTTGTACCTGGTCGATCTTGCAATAGTTCCTCAGCTTGCATAACAGCATGAGCTGTTCCTAGCTGTTCGGCCTGAAGAGCAAATTTACTTTTCTCTCCTAAAGTACCTTGAACCTTTTCTGCGCCGTGTCCAACAATTGTCACAATCTCTTGCACATTCAATGAAGAAACTTGATCCAGTACATGCTGTACCATTGGCTTTCCACAAACAGTATGAAGAACTTTATAAAGCCTTGATTTCATTCTAGTCCCTTGCCCTGCTGCTAAAATGATGGCAAAACGATTACTCATAACGTTCCTCCTGCACTATATATTAGTTAATTAGTATTCTATGCAATTCTCTTTGTTAAATATCCTTATAAAATATATCTTAAATAACGTGTGTTTTCAAGAATACGCACTAATTTACAGTATTTTATATAATGGTAATTTTCTTTCTTTTGTCAATAAAGATTCAGAAATGGTGGAATGAGGGGAAAAAA
>JBJEFL010000085.1:35429-54869 GCA_051873995.1 Bacillus sp. (in: firmicutes)
AATTTTCTTTCTTTTGTCAATAAAGATTCAGAAATGGTGGAATGAGGGGAAAAAAAGGAATGAAACCAAAGAAAAAGAGCCATACTTGAAGTAGGCTCTTGTTGTTCTTATTTACTTACTGATTTTAGGAAGCTCCAGCTTCTTCTAACTCAGTTTCTTCTAATCCTTCAATTTCTCCAAGACGATGATACTCTGTTAGTACCGAATCTTGGATTTTTCCTCGTGTAGAGGAATTGATTGGATGTGCAATGTCGCGGAATTCCCCATCCGGAGTTCTCTTACTTGGCATTGCTACAAATAAACCATTGTTACCATCAATTACACGAATATCATGGATTACAAACTCATTATCCAATGTAATAGATGCGATTGCTCTCATACGGCCATCCGTGTTAACGCGGCGTAATCTTACGTCTGTTACTTCCATCGTGCCACCACCTTCTAATTTTTAAAAAACTTTAGAATATAAATTCTACGAGAAACTTGGTATTCCTCCTAAAAATGTAAAATTTTTTAAATAATTTTACATTTCTTTATGTATTACCCTAAAATTTCTATGATTGGACTAATACCCCACTTTATTTTAACAAAAAATTCTAAAAATTAGTATTCTTATTTTCCAAATAAGGGTACTTGCTTCTTTACAAAAGAAAAAGCACTCATTATTTAACGAGTGCAATTACTTCGATTTCAACTAGTACATCTTTTGGCAATCTAGCCACTTCCACACACGATCTCGCCGGCTTATGCTCAACGAAATATTGACCATACACTTCATTGACAGCAGCAAAATCATTCATATCTTTAATAAAGACTGTCGCTTTAACTACTGTTTCCAATGAAGCACCTGCTGCCGCAAGGACTGCCTTCAAATTAGAAAATACTTGATGCGTTTGTTCGTATATGTCGCCTTCTACCAGCGTTCCTTCCACAGTCAATGGTATTTGACCTGAACTGTAAAACATATTATTTACTACAATTCCTTGTGAATACGGGCCAATCGCCGCAGGTGCATCATTCGTAAAAACAACTTTCATCGTAAATCCTCCCCAAGATTTCACCTTATTTTGTTAAACTGAAATAATTACCTTCTGTTACTAGTATCTTCTTTTCCTTCATGTCAACTTCAGCTAGTTTCAGCAATGATAAATAATTATCTACCAAACGTTCTTCCGCTTCTTCCGACTCCATGAGAACTGCAATTCCTGAGACAGTCGCATTGAATTCTTCCAATAAACTAGTCATTCCATTAATCGTGCCGCCAGCTTTCATGAAATCATCCACCACCAACACTTTGGAACCTTCTTCTAGACTTCTCTTTGATAATAACATGGTCTGGATTCTTTTGGACGAACCTGAAATATAGTTAATGCTCACTGTCGGTCCTTCTGTCACTTTATTGTCTCGTCGCACAATAACCACAGGAACATTCAAATGACTGGCGATGGCATATGCAATCGGAATTCCTTTTGTCGCCATTGTCATAACCACATTGATTTCTTTATCTGCATAAGCTGAGGCAAACAACCGCCCTACCTTATCCATGATACGTGGATTACCCAAAATATCATTCAAATATAAATAACCACCCGGCAGTAAACGGTCTGGTGTAGCCATGACAGCACACATTTCATTAATGAATTGTGAAGCCTCTTCTTTATTGGCCTTTACAATATATTTAACACCCCCAGCAGCTCCTGGTACAGTTACCAATGACCCAATTCCACGATGTTCAAATGTATCTTTAATGATTGTTAAATCTTCACTGATCGAAGATTTAGCTGAACCATACCTCTCAGCAAAAAAAGTGAGTGGGACTAATCGACTTGGATTTTCCAATAAATAATTCGTCATATCCACAAGTCGTTCACTTCTACGAAACTTCAACGTCACCCCTCCTTAAAATCCGAATATTTTAATAATAATTTTACAGTAATATACGTGTTTATTCAAGAGTCCTCATTCTCCTAATAACCGTACACTATGCACTTGTTCACAAAATCCCCTTAATCCGTTATATACTCGGTGCATACGGGAATCATGCTCCACTAAGCCAAAAACAGTAGGTCCGCTTCCACTCATCAACACAGCGTCCGCTCCAAACTTTTTCATTTGGTTTTTAATATGCGCAACCTCCGGATAAAGAGAAAGCGTCACATTCTCTAGGACATTTCCCATGTTGTGGCATACGCCATTGTAATCATTATGATTGATAGCATCAATCATTGCTTGTATGTCAGGATGCTTCACATTTTGAAGATCCAAGCGTTTGTACACATCCGCAGTCGATACACCCATAACCGGTTTCGCCAATACAACCCAGC
Organism: Bacillus sp. (in: firmicutes); assembly: GCA_051873995.1. Lineage (GTDB taxonomy): Bacteria > Bacillota > Bacilli > Bacillales > DSM-1321 > Bacillus_AD. The sequence goes on from JBJEFL010000085.1 coordinate 37,754, forward strand.
ATTTCGGTGCGCTAGGCAAATGTTGAATCTTCTCTCCTCTTCCTGTTGCTAATGCAGTTCCTCCATACACACAAAATGATACATCCGAACCGATTTCCGAGCCGATTTCAGCTAATTCATCCAAGCTTAAACCTAAATTCCATAACCTGTTTAAACCTCTTAAAGTAGCCGCTGCGTCACTGCTTCCACCTGCTAGCCCCGCTGCAACCGGAATATTCTTTTCAATTTTTATACCGACCCCTTGCTTAATATCAAAGCGCTTTTTCAATAAAGCAGCAGCCTGATAAGCAAGGTTTCTTTCATCATCCGGAACATAGCGATTTTGTGAAAAAATTTTGATGTTATCACTCTTCATATCCTCAAGCTCAATACGATCAGCAAGATCAACAGTTGTCATAACCATTTCCACTTCATGAAACTGATCCGGCCTTTTAAAAAGCACATCCAGAGCAAGATTAATTTTAGCTGGTGCTTTTTCCATTACCTTCACAACAATCCACCTACTTTACGTTCTTAAAAGTTCTTGTCCTATTTTACCATATCTGCTTTTGAACGTGCTGTTTTTTACAAGTAATATGGCATGGTCTTTTGATTTTATTATTCCTTGCCCATCCTTTACATCTAGAAGAATTTCACCGTGATACCATAAAGTAACGGCGACCGAACGATGAACACCTTGACAGACCGCCTCAGCATTTATACAAACCACCTTATTCACTCACGGTTACTAAAACGACATAGGCTAGAGAATGGGGATAGGAAAAGTACTGTATGAGGTAAAGGAAACTTCAAAAATCGCTAATGTATTTTCTTACCGCATAAACGGAGAGAACCAAGGCGCACACCTTGGTCCCGTCAGCAGCATGAACATAAAATAGCGATTCTGTCACCACCAAACTAGTGTTTGTCAGCCAGGCTCCTTTGAGCAATCTCTATTGCCCTTTTCACCATATTTCCTGCATCACGAGCCTTAATGCCTCCCCAACCTTCACTTTGAACCACATCATAGAAGCCAAGTTCCTTCGCAAGTTCTACTTTCAGTTGTTCTGACATAATGCCCTTTCTAGCCAATAGTAAACAACTCCTTTTTTCCATGCTGTAACATTACTAGTATGTCTTTCTTTCATCATTTATAGAACATAAAAAAGACAGTAAACAACGAATTGTTTACTGTCCGCTTATAGCGACTTGCCCTGCTGTTTCATCAAAAAATGTTAATTGTACAGTTTCAGTTAAGACATCTGCATAACTGTAGGAGACTCTTTCAAACGCGTTCTCATCTTGATCAAGCTCAATTACGAAAACCGATGGATACGTTTCTGCTAACGTTCCTAAACGTTCTACCGTTTTTCTTCTACCACCATTCGCTTTTAAAAGCAATCTCTTTCCTAAATTGGAATCTAGCGCTTTTTTTATATCAGCTAAAGTTTTTGGCATTTTTCGGTCCACCTCACTAAGTGTAGTATATCACATACAGGAACAAAAAGTCAAACAAAATATAAAATTATATCAATACATAATTTTACTTGTCAATGGTTTTAGCTCATAATTTTACATTTTTTATTGTAACCCTTTTATCGACAAACTATGTTACCCATTCACAATTGTTTTGTAGTATACTTTTAAATTTGGCCGAAAAAAAGACACTTCAAAAAGTGTCATATTAACTCTCCCTCTTCATCGATCAGCCCTTTGTAAGGCATGCCCGTTCGTAAAACGCCTTTCGTCTCAATACCTCCGACACCTTTATCACCAGTCAAGGTATTCCTCAAAGCATCCCATACAGGAATACTCTCCATAAATGGCGTAAAACTAATTTTAGCCACAATGTACACCGGATCTAAGGCATGGATATTAACACGGGAAGGTGAACTGGCAAAGTTTGCACCGGCACCAATCAATGATTCAAAGTGAGATTGACAAGCGCCGGCAAATATTACTAACTGATCGAGTTGAGGAACTTTTTTACGCGCTTCTTTTACAGTTTGGACAAAATGCCAAGAATGTCGGTACGCTTGAATATCCTTCATTTTGCCTTTTGCTTTGGAATAGGAATCATGCCCTGTGACAACTAGAATATCCGGTCGATACACTTCCAAAAGCGAGGTAATACGCGCTGGCATCTCTTTCTCATTACAATATAGCCCATGAACAGGTATGCCGATTTTTTCATAGACATCCATACATTTTTTTAAATAAGTAGGATCACCGTCCAAATGCAGCACCTTACCCGGAATTTGAAAATACTCTCCAGGCTGCTGGTAACCCTCACTAACCTGGTATTTTCTTTTCTGCTCCAATAACTCCTGCTCTTGTGAAAACAACTTCAAAGATGTTGAAATCAGCTCATCGTTTTTCTGTTTGAATTCATTTCTCGTATCATCGCTGACCTTCAATAAATCGGTAAAGGGGGCATCGGCCACTAAACGTATATCTTCTCCATACAGGATCGCAACCTGCTTGCCATTCTCTTGCTTTATTTCAATTACTCGGAATAGCACATCACATTCATAGCTGATGCGCCCCACCATATCGTTCACTGCTATGCTCATCTTTTTCACCTCTAGACAAATATCCTTTGTCTTTGCACCTTCCACTCTCTTCATAACATATGCACGCATCTGAGAAGGTGTGAAGTGTCCAAATAAGCTTTATTGACGCTTAACCTTTAAAATCAACTAACAGTGCATCACTCAGACGACCGAATTCTTCAATAGATAAAGTTTCCCCTCGTCTTCTTGGATCGATATCCGCTTTCTCCAAAGCCGAAAGAATTTGTTCTTTCTTCTCTTTACCATGCGGCAGCTGGCTGGTCAGGTTATTTAAAATGGTTTTTCTTCTTTGGGCAAAACTCGCTCTTGTAACAGTAAAGAAGAAGGCTTCATCCTTCACTTCCACAAGCGGTTTATCACGCTTAATTAAACGAATAACGGCCGAGTCAACGTTCGGTTGAGGCATGAATACGGTTTTAGGCACAATCATCACCGTCTCTGCTTGCGTATAATATTGAATCGCAATGGACAACGATCCATACTCCTTCGTTCCCGGCTTAGCAGAAATACGATCGGCTACTTCCTTTTGAAGCATACAAACAATTCCTCTTATCGGCAGATGCTCTTCTAATAACTTCATAATAATCGGTGTCGTGACATAATACGGCAAATTAGCTACAACCATTAAATCCTCAATGCCGACAAATTCTTGGTCAATAACCTCTCGAACATCTGCTTTTAATACATCATTATGAATGACCTTTACATGGGGATAGGGCGAAAGTGTATCCTCCAAAATCGGCAATAAGCGTTGGTCGATCTCGAATGCTATAACTTTCTTGCTGTTCTTGGCCAATTGCTCCGTTAAAGCACCAATCCCTGGTCCAATTTCAATCGCACCACTTTTTTCTTGCTCCAATCCAGCAAAATCAATAATGCGATGTAAAATATTTGTATCAATCAAGAAGTTCTGACCCAGACTTTTCTTGAAAGAAAAACCGTATTTCTCCAAAATCATTTTTGTACGTACTGGTGTTGCAATATCTTTATGCATGTTCTTCCTCCTGAAATATCTCTTGCATTGCTTGAATAAAATCCTCTTTTGAAATTTGAAACTTATTTAAACGGTTATATAATTGTTTTCCATTTGTATATCCAATTCGAAGCTTGATTCCCAGTTTCTCTCTTCGCGCTCTTGAACCGGCTCCCCCTACTAGGCCACAATCAATCAAATCCTGTGGGGTAATTTGCTCTTCAAACGTTTCTTTCATAACCTGCGCCTCGCGTAACGCTAGACGAATGGCCTCAGGCGATGCATGCTCAACCCCGATTCCCTTCCCGTTCTTCGGTCGAGCTTCCTCCTTCGGCAAAAATGCATGTTTACAGCCGCTCACCTGCGCAGAAATAATTTGTCGAATACGTTGACCAGGATAATCCGGATCGGTGAAAATGATCACTCCCCGCTTCTCTTGAGCCAGCCTTACCTGTTCAATGACAGCTTCTCCGATTGCAGAACCGTTTGTTTCAATTGTATCTGCATCAAGCGCTCTTTTAATTGCCGTAGTATCATCCTTGCCTTCCACAACAATAATTTCTTTAATTTTCATTTTTCCTCCGACTATCATGAGATAGTTTTGTTCATCATATATTTATTTAGTAAAGTACCTTTATACATTATACCTATTCTTAAAAAATTAACAAAAAAAGCAGAGGATTTCTCCTCCGCTTCTCTTATTAATTTAAAATACGTATTTTCACTTGTTTACGTCCCCAGCTATACGCTTGTGACTTCGAAGGGAAAAATACATCAATCTTATTTCCTTTGATGGCTCCGCCAGTATCAGCAGCTGTCGCATATCCATAGCCTTCCACGTATACCTTTGTACCCAATGGAATAACACTTGGGTCAACGGCAATAATTTTAGCATTCGGATTGCTTCGTAAATCAAATCCCGTTGCCGTGATACCTGAGCATCCATTGCAATATGCTGTATAGGCCGTAGAAGTTACATACATTTCACGACCATCCGACGAACTGCTGGCCTCTATAGTACCTCTTGATACAACTTGTGTAATTTCCTTTGTGCCAACAGCTACAACTTGATCTTGCTTTTCTTTGACGACATTTTCAGAAACTAAAGTTCGCTTAACTTCTTTACCATTCTCTTTAATAACTTCATACTCTTTCGAAACGAGACCGTTTTTTCCTTCAGTGATTACTTTCTCTGTTCCTTTTGATAAGCTGCTATCTTTCTGAGAGATGACTGCAAAGCTAACGGGTTCTTCCACTACATCGGTGACCTTTTCTACTCTCACAACATTTACGACACTCTCTGCTTCGATTGTATCGTAAAGCGATGGTTCAACTCGGTCTAATTCATTTAAAGTGATGCCTTGCTCCTTTAAAAAGTCAGCGACCGTAGTCGAAGTTGACCAAACCTCTTCTGTTACTCCACCATTCACTACAGTAAGTAAAAATGCTCGATTAATTGCAATATCCATATTATGTTCAATTGTAGTATCTTTGGATGGTGTAATAGTATCTTCAGGTTTTAACTGTATATTCTGTTCTTCTAAAAATTCATCAACTGTGTCTGCTGTCGTATAAACTGTCTGCTCTTCTTCACCATCGCGAAGAATCAACTGTTTTGCTGGTTCCCAGGTAACCTCTAATTCATTTTTTACTTTTGTATCACTAGTAGGATATAGAAAATCTTCCTTTTCGACCGATACCTCTAATTCTTCAAGTAGCTCTTCAATAGTCGATGCGTGCGTTTTTACAATTTGCTCTTCTCCATCTAACGTTAACGCTACTGTTTTTTTCGTTCCATGGTAAATCATTGTTCCAAATACCGCTATGAATACTATGAAACTAGTAATGAAAATGGCCATTGTCCTTCGTTTAAAAGGATTGGCTAAACTATTTTTTACTGATTTGTTCATCATAAAAATAGTCCTCCTTTCTCTTCGGTGATTATATAGACTTCCAATCGAGGTGTCAAATAAAGATACCTGTTTGGGATATTCACTATTATGCATAATGAATATTTTTTTGCAAAGAAGGCTCGTCGACAAGTGTGCACGCAAGAAAGGCAATTTTTTGTAGAAACGGCTATGTTCTCTTCTCTAATCCGACATGCACACTATAATTTCGACAAACTTCTTTGTCAGTCTATGCCGAATAATTTTTTTGCATTTTCAGTGGTAACTCTAGCAATTTCATCGAAAGAAAGATTCTTTAACATGGCAATCTCCTCCGCTACTAATTTCACGTGAGCCGGTTCATTTCTTTTTCCTCTAAAAGGATGGGGAGTCAAGTATGGACAATCCGTTTCGATCAATAAGTGCTCCAAAGGAATAGCCGCTGCCACCTCTTTGACTTTTTTGGCATTTTTGAACGTCACAGGACCACCAAAAGAAATATAGAAATTCATCTGCATACATTCTTGCGCAATTTCAGCACTCCCACTAAAGCAATGCATGATACCACCAACTTCTGCAGCGCCTTCTTCCCTCAATATATCTATAATATCTTGCGTTGCTTCTCGATTATGAATGATGATTGGAAGTTGAACGCGTTTTGCTAAGGCAATTTGCTTTCTGAAAACCTCCTTTTGAATATCTTTCGGAGACTTATCCCAGTGATAATCCAAGCCCATTTCGCCCAAGGCAACCACTTTCGGGTGTGCCGCAAGCTCTTCAATCCAAATAAGATCTTCTTCCGTCATATCAATTGCATCAACCGGGTGCCATCCGACACTTGCGTAGAGAAAATCATATTTCTCCACTAACTCCATCGCCTTAACAATTGTTGGTCGATCAAATCCAACGACAACCATGTTAGAAACACCTGATGATTGAGCTCTCTCTATTACTTCTTCTAGATCCTCTCTGTATTGTTCAGCATTCAAATGTACGTGTGTATCAAAAAGCATTTCAAATCTTCCTCTCTAGCATCTAGTTTATTATGAAATATAGATTTCATGTCTCACATTTACGTAACATTTCTATTACAAAAGCGGGTCATTTATATTACTTTATTGTTTCAAAAGATTGAAAACGTTGATATATCAGCCTTCCAAAAAAACTCTCTATTTTGGTGTAACGTTTTCTATACACCAGATGACAAATGCATCTTCCGACAAATAACGGGACGTTTCACGTGAAACATCCCGTTGTTTGTCTATATATATATTATTTTACTTTTGCACCATTTGGTAATGATTCAGCAATAGAAGCAAGAGACAACGCTCCATCTTCACTTCCTGCTAAAATCATCCCTTGTGATAATTCGCCACGTAATTTAACTGGTTTTAAATTTGTCACACAAATAACTTTTCTGCCGACTAACTCTTCTGGTTTATAATGTTCAGCAATTCCAGAAACCACTTGGCGTTTTTCAAAACCTAAATCTAGCTGTAATTTCAGCAATTTATTCGCTTTTTTCACAGGTTCAGCCGCGATGACTTCTGCCACACGCAACTCAACTTTCATGAAATCATCAATCGTAATTTCTTCTGCTTGTTCTACTTCTTTAATGGCTGCTTTCGGTTCTTCTTTCGGCGCAACAGGTTCACCTTGCATTTTTTCTTTAATATACTCTACTTCCTTTTCCATCTCTAATCGAGGGAAAATCGGCTCACCTTTCACCACTGTTGTACCAGCCGGAATCACGCCAAACATCTCTAAACTTTCCCATGTTTGCATCGATTCATCCGTAATGTTCAGTTGTTCGAACATTTTCTTCGGTGCTTGTGTCAAGAATGGTTTTAACAGAACAGCTGTTATACGTAAAGACTCTGCTAAATGAGCCATAACACTAGCTAGCTCTTCTGTTTGTCCTTCTTTTGCCAATACCCATGGTTTCGTTTCATCAATGAATTTATTTGTACGGCTAACTAGCTGCCATACATTCGTTAACGCAACGGAAAACTCCATTTTTTCCATAGCATCTTCATAGTTTGCTACTGTTTCCTTGCTCACTTCAAGCAATTGCTGTTCAAACTCATTATTTGAACCATTATACGTCGGAATCACTCCGCCGAAATACTTCTGAATCATCGCTACTGTGCGGTTCAGTAGGTTTCCTAAATCATTCGCTAAATCGAAATTGATTCGTTCAACGAATCCTTCTGGTGTGAATACGCCATCTGAGCCAAATGGGACTTCACGTAATAAATAATAGCGTAATGCATCTAAACCATAGCGGTCGATTAGCGTGACAGGATCGACCACATTTCCTTTTGATTTCGACATTTTACCGTCTTTCATCAATAACCATCCATGAGCAAATACTTTCTTCGGCAACGGTAAATCCAAAGCCATTAACATAATCGGCCAATAAATCGTATGGAAACGAACAATTTCCTTTCCGACAAGATGAACATCTGCTGGCCAATATTTTTGGAATAAAGAATCATCGTCTGACCCATAGCCTAATGCTGTAATATAGTTCGATAAAGCATCAATCCAAACATAGACAACATGTTTTGGGTTACCAGGTACTTTCACACCCCAGTCAAATGTCGTACGAGAAACCGCTAAATCTTCTAACCCTGGTTTAATGAAATTGTTAATCATTTCATTTTTGCGAGATTCAGGCTGAATGAATTCAGGATTTTCTTCGTAAAATTGTAATAAACGATCCGCATATTTACTCATTCTGAAGAAATAAGATTCTTCTTTCACTTTTTCCACAGGACGGTGACAATCTGGGCACTTGCCATCCTCCACTTGTCTTTCCGTAAAGAAGGATTCACAAGGCGTACAGTATAGACCCTCATATTCATCTAAATAAATATCCCCTTGTTCTACCAGCTGTTGAAAAATCTTTTCTACCACATCTTTATGACGTTTTTCTGTCGTACGAATGTAATCATCATAAGAAATATCAAGCTTCTGCCATAGCTCTTTAATGCCCGCCACGATATTATCCACATAAGCCTGTGGTGTAATACCTTCTTCCGCTGCTTTTCGTTGAATTTTTTGACCATGTTCATCAGTTCCGGTTAAATATCTTACATCAAAGCCGCGCATACGCTTATATCGTGCCATTGCATCTCCAGCAACTGTCGTATATGCATGTCCTATATGTAAATTGCCGCTAGGGTAGTAAATCGGTGTTGTAAGATAAAAAGTATTTTGTTCTTTCATAGTTTCCTCCTGTATTCTCATCCTTCGTATATTCATTCAATGCTTTTTTTGATAAAGCATAAGGTAGAAGATATAATGTACGACCCAAAAAAATTCCTCTTCACATTTCAGTACTTTTATCATTATATCAAGAAAATGGCTCATTTCATCCCAAAAACACCGTATTATTTAACAAATTACAGGAGATTTCCATATATAATCATCCTTGCCTTTTTACTACATAATTTATACATTGTGATCCTCCTACTTTAGTATGTAATTTTTGCCAAATATAATTTAAAATAGTATAATGATTAGCGTGTTAAAGATAATGGATATTTTTGGATAAATATTCTTTCGACAAACTGCTGCAGCGTGTCGAAAAATATTGTGTCGAAAAAGATCGAATTTTCGAATATAAATGGTTTATATTTGTTTCCATAGGGTATATTTTCTCGTACAAACGCGTTCACAATGTCATATCTGATAAGGGATAAGTAAATTTTAAAAGTTTAAAATAAAAAGATTGACGTTTATGGGAATGCCTGGTATTATTAAGATATTATAAAAACTTTGTCGAATAATGACGAAAAATTTTTTAAATTTAACCCATTCAAACAATATGAGAGGGGCAGTAACATATGAAATCTACTGGTATCGTACGTAAAGTTGATGAACTAGGTCGTGTAGTTATTCCAATCGAACTTCGTCGTACATTAGGAATTGCTGAAAAAGACGCATTGGAAATCTACGTTGATGATGAACGCATTATTTTAAAGAAATATAAACCAAACATGACTTGCCAAATCACTGGTGAAGTGTCCGACAATAACCTTTCACTAGCAGATGGTAAATTGATTTTAAGTAAAGAAGGCGCAGAACAGCTTCTGAAAGAAATCCATGATTACCTTGAGCCTGCAAAATAAGTCATAAAAAAGAGGTTGCCTACTGAGGCTACCTCTTTTTTATGTTAGTCTACATGATACGCGTGATAAATGTCCCGCTTATGAACATCCCGATCTTTAGCTGTTTGTTTAATGGCCTCTTTGTTATGGAGACCTTTTTCTTCTATATAATAGTTGACGTGTTCAACAATCGTTAGTTCTTCCCACCATTTCTCCTCTGTCGGAAGCGTTTCAGTTGAATTGCCTTCGACGATTAAACAAAATTCGCCTCTGATTTCATTTTCTTGCGCCCATTGCAGCGCTCCTTCGACATCGCCTCTAATAAATTCCTCAAATTTCTTCGTCAGCTCTCGACAAAGCACAATTTTTCGATTGCCCAATATTTGTTTCATCAATTGAAGGGTCTCTTTTAAGCGATGGGGAGATTCATATAGCACAAAAGTCGCAGTCATATACTTCAGTGTCTCCAGCTCTTTCTTTTTCTGCTTAGAGCCTCTTTCCAAAAATCCATAGAAATAAAAAGGTTGTGGTGCCAATCCTGATGCGATTAATGCCGTTAAGGCCGCATTGGCTCCTGGAAGCGGAACGACTGTAATACGTTGTTCCAAGGCATCCTGCACTAATTCATATCCTGGATCGGATATAGTCGGCATACCCGCATCACTAACTAGTGCCACCGTTTGTCCATTTTGCAGACGTTCAATTACATGCTTACCGCTATTATGTTTATTATGTTCATGGTAACTGATGATCGGTGTTTCAATCTCAAAATAATTACAAAGTTTTTTCGTATTTCTTGTATCTTCAGCCGCGATGACATCCGCTTCCTTTAAGATACGGATTGCTCGGAAGCTCATGTCTTCTAAATTCCCGATTGGTGTTGGAACAAGATACAATATCGGTTCTACTCCTTCATTTGCGAAACTATGTTGTTGCCACATGAAGCACTGCACTCCTTTTTCATTTCTATCTGTTTTTCTGTCCTAGATAATTGTTTAAAGCGATATTCCGCTTGCATAGCCTCGCGTTTTGTCTCAAAGGCTTGCTGATATATAAGTCTGACAGGTCTTCTGCCTTTCGTATATTTGGCTCCCTTTCCATCATTATGCATACGGAGGCGCCGTTCTAAACAATTGGTATATCCGGTGTAATATGTGCCGTCCTTGCATTCAAGCACATACATATAATGTTTATTCTCCATATAAGAGCTTTCGTGCCTCTTCCGTATATTGTTGATTATGATCATATACAGTAAAAGGAGGCAAGATCTTCAAATCTGGCTTACCATCTTTTATTCCTTCTATTAAAATCGTGTTGGCTTCTTTTCCCGCCATGGGATGAACAAATTGAAGCCGCTTTGGCTCGAGGCGATATTTACGCATCAACGTCAAGATATCCATTAATCTTCCTGGTCGATGTACAAACGCAGCCTTACCGCCTTGTTTTAACAGTTGACTACTGGTTTGAATGACATCTTCCAATGTGCAGTAAATTTCATGTCGAGCAATGGCATAGTGCTCATTCATATTGCGTTCTGTTTGCTTCGGAGTAGGAAAATACGGTGGATTACATGTAACAACATCATATTTCGAAAAACCGATTTGTTGCGGAATACCTTTTAAATCAGCATGAATCATCTTGAGTTGGTCGGAAAGTTGATTATAACTGATACTGCGGATCGCCATTTCATACAATCGTTCTTGTATCTCTACCCCCACTATGCTTCCCCTAGTTCGCGTACTTAATAAAAGCGGTATAACGCCATTGCCGGCACAAAGGTCCACCAACTGGCCTTTGACAATCGGTACAGACACAAAACGCGCCAATAGCACGGCATCTAATGAGAATGAAAATACAGATGGACTTTGTATAATGCGTAAATTCTCAGCAAGTAAATAGTCTAATCTTTCATCATCTTTTAATATCACTACAATTGTGCACCTCAATCTATCGGTTTAATTTTAAATATTGTCTAGCATAAGTTACCAAAAAACGGAGACAATAGAAAGAACCGAACAGTTCACTCCTGCTTATTCTTTTTTTATACAGTATAAAAAAACCTCCCATTAACAGGGAAGGCTCATTATTTTTTATTTAAGAAAGACAAGCAAAATAGACAGTCTCCTTCATTTCTTGGACTACCAAAATGCAAGTTACAGATGTGGAACCCTTCTTGATACAAGCGAGCCAAGTTATCATAACCTTCTCCAACATCCAAGCCTTTATCTTCTTTCACTTCTGGACGGCTAGACTGCTTTTTCGGATTTGCTTTCTGTTTCTTCTTTACAACATGTTGATCCAAGCGACGCCTTAAATGCTCATTTTCTATTTGAAGAGAGTTATTTTCCTCTAAAATTTCAGCAACATGGTGCTTCAACTCTCCTAGCTGCTTGTATAGTTCCCCAATTTGGCTCTCCATACTGATTACAGAATCAAAAATTTCTTTTTTATCCACTTGCTCACCACCTTAGTAATCTGTGGCTTGAATAGAAACGGCTCCCTCATTTAGAATTTCTTCCAAAGTGAACTCCAAGACTCTCCCGTGCTCCGTTAGCTCCACTTGGAGTACTCTTTCTAGAATATTAAGCCCCACTACCTTGCCCGTTCCATTCGGAGTTTTAATGATATCCCCCAGATCAGGAAGCTGTTCTTTTGCAGTTTCATATTCATCATTTTCGTATTTCAGGCAACACATTAATCTACCGCAAAGCCCTGAAATTTTTGTCGGGTTAAGGGACAGATTCTGATCTTTTGCCATCTTGATTGATACCGGTTCAAAATCACCCAAGTATGTCGAACAACATAGCATTCTACCACAAGGGCCAATTCCACCAAGCATCTTTGCTTCATCACGAACGCCAATTTGCCTTAACTCGATTCTTGTTCTGAAAATAGCCGCTAAATCTTTTACAAGTTCACGGAAATCCACTCTACCATCTGCTGTAAAGTAGAAAATGACTTTATTACGGTCAAATGTATACTCTACGTCAATTAGTTTCATGTCTAGTTCATGTTCCTCAACCTTTTGACAGCAAACCGTATAGGCTTCTTTAGCAGCTTTTTTATTTTCATCTACAATCAAACGATCTTTGGCGTCAGCAATCCGTAATACTTTCTTTAAAGGCAATACTACATCATGTTCTTCTACTTGTTTCCGTGCAATAACTACTCTCCCAAATTCAACTCCGCGTGCTGTTTCTACGATGACAAACTCATCCTTTGGAATTTCGAAATCTCCTGGATCGAAGTAGTATATTTTACCCGCTTTTTTAAAACGGACGCCTACTACATCATACAAAGGATGATCCCTCCTGTAAATTCAACACTAGCTGTTCCATAACTAGCTGTGGATTTGTATTGGACACGAGCCTTCTCTTCGCCTCTAGAATATATTCCATGTCATTCGCTATTTGACGCTGTGCAATTTGAAAGGCATATTTCTCCAGCTCCATTTGTTTTGACTTAAAAACAATCGCCTCGTACTTGTCCAACTGAATGTATAATAAATCTTTATATAATAGAAGTAAGAAATCTAGACCACGATCAATTTGTTCTTTCTCTTTAAAGTGTCTAAACCACTCTTCTTGTAAGTAGATTAACGCTTTCATATAGTTTTGTTTTAGTGCTTCATACAATTCTATCACTTTTCTTTGAGCTTGTGCAAACCAATCGTCTAAACTTATTTCAAGTGCTTCATCAAATTGATTGGTTAATTGTGAAACGATTGCAGCCGTTTGCTCATTCACTCCCTGCTCTTGCAATCTTTTTTGCAAAATAGTTGCAGAAAGATGATGAAAGGTAATCATTTGACATCTAGATACAATCGTAGGAAGAATCTTTTTCGCATTGTCGCTAATTAAGACAGCCATCGTATCGGAAAGCGGCTCTTCCAAAAACTTCAATAAACTATTCGCCGCTTGTACTGTCATCTTCTCCGCTTCCACAATGATATACACTTTTCGATTGGATTCGACGCCCTTCTTCGTGAATTCCTCTTGCAGAAATTGAATTTGCTCTTTTTTAATAGAAAGTCCATCCGGTTCAATTATATGTACATCAGGGTGATTACCACTTGCTATACGTTTACAGTTGATGCATTGATTACACGGCGCCTCACCACTATCCTTCTTTTCGCAGTACAAACTTTTAGCCAATAAGAGACTGGCATCTTTCTTTCCTGTACCTCGTTCTCCCTCAAAAATATATGCATGTGCAATCCGATTTTTTTGTAAGCTATTTTGTAGCATTTGAAACACTTGAGGCTGTATTTCCTTTAGCTCATTCCAAGTATTCAGCATTCTTCTGTCACTACCTTAAGTATATAAATTAATCAATAATCCTTTTATTTCACCTATTTGGCTTAAAATGCCCAACGCATCTTTTTCTTGGTCAAAAATATCCTCGGTCAACTGAATCAGTTTATCATCAATGGTTTCAACAGTTGTTAAAGGTCTGCTTTGACCATACTGATTCCAACTTTGCGATTGTTTTAAATCCATGCCATAATCGACTGCTTCCTTCACGAACTTTTTCACAAGCATCTTGTACCTAGCTAAATCCTTAAAATTCCGGGAACGAACAAGTCGGTTACCTGCTCCTTCGATATCTTTTAGGAGCTTATTTAATCCGTCGAACTGTAATTTATGATTTTGCTTTTGTACAAGCGCCGAAAAACGCGTCTGAACAGCTGCTGTATTCCTTGATTCTTTCGCCACTTGGTCTAACTTAATATGAAGCTCTTGATTGATTTTCATTCCAAGCCCTCATTTGCTTTTAATATTCGCCCGCTTAATCATCAAAAGAAGACACAAAGAGCAGCCATTAATGCTGCTGGCGCCCTCATTCTTCCATCCTCTATTATTCATTATACCAAGCATTGAAAAAATTTTCTTGTAATTCCTTTATTATACTAATGAATGATTTCATTTCTTCATTATTTCTATATAATTCTTCATTAAAACCACCACATCAGAAAAAACTTCTTCTATTGATTGAGAAGCATCAATGACTTTAATTCGCTCAGGGTATTGCTCAACTAATTTCAAATAGCCCTCTCTTACTCGATGATGAAAAGACAGGTCCTCTAAATCCAATCGGTTAACCTCCCTATCACGATTTGACTGTATCCGTCTCAATCCCTCTTCAGGCTCAATATCAAAATACAAGGTCAAATCAGGCATCGTGTCACCTATTGCAAATTCATTAATACGCAACACCTCTTCCATGCCAAGACCTCTTGCGTATCCTTGATAAGCTAACGAGCTATCCAAAAAGCGGTCACAAAGCACAATCGTCCCTTCTTCTAAGGCCGGCAACACTTTTTCAACAAGATGTTGTCGTCTCGCCGCGGCATATAGTAATGCTTCTGTTCTCTCATCCATATTAACATGATCCTTATTTAATAAAACCTGACGAATTTGTTCCGCTATAGCAATGCCTCCAGGCTCTCTCGTCACTAACACGCGATGACCCTGTTGTTGTAATTGTTGTTGAATCATCTGTACAATGGTTGACTTGCCTGCGCCTTCAGGACCTTCCACTGTAATAAAAAGACCACGATTCATGACTTACCTCCATAAGCTGTTTATCTATATATCAGTATTTTATTTGCTTCCTTTAATTGACTTCCACCATGAAATTTTACCCCTAATGTTAACATCGAGCATAAATAATCTAGTTTCTTTTTAGTAAGCTGTTCCCCTTCTATTATAAATGGAACACCAGGTGGATAAGGTATAATTGGCTCTGCCGCAATACGATTTATCGCCTCTGTCAATGAAACATATTCTTTCTTTTTCAATTGCATTTGTTGAAAGGTAAGCGCTAGCTCGGTTATCTCCGTATCGTCAACCATAACAGGAGGAATAATTGTCCGTCTCTTTTGCTTTTTGACTGCTGTAATGGCTTGTTGAATCGCCTGAACGATACGCTCCGTCGGGAAGGTATCATCCTCTTTCAAAAGCGGCAACACAAGCAGAACATTTCGTGGGTCAGCTAACTCTGCATATATCCCTTCATTCCTTAAAGCCTCCTGTAGCTCATATCCTGTATATGTATCATCGCTCTGGAGCGTGATTTTTAATAAATCGCACGCCTTTGGTTCATGCTCCAATACTTTCAGGCCCTCTATCTTTTGTAATTGTTCCCTAAAAGCGAAAATAGTTTCTTCCATATAGGTTATGTCTCTTCTTGTTAAAGTTCCGACATACGAACGAGCCAAATCAAGCGATGCCATGATTGGATAAGATGGACTGCTTGATTGCAGCATTCGTAAATACATTTCTACTTGTCCAAAATCAGAGACTCGATGGTTCACGTGAAGATATGATCCCATCGTCATAGCAGGTAGCGATTTATGTGCTGATTGTACGACATAGTCTGCTCCATATGCCAAACTACTTTTTGGAAAAGGGTCCCCGACCACAAAATGGGCACCATGAGCCTCATCCACTAAGATGGTGAGATTATGGGCATGAGCCAGTTCAATAATTTCTTCTATGTATCGTCCTACGCCATAATAGCTAGGATACGTTAATATGAGTGCTTTAGCATTAGGATACTGTTTGAGGGCTTTTTTCACCGTCTCAGGAGATAATCCTTCTGATGTTCCCCATTCGTCATTCATGATTGTTTGTAGGAAAACGGGCTTTGCTTTTGCTAACATCAGCCCATGAAGAACGGACTTATGACAATTCCTTTGCACAAGAACTGTATCTCCTTCTTTACAAATACCCAAAATAACAGCTAAATTGCCACACGTAGAACCGTTGACAAGGAACCAGCTTTTTTGCGTCTGATATAAGTCAGACAGAAGTTCCTGCGCTTCTAAAATAGGTCCTTCCGGAGCATGCAAATCATCTAAACCCTCTACTTCTGTTGCATCGATTTGTAGCAGTTTAGTATATAGCTCTTGTCCCTTACTGTGAAAAATACGACCATTCTTATGACCTGGCACATGGAAAGAAACAGGCTGTTCCATAGCAAAGGAACGTAGTGCATCATATAGTGGCGTTTTACTTTGTTTATTATCCATTACATTCATCCTTTGTTTATTCCATATATGTAGTGTATCAAATATACCGACTAAAAAACGACATAAAAAATAGGAATTCTGTGCATGGAATTCCTCAATTAAAGATTTCAGGCTTGTTCACTTTTTTAAGCTTTTGTACATAATAATGATATTTAGGATCAGTGGTATCTGTTTTAATCATACCTTTTTCACATTCACAGCAAATAAATGATTGATATAAAAGAATCCCCTCTTCTTTATGATGATTACATACGATGCAAATCGGTTGAACTGATTGTTCAGTCGATTTTTCCATCTTTCCACCTCCATTTTTCATTATGTCCTTCCTTGAATTATTTATACAATGTTATGAATCTTCACTTTTTATTAATGTATGAAAGAGCCCAAAAATTTGTGTATGTCTCTACTAAGAAAACCATGAAAGTTGAGTAAAAAAACCATCAAGTTGCATACAAATCACTTGGAGTTAAATACAAAACTCTTTTCAGCTTTTGAAGCTACAAAAAAAGACCAGCTTATCAGCTGATCTTCGTGTTGCCTGGCAACGTCCTACT
>JBJEFL010000086.1:0-13554 GCA_051873995.1 Bacillus sp. (in: firmicutes)
ACACGACTTATCGTCCCTAATGATAAAAGCTAAACTTTTTAAAAGTACGAAAAAGCTGCCCCAAAAGTAATCTATTAATTACTTTTGGGGCAGCCTCTATTATTCTTCTTCTGTTTCGTTTAATGCTTCCAATGCATCTGGATAAACAACTGTATCGAAAATCTCAGATGTTTCGGCATCTTTTAATTGTACGGTCATTTTATAGTCTTCTTCGCTTACACCATCAAAATATTGATAATACATTGATTGAATTGCCAAACCTAATAGTGCAAAACCATCAAAACCATTTTCAAATGCTTCTCGATTTACTGTTACAGTAAATTCGTCAAATGATTTGTTGTAGTCCACTTTTTCAATGGAAGTATAATCTTCGCTCGTTTCCATTTCTTCGACAAACGCTTTTATTTCAGTTTCCATCTCAGTCATCATTTTTTTATGTTCGGATTTTGACATTTTATAGGTTAATGAACCATCGTCGTTTTTGATAACCTCTTTTACCCCTTCTTCTTCTGCTTGGGCAATCACTTCATCAATATCCTGTCCTTCAAAAAACGAAGCAGGTAATGTAACTTCGACATTCAATAAACCTTTATCTACTTCAACCGTATCATTGCTTTCTTCTTTTTTCGCTTCATCATCAGATGAACAAGCAACAAGTGCAACACTTAATAATAAAGCAAATAACAACTTCCATTTCTTCATTAAGTACCCTCCTAAGATATATACATACAATTTAGAGCCTATCAAAAAGTTATTATATTTGTCTATTAATAACGATGAATTAGAGTGTGTAATATCTTGGTAAATGTGAACTCGAAAATAATTTTGCTGCTAAAAAAGAAATTCGTTCTTAGTTCTTAGCCCTTAGACTTTCCCTACTTCTTTTTGAATTGGTCTACTAATAATGGATAAAACACCTCTCTCATCAAAATTATTGAAGCGCAAAATTTATGAAAAATATCGTATTTACTTCATGCTTTAGACGACGTAAACAACAGAACGTATCTTCTGAATTGACCGAATATAGGAGTATAGAAATCACTTTCGAAACCAGACCTTTCAAAAGTTTATTGTTCTTTACCCGATTTGCATAAGAATGTAGCATATCTTCATTATCTCTTGTATTTTTCGAAAAATAATGGTTATTGGAATGAAATCCAAAACAAAAGCGTGTGTCCCAGTAGAACACACGCTTAATCAATTAATAGTCAAATCGTTTTTTTGTACCGATAATCAGCAAGATGGCTGGTATCGTACACACAAGCATACCTAAGAAGGCCATCTGTGGAGAAATGTCATACAGGTAGCCACCTGCAAATGTTAAAATAGCTGTGCTCCAACTTAAAGCGACCGCTGAATAAATGCCTTGCGCATTCGGAATTTGTTCCTTCGGCAAATGATGCGTAATATAACGAATGAAAGCAAAATGTGCCACACCAAAAGATAATGCGTGCAAACTTTGTGAAATCATAAATACCCATACATTCGGGAACAAAAAGACGAGCACCCATCGTAATGTCGATCCGACCGCAGCTAACATCAATAATGATGAAGGTTTCCATTTTTGGAATAGAGTATCCGCCTTCGCGAAATAGATAATTTCAAAAATGACGGCAATGTTAATAATCATTCCGATATAAAACTGATTTACACCTAATTCCTGCAAATAAATATAACCATAATTATAATAAGAAGCATGCGCCCCTTGCAGGAAAATAACAACCAGTAACACAATTGGAAAGCTCTTCACTTGCCATAAATGACGCATCGATAATGAGCTTTTGCGTTCCCTTGCCGTCGGTTCTTCCAATAATACAGCTGGTGCAGGTAAAAAGCACATGAACAACATGAGACAAAGTCCCACAATCATACTCCATAAAATCGCTTCATCTCCAAACATGCCTGTCACCATACTGATAATCAAAACAGACACGACAAAACCTAGCGAGCCATATGTACGACTTTTCCCATATTTGACGTTCCCTTGCTTCATTAAAGTACCTGCAGCACTTTCAATCGCCGGAAGCAGAGACGGATAAATCGCGCTAAATAAAATCGTAACCGTAAAAAGACTGGCCATTGTCGAAGATGGTATATACAGAATAGTCGCTACTAGTGAGCTGATGGTCAAAACTAAAATAACCTTACGACTACTCCAATATTTTGAGGCAAACGGAAAAGCGAACAAGGTTGATGCACCGCGCGCCACTAATCCGAAGGCCATGATAAGACTTGCTTCCGTCACACTCAAGCCCTTTCCTTCTACGAGCCATCCAGTCCAATACGGTAAAAAGATTCCCCATGTTACAAAAAAGATAAAGAAACTTTGTGAAAGCCAACGTTGATTATTCATAATTATTCCCTCCATACCTCTTGCATCATAGCATGTACATAACTACAATAATGTGAGAAATCTCATATTTTTATTAGTAAAGGAGAAAAAATGCACATTTTAACTAAAAATCTCCAACATTATTATCTCGAAAAATGTAATATCCAATCATTCTTTTCTTTTCCCATAACACCGTATATTCAAGTTCATCGGTTTGAACGCGGAGAATTCATTTTTAAAGAAGGATCGAATCCAGAATATCTGTACTATCTTATCGAAGGAAAAGCAAAGCTTTATGTGACACATCACAATGGTAAAGTATCACTCATCAGTTTTCTCGAAGCACCAAGCTTCATGGGAGAGGTTGAATTATTAAATGCAGAGCGCTATTCGAAAGCTATTCAAACAATTACTGAAAGCATTTGTCTAGCCATTCCTATTCGTACTTGCAAAGATCAACTATTATCAGATGCCACTTTCTTAAAGCATATCTGCCTTTTTTTAAGCGATAAAATGACGACGATTTCAGAGAAATACACACGAAATCAAGCATATCCACTAGAAAATCGTCTAGCAGCCTTCATCCTACTGTCTTCTGAAGGTGGCTTTTATAAAGAAAAGCATACTGAAGTATGTGAATACTTGGGTGTTTCATATCGCCATCTACTTTACGTGCTGGCCCATTTTTGCCAGACTGGCATCCTCCAAAAACAAGGACGAGGCTACATTATTCAAAATAAAGAAATGCTTCAGCAGCTTGCCAGGGAAGATTAGAACAAAAAACACTTTATAGATGACGATGTGATACTTACTGCTAAACTAGTAATGTCTTTAAACAAAAAGCTCCTCCGCGTGCTCGTATTTTGGTTGGCGAACCACAAATATTGCAGCATCTCCGTAAGAGTTTTTTTCATACAACACTGAAAGCTATTTAGAACCCTAATCCTAGGACAAAACAAAACGCTTGGACAAATCCAGGCGTTTAACGATTACGCTATTTCTGTCTTTTTTTCATATTCTTCAAGATATATCCCCCGATGAAGCGTCTTGGCTCATAAGAGATCACAAAGGCGTTCGGTTCATATTCTTGAATCATCGAAATGAGGTCTTCCTCCATATTTCTTTTCGTTAAAATCTCCAATTTATAACGAACACTTGTCATTCCCTCGCCTTGAAAGACAGTGACACCGTAACCATTTTGACGAAGTGCATCAATTAATTGTTGATTTTTGGTCGGTAAATTAACGTTGAATGTTGTATAACCAATAGCAAGCTTTTGTTCAATTTTTGTACCGATTAAAATACCTAATCCGAACCCAAGCGCATAGACGAACATTCCGAGAAAACTTTGATTCCCATTAAAAACAAGAGCCAATCCAAATACATAAATCAATGCTTCCACAAACCCAAGAATGGATGCGGGGACAATCAAATGCTTGACCAAAAAAATCGTCCGAAGCGTAAAGCATGGAACATAAATAAGTTGCAATAGTAGAATTAACAATATATCCTTCAAAGGAAGTCCCCCTTTAGCTCCAAATTTCATAAACGAACCCCTTGAACAATGATATCTACTATTACTATTTACCCTTTCAGAGAAGAAAAAGTGCTTTAAAACGTAAATATTTTCATTGAATATTACTATTCTTTCTTACTTCGTTCCGCTTTTTCTCGAGTTTCAATTTCTCGCAACACTGAATTTAATATTTTGCTCATCTTCTTTCTTATCTTCTAGCAAAAGAGCGTCTGAAATGAAATAGTTTTTCAGACGCTTCAATTACTTATTCATAATAAAAAGCGTTATCGTGTGCAAATCTGTCATAGACAAGGTCTTTGGAATACGATAACGCTTTTTGTTTACATTGCTGTACTTTTCGGTTCCAAAACAGGTTGTTTTTCTTCTCTTCGTAATTTTTTATTATTGGCAGGAGATAATATTCTCTCTAGCCAGCCTAATATCACATCCGCAAGGACAGCCATAAGTGCGGTTGGAATCGCACCTGCTAAAATAATGGCTCCACCATCGGTCACATTCGTTCCGCGAATGATAATATCACCTAGTCCTCCACCACCGATAAAGGCCCCAATGGCCGCTACGCCAATTGTGATGACAAGGGCATTACGAATACCGGCCATGATGACGGATAAAGATAATGGCAATTCCACCATCCATAGCAATTGCAATCGAGTCATACCCATAGCCTTTCCTGATTCTAATATCGGCTTTTCGACCCCTTTTATCCCTGTATATGTATTTTTAATAATCGGTAACAAAGAATATAAAAACAAACTCATGACTACCGTATTGGCACCCAATCCCATAATCAACATCAAGACGGCCAGCATCGCCAATGCAGGAATCGTTTGAATGACATTGGCGATTGATAGTACCCATACACTCAACTTTTGACGGCGGGCAATTAATATACCAATTGGGATTCCCACTAGCGCCGCAAATAAAACACCGTAAATGGACATTAAGAAATGTCGCCAAAATTGCTCCATTACATACTCTGAATTCTGCGCATAATAGACTAGCATTTCACGAATTGTATCCATATCACCTTACTGCCCCTCTCTTTATTCAAAATAATCATTTTTCTCCAAAAACTCTTTCGCCACTGTAGCGGGTTCTTTTTTCAATACATCTGCTTCATAATTTAATTCTGTCATAGTTTCATCATCAATTTTTCCGACAAGCGTTTGTAAAATATCATCTAATTCAGGATGTTCCTTTAATGTCTCTTCGCTTATGACAGGCGAGCAATCATACGGAGGGAAAAATTGCTTATCATCTTCAAGTGTCTGTAAATTCAATGCTTTTAACCGACCATCTGTACTATATGCAAGTACAACATCCATTTTTCCGCTTTTTACAGCCTGATAAACGAGCCCAAGCTGCATCGGAAAAGCACTTCCGAATTCAAAACCATATGTATCGATAAAGCCTTCATATCCATCACCTTTTCGATTCAGCCATGAATTGTCCACGCCAAGCTTCAAATCAGAGGCAATACTCCCTAAATCCGAAACAGTGGATAGATGTTTTTCCTCAGCCAATTTTTTAGTAACCGTCAAGGCGTATGTATCAGCAAATCCATAGGAATCATACCATTTTTGATTAAACTGTTCTTTGAATTCTTTTTGAACGATTGCAAGAGCTTCATCCGGGTCTTTGACAGGCTCCATGCCAAGCGCGCCAGCTAAATCGGTTCCCGTATATCGCGCGGCACTTATATCGACCTGCCCCTCCAATAATGCTTGGTGCTGTACAATGGAGGAACCTAAATTTTGTACGAGCTCCACTGTTAAATCTGTATTTCTCTCAATCATTAATTTGATGATATTGCCTAAAATGGCTGTTTCACTTGTTGTGATGGTTGAAATTTTGATTGTCTCATCACTACTAGCACTTAAGCCCGGCAACGAACATCCACTAATTAACGTAAGTGAGAGAATGGCTGCAATGACTTTTTTCACTTTCATTCCCATCATAATCAAAACTCCTTTTTAAACCATTTCTCTTTGTTTTCGAATTCCTTTTGGTGTAACCTTATTTTCAACGCGTGTCAGAAATAAATCGAGGAAGATCGCAAGCAGTGTTACCGGGATCGCTCCGGCAAGCACCAAATCCGTTCTGAATAAGTTCAACCCGTCAAAAATAAAATCACCAAGACCGCCGCCACCAATAAATGAAGCTAGTGTAGCCCAACCGATTAAACAAACGCCAGATACGCGAATACCAGCCATAATGACCGGCATCGCCAAAGGTAATTCTACCTGAAAGATTCGTTCAGATCTTGTCATTCCCATTCCACGTGCCGCTTCTAATAAATCACGATTAACACCTTTCACACCGATATAGGTATTTCGTAAAATCGGCAATACCGAGTAACAGAACAAAGCTATGATAGAAGGCAGTTTCCCGATTCCTAGCAACGGAATGAAAAATGCTAATATAGCCAGACTCGGAAATGTCTGAATAACTCCTGTAATCGCCATTACAACATTTGCCGTTCTCGGTAAATTTGTCAACCAAATTCCTAACGGAACGGCGACGACAATCCCAAGCAGTAAGGCCGCAAATGAGATATATAAATGTTCTCCTATTTTCACTAACAACTCTGTGCCGTTTTCTGAAAAGAAAGACAGTAGCTGATTCATTTCGTTCCCTCCTTATTGGACTGCCTTTTCTATACTTTCATCGCTGCCCCAAATCGATTCATAAATGGCATCCACTAAATTGGTTCTTGTTAAAATGCCGATTAGTTCTTTTTTGTCATTCACGACCGGTAAATATCGCAGACCTTGAATGGATATTTGTCGAGTCGCCTCACGTAATAATGTATCTTCATGAACAAATTTTATTTCTTTGCTCATCAATTCACTTACAGGTCGATTCAGATTTCGTTCTCGTTCAATAATTTCTACATTTAATAAACCTTTAAAAATATTATTTTCATCCACAACAAGCAATGAATCTACTCTTCGTTTTCTCATTAGAATGATCGCCTCAGATAATAATCCATTCGTCTTAATGGTGACTGGATCATTCAACATAATTTGACCAACCGTCTGAATATTTTGCTTAGCCTGTAATAATCGTTCTTTTCCGATAAAATCCTCCACAAATTCATTAGCGGGATGCAACAGGATATCAGCAGGCGATCCTTTCTGCACAATTTCCCCATCACGCATAAGAAAGATGGTATCCGCAAGTTTCAGCGCTTCATCTATATCATGTGTAACAAAGATAATCGTTTTCCCTAATGACTTTTGCAAATTTTTCAATTCTGCTTGTAAAACCTCTCTCGTAATAGGATCAAGTGCACCGAATGGCTCATCCATTAAAATCAATGGTGGCTCAGCTGCCAAAGCACGTAAAACACCAATACGCTGTTGCTGACCCCCACTCAATTCAAAAGGATAGCGATCCAAAAATTCAGCCGGCATATCCACCAGTTCTAAAAGTTCCTCTGCTCGTGCTTCCCTTTTAGAGACAGGCCACTTCAACAGTCGCGGAACAAGTTCAATATTTTCCTGGATGGTCATATGGGGAAACAGACCAATTTGTTGAATAACGTAGCCAATGGATCTTCTTAGTTCGACCACATCATCTTTCATAATATCTTTCCCGTTAATATAAATCTTACCTTCAGAAGGACGAATCAATCGGTTGATCATTTTCATTGTCGTCGTTTTACCACATCCACTTGGTCCAATCATACAAACAAACTCACCTTTTTTAATTTCAAAATTTAAGTGATTAACGGCCTTTTTCCCGCCGCTGTATATTTTTGAGACATTTTCAAATTTCAGCATTACACTTTCCTCCTTTAAAAAACAGCCATAAAACACATAATGTATCTTCCACTTCTACCCTGATATTTTTATATATAAACTATATTTCGCAGAAGTACCTATGCCATGTTTACATCGTATACTATGTAGTAGACTACGACCTGTACAAATTGCAAGAACCTCGTGAACTAAAATCCCCACTTTCCTTTCATTGTTTATTCTGTAGATATATGGAAAAACTGACACTATACAATATAAATGAGGAGGATTAGCATTGGCTAAAAACAATCATACTGAAAATCAATTACCTCAGCAGCCAGAATCATATTGGATTAAAGCCCTTAATTTACCCCCTTTCCCACCATTAAAAGAAGACCAACAGGTGGATGTCATTATTGTCGGTGGCGGCATTACAGGAATCACTACAGCATACCTACTCGTCAATGAAGGAATGAAGGTTGCTGTTTTGGAAGCAGATTCTGTACTAAATGGAACGACTGGACATACGACAGCAAAAATCACTGCACAGCACGGCTTAATTTACGATGAACTGATCCGCAATGCCGGCAAATCAGCGGCGAAACTATATTACGAAGCAAACAAAGAAGCGTTGCAGTTCATTCAAGAAACAGTGAAGAAGCATGACATTTCTTGCGATTTACTTTCACAAGATGCCTACGTATACGCAACAACTGATAAATATGCACGTAAAATCGAACAAGAAGCAGCGGCTTATCAAACATTAGGAATTGAAGGTGAACTGGTCAACTCCATTCCTGTAGGTATCAATATCCAAAAGGCACTAGTAATGAAGAATCAAGCGCAGTTTCATCCATTGAAATATCTTGCGCACCTGACACAAATCATTATCGAAAAAGGTGGGTACATCTTTGAACAAACAACTGCTGTCAATATTGAAACAGACAAACAACCTGTCGTGTTGACATGCGATGGCATACGTATTACCGGAAACTACGTTCTTAGTTGTACTCATTTTCCTTTTTATGAAGGTGCTGGTCTTTATTCGACAAGAATGCACGCTGACCGTTCCTATGTACTGGCAGCAAAAACAAAGAAACCCTATCCTGGAGGTATGTATATTAGCGCAGATGAACCGACGCGCTCCCTCCGTTCAGCTACGATTGATGATGAAAACATGGTGTTGATTGGAGGAGAAAGTCATAAAACAGGGCAAGGTGAAGATACATTCAGTCATTACAAAGCGCTGGAAACATTCGGTCAAGAACTTTTCGACATTATAGACATTCCTTATCGCTGGTCTGCACAAGATTTGATTACATTGGACAATATTCCGTACATAGGGCCAATTACACCGAATCAAAGCCATATATTGATTGCAACCGGATACAGAAAATGGGGCATGACAAATGGAACAGCAGCAGCACTGCTTTTTCACAATCTGGTCATGGGCAAAAACAGTAAGTATGAATCGTTATATACACCTTCTCGGTTTCATATGAACCCTAGTTTGAAAAACTTCTTAGTCGAGAATGCAAATGTATTCAACCAATTAATAACCGGCAAACTAGAAACACCCGAGAAATCGATTAAAGATTTAGCCAATGACGAAGGTGCTGTCATCAACTTTGAAGGACACCGAAAAGGCGTCTATAAAGATGAAACCGGGCAGATTCATATGGTTGATACAACTTGCACCCACATCGGATGTGAAGTACAGTGGAACAATGGTGAACGCACGTGGGATTGCCCATGTCACGGCTCACGCTTTTCCTATACCGGCGAAGTCGTGGAAGGCCCTGCCGAAAAGCCATTAAGAAAATACGATTATACGATGCTCGATAACCTCACATCTGATGATTCCGGTTACTAATCCAGTCTCTTGGCCGTTTTCCCTTCTATGATGATGGCCGGAACTGGGCATTTATTAAACGTAGCATGCTATTTAAATGTACACGGCGATTTTGATTTACTCTCAAAACCGCCGTATTTGTTCGCGTTTGGCCGTTATCATCTTTAACCTCTAAGTAATTCTAGCTTTTAAATACTTTTGGGCTTTTCGAATCATTCCAGAATTTCATTACATATCGATGAATACGTCTTATCTCTTTCATCAATCCCAATTCTTATATTCTGGCAGATTTTGCTCAGTTACAAGAACCTTAATATAGAACACTTACATTTATGTAGTAATCCTCTTTACTCCACTGTGACCCCTGAATATTTAGAACAAATTTGTTCTCATTTTCGTAAAACCGCCTTGTTTAAAAACTGGTTTGAATCATTCAATCAATTGTTCTTTAGATAGACTCTTCATAATAAATACCCCCTCCTCTCGAATGCTCGTTCTTATAGGGATGATACCAAGATATCAATAATTTCCCTTAATAGAGCCTATAAAATAAAAAAGCGCCAACTTCTCTTTAATAGAAATCAGCACTTTGTTTATCCACTATACGTTTAGCGTGACGCTTTTGGAGGTTGGCACACGTCACATTTACGTTGATTATTCTTTTTAAATTTCGTAAATGTTTTTTCAAAGTTGTTGCCACATGCACATTTAAATAGTAACTTTTGAGAAAAACCGTGATATTCTGTCGTTAACAGCTTACTATCCGAATTATTCTCCACAAATTCTTTAATTTTCCCCATTGTCCATCGTTTATTCATTCTCTTACACCTCCATATGTTATCGTTAGGCGGAGGCTTTTCTTGGCATCCGTTCATTATCCTAAGCCACTCATTATAACATGAGCCGGCGCACAATTAAAATAAAAAACTGAATAATTGGTCTTCTCTTTTTAGCGTAAACAGCACCATTCAATATGCTTCATCCTCCAATCACTACAAACAGAATTATTGAAATGAGTTCTCCCCCTAAATGTCATTCATCAGTTTGTGTCGTTTAATTCGACTCCATAGTTTACCATAACATTATCTTTGACCTTCCCATTCATCCAGTCAAGATGTTTTAAATGTGGCCACCGTCCGAAAAACTTCTCAAAAAACCCGCTTTTCAATCGAAAGGCAGGTACAGAGATTATTTATTACGAATCGTTAACTGATATTGTGCATTGATAACAACTAAAATAATGATAATAATAAAAATACTGAATAATTGCGACACACCTGAAATAACTGAATAGCTAATGAGCGCCAGTACCGCAAAAAATAAGAGTGAATTGACACTTGTAAAAGCTCGGTACATCCCTTGCAACATGACATGGCGCTCTCCCTCATCGCTCATTTCCAATAGTTTTTTCGCATATTGCTTATCATCTACAGAAGGAAACTGGCGATGCGGATCAACTGTTTTGGCTAATCCTGAATAGATAAAACTTAATGAAAAGCTTGTTAAAATAAGAGCCAAACTAATAAAAACAAACGCATTAGGCTGATCAGTAATCGCCACTAAAGCTAACATTGCCAAAGAAAAATAGACCGCCATCTGTGCAGCTAGCATTATATCGGCATAGCGTTTATATTGACGCACAGCTCGTTCATCTTCCTGATCACCTGTAACCCGCATTTTCGCTTCTGCTTTCACTTTTGTGTAGCCAAATAAGCTGAAAATGAGTAACAAAATCGAAATCACCATAAATATAATCGTCAATTCAAAAGGCAT
Organism: Bacillus sp. (in: firmicutes); assembly: GCA_051873995.1. Taxonomy (GTDB): domain Bacteria; phylum Bacillota; class Bacilli; order Bacillales; family DSM-1321; genus Bacillus_AD. The sequence goes on from JBJEFL010000086.1 coordinate 11,238, forward strand.
GAACGACATATTCACATCAAACTCCAAACTAAGCAACATGTATGCTCCAACAAACCCTGCTACTGCCCCCATAAGCATCTTCCCAATCAGCTTTGTCATAGTTCTTCCTCCTCAAAAAAGAAAATATTTTCAATCGGTTCATTAAAAATTTTTGCTATCCGTATTGCTATCAATAGTGATGGCACCAATTCTTCACGTTCAATCAGACTCACCGTTTGACGTGAAATTTTAGCAAGCTTCGCAAGTTCCGTTTGATTGAGCCCATCACGTGCCCGGAGTTCCTTTAGCCTCGTTTTCATCCTTTCACCTCTTGGGGTTTATTGTAAATTATATTGATCATTTTGACAACTATATTTGTCAAAATGATTTTTTAATTATCAAAATAATAAAAAAAGTATCGATTGTTTATTCTCTTGATACCTTTTACCAAAAAAATACGTAAATGTAAAAAAGCGGGCAGGAATTTTGCGGAAATATCTTGTCTTTATTGTTAGTTTTATTGGATTATATATGGTTTTTCAATTCTTATTAGGCTGGATGCTGATTTCTCACTATACTTCTGATATTTACGTAAGAGAAAGCAATACGACCGCATTCTTTCTGCCTTTTCTACTATTTATACTCACGGCTACATGCGCCTATTTCTGATCAAAAAAATGAAGCCATTCAATTTGCTGTCTCTTTATTTCTCTGTTCAAATTCCTTTAAACTAGGCTCTCCATATCAATGATTACGCTATTATTCGTTTTCTCTTTTTCATAAGAAGTTGAAACTCTATCCAATAAAATACCTTGCCATTGGGCAACTTCAATAAAAATGAAAGAACTTTATTCTCTTTGTACAAATAATCCAATTCATTCAACAACTTTCCAGATGACAAAAAATAAACTATGTAAGCATTGTCCAATTCTAAATAAGCTGAACTTAATCGGTAAAGTGAATCTTTGGTTGGGGGAGGTTTTTCTTCATCCCTCCAACTATTAGATAAGCCAATCGGGTTGTTGCAGGCACAAAGTCTCCCGCTCCAAGTCAGATGTGTAAGTAGAGGTTTTATCCCTGTTAAACGAGATAAATAAGACTAAACAGATACGCTAGAATCCTTGCTACCATTCGCCTAAGTAATAATTTTGTAAAATACAGCTTTAAAATGTTTTTGTCAGAAAATAAAAAAGCCCAAACCCTTGGTACTACTGAGTTTGAGCTGCGTTCATTTGATGACCCGAAAGGGATTCGAACCACCGACTCCATCCCTGTCAATTATCTGAATTGTATTTTATACAGTATTTTTGCATAAATTAATTCCATTAAGTCTATTAAATCAAGGTCGTTATGAGTATTTATACAAATAAAATCTCTTAATTCCATTGTTTCTAGAAATTCTGTGCAGTCTGTATAAATGAATATTAAGTGAGATGAGTTAGAGTGTATCTTAAATAAAACCACAACCAATGGTGGTTGTGGTAGTTCAATCTTATAAATAATCTTTCAGACTTTCTGCTACTTCATCAATTTCCAAGTCAAGGTATTGAGTTGTTACAGCTAGATTTGCATGTTCCCCGATTAAACTACGCAAGTGTTCAACTTCTAGTTCAGTTAAATTATGGTTCATTTTTGCATCCTCCTTTATTATCATTAATTTCCCCTTTTTTAAAATTACATATGCTAGTTATTTTGACTCTTTCGAGTAATATAAAAATGCACTAATTCATCCAAATAGGAATTGAACCAGTGCTAATATACTTTAATGAAAAAGTTGACAATCTTGGAAGAAGTGTTGTCAATAGTGGTACTTAAGGAGTACTAAATTACCGATTAATTTAATACGAATATTAACTAGTTTGAAATCTCTTAAATTTCCAGTCCAATTTGGAATATCCTTAATGATAAAAGGGTTGGATACTTTGAAAAGAATAAATTTTCAGATACTTGGTATACTTTTTCTTTCAAAACTATAGAGACTTTTTCCACTTATCAAGATATTTTGTTTTAACCATTTCATCGTAAATTTCTTTGTAATATTGATTCTTATCTTTTTTGGTTATTATTGTATTAATATAATCATCTTTGACAGAGTAGAAATTTTCCAAATTAAATACATTCTCATATTTATCTAAAACACCTAGAATATCCAGTGTCAGCAAAGTTCGCTTACACTTTATACATTTTCCGCAATTGTGAACGTGGTGAACACAAACATTTAAATATCTATAAGAGACATCCATTTCGGAAACCATTTTTGTTTTTTCCACTCGTGAATAATTGCTTCCAGCTGAGTAAAAAGTTATATTTTCCGTTGAACATAATGGAAGGCTGAGTA
>JBJEFL010000087.1:0-2594 GCA_051873995.1 Bacillus sp. (in: firmicutes)
TGAGTATTCCACGCATTCAGAGCCACACCGTCCAGCACTGAGAGCCACCTATTCCATTATTTAGAGCCACCCAATCCATTAATCAGAGCCGTTTATACACCTTCAGTTGTAAGATGTATTTGTAGAATATTAAGTTCTATAGATCTTGCGAATTGGAGGTGTTTTTTTTATGCGAGATTTAAAACGAATTCTTGAACTTAGGTTTGAGAATCATTCTCAGCGTGAAATCGCTAGAATGCTGAAAGTGTCACGAAATACGGTTCGTGATGTATTTGATGCAGCAGATGCTGCAGGTGTCTATTGGAACACTGCTTACAATTTAAGCGAATCCCAAATTAATGAACTTCTTTTCCCATCAAATGGAATAGATGTTTCTTATGAACAGCCTGACTATGCATATGTGCATAAGGAGCTTTTGAAGGTTGGAGTCAGTTTGAAAATGCTTTGGAAAGAATATGTGGATCAATGTAAAAGTACGCATAAGGTATATCTAAAGTACAGTTCATTTTGCAGCAACTACTCAAGCTATGTAAAAAAGAACAAGCTTACAATGCATATTACACATAAGCCTGGGGATAAGATAATGGTTGACTGGGATGGTAAGACAATGAAGGTTCATGATCGCTCATTGAACCAGGATGTTACTGCTTATATGTTTGTAGCCGTGCTTCCATTCAGCATGTACTGTTATGTAGAGGCTTGTCCTCGGATGGATTCTAAGAATTGGATTAATTGTCATATTCACGCATTTGAATATTTTGGTGGTGTCTCACGCATTCTTGTTCCAGATAATCTTAAAACCGGTGTTACTGAACACAAGAAGTATGAGGATCCTGTTTTGAATAAATCTTACCAGGAAATGGCAGACTATTATGGAATGGCTGTTATTCCTGCACGCGTTAAAATGCCAAAAGATAAAGGAGCTGCAGAAGGATCTGTATTCAGTATGGCTACAACGATAATTGGTATTTTACGTAATCGAACATTCTTTACTTTTGAATCATTGAATAAAGTCATCTATATTGAAATGAACAAATTAAATAATGAAGAATTCCAAAAGCGTGAAGGTTCTAGAAAATCTGTTTATATGAATGAAGAAAAAGAGTATATGAATCCATTGCCAGAACATCCATTTGAATTGAGTGAATGGAAAATGGCAACAGTCCAGCTAAATTATCATATTCAAGTAGAAAAAATGAATTATTCAATTCCTTATGAATATGTTGGAAAACGAGTGGAAGTAAAACTGACAAAAGATACAGTCACTGTTTATTATAAAAAGAATCAGATCTGCCAACATAAACGCTTATATGGTCATCGCAATCAGTATTCTACCAATGAGGCGCATATGCCAAAGAACCACCAATTGTTCCAGTGGAATAAAGAACGCTTTATGAATTGGGCTGCAACAATAGGTCCTTCCACTGTTGAACTAATCACTCTTATGTTTAGTCGTTACAAAGTAGAAGAACAAGCCTACAAGGGATGTTTGTCTATTATGAAATTATCTGATAAATATTCGCAGGCAAGATTAGAAAATGCATGTAAGTTGGCGCTTTCTCGCTTATCTAATCCTACCTATAAGAATATTAAGTTGATTCTAGAATCAGGTCAAGATGAAGTAAAACGCGAAACTGAACGTATGATAAATAAAGAAGATACTACGTACGCATTCACTCGTGGAGCTGAATATTATGGGGGTAAAAAGTAATGAATCAAGAATTATATGAAAAATTAAGAGAAATGAGATTGCCTATCATGGCTGAAGAATATAAAGATCAGTCAGAAAATACGGATACACAAAATATGACTTTTGAAGAAAGGTTTGAATCCATAGTCATCAAAGAATATGATTCACGTATAAATCATACTGTTGAACGATATATCAAGAATGCACGCTTTTATGATTCGAATGCCAATCTACAGGATATTAATTATAAACCTGACCGTGAAATCAACAGAGGCTTGATAGAAGAATTGAGTACAAATGAATATATCCAGCAGAAACTAAATATTATTTTGATTGGTGCATCTGGATCGGGAAAGACTTGGATTTCAAACGCTTTTGGAGTTAATGCATGTATGGAAAGATACAAAGTTCAATATATTCGTTTGCCAGACTTGTTTCAGGAAATTGAAGAAGCAAAGATTCAAGGGCATTACAAAAAATATATGAAGAAACTTTCCAAAGTTGATTTATTAATTCTAGATGAATTCTTATTAACAACCATCAGTGAATGCGAACGGAACGATTTATTTGAAGTGATACAATCAAGAACTGATAATAAATCAACAATCTACTGCAGTCAATGGGCTCCTGAAGGATGGCTAGGCAAATTAGGTGATGGTCCACTCGCTGACGCCATTCTAGATCGTATTAGAAACTCATCATATACAATTCTTTTAAAAGGCAGATCTCTTCGAGAGGATTATTCAAAAATCAAATAATAAAAAAAGAGAGTCATTTCAATAAGTTGAAGTGGCTCTCTTCATGGATTCAGTGGCTCTGAGCAATGGATTGCATGGCTCTGTACAAATGGATTCGCTGGCTCTATTTTCATGGATTGGGTGGCTCCGCCACCGTGGAATACTCA
>JBJEFL010000088.1:0-13309 GCA_051873995.1 Bacillus sp. (in: firmicutes)
AGGACTTAACCAAGTCAAAACGTATGTTTTACACCTTCTGTTATCTAGTTTTGAAGGAATGAAATTCCTTATATGTCTGGTAATGATGGCGAAGAGGTCACACCCGTTCCCATTCCGAACACGGAAGTTAAGCTCTTCAGCGCCGATGGTAGTTGGGGGTCTCCCCCTGTGAGAGTAGGACGTTGCCAGGCAACACGAAGATCAGCTAATAAGCTGGTCTTTTTTTGTAGCTTCAAAAGGGGAAAATTAGGAAGCTGAAATGATTCATGATGTAGCCAGAGGCTATGAAACGTTTTATGGGGCATTAAACAAGTCGGTATTCTATTTGCTTTTAGATTACCGACTTAAACGTTCGATATAGTGTTCGCCAGCCTTTTCATTTTATGAGCTTCTCCTTGTCAAACATGCGACGAATATTAAAATTGGTTGGTAGGATGTTCATGCAGTAACCAGTTACTGATTAAAAAAGGTATTTTTTCTTGTGAGATACTTAAAAACTTGCGAATGATTGGGAAATCAATGGTCGGTTTTGTTTTTGTCAAATCTAACCACCATTCAGTTTCATAACGTGCAATCATACTCAAATTGTATAGAAGCAAATAGTGTACGAGCAATTCTGGTAAGAGACATTCAGGATTACCTTTAATGGGAATGAGATGATGTGCTTTTGTCAGGATATTATATCGAAACGGATGATTATTATAGGTTAATGGATGATTCAATAAAAAATGCAATTGATGATCATCCTTTTCTGATATGTATAAGGCTAAACCGAAATGATCCTGAATATACTGTGCTAATCGGTCGCTGGTGATATGAAGACTATCTAATAATTTGTCTGATGTAGTATATTCGGTTGGTGATAAACTTTGCAGTATGGTACCATGTGGTAAGTTAAAGTAAACGAGTTCGTCATGTAATTCAGGAATTTGCTTAACGAGCTGCTTCATGGACACTTTTGTACCTTCTAAATGTTTCATGTGGAACATTTCTCCGGAAATATGTGTGAACAGTCCATTTTTTTGTATTTTAACTTCGTCATCTAGAAAAAGATAATGCTGTTTTTTTCTTTTCCTTGAAGAAACACCGTGCGCTAACAAAGAAGTGGAGTTGGGATACGTCGGGTCAATAGTAAGGACACATGCTTTAAGAAGCTGAATATAGCCATAGAACTGTAAAATGGGCTGCAGAGAAAGTGGTGCTGATAAAGATTCTGCATAATAGCTATGAGCATGTTCAAGATAGTCCATAAAGGGCTGACAATTTTGATAGCTAAGCGTTTCACTTTGACTAAGCGATTTTTTCTGGTAACAGTTGTATAAGTATTTTTGTGATGTTGATGCAGAATAAAAAAGAGCAAGTGAATGCCAATTGTGCATAAAAGATTGCATGAGTATCTTTCCTTTCAAATAGATTGAATAATCTAACAATTTTCTTATTTCTTGACAGCAATTTGTGCAATTGATAACCTACAAATAATATTTTCAATCGGAGGGGTCAAAATTATGTGGGAAAATAAGTTTGTAAAAGAAGGTTTAACGTTCGATGACGTATTACTAGTTCCAGCAAAGTCAGATGTTTTACCTAAAGACGTTCAAACTTCTGTGAATATGACAGAAACACTAAAGCTTAACCTACCTATCATTAGTGCCGGAATGGATACTGTTACAGAAGTGGACATGGCAATTTCTATGGCTCGTCAAGGCGGACTAGGAATCATTCACAAGAACATGTCAATTGAGCAGCAAGCTGAACAAGTGGACAAAGTAAAACGTTCAGAAAGCGGCGTTATTACGGATCCATTTTTCTTAACACCTGAACATCAAGTATTTGATGCAGAACATCTAATGGGGAAATACCGCATTTCTGGTGTGCCAATTGTGAATAACGAAACAGAACAAAAGTTAGTTGGCATTATCACAAACCGTGACTTACGTTTTATGAGCGATTATTCAAAACGTATAGTTGATGTTATGACCTCTGACCAATTAGTAACGGCACCAGTCGGAACAACTTTAGAACAAGCGGGAAAAATTCTTCAAAAGCATAAAATCGAAAAATTACCTTTAGTAGACCAAGAAGGTGTTTTAAAGGGACTTATTACGATTAAGGATATTGAAAAAGTAATCGAATTCCCGAATTCTGCAAAAGATTCACAAGGAAGACTTTTAGCTGGTGCAGCTGTTGGTATTGCCAAAGATACAATGAAACGTGTTGAGGCACTTGTGAAAGCACAGGTTGACGTTATTGTGGTTGATACAGCTCATGGTCATTCAGCAGGAGTAATCAATATCGTGAAAGAAATTCGTGCCGCTTATCCGAAGTTGAACATTATTGCTGGAAACGTGGCGACTGCCGAAGCAACTAAAGCGTTATTTGAAGCTGGTGCAGATATTGTCAAAGTAGGTATCGGACCAGGGTCAATTTGTACGACACGTGTTGTTGCAGGGGTTGGTGTTCCACAAATTACAGCAGTTTATGATTGTGCAACTGAAGCGAGAAAGCACGGAAAAACAATTATTGCTGATGGCGGAATCAAGTATTCTGGAGATATTGTGAAGGCATTAGCTGCTGGTGGACATGCCGTTATGTTAGGTAGTATGTTAGCTGGTACATCAGAGAGCCCTGGTGAAACGGAAATTTACCAAGGAAGACGCTTTAAAGTGTATCGTGGTATGGGCTCTGTTGGGGCGATGGAGAAAGGTTCTAAAGACCGTTATTTCCAAGAAGATAATAAGAAGTTTGTTCCAGAGGGCATTGAAGGGCGTATTCCGTATAAAGGGCCGCTATCTGAGACGTTGTACCAATTAATCGGTGGAATCCGCTCAGGTATGGGTTATTGTGGTGCAGCTAACCTAGAACAGTTAAGAGAGAACTCTCAATTTGTTCGAATGACAGGTGCAGGACTAAGAGAGAGCCACCCACATGATGTACAAATTACGAAAGAAGCGCCAAACTACTCTTTATCATAAGTGCCATGGACCTATAAATTGTAAAAAATTAAAATAGACAGAGTGACTTTCCTCTGTCTATTTTTTTTGATTTGTTTATGCTAAACTAAAAAAGGCTGTGCATGAAAAAACAATTATTTAACATATACAAACTTTTAATTGGAGGTACAAGAAGTTGAAAAAGTTTAGCAAGATCAGTGTTATTATGACGTTAGTCGTAACACTTATGTTCACTCAATTATCTCTCAGTATCACTCCTGCTCAGGCTGAAGGAGATAAACTCGATTTAACTGCCGAAGCAGCTATCCTATTGGATGCTGAAACAGGTAAAATTTTATACGAAAAAAATGCCGATAAAGTACTTGGCGTGGCAAGTATGTCAAAGATGATGACAGAGTATCTGGTATTGGAAGCAATCGCTGACGGAAAAATTTCATGGGACCAAGAAGTATTAATTGACGAATATGTACATAATTTGTCAAAAGGTGCAGGTCTTTCAAACATTGGTTTAACGCAAGGTGAGAAGTATACAGTCAAAGAATTGTATGAAGCTATGGCAATCTTCTCGGGGAATGCCGCTACAGTTGCATTAGCTCAATTAGTGTCAGGCAGTGAGAAGAATTTTGTCACATTGATGAATAAGAAAGCTGAAGAATTAGGGATGAAGGATTATAAGTTTGTGAATTCTTCAGGTTTAAATAATAGTGACTTATTAGGGAAATATCCTGCAGGAAGTGAAACAGAAGAAAATGTCATGACTGCACGTGATATGGCAACTTTAGCTTTTCGTTTGCTAAATGATTTTCCGGAAGTATTAGAGACATCCAGTCAATCTAAATTAACATTCCGAGATGGCGAAGAGTATCCGAACTTCAACTGGATGTTACCAGGGTTAATTTACGAATATCAAGGCGTGGACGGACTGAAAACGGGTTCTACGGATTTTGCGGGATACTGTTTTACAGCAACAGCTGAAAGAAATGGTCAACGCTATATTTCCGTGGTAATGAAATCTACTTCTAAAGACGCACGTTTTACGGATACACGTAAAATCTTAGACTATGCGTTCAGTAATTTTAGTTCAGAAGAAATCTTGAAAGCAGGCTATGTACCGAAGAAATACGGAACAATTGATGTAAGTAAAGGTAAAGAAAAAACAGTTAACGTTGAAACAAGCGAAGCAGTTCAACTGGTTGTTGAAAAAGGAACTGAAGAGGATTACAAACCGGTAGTTGTCATTGATGAAGACAAACTGAATGAGGATGGCCAATTAACGGCTCCTATTAAAAAAGGAGAAGTAATTGGTTATGTGACAGTAGAGTCTGAGAAGGGCGACTATGGTTTCCTTACAAGTGATGGCGAAAAACTAGCTAGTGTGGAGCTAGTTGCGGCTGAAACTGTGGAGAAAGCGAACTGGTTTGTTCTGTCTATGCGTGCCGTTGGTGGTTTCTTCGGTAATGTATGGGATAGCGTTTCTACAATGGTCAAAGGTTGGTTCTAATAAATAAAGAAAGCTCTACCGATTAAGTAAGTCGGTAGAGTTTTTTGTTTATGGGCGAAGATACGGGGTAAATGATACAATATGCATATAAATAATAACTATTTATTATGTGCATAAAAATGTTGCATAATGGCATAATTTATAGTAAATTGTAAGCACAATTAATAATAGTAAAGCATTGATAGGAATTAGTAGCATATCTTCTTATCTGAAAGAGAGTCGGTGGTTGGTGCGAACCGATGATAAGTGTATGTGAATCCGTCCTAGAGTGAAGAATGGAATCCCTTTTTGGGTAGTAAATTCTTTCGGCTGAAAAAGTCGTTATTTTTTTAAGGTGAAAAACAGTTATTTGCTGTTTTTAACTAGGGTGGCAACGCGGGTAACTCTCGTCCCTTTTAGTAGGGATGGGAGTTTTTTGTTTTTTTGGTAAAAAATCAGGAGACAAAGAAGCGGTAGCTGTTCATGCAACAAGATTATAGTAAAGCATATAGAAGGAGGAAGACAGCATGTTAGATGTCAAATTATTACGCGCTAATTTAGAAGAAGTGAAGCAGAAGCTTCAGTTTCGTGGAGAAGATTTAACGGATTTAGGGAAATTCGAAGAGCTCGACAGTAAACGACGTGAGTTAATTGCCAAAACGGAACAACTGAAAAGCCGTCGTAATGAAGTGTCTCAACAAATTGCTATCATGAAACGTGAGAAACAAGATGCAGATCAAGTGATTAAAGAAATGCGTGAAGTTGGCGATCAAATTAAGGAATTAGATGATGAACTACGTGTAGTAGAAGCAGATTTAGATAGATTGTTATTATCTATTCCGAATATTCCGCATGAAAGTGTACCAGTTGGAGATAGCGAAGATGATAATGTTGTTGTGCGAACATGGGGAGAGATTAAACAGTATAATTTCGAACCGAAGCCGCATTGGGATTTAGCGACTGATCTAGGCATTCTTGACTTCGAACGCGCTGCTAAGGTGACAGGCAGCCGCTTCGTATTCTATAAAGGATTAGGTGCTCGTTTAGAGCGTGCTTTAATTAGCTTTATGTTAGATTTACATGTAGATGAGCATGGATATACAGAAGTATTGCCTCCGTACATGGTGAATCGCGCAAGCATGACAGGAACAGGTCAACTGCCGAAATTTGAAGAAGATGCATTCCGCATTGAAGCAGAGGATTATTTCTTAATTCCGACAGCAGAAGTACCTGTAACCAATATGCATCGTGAAGAAATTTTAAAAGCAGACGATCTGCCAATTCAATATGCTGCATATAGTGCTTGTTTCCGCTCTGAAGCAGGATCTGCTGGACGCGATACAAGAGGTTTAATCCGTCAGCACCAATTCAATAAAGTCGAGTTAGTGAAATTCGTTAAACCAGAAGATTCTTATGAGGAATTAGAGAAATTGACTGGCAATGCGGAAAAAGTGCTTCAATTATTGGGATTACCTTACCAAGTATTGAGTATGTGTACAGCTGATTTAGGATTCACGGCTGCGAAGAAATATGATATTGAAGTATGGCTTCCAAGCTATAACACATATCGTGAAATTTCATCTTGCAGTAATTTTGAAGACTTCCAAGCAAGACGTGCCAATATTCGTTTCCGCCGTGAAGCCAAAGGCAAACCAGAATTTGTGCATACACTGAATGGTTCTGGGTTGGCGATTGGACGTACAGTGGCAGCTATTTTGGAAAACTATCAACGTGAAGATGGAAGCATCGAAATTCCACACGTATTACGCCCGTATATGGGTGGAAAAGAATTTATAACGAAATAAATTCTTGTTTAAGCTGAAGGCATTTATGCTTTCAGCTTTTTTCTTATTCACTGTAATATGGAGACTTGACTTTCCATATTACAGCGTGATATAGTACTTATTGTTGAAACGGAGGTATACCCAAGTCCGGCTGAAGGGATCGGTCTTGAAAACCGACAGGGGTGTAACAGCCCGCGGGGGTTCGAATCCCTCTACCTCCTCCATAACTATTTAATTAATCCATAGCGCATAATGGAGATTATAGAAACATTAAAAAAACACTACTGTCAAAAGCAGTAGTGTTTTTTGTTATACACATATTGTCTCTTAGCACATTTCCGGCAAAATACAGGAGTAGTGGCTACTGTATTTTGCCGGATTAGTCCCTTATTTTCGTAGGTGACGGGTATGCTCAATGAAGTTGCCGATCCGTTCAACGATTGGTTCAATTGAACCTTCATTGTTGATTAGGTCATAATCATTGATATTTAAGCGTAGAACTGGGCAAGCATTAAACTGGTTGATCCAGTTTTCATAGCGTCGATGCATTTCTTCCCAATAGGAAATCGGTGTTTGTTGCTCCATTGGGCGACCACGCTCTTTAATGCGTGCTAATACATCATCTAAAGAGCCTTCCAAATAAATTAACAAATCAGGATGAGGGAAGTAAGGTGTCATGACCATTGCCTCGAATAGACTCGTATAGTTATCATAGTCCACTTTGCTCATATTCCCTTTGTCAAAGTGCATTTTGGCGAATATGCCTGTGTCCTCGTATATAGAGCGGTCTTGGATAAAGCCGCCGCCGTATTCAAAAATTCTTTTTTGCTCTTTAAAGCGTTCAGCAAGGAAAAAGATTTGCAAATGAAAGCTCCAGCGTGCAAAATCGTCATAAAACTTTTCTAGGTAAGGGTTTGAATCAACATTTTCAAAAGATGTCCGAAAGTTCAATGCTTCAGCCAATGCATTTGTGATGGTTGATTTCCCTACACCTACTGTACCGGCAATCGTGATGACAGCGTTATTTGGGATATTATATTTTTCTCGCAAATTCATGTTGTTTGTACTCCTTTTTGCAGCTGTTCTTCAATTTGCTGGATGATTGATTGGAGATCATGCTCATTTTTTACAAAATCCATTTCATCCCCGTTGAATTGTAAGACGGTTACATCAGGATGCTGCTCTTTGAATTGTTCCATAAAATGGTGATAGTCTTTAGATAGTTGTTCAAGATAAAGGGGGCTGATGTTCTTTTCAATATCTCGGCCTCTTTTTTGGATTCTTGTCAGCAATGTATCAAGACTCGCATGTAAATAAATAACGACATTCGGCACAGGCATGTCACTAGTCAAAATATTAAACACGCTTAAATATTTATTATATTGTTCAGCTTTTAAACTGCGTTGAGCGAATATCAAGTTTTTGAAAATATGGTAATCGGCTACAACAGGTAGTTGTTTGGATAAATACTTTTGTTCAATATCCTCCAGTTGCTTATATCGATTACAAAGGAAGAACATTTCCGTTTGAAAGCTCCATTCCTCAATGTTTTCATAAAATTTGCCTAGGAAAGGATTTTCATCGACGATTTCTTTTAAAATCGCGTATTGAAAATGCTCGGCAAGGGCTTTAGATAATGTGGTTTTTCCGACTCCAATTGGCCCTTCTACTGTAATAAAAGGTGTGTGTTTCATGGATTGTCCCGGCCTCCTGGTTTTTTAAGCTCCTGTTATTTTACCATAGACGGTTTATTCAGGTGGCAATTCTGCAAGAAAAAAAAGAAACAATATTTAATCAAACTGGATAGTCTCAGCGAGTTCAATCTTCGCTTTTAATACATTTTTCATCATGGTCAAGGCATAATGGTTATCCTGGTCATCAGCAGAAGCGATGCAGTCTTTGGGGCATAATAAGGTGTATTCTCGCATATAGGCATCGTTTGCTGTAAAGAGCACACAAATATTGCCTGCGATGCCCGTCAATATCAACGAATCGACCTCAAGGTGTGCAAGCAATGTCATTAATGAGGTACCATAAAAAGCGGAATGCTTTGGTTTGATGAGAAAAAAATCATCTTCTTCTGGAGAAACGAGTTGAATATACTCGGCATTGTTCTCTGTTTGGCACTTCTGGATGATTTTTTTATAATCGGCCTGCCATAGATTATAATGATCATTAATATAAATGATGGGAATGCTGGCATCACGAGCCCGTTTTTTAAGTTGCAAAAGTGAAGGAAGTATCTGTTGCGTATGTTGAAGTAGTTGATGGCCGGATTGGAATTGAAAGTCATTAATCAAATCAATCATGAGCAGAGCTAATTTGGATGGATGCTTTGTGTTCATAGTCAGTCCCCTTTTCTTTTTTTGAAAATCATGGTATTTCATGAGTAATCAAGTATTTTTACTATATAGTGTAGGTTTGGATGGATGATTTAATTATAGAAAGTCGAAGGAGTTCGTTATGCATATAGATGATATAAAATTTATGAGGATGGCCATTGCAGAGGCAGAAAAAGCAGGGGAACAATTGGAAGTGCCGATCGGAGCTGTCCTTGTTTTGGATGGTGAAGTCATTGCAAAAGCACATAATTTACGGGAAAGTACGCAAACAGCTATTGCGCATGCAGAGTTGATGGCAATTGATGAAGCCTGCAAGAAACTTGGAACATGGCGATTGGAAGAGGCGACGCTTTATGTGACTCTGGAGCCTTGCCCGATGTGTTCGGGAGCTATCATTCTATCTCGCGTCAAACGAGTTGTTTATGGAGCTGCCGATCCCAAAGCAGGTTGTGCGGGCACGTTTATGAATTTATTAACGGATCAACGTTTTAATCATCAATGTGAAGTGACAACAGGCGTTTTAGAAGCTGAATGTGGAGGACTACTGACAGCTTTCTTCAAAGAATTGAGACGGCGTAAAAAAGCGGAAAAGCAGGCAAAGAAAGCATTAAATTAGGAGCCAGGAATTAACTTTGAGTAAAACATTGCTTTTTTATGAAAAAATGATTATACTTGAAAATGCGTCACATAGTGATGCATTAATCATTGGTATCAATTTTGCCGTACTAGGTGGGGAGGTAGCGGTGCCCTGTACTCGCAATCCGCTCTAGCGAGACTGAATTCCTTTTCGAGGTTAGTACGCTGTAGGGTCTGCCTTCTGTAAGTGGTGTTGACGCTTGGGTCCTGCGCAATGGAAATCCATGAACCATGTCAGGTCCGGAAGGAAGCAGCATTAAGTGGAACCTTTCATGTGCCGCAGGGTCGCCTGGGCCGAGCTAACTGCAGGAGTAACGCTTATGGCTGCTAATCGACAAAAGGTGTACGGCAGTTATTAATTATATAAAACGCAAGTACAAAGGATGATATGTTCACGCTTGATGAATATACATCCTTTTTTTGTATAGTAGTCCTTTCTATGATACGTTTTGAAATTGAGAAAGCGATTCATGTATAATGATAGGTATTAGAATAAAGGAGGGCGTACAGTGGGATATCAAGCGCTGTATAGGGTTTGGAGACCACAGCAATTCTCCGACGTAATTGGACAAAAACACGTTACAAAGACATTGCAAAATGCACTGATGCAGGAGAAGATTTCTCATGCGTATTTGTTCTCAGGACCGCGTGGGACAGGGAAGACAAGTGTGGCCAAAATATTGGCTAAAGCAGTGAACTGCGAGCATTCACCGGTGCAAGAACCGTGCAATGAGTGTCCAGCATGTCTTGGGATTACAAATGGCTCCGTTTCGGATGTTATCGAAATTGATGCTGCTTCTAATAATGGTGTAGACGAAATACGTGATATACGAGATAAAGTCAAATATGCACCAAATGAAGTGAAATACAAGGTGTATATCATCGATGAAGTACATATGCTTTCAACGGGGGCTTTTAATGCTTTGTTGAAGACATTGGAAGAACCGCCGAAGCATGTTATTTTTATTTTGGCCACAACGGAACCTCATAAGATTCCGCTGACCATCATTTCTCGTTGTCAAAGGTTCGATTTTAAACGAATTGGTCCAGAGGATATCGTGGAACGGATGAATATTATTTTATCCAATACAGGCAATGTGTGTGAAGAACAAGCTCTGCAAATTATTGCGCGTGCAGCAGAAGGCGGAATGAGGGATGCGCTTAGTCTTCTTGACCAAGCCATTTCGTTTAGCACAAATGAGAAGGTGACAGTTGATGATGCCTTAACGGTAACAGGCTCAGTTTCACAGGTATTCATCAGTGATCTTGTACAAGCCATTCATCGACAGAATGTAACACAAGCTCTCGAGTTACTGAAGGAATTGCTGGCTTTAGGAAAGGACCCCGTCAGATTAATTGAAGATATTATTCTGTATTTCAGAGATATGCTCCTATATCAAGTTTCTTCACAACTTTCTTCCTCATTTGAGCGTGTAATCATTGATGATGCATTTAAACAACTGGCTGAAGAGATTCATCCGAACAGTATTTATCAGATGATTGATGCGCTGAATAAAGCGCAACAGGAAATGAAGTGGACGAATCATCCGCGTATCTTTTTAGAAGTTACTTTGGTAAAGCTTTGCCATCAGAAGAAAGAAATCGTGTCCGACCATAGTGGGTTGGAACAGTTGCAACAGAAAATCCAAGAGCTTGAGACAGAATTGAGGCTCATTAAGAGTCAAGGTGTGACTGTACATGCAGAGCAGCAACCAGCACCTTCAAAATCGAAGCCGGTTAACAAGAAAGCCTATAAAGCACCAGTTGGTAAAATTCACAATATATTAAAGCAGGCTACCAAAAATGATTTGATGACGGTTAAAAATCAGTGGGGGGATTTACGTGCCACTCTTAATAATCAAAATCTAAAATCATTGGCGGCATTATTGAGTGAAGCGGAACCTGTGGCTGCTTCAAAGGATGCGTTTGTGGTAAAATTCAAGTATGATATTCATTGTCAAATGACGATGGACAACAGCATGTTTTTGGATAATATCTCGAGCGTATTAGGGCGTTTGGTGGGCCGTCCTTTAGTTATGGAAGGCGTGCCTGAGAACCAGTGGCAACAAATTCGTGAAGAGTTTTTATCCACTCAAAACCTAGAAGATAATGAAACAGAACAAAAAGAGGAAGATCCTCTCATTGCTGAGGCAAGAAAGCTGGTTGGCGATGAACTACTGGAAATTAAAGAATAATTGGAGGCTAATAATATGCGTGGAATGGGTAATATGCAAAATATGATGAAACAAATGCAGAAAATGCAAAAGAAAATGACTGAGGCTCAAGAACAGTTAGGCGAAGAAAGAGTTGAGGGTACAGCTGGCGGTGGAATGGTTGCGGTAACTGTTTCGGGACATAAAGAAATCATGGAAGTGAAAATCAAACCAGAAGTAGTCGATCCAGATGATATTGAAATGTTAGAGGATCTAGTTCTAGCTGCAACTAATGACGCGTTGAAGAAAGCGGAAGAATTAACTTCTAAAACAATGGGGCAGTTTACTAAAGGATTAAATCTTCCTGGCATGTTCTAGGAGGCAGAAATATGCACTATCCAGAGCCTATATCGAAATTAATTGATAGTTTTATGAAGTTACCGGGTATCGGCCCAAAAACGGCCGCCCGGCTTGCTTTTTTTGTACTTGGAATGAAAGAGGATACGGTTTTGGATTTCGCTAAAGCTTTGGTGAATGCGAAACGCAATCTTTCGTATTGCTCCGTTTGTGGGCATATAACCGATCAAGACCCTTGCTATATTTGCGAAGATAAACGAAGAGACCGAGATGTCGTCTGTGTGGTACAAGACCCTAAAGATGTAATTGCTATGGAAAAAATGCGTGAATTCAATGGGTTATATCATGTCCTGCATGGTAGCATTTCACCGATGGATGGCATAGGACCAGAAGATATTAACATTCCTGATTTACTGAAACGGTTGCAGGATGATACTATTCAAGAGGTCATTCTTGCGACCAATCCCAATATTGAAGGTGAAGCAACTGCTATGTATATATCCAGGCTATTAAAGCCGTCTGGCATTAAAGTGACGAGAATTGCACATGGACTGCCGGTTGGTGGCGATTTGGAGTATGCAGATGAAGTTACATTATCGAAAGCTTTAGAAGGTAGACGAGAATTATAAAGCTAGTAAGATTCGGGAGGAAGTAAGTTCGTGTTGTTTCGACGCAAAGGTTGGCTCAGAAAAGAATATGATGAAGCTTTATTAAAAGAAATTGCTGTTTTGAAGAGGGAATGGCTTAATCACAAAAGGTTACTTGAAAAGTGTGTAGAACCTACAGATGAAATGATCCTAGAAACAAAAATGGCGGAAGTAAAGTATTTTTCATTATTTAAAGAAGCTAAGTACAGAAATGTATCAGTAAACAAATGGTAGATGAATCCCCTCGGTTATAGGTTCTAAACGGACAGCCTATAACATAGCTTGTACTAATGAGCTAAGTGAGGGGGTTTTTCTTATGGAACCGATTGTGGTTGTCTCCATTATTGTCGGGTTAATTTTGATTTTATTGTTTTTAGGCACTTCTTTTAAGCCGTTACGCTTTATTGGTGGAGTTATGGTCAAGTTTGTGATTGGAGCGATGTTCCTTTTCTTTTTGAATGCTTTTGGCAGCAATATCGATTTGCATGTGCCAATCAATGTGGCAACAGCTGGAGTGGCAGGTTTTTTAGGTATTCCTGGTTTATTATCATTAGCGGCTATTCAATATTGGATCTTATAATTATTATTGCTGTAGAATTTTACATAGCTTAGGACAAACTAATCGTTTGATATAAAGACCTTGATAATCAGTAGTTTCATCCTTTTAAAATTTAAGTAAAAAAATTTTAAAATAGTATTGACGGTAGTGAAGGATAAATGATATATTATTGAAGTCGCTTCAAGAGAGCGAAACAACAGCTTAAAATAAAAAAGTTGTTGACGAGAAAACAACAGTTATGTTATTATATAAAAGTTGTTCCAAACAAAATGTTCTTTGAAAACTAAACAAGACAACACGTCAACGTTAATTCTAATCAACGTTTTAACGGAGTTAAAACAAACATTATTTTATGAGCAAGTCAAACGCTTTTTGGAGAGTTTGATCCTGGCTCAGGACG
>JBJEFL010000089.1:0-2558 GCA_051873995.1 Bacillus sp. (in: firmicutes)
CTGGATCTGAATCTCATCTTTCTTAAATCCAGGAAGATCGATATCAACTTCATAAATGTTGTCTTTTTCTTTCACATCGGTCTTCATGATATGGGAAGCATGTTTTCCATACAATTTTTTATCGATGTCCGGAAAAGCAAAATCATCCATAAAATCATCAAATAAACTTTCTCCAAAAATACTAGGCATTAACATAAGTCATATCTCCTTTCATGACATAAACTAAAGTTTGCACTATCGGAGAAACCCGAAGTGTTGATTTATGAATATCAGGAAGAAAAATCATTTCCTCCTCCTTTGTTCTATGTGTAATATAACACATGAATTAGCACTCGTCAATAAAGAGCGCCAATAATTGTGTGAAGATTTTGTGAACTTATCATATTTCCTAGGATTGGAAAAACAAACTGCGTGTGCTATACTTAACGAGATTAATATGATAATAAAGAGGCGATCATGAAGATGAAAAAGAAAGAAATCCTGCGTAGCCTGTTGAAATTGGCGGTTATCGTATTTGCAGACACCATACTTTGGAAGAATAAATATACAAAGGATATTCAAGAATAATCTTGGAAAGGTTCATGTTGCCGTTTGCCATGAATGTGGGAATCTTGAATTATATAAGGAAGATACTGCTAAAATGAAAAAGATAACTCGAAATTTGTGTGGTTGAATAGTATGAAATTATGGGGGATATCATGGAGCAAATCATTACAGATGAAATTCAGAAAAAAGATGAAGAAACAATATTTCAGGGATTACTTTCCTATAATCTCGAAAGGCTTGATGATAGAAATCCAAAGGACGTAGGGATTTATTACAAGGATGATGGAATTATTGTAGCAGGATTGATTGGACAAACGCATGGTAACTGGCTGACAGTAAAGTATTTATGGGTTAAAGAAAATCTTCGTGGACAGCACATAGGCACAAATCTATTGGAGCAAGCTGAAAAAACTGCAAAAGAACGAGGGTGTCGTTATAGTTTTTTGGATACCTTTAGTTTTCAGGCACCTCAGTTCTACAAAAAACAAGGATATAGAGAAGTACTTACTTTGGAAAAATATCCTGTTTCAGGAAAACGACATTATTTTACGAAAACATTGTAAAATTCAAGCATGTACAGAAATAGAAAAATCATTGTTTGTCGGTTAAAAAGCTAATCGTGCCATAGGGCTTGATTATAAAATGCAAAGAAAAAAACGCAATGTGCATTGAGAAATGCGCTAGAGCTGGTAGGTAGCCCAGCCGTCCTATTTTATATAGGGTAAGTAACCTGCCCCTCCGGGTTGTCCATTCTTTGTTCATCAATTATCTGAGGAGGGATTTTCATGGACAAAGTAAGTGGAAAACTGACAGTATTTTTTGAAGAACCATTTTGGGTAGGAGTATTTGAACGTATCGAATCTGGTAAACTATCTGTGGCTAAGGTGACTTTTGGTGCAGAACCGAAAGATTATGAGGTACAGGAGTATATTCAAAAATACTATTTCAGTTTGAAGTTCAGTCCAGCTGTTGATACTGTTGTAAAGGAGATAAAAAGAAATCCGAAGAGGATGCAGCGTGAAGCGAAAAAACAGATGTGGGAAACCGGAATTGGAACGAAATCACAGCAGGCATTGAAATTACAGCAGGAGCAGAGCAAGCAGGAGCGTAAAGTGAAAAGACGTGAGAAAAAAGAAGCGGATGAATTGCGAATGTTTGAACAGAAACAGCAAAAGAAAAGAGAAAAGCACAAGGGGCATTAGTACCCCTTGGCTTTTACTCTATTAAATCGGAAAATGAAAAAGTTATAATTTTTATAGTAAACCAAAGGGCATCAACCGTAAAAGAGTTGGTGTTTTTTGTTTTGCTTATTAGAAACCGGGAGAAAGGATGCAAAAGAAGAATTTTTACTTTTCTCACACCATTTTCACAGTTAATAAGCTATACTTCAGGTACAACTTTCAGCAGCGGGTGACAATCCCCTGTTGAAAATTGTACCTATACAGAGGAGGACTGTCCGGTGCAGAATGATCCGCAGTTTAAAGTGGTTTGCGATGAACATCATTCCGAAAATTGCCATATTCTTATGGCGGACTAACGTTAACAGCCAGTGCGACAGATATGGAGAGACTGACAGCTATCGGCCTATCGGATGCTGCGGCTTTTATTGCGGTTACCGATCATGATTGTGTGAATATCTGTGCGGCACAGATTGCAAAAAAGATGTTCCAGAATATAAAGAAAAAGATGATACCGGACCGGACGGTAACGTTCACGTATTATTGTAAAGGAACAGAAAAAGAATTATTGGACAGAACGCAGGTGGAAGAAGCTTCTACCTATGCACAGACGTATCTTCTGGTCTATGTGGTGGGGACGATTGCTTTGACATTCTTTTCTGGATGTACCTTACTGGAAGGGGCGTTTGAGTTTGCTTCCTCACTTGGTACGGTGGGACTTTCCATTGGAGTTACGAATGCAGGAACAACTTCCGTAAGCCTTCTGATTGAGATCATTGTGATATTGTCAATATTGGTTGACACATTTATCTCAAAGATATCACTGCCTATGCA
>JBJEFL010000090.1:0-2517 GCA_051873995.1 Bacillus sp. (in: firmicutes)
TTCGAGGTCTCTTAGAAGACGTATAGTGCGGCAGATTTATTATGTCATCGTATTTGTGCATGTTGTTTGAATTGCTCATACCGCACCTCCTTCAGCCAAATTACTAATCCCCATTATAGAGTGTCTCTGCGTTCTCCACTAACCACTCATAATTCGTTCTCCAGGAAGCTCTCATTCCTTGCTTGTTCTTCCATATAGCTTCAGGACCAGAAGTACGTTCAAGGTCAATGCCCCAAAATCCATCGTTCGCCTTAACTACCTGTGCAGTGCGGTTTTTGCCACACTGATAACATTTATTGATGTTATCAGATTCAAGTATTACTGCACAGAAGTTTTCCATTGCTCTAACTTTCAAAACTACAGATAGTTTTTCATGGAAGAATTTATCATCAATCTTATTGTGTCGGTTAAGAATCACATACTTTCGGCTACTGTATTTCTTTAGCCTTTTAGAATATAAAAGGCGCTGTATCTTTTCTGGTTTCAAAATGTCCATACCATTCACTAAAAGGAAGAACACATTTGAATCCCCAACTTTTTTACAGAAAATATCATCGGAGATTTTCTCAGCGTACTGAAGAAGCTCCTCACTACCGCCAACCGGATACTTTAATTGCCAATTTTTGTTTTCTGTTTCTATTTGATTGCTGTTATCAACTTCTGGCATTCCTTCATCAGTTCTAATCTGAAATACATACAATCCACCAGGCACATTATGTTTTGATGAATCACCACATAGATTGACAGGACTCAACCGCCCCCCATTCTTATTAAAGCCAAATACATAGTTATGTCCATTTTCAACGCTACCGTCACCACCCATGGTAACGAGTGTGTAACATTCGTTTTCAATAGCTCTTACTTTATTGTACTTGAACCACTTGTCATAAACAACATCTCCACCAGTGCTATTGATAATTAAGTCAATTCCGTATATACCATACATTCTGCTAAACAAAGCATGATTGCAGTCGTAACATATCGTCATGCCAATCAAATAACCTTTGAATAGAATTGGATCAAACAAATATTTTGCAATTTCTGGATACTGCTCAAATTCCAGACAAGAACTCCCACACATAGTATGTTTGATGTACAAATTCAGTTCTGTTTCTCCTTCAAGGGGAGTAGCATTCGCAAACACATTATAAATCGTATCATACTTGTCGTGGCTGCTAACAATAACCGCTTTCCCAATTTCTTCGCTAAGTTTCAGGCAGGCTGAAAATATTTTGTCTTGATCTTCTGTTAGTGCAATATCTGTATTGGTAATCTCATCGACAAACGGCACATAACAATATTCTGGAAAAACTATAATATCCACATCTGCGTTCTTCATAACAGGCATAATCTTATCAAATGCCTTTTTATTTTTAAGTTCATCGGTCTGCAAATACATTGCAACCTTAATGAATGGCGCTTTTTTGAGATGTTGCTCAATAGAAGCAGAATCCGACACACCACTTTTATCAATAGTGCAATTTCTCAAAGCCTTTGTTAGAAGGCGACTAAGTTGTTCCGTCGCATCATCAGATTCAAAGTCGATTTGGCCATGCATGATACGCAGCAATTTGTATCCATGTTCGTAGCAAGCAATATCTCTTATACTATCATAATACGCCCGAATTTCAACTCTGTTTACTGGAGCATTATCTCTTGCTCCTATATCCTTGCAAGCCTTAATCCATAAAGAGCGATCGTATAAGACAGGAATATCTCTATATGATTCCAATGAGATTCTTCTGGCCTCGGAGAAATGCTGTCGCTCGTCATACTCGATAATCAACTTCTGGCTTTCACATACGAAATCACACCGCAAGGTAATATTTTTCTTTGCAAACTTCGTATCACCACGATACGAAGAGAGAGCGTCATATAATTTTTTATATGTATCGTTTATTATCTCTGGCGTTTTTAACCAAGGATACGTTTTTTCGCAGACAATATCCCCATCAAACAGTCGATTAAGGATCAGTTGGAGAGCATTTTTCTGCTCTATAACTTTCTTTGATGGAATTACGACTTTGTTCTCCTCTGTTTTTTTCTTTTTATGCTGTACTGTATGTTTACCGTCGGCAACTGCTGCTGGCTTTATTTTTTGTTCGACAATTATCTCTTTATGCAGAACACTCTTTTTTTTGCTTTTGGTCGGAGTAGTATCCTTAGAAATTCCATGATAATCCATCTCAAAACCGAGTCGCTCAAAGAATCTAACCGTTTCCATTCCTCCGCCAAAATCATTTTTACTGATTTGGACACCGTAGTGTTCCTGATATGCCATTCCTCGAATATGCTTTGCGGGTAATTTCTTTCCACCATAAACAAGAAATGTTGAACGAGGTTCAGGGTATTCTGGATTATCGGCAAGAAACTTCTCGATTGCTCCGATTACATCTTCACGAGTAATATCAATCCAATTAAATTTTGCCAAAATTCCTCCTCCTCACTTTAAGTTCCTTTGAAGATTTATCTTCAATATAATGTCAGTTATCGTTTGGGAATTCAAAGTCATCCTCC
>JBJEFL010000091.1:0-30235 GCA_051873995.1 Bacillus sp. (in: firmicutes)
AATGAAGGAAAGTATCGGGATGGGCATTCATGAAGATAAGCGTTGAAGTGATTTTTTTTGGTTCGATTAATTGACAGGGATAGTGTATTCATGATAAATTTATTTCGAATTAGAGATAATTTAAAGTGAAATTGTTTTAAGGGATCCTATCAGTCACGAATTAATTATGTACTTCCTAATTAAATCACAGATTATCAAATATAATGGAGTATGGATTCAAAACGGTGAAATTTTTACGTAAAAATTGTACGATCATAATAAAATGATCATATTTAACTGCACAATTGAATATGTATTGAATGGTTAAACAAATTGGTATCGAGCAGAAGCTCTCTTATTTTTGTTTATTTATCTCGAAATGAAGATAATTGATGTCGAATTATATGAAAGAAACTAGGAGGAACTAAAGATGAATCATTTAAAAGGTATTCACCACGTTACAGCCATTACGAGCAACGCAGAAAGAAATTACGAATTTTTTACGTATGTATTGGGCATGCGGTTGGTTAAAAAGACGGTGAATCAAGATGACATTCAAACATATCATTTATTTTTTGCAGATGATAAAGGCAGTGCCGGTACGGATATGACTTTCTTTGATTTTCCGAATATTCCTAAAGGTACGCATGGTACAAATGAAATTGCTAAAACTTCGTTCCGCGTGCCAACAGACGCAGCACTTGAATATTGGGTGAAACGCTTTAATCGTCTTAAAGTGGAGCATACAGGTATTAAAGAGCAGTTTGGTAAAAAGACGTTATCATTTTTCGATTTTGATGAGCAACAATATCAACTGATTTCAGACGAATATAATGAAGGTGTAGCATCCGGAACACCGTGGCAAAATGGGCCGATTCCATTAGAATTTGCCATTACAGGCTTAGGGCCGATTTTTATTCGAATTGCAGATTTCGACTATTTTAAACAAATGCTTGAGCAAGTAATGGTGTTTAAAGAAATTGACGCAGAAGGTTCATACCATTTATTTGAAGGAGGTGAGGGAGGTAACGGTGCACAAATTATTGTTGAACATAATACAGTGTTGCCAGTTGCACGACAAGGATATGGTACAGTTCATCACGTTGCATTCCGAGTAGAGGATCGAGTGGTTTTAGATGAGTGGACAGACCGATTAGAAGCGTTTGGATTTCAAACGTCGGGATATGTAAATCGTTACTTTTTCGAATCACTTTATGCACGTGTTGCACCACAAATATTATTTGAGTTAGCGACAGATGGTCCAGGGTTTATGGGGGATGAGCCATATGAAACGGTTGGAGAGAAACTTTCACTGCCACCATTTTTAGAAGCGAAACGTGAACAAATCGAGCAGCTTGTACGGCCAATTGACACTGTTAGAAGCACCATTACATTTGAGAAAGAGTACGAATAATGAGGGGGTATTATGAATTTTATTAAAAAATTATTAGGTATAGATGAAAATGCGGAAAAAATGGGAGGAAATGAAATGTTGAAAATCGGTATTGTTTTAGGGAGCACACGTGAAGGGCGCGTAAGTCCACAAGTAGGGGCATGGGTGAAAGAATTAGCTGATGCACGTAAAGATGCAGAGTATGAAATCATTGATATAGCAGATTTTAAATTACCATTCTTAGGAGATCCAAACGGTGATCCTTCTGGTATTGCGGCATGGTCTGAAAAGATTAACGGTTGTGACGGATTTATATTCATCGTACAAGAATACAACCACTCGATTACTGGTGCGTTGAAAAATGCTCTCGATCTACTACGTGAAGAATGGAATAATAAAGCTGCAGGTATTGTCAGTTATGGTTCAGTAGGTGGTGCACGTGCGGCTGAACATTTGCGCGGCATTTTAGGTGAATTGCTTGTTGCAGACGTTCGTGTACATCCGGCATTATCACTATTTACTGATTTTGAAAATGGAACGGTGTTCAAACCTGCTGCTGTTCAAGCAGGTTCAGTCAATCAAATGCTGGATCAAGTAATTCCATGGGCAACAGCACTGAGAACAGTGAGAAAATAACACGATAATAATTATTAATAGGAAATGTCAAATAATCTCTGTCTTTCGTGCAGGTGGAGATTGTTTGACGTTTCTTTTTAGCGTTAGAAAATGTATAACCATATTACATATACATAGATGAGATATTTTTATAGAGGGTGTTCCACTCTTTTTGTTCTGAATATTTTAACTTTTGTCTTGAAAATTACTAAAAAACAATCAATAATAATGAAGGAGTCATAAATTTACTATTTTAATCTAGAAAGTTTATTATTTAAAATCAGATAGTTATTTAAAAAAAGGGGAATGACAGAGAATGAAACATGTGTATGAAGGAAAGACAAAATCAGTTTATTCATTAGAAGATGGAAACTATTTATTGAAATTTAAAGATGATGTAACAGGTGAGAACGGAGTATTTGATCCTGGTGCCAATACAGTTGGTTTATCTATTGAAGGAATGGGTAAAATAGGGATCCAACTAACAGAATATTTCTTCAAAAAAATTGAGGAAGCAGGAATCGCTACTCATTTTGTAGAAGCAGATGTAGATAACTCAACGATGACAGTTAAGCCTGCAACGACATTTGGAAGTGGTTTAGAAGTCATTTGCCGTTTTAAAGCGGTTGGAAGCTTCTTGAAAAGATATGGTGCTTATGTGACAGAAGGACAAGAACTTCCTGCTTTTGTGGAAGTTACTTTAAAGGATGACGCTCGTCAGGATCCTCCAATCTCAAAGGATGCTTTAGATATTTTAGGCCTTTTATCGCTTGATGAATATGAAACGTTGAAGGATATGACACAAAAAATTGCTACAATTGTTAAAGAAGCACTAGCAAGTAAAGGTGCTGAATTATACGACATTAAGCTTGAGTTTGGTCGCATTAATGGCGAGATAGCTTTAATTGATGAAATTTCAGGCGGCAATATGCGCGTATATAAAGATGGTCAAATCGTAGAACCACTTGATATTGCTAAGATTATTTTTGCTTAATAAGAAATTGTCTGTGATTAGTATCAGTCATTCTTTTTTCTGTCTAAAAGATAGGAATACATGATGTGCTGCAAAATTATGATAAGATGATTAATTTTAAACCATCCGGAACATCGGATGGTTTTCTATTGTTAATGAGGATTGCTATTTCCTAAAAATGGACAAAGAACCTCCTTCTCGGTATAGTATAATTAATTTGAACCATGCATAAAAGGAGAGTCTAAGTGTGTCTGACAAAGATCAAATTGATAACCAAGCATTAATCACAATCAGTTGCGGAATTATTATCGAAAAAGAAGATAAAATTTTGTTGCAACGAAGAGCAGATGAAACAAATTGGCGTATACCCGGCGGAATAATGGAGCTAGGTGAAAAATATCAAGAAGCCGCTATTCGAGGTGTGTTCGAAGAAACAGCCTTAACGATTGAAAATATGCAATTATTTGGCATGCATTCTGGTAGAGATTGTTTCGTTACATATAAGAACGGTAAGAAAGGGACTAATCTCCAAGTCATTTTTTATGCGACTGAATATACAGGGAAGGTAAAGATTAAAGATGCGCAAAATCGAGAACATCGATTTTTCAAAAAGACGAATTTGCCTAAAAATTTAAATCCGCAACAAAAAGGATTTATAATGGATTGGAAAAACAATGTGCCAATTCCCGTTATTAACTAGTGATTGATCGATTACTTCGTACTATACCAAATATTTCAATGAGGGCTGTAATCTAGTATCTAAAGGGTCTTGTGGAGAGTAAAATCACCACAGGCTCTTTTTTATAGGCTCTTTTCTAAAGGATTGTTGTTTTCGGTCTATCTCTTTATCTGATTGAACGAAATCAGGCTGTAATCCTTAAGCGACAAACGTTGCAGGAATAAAAAGATAAAAAAGAAATAAACTTAGCGCTTTCCTTTCATTAGAATGAAAATGAGCGGGTTGGGGCATCCGCTATTAGCGACAAAGTTTACGAAAACAGCCTTTGAAAAAAACATAAATTATTTATGTATATTTCTGATAATACAGAATTATTATTATGTTAAAATAGTAATATAAAGTTTTGTTTGGAGAATATATCAATTCTATTATGTTCCCCTTACTAGTTATTTCATTGCAATTCGAGATTATTTAGTCAAGAGAAGGGATGATTTAGTATGAGTAAGGAAATCAGAAATATTGTCTTATTAGGACACCAAGGTAGTGGGAAAACAACGACGGCTGAAGCTTTATTGTATGTTTCACGTAATATTTCGCGGTTTGGTCATATTGTGGAAGGGAATACAGTGAGTGATTTTGATATAGAAGAGAAAAATCGGCAAATATCTGTACAGACTTCTTTCATTCCTTTATTATATCAAAATTATAAAATAAACATTTTGGATACTCCCGGTTATTTAGAGTTTGAAGGCGAAAGAGTTCAAGGGTTACAGGCAGCTGATGCTGCTGTCATTTCGGTAAGTGCCCGCTCCGGGATAAAAGTGGGAACAGAAAGAAGTGTCAAAGAAGCAAAAGAAAGAAGTATGCCAATTACCTTTTTAGTGAATAAAATCGATAAAGAAAATAGTGATTTTGCAAAGGTGTATAGTGAGCTAAGGGAAACATTCGGACAGAATGTTGTGGCATTGCAAATTCCTGTTAAACGAAATAATGTCGTTGAAGGAATCATTGATCTTTTGCATGGAACATATTCGGTTTATGATTTCAAAAAAAATGAAACGATGGTAAAAGACATTCCGCATGATTATGAAAATGTATATAAAGAGCATCTTGAAATGTTAATGGAAGTCATTTCAGAATCTAGTGAGGAGTATTTAAATGAATACTTGGAGAAAGGTTTTTTAACGGCTGAAGAAATGATTGCAGGATTGAGAAAAGGTATAAATGAAGGAGAAGTTTACCCTGTATTATACATTTCATCGCAAAATTGTAAAGGAATACAATTATTGTTGAATTACATATGCGAATCACTTCCATCTCCTTTTGAAAGAACATTCCGTTATACGGATGAAAACGATCAGGAATGTAAGGATGACGTATCAAGAGACGGAAAAGAAACAACTGCTGTCATATTTAAAACAGTATCAGATCCTTTTGTAGGCAAGCTTTCTTTTGTCAAAGTTCTATGTGGCTCATTAGCAGTGAATTCATCCGTGTATAATGCAAATAGACAGAAAGAAGAAAAAATCAATAGTCTGTATTTTGTTCGAGGCAAAGAACAAAAAGCCATTGATTGCATTGAAGCAGGTGATATCGGTGTTATCGCTAAATTGCAATACTCCAATACCAATGATACATTATGCGATAAAAACGCACCAATAAGTATTGTGCAACCGGTTTATTCAAAGCCGACATTTGAAAGAGTAGTTATCGTTACGAAAAAAGGGGATGAAGATAAAGTTTTAAGTGCCCTCACGAAAATACAGGAAGAAGATCCTTCGATTATTGTTTATCGAGATAGTGAATTTTTGGAATTGCGTGTAAAAGGTATAGGAGAAACGCATTTAGACATTATTAAAAGTAAACTTTTTCATAAATATGATATTGAAATAGATTATAAACTCCCTACGATTCCTTATCGTGAAGCAATAAAAGGGCGAGCGGATGTACAAGGTAGATATAAAAAACAAAGTGGCGGTCATGGGCAGTTTGGTGATGTCAAAATTATTTTTGAACCGCGAACAGATGGTGAAGATGAGTTGTTGTTTGTGAATAAAGTAGTAGGAGGAGCGGTTCCTAAACAATATATACCTGCTGTTGAAAAAGGTCTTTTAGAAGCGATGGATAAAGGGGTGCTAGCAGGTTTTCCTCTTATTCGTTTGAAAGCAACCTTGTATGATGGATCGTATCATTCGGTCGATAGCTCAGAATATGCTTTTAAAATAGCGGCAAGTTTAGCGTATAAACAAGGAATAGCACAAGCTGATCCATGTATTTTAGAACCGATTATGACGGTTGAAATGGATATTCCATCTGAATGTATTGGTGATGTAATGAGTGAGTTGACAAGAAAAAGAGGAAGAATCCTTGGTATGGAGGAAGTACAGAATGTAGAACATGTGGTTGCTGAAGTACCACAAGCAGAAATGCTAAACTTCACAACGGAATTGAAATCGTTAACCGGTGCTAGAGGTACATTCTCATCCGCATTTGCTAGATATGAAGAATTATCCTATGACTTAACTCAACGATTAATCAAGCAGTTAGAATTGATTTAAGCTATTTAATAGTGAGTGGAAGCTCACACTCAATTAATTTACAAGAATAGAAGGGGAAAATAGTTTTTTGCCTTTACAGGTGAAAAGCTATTTTCTTTGTAAATGAAATTCGTATAAATCTACTCCATCCCAAGTAACGTGAATGGTTTACTATTTTTTGATATAATTTATGTGTAATGAATATTAAAAAAATTATAAAAGGGGATGAACTATACTAGTTTGCTAGAAATAAATAGATAGGGTTTACACATAACAAGGGGGAACAATGTTGAACAAAAAAAGAATGTATCGCTTTTCAATACCTGTAATCGTGATTTTAGTGCTACTTGTTTCATTAAATCCTTTTGCTGCAAGAGGAGCAAGTGCAGCAAATCCCAAAAATGAAATGCGAGCGGCTTGGATTGCGACGGTTACAAATATTGATATGAAGTCAGGTATGACGAAAGCACAATATACAACATGGGCACGTGAAACATTGGATCAATTGAAAGCAGATAATTTTAATGCGGTCATTTTCCAAGTAAAGCCAACAAATGACGCTTTGTACCCATCAAAACTGGCTCCGTGGTCTTCTTATATAACAGGGAAAGCACAAGGGACAAACCCTGGTTATGACCCGTTACTAATCATGACGGAAGAAGCGCATGCTCGTGGGATGGAATTGCATGCATGGGTGAACCCATACCGCGTAACAATGCCAGGGAAGACGTTAGAAAGTCTGTCGGCTGATAATGCGGCCCGACAAAATCCTGATTGGGTTGTGAAATATGGGCAACAATATTATTTGAATCCGGGCATTCCTGAGGTACAAGACTATTTAGTGGCAACTGTAAAAGAATTAGTGGCGAATTATGACATTGATGCTGTGCATATGGATGATTATTTTTATCCATATAAAATAAGTAATACAGTTTTTCCAGATCAAGAAACATTTGAGCAATACGGAGCTTCCTTTACCAATATTGAAGATTGGCGCCGTAATAATGTAAATGAGCTCGTCAGTGAATTGTATGCAACTATTAAAGAGACAAAATCATATGTACAATTCGGTATTTCACCATTTGGTGTTTGGCGCAATAAATCACTTGATGCAACTGGTAGTGATACAAGAGCCGGTGTCAATAATTACGATGATTTATATGCGGATACAAGACAGTGGATTAAGGATGGTACCATCGATTATATTGCTCCGCAACTCTATTGGTCTAGAACGTTGGCTGCAGCCAACTATACCACTCTATTAAACTGGTGGAGCAATGAAGTGAAAACATATGCGAAAGTGCATCCGGTCAATTTATATATCGGAGTAGCGGATTATAAAGTGGGTGCTGATTCTGACACTGCTTGGAGCAATAAGATGGAGCTGCCTAATCAAGTGACGGCGAATAGAAATAATGGCATCGCAAAAGGTCAAATGCATTTTTCATTAAGAAGCATCCAAAAGAATTCGCTTGGCTATGCAACCGTACTGAAGCAGCAATTGTATAATTATACAGCAGTGACACCGGCGGTAAGTTGGAAAGATAGTAGCCAACCGTTGAAACCGACATTGGTACAGGCAGTCGAAGATAAAGCTGGAATTAAGCTGACAATTACGGATAAAAATAGTGCACAACCAAGAAAATACATTATTTACCGTTTTGGAGGAAGTAAGGAAGGGTCCTATCAAGATGCCAAAAATATTGTCGATGTTGTTTATAATACGAATGGGAATACAACATTCGTAGATGAAACAGCAGATACAAGTAAAGCCTACACGTATGGTGTAACAGCTGTATCTGCGACAGGTGTGGAAAGTAAGGCTGCAACCTTAGCCAAATATGGCACCGGTACACATTTTAATGATGTAAGCTCATCCTATCGTGCATATAAGGAAATCAGTTACTTGGCGGAAGGTGGCATCACAACAGGCGACACAACTGGTAATTTCAATCCAGACAAACAGGTAACACGCGCAGAGGCCATCGCTATGATTGGCAGAACACTGGGTTTAGATGGAACCAAACGCAGTACAAAGTTTAAAGATGTTGGGGTAGCTAATTTTGCGTCGGGATATATCCAAACGGCAGTAGAGAAAGGAATTGTCTCCGGCTATGCAGATGGTTCATTCAAACCAAATGCCAGCGTCACACGTGGTGAAATGGCCATCATGATTAGTAGAGCGTTCGATTACAGTTTCGGGAATTCTGTATCCGGAGCAGCGAAAGCCTTGACATCAAGAGGAATTGCCCAAGGCATGGAAAATGGTAGTTTTGGAGCGGACTTGCCTATCATCCGAGCTGATTTTGCTGTTTTCTTAGCAAGATCAATCGATTATACGCTTCGTGTTGGTTCTCCAACCATCGAGTTCAGTGGTGAAAAGTTGATTGGGACAGAAACACTTCCTCTAAGAAAAGGACCTTCCGTAGCATATGCTCAAGTGAGTGTTCTGAATCAAAATGAGAAAGTGACAATCGGTTATAAAGTAGGCAATTGGACATTGGTTAAATCAGCTTCAGGTAATGTTGGATTTGTTCCGACTTCTAATTTAAAATAATTGAACATGTAGAAAACGCGTATCCTTTTATACTGAAGAGATGCGCGTTTTTGTTTTATGTTTTTCATGAGATAAGCGTATATAATTCTGAAGTTTGTAAGCTGTCTAGCTCCAGCGCCTAGTGAACTTCAACAGCCATCCTACGATAAGTCAACATAGAAATGCTATCACTGGTCCTGCTTTTTGATAAAAAAGTAGGAGACATGCGGTTTTTAAGGAATAACGGCTAAGGTCGTTACGTCCAGCAATACTGTGTTGTGACTTTCATCCTGAGAGCCTCATACGTCGCTAGACGGGCGTTTGCGTTTTTTTATTGTCAGCAATCCGTCTTTAAGTTGAAAACGGTCATTTCCATTTGCATCATGCCAGATGAAGAATTGTTCACCTTGAGTAGCAAAAGTCCCGGTGCCGAGAGATTGATTTTTATGGTAAATGCTTATTTGGTCTCCTTTCTTTAAGGTAGGATGCTTGTTATGTTTAGAGATGAAAGGAAGTGAGACAGGACTGTTTTTGATAGCAGGACACTCTTGATGATATGCAGAAAATTTGCTTGAATGCGGGATGAACAGTTTTAATTCACCATTGTTTATGGATTTCTTCCAAGGTTTAATCGGTTTATCTTTCTGTCGGATGTGATCAAAGTCGTTGTAGCTTACTTCAATGTTGTTCAGATTGGAATTAGGCAATTCGGTAATTGTTGATGTTTTCTCTAGGGCAGCTATTGAAGAGCCCGTCTCAGTGAAGGAAAGACAGGAAATTTCATTTGAAGCTATTTTTTGTACATATATTTTTGGGGAATGTTTCTTACTAGTTGAAAAAGGTATCGGATATTTTTTTTTGTTTTCCTTTAACAGTTTTGAATAGAAGAACTGAACTGGTTGGCAGTTTGACAGTATTCTGATTGTTCGACTGTTTGAAAGGCTATCACAGGGAGAGTAAATTGGAGGTGAAATTAAGTCGTTCAAATAAAATAAGCAGTTTTGCATTGTCTTTCTTAGGCCTCCTTTTTTTCTAACAACATATTCATTCATAACAAATTAGTGATTTTATTTTTAAAATCTTTATGCATTTAAAAGGTAGTGTTCATACGATATATAGATGTTAATGGAAGGAGTTGAATTATTATGTGTGAAGAAAGCGATGAAATTGGATTCTTTTCTCTTGATGTAGATAACCGCAAAATGTGTGAAGTGTTGAATGATATGTTACAGCGAGGGGATCGAATTCAAGTGTATGAGGGCGCACAGCAAATAAATAAGACAGGCGCTTTTATTAAGTGCGGCCCTGATTTCTTTTTATGGAGAGATGGAGACGGAAATATACGGTTTCAATATTTAGGAGGAGCGATTGGGATTTTGAAATTGAATAATGATTATGACGAATCACGGGGTGAACATCCGACTCCGGATTATAACGAGTCATCAAACGAATGGCCGACTCCGGATTATAACGAGTCATCAAACGAATGGCCGACTCCGGATTATAATGAATCATCAAACGAATGGCCGACTCCGGATTATAACGAGTCATTAAACGATTAATCGACTCCAGGATAAGAAGCAGCATAACCAAAAATTCTTTAAGATACGTAAGTTTGTTTTTGAAAAAAGGCCCTCTCAATCATTGATTTGAGAGGGTAATCAGTTAATATAAATGTGCGGAATGCGGAAGGGTAACTTCGTCAGACAAAAAGAAATTTACGCTAGTTGATTGATACATTTTGAGGAGAGGCATTGTCTTATTTTATTCATTTTCATCTTCTTTCGTTGAAAAGTTTTCTTTTTCTAATTTTAAGATTTGTTCGGTTGGCACCAAATAGTCAGTGTAGTGGCGGATGACACTTGATTTTAATATTTTAAGCTTTGGGATTGGTTTTTGTAACAATTCAGTTTGCAGCAAAATTTCAGGCTCATTAACACCCAAAAGTGTACGCATGCCAGTGGTGCTACTGAATCTCGGGTTGATTTCAAAAATATAAGCTTTTCCTTTCCATAGCCGAAGTTGGAAATTGCAGGGTCCATAAGGTTTGAGTACACTCGCCACTTGTTTGCAGTAATCGGAGATATGCTCATAATCATCAGATGTTGCCATCATTGTAATGCCATCTTGTAAATGTCTTTTTAACGCAATAGATGATAATACATGACCATCGGTGCCGCTACAAATGCCCACAGTATATTCTTCCTGGTCAGCGGGAATATATTGCTGAATAATCATATCTTTTTTTGCTGAAAGAACTTGAAAGAGTGTATGAAAACTTTGTATAACATGCACATCTTCAGAACCCTTTCCATGCCGCGGTTTCACAATGATAGGGAAGTCAACCTCCTTAAGAAAAGATTGAATCTGTTCCTTATCTTCTGGGTAACGAATCGTTTGCGGGTAAGAAAAACCTTGTTCTTTGAGAAAGTTGATTGTGTTCCATTTATCATTACAAATGGATAATACTTTTTGAGAGTTGGTGAATACTTTTGCTCCTGTTTCGGATTCAATCAACGTTTTGTAGTTGCTATAAAAAGAAAGTTCTTGTGAAGAAGCGATAAAAATAGCCTGGATTTTTTCTTTTTTTAAAATTTCCAGTATGGTGTTTAAATATTGTTGCTCTTCCTTTGCAGGTGGAACGATATAACTGTAATGGGCAAGATGAAGTCCAAAGGCGTAGGGGTGAGTATCGATTGCCACTAATCTTACATTTAATTTGGATTTTAATAAAGATTGAATAACAGCTACACCATAGAGAGAGCCAGATCCGGTTATCAGTATATTCATTTTATTCATAAATCACCTGTTTCGGTAAAAGTTCTTTGCTCTTTGGACCACAGTTAAAAAGTAAATCCAAAATGCTCAGATTCGGTATAAAATCACCCCATAATTGTGGGTAAGCGGGGTGCTTAAATTGCTGGTACACTAACTGGATTTGATTATTCTCAAACTGCTTTTCATCATTATAAGTTTTAGCCCCAGTCCCCGATAAATAGATTGTTGCTTGTAAAGCTTTGCAGATGCTGATGATTTTATCGCCTTTTAATCCTGTTGTCTCTTGGATTTCGGAAGAGCGGATGATCGGTGTATTTATTTCAAGAATAGTGCGGATAACTTCAATCAGCCTCAAATTGAAATCAGCCAATTTCTCATCCGGATTTTCAAAGATAGGTTCAAAAAGAGGTTCGTATTGTTTCCAAAAAGGAGCCCGTGCATAGTTTCTTTGTAAGGAAATCCAATGTTTTTTTGCCCAGTGCTGTTCTTCAAAGATTGTTACATCTTTGATTAGGCCTTTTTTATTTGATAAAGGGACACTTAGTAGGATAGGTCCCGTGGAAGTTTTGATTGTATTTTTATTCGTAATGGCTGTTTTTGAAAAGGTGACATCATCAAGAATGACAAACAAATCACAAGACATCATTTTATGGAAATACCCACACCAAGGGATGTAGTTAGGTTGATGAATAGCAATAATCATCGCTTATCTCCTCTGAAGAATTCATTTATTTTTTTAGCCATTGCAATATTCGTTTTATGTCCTGTTCGAATACCGATAAAGTGCCCTTTGATTGGTGTTCCGATAGTTGAAAGATCACCTATTAAGTCTACTAATTTATGTCTTGCGGGCTCATTTTCCCAACTGAGCTTTTCATCTTTTTCACTGGAAATCACAAGGCATTGATTCATTGCATGACCGAGTAATTTCTCAACAAAATCATATTCATAATCCATAATATACGATCTAGCCGATGATAGTTCAGAAATGAACTCCTTGTCTGAGGTCAATTTGTAATGAGCTATTTGGGATGGTAGTTGTTTGTTTGGATAATCAAGCAGATAAGTGAAAGTCGGTTCCTCGGCAGGTAAAGCCAGTAATATATTGTCATATCGTTGCTCGTTAAAGATAAAAGAGTCAAAGACCCATATTGGCTCGGTTATAGTTAAATACCTTTTCGGTGTATGCTGAATGACAGGTTCCGCTTGTAATAAGACCTCAACAAACTCCTGACTGCTGAATTGACTGACAACCGGAATATGTGGACTACTTAAATGTATGTTTATATTATCAATTCCTAAACCCGTAATAGCAGCTAATAAGTGTTCTGTATGTTCAACGTGAATATTATTTTTTACAAGTGAGGTCCAACGTGAATCGGTACGAGCATATTCGGTTCGACATTCTATTTGTGGTTTTGTCGATAGGTCATCACGGATAAAGACAATACCAGTATCAGGATTTGCCGGATAAAAGGTAACTATTGTCGTATATTCTCCCGTTATAGAGATGCCTCTGCATTGAACAGAATGTTTAATTGACTTTTGCATAGAAATCCCAACCTTATCTTGATGATTTACCTACAATTTTTAATATTTTTTCAGCACGATGTCTGTAGGTATGGTTTGTGTAGACTTCTTTTTGGCCTGATAGAGCAATCTTTTGTCTTTCTTTCTCATGTTTAAGATAATAATCAACTAATTCGACTGTTTCTTTGGGTGATTGGGAACAAATTAGATGTTTGCCAGTAATGAAATTTTCTTGAATAGCAGGGGTACATGGAGTCAACAGGAATCCGCCGGCACCGAGAACTTCAAATGTCCGTGAAGTTGCTTCATATAAATCGTTTTGAAATCCGAGAACAATTTTAGAAGAACTATACACATCATTTGTGTCTACGTAGTTGAGTTTTTTCCTCAAAAATTGAGAAGGAACATTAAATCCGACTATGTCAGGATTGAGTCTATCCCAGCGATCTCCCCAAATTGAAACGTCATACCCTTTCTCTATTAATGGTTTTAAAAGTATCTGCACACTGTCTTTGCGATAGGAATCCCAATTTACCCCGGCAGTTGCTACAACACCAATATCACAGGTGTATTGATTTTGTGGCTTACCAGGCTTATGAAAAGCAGGATTACAGGCCCATGGAAGGTGATGTGCTGAATAGCCTAACTTCTGATAAAATGGGACAGAGGCTCGGTCAATGGTAAAAACATAATCCGGACAGGTCATTTCAATATAATAGAGAGACCATCTTTTTCTCCAACGTGGATCTTCTGTTGCCCAGTAGGCATGTTTTACATTATACTTCTTCAGAAGTTTGCGAAGAATCTTCAATTTTGTTGATGTATGGATTTTTGTCCATCCAGCTGTTACGACCAAATCTGGCCTAAACTTATTTAATACCTTCTCTAGCTCTTCTTCTTGGATATCTGTCAAAACTGTTACTTGACAACCTGCTTCTTCAAATCCAGAAGGGAGTCCTAATACATACTGTTTTGCTACTTCAATAAACAGTATTTTCATGTTGATCACCCTATTTCATAAATTTAATTTGTAGGTTTCACGTAAAATGCCCCGTCCGCCAAACCCTTCTTTAAACTTGAACAAACCGGAATTAATCACTTTTCCTTTGTTTTCAGTTGAAATTCCCCAATCAACAAAGTGAAAACCTTCCTTCATTCCCCAGGCAATCAGCTGATTGAAAACCAGATTTAAAGGTCTTAAATGCTGGTACTGATTGTCATGACAAATGTAGAAACAATTGATTACACGATGATTAAGGAGAAAAACCAATACGCCTCCAATCATTTTTCCTTCATAAAAGGCGGCAAAAAGTTTAATTTGTGTAGGATATCTTTGAATGATATCCAACATATTATCGTAAGTGTGAGTCGGTAATGTGTTATGTCTTCCTTTAAGATTTGACTCTAATATTTCCCAAAAAAACTTGTAATCATCACTTTCCGTGACGAGCACTCCTTGTTTGATTGCTTTGTTCATGTTTCTGAAAGAGTTTTTGTTCATATAACTGTCTGGTTTGTCTATTTCTTTGAGCGGGAGCGCTGTTGCTAATTCTGAAATTTCAGGTGAAAAACCATGATATCGTAAGGAAAAGTCGATTTCATCTGTAGGCCAGGAATGGTAGATGCGAGGGGGCATTTTCAACTCAATCCCTTTTAAATTAAGGCTAATGCAGTGTTCTATAAGAAGAGGAATTAGTTCCAGAGCTTTTGATGTATCGAATTTTTGATTCACAATAATTCCACCATGCGAGGCTCCTGGGTAAGAGCTGAAAATAGGTGTATCATCTTCTTGTTTTAATGCAGCAGGAATGACAGCTATTAACTGATTCTGTTCGTCATAAACCATTAAGGAACAATCATGAAATTTCTCTGGAGGATGATAATTTAAAAATTTTCGTTGCTGCATGAAGGTGCCATTTCTTGATTGTTGTACAAAACTATCCCATTGATCGGCAAATTCATCCTTATAAATGTTTATTTTCACTTTGAATCTCCAATTTTATATTATTTATAACTTATGTGAACTAACATTGGATAAGTTATAGTGCAAATTATCACGATATTATATTCAAAAAGATTTTTTCAGTGACAATTATTTTAAAAGTAAAATTTTTTTACTCACCAAGAAGGAAAGAATGGCATAAAGTAAAAAGTAGCTTTTATAAACAGACAGAGAGGCGATAGAATGATTGCTCTTGTTGATTTAAAGACAGAATATGAAGTTTTAAAAGATGAAATTCTTCAGTCAATTGGGAAAGTGCTTGAAGATGGTCAATTTATTTTAGGTACAAAGGGCAAGCGGTTGGAAGATGACCTCTCCAAGTATATAGGAGTTGACTATGGATTAGGAGTGGCCAATGGAACGGATGCGCTTTTATTAAGTTTGGAAGCATTAAATATAGGGATGGGGGATGAAGTCATAACGACTCCATTTACCTTTTTTGCTACGGCGGAAGTAATTGCGAGGGTAGGGGCAACGCCTGTTTTTATCGATATTGATCCATTGACTTACAATATGAATCCAGCATTAATCGAAGCTGCAATCACAGAAAGAACAAAAGCTATTATCGTTGTTCATTTATTCGGACAACCCTCCGAGATGGACGCTATCATGGAAATTTCCCGAAAATATAAGCTTCGAGTAATTGAGGATGCTTGCCAAGCAATCGGAGCGGTCTTTCAAGGCAGAAAAGTAGGTTCGTTCGGTGATTTGGGTTGTTTTTCTTTTTTTCCTTCTAAAAATTTAGGGGCCTACGGTGATGGGGGAATGATTGTAACGAAGGACCAAAATCTGTATGAGAAAATCAAAACTTTAAGAAATCATGGTAGCTCTGAAAGGTATGTCCATACACAGATTGGTTTAAATAGTCGTTTAGATGAAATACAAGCTGCTATTCTAGGAGTCAAATTCAAACGATTGGATGAATGGAATAATAGGCGAAGAGAAGTGGCAGAGAAATATAAAAAAGAATTAACCGGAATCGTTCATGTTCCGATAATAGCAGCAGATAGAGAGCATGTTTTTCATCAATATTGTATTGAAACAACAAAACGGGAACAACTGGTTCAATTTCTTAAGCAAAGGCATATTGATACCGGTATTTATTATCCCATTCCCCTTCATCTTCAGCAAGTTTTTGAATATCTCGGATATGAAAAGGGTGATTTACCTGTGTCAGAAAGTGTTTCTAAGAAGATTCTGGCTTTACCAATCAATCCTATGCTGACAGAAAAACAGCAAAATCAGATTATTTTATCTGTTAAAGAATTTTTCAGTGATCAGTCATGAACCCGATTAAAATAGGAGTTGCCGGTATTGGTAGTATGGGTGCTAATCATTGTAAGGCTTTGTATGGAATGAAAAATATAGCATTCATTGGTATATATGATGTGAATCAAAAGAAAAGGGAAGAAGCAGCGAAGAAATTTGGGGTTTCAGCGTTTTCTTCATATGATGAGCTTCTTGAGGCGGTAGATGCAGTTATTCTCGCAGTCCCGACATCCTATCATTTTTTATTAACCACTCAGGCCATTCAGAAAGGTAAACATGTTTTGATTGAAAAACCTTTTGTCACCTCGTTAAAAGAAGCGGAGCAGCTTACAAAAATGGTCGATAATGAATCCGTCATCGTTCAAGTTGGGCATGTTGAACGTTTTAATCCAGCTTATAAAGAACTGGCTGAAATCATCAACCAAAATGATGTGGTATCTCTCGAAGCCAGAAGATTTGGAGTCCCAAACCGCCATATGGATACAGATGT
Source organism: Bacillus sp. (in: firmicutes) (assembly GCA_051873995.1). Lineage (GTDB taxonomy): Bacteria > Bacillota > Bacilli > Bacillales > DSM-1321 > Bacillus_AD. The sequence continues at coordinate 16,782 of JBJEFL010000091.1, forward strand.
TATCTTTGATATTATGATTCATGATATTGATCTCATCTTACAATTGGTCGACTCTCCTCTTTCAACGGTTTCTGGCGTGGGTTACTACATTGAAGAAGGTAAACAATTGGAAGCTGCGTCCGCTTTACTTTCATTTCAAAACGGATGCTTCGCGACTTTACTCTCCAGCCGCTTTTCCTTAGAAAAAAAGAGAAGTTTATATGTAACAGAAAAACATAGGTTTCTCAAAACGAATTTATTAACAAAGGAAATCTATATTTATAATAAAGTTAATCATCCTTCAGAAAGTGTACGTTCCTACCGTTCAGAAAATATTATTGAAAAAATTGCTGTTTCTCACGAAGATGCACTGTGTTTAGAAATCGACCATTTTCTTCAATCTATTCAATCCCAACAAACACCCAAAGTTAGCGTTCATGGAGCAACTAAAGTACTTGAAGTGGCATTAAAAATTAAAGAACAGATAGAAAAAAACAAAGGGACTGGATGATGATTTGATGTTTAAAGTGTTATAGTAGTTTTTTGAAGTAGGCTGTACGAAAGCTTTGCTTTTGTACAGCCGTGTTGTGCTATTCATATTCTGTGAATAGGTAATTTTTATACAATATGTGATATAGTATTGAACCTACTTTTGATTATTTGATTATCAACACTTTTCGGAACAAAGGATAAATCAGATAGCCAAGGCAAACACCTAAAACGTTAAGAATCAGATCATCAATGTCTAAACTGCCTCTTTTGATTGAAAATTGCAAACATTCAATGGTAACGATAGTACCAGTTGTGATCATCAATAATTGCAGTATTGTAGCATTCTTTTTGATATAACCATAATACAGTCCATACGGTATAAATAAGCCGATATTGGCGCTTAAATTATAAAAAGCTATTAAGAAATCGACACTTCCAGAAAGATAAAAGTAAATAGTTTCAAAAGGAATCAGATTTACGTTCTCGTAATTCTGATTGTTCGGTCTGAAAAATAATAGAATAAGTAACCCTATAGAATAAAGACCTATTAAAAGATGAAGAAGCTGTTTGGGTATACAAATTTGTGTTTGTCTAACTCCATATACCATAAATAAAACTAACAAAGTAATACAAAACCACATTACCCCTATAACGAGCGGATGTAGATATTGCGTTAATTGTATCCATATTGGCCAAAGAGCAAAAAATATTATTTGAGAAATTAAAAGACTAAGCTTGCCGCTTGTTTTCATGATTGTCCTATATTCTTTCTTAAATTATAATAAAGTACAATTATATCAAGAGATTTAGACTTGTTAAAGATATAGAGACTTAAATAACGTTGAAAAGATACCTTTTATCGACAATCTGAAATGTGCAGGAGACAGGAAACCCTGCACATTTTTCTATAGTGTAAAATGATTCTTGTTATAATGAAAAAATGCATGACATGGGGGAAAATTTTGAATAAGGTAAGGAAATGTTTGACGTCGACAGAATATAGAGATGTATTAAAGGCGAAGTTGGATGCTATACCCGAAGAGCCAGGAATATATAAAATGTTTGATTCTAAAGGGAATATTATATATGTAGGAAAAAGTAAATGCCTCAAAAAGAGAGTGAAATCTTATTTCGTAGGTTCACCAAAGTGGGAAAAAGTAAAGAAAATGGTTCCGTTGATACGCGATATCGAATATATAGTTACGGATACTCATTTAGAGGCAATGTTGCTTGAATGTAAGCTCATTAAAGAGATTCAGCCTTATTTTAACGTACAAATGAAAAATGATAATCGTTATGTTTATTTAAAAATAGGGGCTGAACATGGTTCGGCTCCATTGACTGTTGTACATGAAAGGGGAAAGGACTGTTACGGACCTTTTAGAAGTAAAAATGTCCTTCAGAATGTGTTGGATGTTTTGAAAAATATTTATCCTATCGAAAAAAATAAGGGGAAGTATCAATTTGACTATCACGTCCTTCCTGTATTAATGAATAGTGATGAAAATGAGCGAAATGGTGAAATAATGAAAGAGATACTTCTGGATGATCAAAAGGTAGAAGTCTTTACAAAACAATTAGAGAAAAAAATGAACGAAGAAGCGGCATCTTATCACTTTGAGTCTGCAGCGAAATATCGAGATATCGTGCAGACCGTTCATTATTTGAAAAATGGAATAGACGGCCATAAGGAACTTCTTGAGAAGAATATTTTGTTAAAGTTGAAAATTCGTAATGGTTATAAGCTAATTTTTGTTTCCAAAGGGCAAGTGATTAGTAAGGAACGATATGCCGAACTTTCTGAGCGAGATGAAGAAATATTTCTTGAACAAGCGATGAGAATGGATATACAGGTGGATATTCATGATAAGAGTTATATGGACTACCGTGACATTTTATTTTCTGAAATCTTGAAATTACCGAAGGAATGTATAGTAATATTTGAAAACTAAATGTTTGCGAGAGATTGAGAGGCTAGCATAATTCGTAAAAATTTCTTCTGGTTTATGTGAATTTATGAATCAAGATTTACGTATCTCACCGGGGAGCTATTACAATCATAAAGCCGAATGGACAAAAAGAGGATATACTTACCGGTCTTCCGGGTTGGACAGATGATAACTATTCATTTTTTCACGATTTTCCTGGCTCAAATATTGTCTTACAAGGGCAGAATTTTAAAGCAAAGAATTATTTCAGTTCATATCATTCATCGTTCGCGCCGACTGGAGATCTGTTTATTGCTGGAAGCACCTACAACAACAGAAGAGAAACTAACACTCAGACTGTTGAAAAACGTTTGAATTCTTCGTTGCTGGCTCGGTTCGTCCGTTCATGAGATGAACAGGAAGTTTATTCATCAATAAAATGGGAGTTGTCGCTTCTGTGACAGGTGACGGTTTTGAATGACCTATTGATGTCGTGTTCGTGCCTAGTGATGAAATGTATATCGCTGATTTTGGCCTTTTCCTTTCGAAAGGATTATCATCGTGTTATTTTGGCGTGTTGTGAAAAAATCCGTTTAAAAAGAATGACACTGATTTCAACCCATAACCAACTATATAATAGGCAAAAAATCGTAAGTGACAGAAACAATTGTATACTTGCTGATGGCGGAATGGCTGGGCCTAATAATGGAAATTGAAAAATGAATAAAACAGTAAGAATTCCACTTAGTAATGAAATAGCTCCTGCCAGAATAATGCTAAGCCTCCTTTTCCATAGATGGTAAGCAAAACCGATTCCTATTCCTAATAACCCGGTTGTGAAAGGGAAAATGATTAATTCACTCGGCTGAATGAGAGTCAGCAAGATGATGGTTAACAAATAGCCCGGAAAGCCATATTGGACAGATAAAACAGTACTAAGAATGACAGGTGCGGTGGCAAAAGGACTAATGAACAATCCAACAAGGGGAATCAACCCACCAGCTGATTGTAGTATGGCGGTTAAAGCAGCTAATAATGCTGTGATTGATATTCTTTTGGGCAGGGATGCCGTTTGATTAAAAGTAGTAGAAAGTTTTTTTGCGTTCTGGGTAATCGGTTGAAGTAAAAACATCAAATCTTCTCCTTTCTTCATTATATCTACTATATTCTGCCGAGAGTTACATAATGTTGAATCTGTCCAAAAATGATTGTAAAGTAGGGTCTGGCGGTGATTTTCTGTAAGGCTCTTTTTGCATGAGCTCCTAACATATTTGAGCCACCCATACAAAGAGTTGAATGTGCGAGGATTATTAATTTATTTAAAAAGTTATATAAAAGAGGTGTCAGTATGGATTTGAAATCAATTTCTCCAGAAGAATTGAAAAAAAGAATGCAGGACAAGAAGGGATTAATTATTTTGGATGTAAGAGCAGAGGATAAATATGAGAAAGATCATATTGAAGGCAGTTGCATTCAGAGCATTAATATTCCGAAAACAATTATTTTTGACAGTGTGAATGGGGAGACAAATTTGGATTCTTTCATGAACTTGCCAAAAGGCCAAGAAATTATAGTAACTTGCACGACGGGAAACTCTGCAAAGAAGTGTGCAACTATATTAAAGGATAAAGAATATGATGTAACGGTTTTAGAAGGTGGAATCACTGCTTGGAGAGTATTAGGGGAGTAATTCTATAAGAGAAAGGAGATAAAAATGTCACGTGAAATTATTTTATACATTGCAACGAGTTTAGATGGATTCATTGCTAAAGAAGATGATGACCTGCAGTGGTTAACTGAAACAGTGGGAGAAGGAGACAATGGATATACAGAATTTTATCAATCTATCGATACAACAATCATGGGAAAAAGAACGTATGATTATGTCATGCAACATACAGAAACATTTCCTTATCCTGATAAAAAATGTTATGTCTTTACTGCTTCCGAAAAAGGTTCCAATGAATATGTGGAGTTTGTGAATGAAGATGTAGTGACATTCACAAAAAAATTAAAAGTACAAAAAGGCTCTAAAATCTGGATGATTGGTGGAGCAAATTTACTTGATGAGTATATGATTACGGTTACACCTCATATATTAGGCTCAGGCATTGTTTTATTTAATGATTCATTTGGAGTTTACAGCAGCTCAATGGATAGAGCCACTCGGTTACATGAGTATGGGGGAGCGTGTAAAGTGTAAGTTAATGGCGTATATACTGGACGAAAAAGATGTACTTATTTTAGATGAGCCGACAAATCACCTTGATCTACCTTCACGAGAACAGCTTGAAACAACATTAGCACAATATAATGGTACATTACTTGTCGGTTCACATGATCAATATTTTCTGGATAAGACAACTAGCAATCAATTGGTGTTTTCAAGAAACAGTATACAGAAGCAATCAAAAGAGACAGCAGTAACAAGAGATAGTCTGGCTGATTTACGTTTGAAGCTTGAAACAGAAAGGCAAGAAGTGTTAGGGAAGCTTAGTTTTTTAACTGTAGGGGATAAAGGATATGTAGAACTTGATGAGAAATTCAAAGAACTCACGCAGCAAATAAATAAATTGGATATTAAAAATCATCATTTACGTTAAAAATAATTCACAATTTGAATGTTACTTTCTTTATATTTAAATAATAAATATTCAGAGGAGTCTTGTAGAGTAAAATACTGCAAGGCTTTTTTTGTCGGGTTGTTTTCATAAGCTTTGTTGTTTATGAACGTGTGTATAGTTTTCTTTTTTAGTGTCCTAAACATGTGGTTTGAAATTTCCTTAATAAGAGAATAGATAAAAGATATATTGATATATCAACATGTTTTGTTTAATTAAAATATTCTATAAAATTTACAAAAACTTTACAAAGTATTAACACGAGATTAACGAAAACGTTTTATTATGTGGGTATATAAAGGGATGCGTAGCAACCTGTAGGACATCTAGGGGGATTAATAATGAATGTTTTAAAGAAATCAGTTAGAGGATTTTTAGTAATGACTTTACTAGTCTTCACAGCAGGCTGCAGTTTTGATGATAATGGCGAAGCGGAGTCTACTGGTGGTAAAACAGAAACGTTGTCCATTTCCGGATCAACATCTGTAGGCCCTTTAGTTGAAAAAATAGCCGAAAAATATAAAGAAAATGACAAAAATACAAAAATAGAAATCAATCAAATAGGCTCTTCTGCGGGTATAACCAATGCCGTTAGCGGCGTATCAGAAATCGGTATGTCTTCACGTGACTTGAAAGAAGAAGAAAAAGCGCAAGGGCTAACGGAAACAATTATTGCTTATGATGGCATTGTGGTAGTTACCCACCCAAGCAACAAAGTAAAGGATTTAACGATTGAACAAGTAAAGCAAATTTTCACTGGCGAGGTCACTAATTGGAGTGAGTTTGGTGGAGATGATATGGAAATCGTGGTCGTTTCCCGTGAAGATGGTTCAGGTTCTCGCGATGCCTTCCAAGAAATTGTTGGCTATAGTTCAGGAGAATTGGTTAGAGAAGCCATCATTGCAAGTGGTAACGGTAATATTAAAACGACTGTTGCAACCAATAAACATGCGGTAGGATTTATTTCATTTGAATACATCGATGATTCTATTTCAACGATTAGTATTAATGGCGTAGAAAGTACTGCTGAAAATGTTTTGAATAATACGTATAGTCTATCCCGTCCATTTTTATTTGTTTACAAAGAAGAGAATATTTCGCAAGCGGGACGACAATTCATGGATTTTATTTTAAGCTCAGAGGGTCAAGTGATTGTATCAGAAGCGGGCGCTATCCCAGTAAATTAAAAGTAAAACCATAAAAGTTACTATTTAGAATGATTGCGTACATATTTTGTCATCGCAATGTTGGAGGAATGCAACATGTCAAGCCCATTAAGAGAGAATCAAGTATCGAATAAAAAGAAATATATGTTAGAGAAGTTATCGGAAAGAATATTTTTAATCTGTGCACTTCTTTCTGTCGTTAGTTTATTGTTAATCATCGGATTTGTTTTTTATAAAGGCTCACATCCATTTATATTTGATGGCTACAGCTTTTTCAATTTTATTTTTGGGACGGACTGGGTGCCAAGCGAAGATAAGTTCGGAATATTCCCTATGATTGTAGCGTCGCTATTTGCTACATTGGGCGCTTTAATCATCGGAGTTCCAATTGGTCTATTAACAGCTGTTTTCTTAGCAGAAGTTGCACCGAAAAAAGTGGCGAAAATCATTTCTCCGGCCGTACAATTATTGGCTGGGATTCCGTCTGTGTTATACGGTGTATTCGGATTGGCAATAATTGTTCCTTTCTTACAAGAGAACTTGGGCTTAGTGAAAGGGCAAAGTTTGTTGGCTGTCATTATTGTTTTAGCGATTATGATGTTGCCGACAATTGTGACAGTAGCTGAAACGGCGATTCGCGCCGTTCCTAAAACATATCGTGAGGGATCATTGGCTTTAGGTGCCTCCCAAATAGAGACAATCTTTAAGGTTATCCTACCGGCCGCAAAATCGGGCATTATGGCAGCCATTGTTTTAGGATTAGGTCGAGCGATCGGAGAAACGATGGCGGTTATCTTGGTTGCTGGAAACAGTTTAATTATACCGACAAGTTTAACGGATAGTGTCCGTCCATTAACCACTAATATTGCATTAGAAATGGGCTATGCTTATGGCACACATCAAGAAATGCTCTTTGCAACGGGAATTGTATTATTCTCATTTATCTTATTGTTGAATTATGTATTGGTGAAAATTGCATCGAAGGGCGGTAAATAAAAATGAGAAAGTTTAAGGATTATTTGTTGCGAGGGCTTTTATGGTTTTCAGCTTTCTTAACAGTGGCCATTCTTGTTAGCATTGTAGGGTTTATTTTTTATAAAGGTTATAAATTGATCAATTTCGATTTTATTTTTGGTGATTATTCTCCTGTTGGGCACGGAGGCATTTGGCCGATGATTGTAACTACACTATATACAATCGGTATTTCGCTATTAATAGCCACTCCAATCGGCATTTTGGCAGCAGTATATTTGCAAGAATATGCAAAACAAGGGCGATTAGTAAAGATGATTCGTTACGCAACAGAAAGTTTAACGGGAATTCCATCGATTATTTATGGATTGTTCGGAGCGGTATTCTTTGTCACAACTTTAAAATTGGGGATGTCTATTATCTCAGCTTCGTTAACATTAACGATTATTGTCTTACCGGTTATTATTCGTACAACAGAGGAAGCTTTAAAAACGGTTCCGCAATCATATCGAGAGGGATCACTGGCTTTAGGTTCAACGAAATTGCAAACATTATATAAAGTCATTTTACCGAGTGCAATGCCAGGTATATTGTCCGGTATCATTCTCTCGATAGGTAGAATTGTTGGTGAATCAGCCGCCATATTTTTAACAGCTGGAACAGTAGCGGCGATGCCGGCGAGTATTTTTTCTTCAGCAAGAACATTGACTGTTCATTCTTATTTAGTGACACAAGAAGCTGGAGATATTGCACTTGCAGCGGCGATTGGCATTGTTTTAATTGTCATCATTTTAATTCTGAATCTTTCGGCAACATTCATATCTAAAAAGCTTAATAAAGCAGACTATTAAATGAGGTGTAGTAGATGAATACAGCGGTTATCCAGAATAAACGAACAGGAAAAAGTGTGCTACAGAAAAATATCAATATGCCGGGAGAGAAAGAAGTGAAAATAAAAGTAGAAGATTTGGATTTGTATTACGGAGAAAAGCAAGCATTATATAAAGTGGCAATAGACATTAGAGAAAAAGAAGTAACGGCATTAATCGGGCCCTCTGGTTGCGGTAAATCGACATTTTTGAGAACGTTGAACCGTATGAACGATTTAATTGATAACGTAAAAATTACGGGCAGTATCGTGATTGATCATGAAAATATTTATGATTCCAATGATGTGATAAAATTGCGTACTAAGGTAGGAATGGTATTTCAAAAGCCGAATCCTTTTCCGATGAGCATTTATGATAATGTGGCGTACGGACCTCGTCTGCATGGAGTGAAAAGTAAAAAAGAATTGGATGCGATTGTTGAAGAAAGTTTACGTGGAGCGGCTATTTGGGATGAAGTAAAGGATCGCTTAAAATCATCGGCACTTGGATTATCTGGTGGTCAGCAGCAGCGGATTTGTATTGCTCGTGCCATCGCCATGAAGCCGGAAGTTATTTTAATGGATGAACCTACATCGGCACTTGATCCTATATCTACCTTGAAAGTAGAAGAATTAATAGCGAGTATGAAAAAAGATTATACGATTGTTATTGTAACCCATAATATGCAACAAGCAGCACGTATATCTGATAAGACCGCTTTTTTCTTGAATGGTGAATTAATCGAATTTGATGAGACAAATAAAATCTTTTCGATGCCAAAGGATAAGAGAACAGAAGATTATATAACAGGACGTTTCGGTTGAGATCGGGGGAGAGTAAAATGGCAGCTCGTGAAAATTTTGAGAAAGATTTAACGGAATTACAAGATAAAATGTCAGAAATGAAAGACCTTACTATTTCGGCAATAGAGAAATCTTTTATCGCACTTAAGACGCAAAATATTGAATTGGCTTTAGAAGTCATTGAGGAAGATACAGCTATTGATACGTTGGAAACAGATTTTAATAATATGGTCGTTTGGCTTATTGCGAAAGAACAGCCAGTTGCGAGAGATTTGCGCAGAATCATCGGTGCTTTAAAAATTTCTTTAGAAATTGAGCGAATCGCTGATTTTGCTGTAAATATTGCAAAAGCAACCATCAGAATAGGAACTTGTGAGTCGCTGATACCATATACAAATCTTGAAAAAATGAAAGATATTACAGTCCAAATGTTGCAAAACGCAGTAAAAGCCTTCATTGAGGAAGATTTAATACTTGCAAAAGAAGTAGGAGAATTAGATGATCAAGTCGACGACTATAATGAAGAGACTTCGACATATATTTTGAATTATTTAAGCAAAAATCCAGCAGAAATCAACCAATTAACACAATTACTGTTTATAAACCGTCATCTGGAGCGAGCAGCTGACCATATAACCAATATTGCTGAAAGTGCCGCTTATTTAATCAAAGGTCGGAAATATGACTTAAATACGTAAACTTATATTGTATAGATAGAAATGTCTAATAAAAGGTATAAACGTTGATTTTATCCGTTTATGCCTTTTTTGTATTTAAGATAATAGATTAAGAAAAATATAAAGGCAGTTTAAGAAAAACGTAAAAATTTAGTGATAAAATATAAATGAATCTTATGGTTAAGCAGGGGATAAAAATGAAACTATTTAAAATAGGGAAAATAATTATTTTAGCGATTATTTTAGTAGTGGCTGTAAATATATTCAAGTCGTTTGATACAATCAATGTTTCAGTAGAAAGAATGAAAGAAATTTCTGTGATTGTTGATGAGACAAGTATAGGAAAAGCACAAGTCAACTGGAAAAACGTTGCTGCCATTTATGCGGTTGAAAATGATTTCAGCTCAATAAACGTAGAGCAAGTTGAACAGATAGCTAATTTATTTTTAGAAGAAAGTGAAGGTCACTATCAAATAAAGACTATGGATGATGTAATAGCTTCATTGAATTATAATGAGCAACAAACAGAACAGATGATGGCATACAGGCACTATTTTGAAAATGAAGGCCTGTTTTCAACTAGAATGAATGAAGATAGTATGAATAGGCAATTTATAGATAGTATTGAAGGCGCTGCTGTTGAAAATTATAAGGAATATGGTGTTTTGCCTTCAATTACTATTGCTCAAGCCATTTTGGAATCTGATTGGGGACGGTCTGAATTATCACAGAAGTATAATAATCTTTTCGGAATCAAAGGACATAATTGGGATGGGGCAACAGCTGTTTTTAGTACAAATGAGTATTTTGATCAAACGATACAGGCGGACTTCAGAGTGTATGATTCCATTTCAGATTCAATTAAAGACCATGGAGAATTTTTGACGGAAAATAAACGATATGAAGACCATGGTTTATTTTCTTCCAAAACATATATTGAACAGGCTTTAGCTTTACAAGAAGCAGGTTATAGTACAATTGAAAATGAAAATGGAGAGAAAATTTATAGTGAGTCATTGATTCAATTAATTCAACAATATCAATTGCAGCTAATAGATAGTAGTGTTTATCTGGAAAATGCTTAGCGATGGCAAGTAAGCTACAATCTTGAGATATAAGATTGATAGTTTTTTGTTTCTATCCGATTAAATTTGTGATTGAATGATTTAAGTTAGTAAAATGTGCTTACTGAAGGAGTAAGTCGATGAAAGAGGAATGATAATATAACATGAGTCCCAAAAAAATAAATAAGAAAGGGGAGATAGAAATGGAACAGATCATTCAAAAGAATGTTGAACGAATCAAACAGAAATTTGAGCAAGTATTGCGCTCGGAAGCAATGAAATATATCATGGCGCATACAGAGGATGTTAAAGCAGAACAATTCATCGAGGAGACAGGCAACCATTTACACAAATTATTTGCAGGAGAGCTGAAAGGGAATATTTTGAACGGTATGTCAAAATCAAAAAGAAAAGAATTCTTAATCGCTCAAGGTATTCAAGTAGAAAGCAGTAATTCTAAGAAAGTCAATATGTTGGTGAAAGAGATCCTTTTGCAAAATGTCGATTTTGATTATAAACAGTGGATTGCTGAATACTTTGTTCAAAACCCACAAAAATGGACGGAATATAAAAAGGAAGCTCTTGCCGTTAAAGAGCAAGAATGGATTATAGAGAAAATGGAAAAAGCGGCTTTGAATGTTCTTACAGCAAACAATCTTCATTTTTATTTGCTTTTACGAAGTCGAATCGCTCAAGAATTGGTTTCTGATTTAATGAATACACAGTACAAGCTGGATGATGAGGAAGAAGAGCTGCTTGAATGTGGTCCATTTGAAGCGGCTGTTTATTTTAAAGTAGAGGACTTCTTGTCGGAATATACAGGGGAAGAAAGGGAAGACGTACCTTTTTACAAGTATATGAAAGAGTTTGAAACGTATCAGGATAGATACCGATCTTTGGTCAACGCATATGTTTACAAGGAAGTTCCTGTTATGATTCTGGAATTTTTATTGAACGAAAGTAAATATTTTATGTATACGGAAGAAAGTATAAGTGAGCTGCTTGAGTATGAGCTGGCTGATTTGGATAATGATTATTTGTATCGTGTTATGAATGAATTAATGGAGGATATGCTGCAGTTGGCAGAAATTCCTTTTGATGTAGAAATACACCGAGAAATATATGTCCAGCAATTAGCGGAGAAGAAAAAGAAAATCAAAGAACAGAAAAGAAAAGAGAAACAACGACTTGAGAGGGAAAGGGCCGAACAACGCGAAAGAGAACGAAAAGAAGAAGAAATGATTCTTCAAATTATCGGCAGGGAATACGAAACGAATCTTTCTCCTTATACGAAATACATTTTGCATATCGGTGAAACGAATACAGGAAAGACGCATACAGCATTAACGGAAATGCGGAAAGCCGCGTCAGGATTATATTTAGGGCCCCTTCGTCTATTGGCTCTCGAAGTTTATGAAACCCTTTCGGAATCAGGCATTCATTGTGGATTGAAGACCGGGGAGGAAGAGAAAAATTTGGACGGTGCGACTCATATATCCGCTACTGTTGAAATGTTTTCAGAGAAGGAACGATATGAATGTGTGGTCATTGATGAAGCGCAGATGATTGCCGATAAAGATCGTGGATTTGCTTGGTACAAAGCTATTACATCCGTTCAAGCAGACAAAGTACATATTATCGGCAGCAGAAATGTGAAGAGTATGCTCTTGCAGTTACTGGATGGCAATGATATCGAAGTGATAGAGTATAAACGAAATATTCCTTTAACCGTGCAACAAAAGAACTTCAAAATTTCCAAAGTGACAAAAGGGGATGCATTAATTGTCTTTTCCAGAAAGAAAGTGTTACAAGTGGCAGCCAAATTGGAAAGCGACGGACATAAGGTAAGTGTAGTTTATGGTGGTATGCCTCCTGAAACACGTCAAAAGCAAATAGAACAGTTTCATAAAGGTGAAACGGAAGTGGTAGTATCCACTGATGCTATTGGAATGGGTTTGAACTTGCCGATTAGAAGAGTCATTTTCTTGGAAAACGAAAAGTTTGACGGAACAAGAAGAAGACTGTTAACTTCACAAGAAATTAAACAAATTGCAGGAAGAGCGGGACGAAAAGGAAAGTATGATGAAGGATTCGTGGCGTTCTCCTATGATGTGAAAAAGATGAAAAACTTATTGGAAAAGAATGATAAAGAAATCCAAACCTTCGCTATATCACCTACTCAAAACATCTTCAACCGATTTCGCAATTACCGAAAAGATTTGAACGAATTTTTCCGATTATGGGAGAAGTATGATAACCCGTATGGAACGGTTAAAGCGCCTTTAACAGAAGAGAAAGATTTATACGAAGAAATTAGAGGGACAGAAATTGAAGCGAAATTATCCATTGCAGATTTATATAGCTTTTTACACCTTCCGTTTTCTTCTTACGAAACGTCACTGAAAGAGCAATGGAAGGAAAATATGTTTGCTATTGTCAACAATCAAGAGTTGCAGGAACCGATTATTCATCGAGGTTCTTTGGAAGAATTGGAGTTATCATATAAGGCAATTGGGTTGCATCTGCTGTTTTTATATCGTTTGGAAAAACGAACTGAGGCGTTTATTTGGGAACGGATGCGAGATGAAATCAGCGAAGAGATTCATCGTTTGCTGAAAAAAGACATAAAAAAGTATACAAAAAAATGCAACGTTTGCGGGAAAGCGTTAAAGTGGGACTATTCCTATAATATGTGTCAAAATTGCCATAATAAGCGATATGGGAAGTATTATTATCGTGATGAATGGTGATAAGTATATAAAGGAGACTATGGGTAAAAGACAATGATGAGACACAGTGTCTTTTACCCTACAATAGAAAATAGTTCATAAAAAAGCATTCTTTGCAATCTATGTTTGAACTGCACCTCAATTGTTAGACACA
>JBJEFL010000091.1:30335-52402 GCA_051873995.1 Bacillus sp. (in: firmicutes)
CAGTTTTTTTATGACTAAATTTACATCGGAAATAGGCAAAATTAAAAATGAGTTCCAAACTTATTTTCATCAAGCTGCTTGATGAAATAACCTTGTCTAACTTTTGGAGTTTACTTCAGCTCTAAATGCTTTTTTAGTTTCTTAATTCATTGCTCAATATTGAACAATTATAATAGCTTCATTGAATCGAAATAATTATTGTAGATTCATGTAATTTTAGATAATATTTTGACTATTTTTTAACAATTATATATAATTTTGTTAAATATAACTATATTTAACATTTATTTACATTTTCGGTTGTTTGATAATTAATGTGATTTAAGAGAAATAAGTAAGATGAGAGCGAAAATTCATTATTTGTAGATTAAATGGCGAAAAAATATCAGAATCTCAATGAAAGTGATGGGCCAAATCTACATATTGATTCGCTTTTAAATATACATCTAGAGAGGGGTAAGGCTAATTTCAGATTAATTGCGGAAAAGTGTCGTGAAAGAATTTTATTTGAGGAGGAATGTAATGGCAACTTATAATCGTAAAGAGGGACAAGAACAACCGTATTGGCCATTTGGACCATTCAAAATCAGGCTTCCATTTGTGCATTATAGGTGGGAGAAGCCTGAATTTATTCAAGCACTGATTATGTTTGTAGTAAGTTTGGGTATGATCCCGTTATTAGAGGAATTTCTAGGTTTACCTTATGAGGTGGCTTTAGCGTATGTATTTGTAGGTGGTATAGGCTTTATGTTGCCTGCATTACTTGGTGTTCCTATGGTTCCGGGATGGATAACACCTGCAATACCTGTCGTGTTATTGTATTTGGGAGAATTTGAACCAGGTTCAGAAGCAATAAAAGCTCTTTTTGCTTTACAGTTCATAGTCTTTTTCATTTTCTTATTTCTAGGAGTGACAAAACTAGGAGAAAAATTAGTAAATCTCGTCCCTAACTCACTGAAAGCAGGTATTTTAATAGGGGCAGGGGTTGCGGCTCTTATGGGAGAAATTTCACCCGATGGTCGCTTAATAAATACTCCAATTTCTCTTATTTTAGGTAGTTTGGTTGCTTTCTACTTATTATTTTCTTTATCTTTTAAAAATTTAGTAGAAAAAAATAAATTTGCCAAAATGATTGCAAACTATGGCCTTGTTCCAGCTATGATTATCGCCATGTTCCTTGGATGGTCAATGAGTGAATACCCAGTTCCAAGCGTTGAATGGGGAATTACAAATCCGGCATTTGTTGAGATGTGGAGTTACTTACCATTTGCGGTTGGTTTTCCGAATCTTGACATCTTTTTGATGGCAATTCCAACAGCAATTATTGCTTACATTATTGCCTTTGGAGATATAATTGTCGGAGAAACATTGCTTCAAAGTGCTGATGAAAAAAGAAAAGATGAGAAAATTGATGCAAATGTAAGTCGGGTGCATATTGTCACAGCTATTCGTAATTTAATTCATGCGTTCTTTGCACCATATCCTGGTCTTGCAGGGCCTCTTTGGACCCCAGTACACGCAACGGTAGTTGAGCGTTACAAATATGGTCGTAAATCTATGGATTCCATTTATAGTGGAATGGGAACATTTTGGATTGCCGGATTTTTAGCTTTGTTTATTTTACCGCTTGTTAGTATGTTTCAGCCGGTGCTGCCGATTGCCTTATCGTTAACACTCATTATCACAGGATATGTATGTATCAGTGTCGGTATTGAGCAAGCTACTACTACTGCAGAACGTGGAGTAGCGGGTATTATGGCCATTGTATTGGCTATTCACGGAGCAACTTATGGATTAATTGCAGGAATTGTCCTTTATTTTCTCATAGAGAAAACATCGTTATTTAAACAAAATGAACTTGAAGTGAAGGAAAAGAAGATCGGATGATTCAATTTTAGCTATATTAAAAGACTATCTCTCAAAAGGTCGTTCATGCAACGACCTTTTGAGTCAGCCTCGGATTTTAAGTCAATGTCGGTATTGGTTTGCTAATACTTTATTTTGGAATTTATTAAGCATATAATCGACATTTATTTAGTTTAAATTAATCCAAACACTTTTCACTTCTGTATAGTTATCAAGTGCATAGCTTCCCATTTCTCTGCCGATTCCACTTTGTTTGTAGCCGCCAAAAGGAGAGGCCGCATCAAAGGCATTATAGCAGTTCACCCATACAGTGCCGGCTTTTAATTGATTAGCCACTTGATGTGCTTTTTTCACGTCTTGCGTCCATAGACCTGCTGCTAAACCATATTCGGAATTATTTGCTCGAGTGATGACGTCGTCTAAATCTTCAAACGGCATCGCAGCCACGACAGGACCGAAAATTTCTTCTTTTGCAATTGTCATTTCATCATTCACGTCAGCAAAAATAGTCGGCGTGACAAAATAGCCTTCTCCTTGTCCATAGACTCCACCTGCAACAACCTCGGCTCCAGAAGCTTTACCTAATTCAATGTAATTTCCTACTCGTTTCAATTGTTCTTCAGATACTAACGGACCGATTTGCGTAGACGGATCAATTCCGGCTCCTTGCTTGATGTTTTTTGCATGAGAGACTAAGTCGGCTACTACATTGTCATAGGATTTCTTTTGAATATATAGACGTGACCCAGCACAGCACACTTGTCCTTGATTGAACATAATGCCCATTAGAGCTCCTGGTATCGCTTTACTCATATCGGCATCAGGCAAAATAATATTAGGAGATTTGCCGCCTAGTTCAAGCGATATTTTTTTGACAGTGCCAGCTGCCTGACGCATAATAATTTTTCCGACCTCCGTTGAACCGGTAAAAGCGATTTTATCCACATCCGGATGGTTGACAAGTGGTGCTCCGGCTGTTTCGCCAAATCCCGGTACAATATTGATGACTCCTGGTGGGAATCCAGCTTCCAATGCTAATTGACCCAAATATAAGGCGGAAAGTGGTGTTTGCTCGGCTGGTTTCAGGACAATGGTACAACCTGTCGCAAGAGCGGCCCCTAATTTCCAAGTGGCCATAAGCAGCGGGAAATTCCACGGAATAATTTGTCCGACGACACCAACCGGCTCATGACGCGTATAGTTAAAGTAGTTTCCGGCTACTGGGATGGTTTGACCCATAATTTTTGTTGTCCAGCCTGCATAATAACGGATATGATCGATTGCAAGAGGAACATCCGCATTTGTTGTTTCGTTAATTGGCTTTCCGTTATCCAATGTTTCTAGCTGAGCTAATTCTTCTTTATGAGCTTCCATTAAATCTGCTAATTTGTAAATGAGACGACCGCGCTCGGAAGCACTCATGGTCTTCCATGGACCATTTTCAAAAGCTTGACGTGCTGCTACAACAGCTTTATTGATGTCTTCTTCACCGGCTTCACTTACAATAGACAATACTTTTCCATTAGACGGATCGAGGGTTTCAAATGTTTTGCCTGTAGTGGAATCCACCCATTCTCCATTGATTAAAAGCTTTTTTGTTCCTTTTAAAAATTCCTGTACACGCGGATGAAGCGATAATGTTTGCGCCATATTAACAACTCCTTTTTTATTCTTTTAAATACAAAGGTATCCTTCTTTTTCTTTATGAGTAGAGGCGATTATGTAGGCGTTTTAAGGGAAGGACTGGCCTTGGAAACTCAACAATCAATCTATATTTTCTTTTTTATACTTTTAGAACAATTCGACCATTAATTTGACCTTTTTCCATCTTTTCAAACACTTCATTGATGCTGTCCAGTGGTGCGGTTTCAATATTCGTTTTAACTTTTCCTTGTGCAGCAAATTCGATTGCTTCCTGCATATCTTTTCTCGTACCGACGATGGAACCTCTAACTGTTACACCATTCAGAACAGTATTAAAGATTGGGATTGGTAAATCAGCGTGAGGAAGACCTACAACAACTAAAGTTCCTCCACGTTTTATCGATTGATAGGCTTGTTCAAAGGCTATTTTTGTTACTGCAACACTAACGGCTGCTTGAACGCCTCCTACTTGTTCTTTAATTGCTTGTGCTGGGTCAGTTTCCTTTCCATTTATTGTGATATCTGCGCCTAGGCTTTTAGCAAGTTCCAGCTTTTCATTTTGGATATCTACGGCAATGACATTAAAGCCCATTGCTTTTGCATACTGTAAAGCGACGTGACCTAGTCCGCCAATTCCGTAAATAGCTACCCAATCGCCTGGTTTTGCTTCAGACACTTTTAATGCTTTATAAGTTGTAACGCCAGCGCATAAGATTGGTGCAATTTCGACTGGATCTACATTACTTGGAATTTTTGCTACGTAGTTTGCAGGTGCTTTACAATATTCCGCGTATCCACCATCCACTGAATAACCGCCATTCAATTGATCCTCACACAATGTTTCTCTTCCAGTTAAACAATATTCACATTCACCGCATGCAGAATACAGCCAAGGAATACCGACGCGGTCGCCGACTTTAACGGAAGTGACTCCTTCGGCTATTTCTTCCACAATGCCGACACCTTCATGGCCTGGAATCAATGGAAGTTTCGGTTTCACAGGCCAATCACCGTGTGCCGCATGAAGGTCTGTATGACAAACTCCACAAGCTTCGATTTTTACTAATACTTCTCCATATTCTAACGTCGGTTTTGGTACTTCCTTAATTTCCAATTTGTTTTTAAATTCATTGACAACAGCAGCTTTCATTAAAAATTCCTCCTAAAACAAAAATGTTAACGCTTACGTGAAATAAATAAGCAAGAAGTGTGCCAATGTTAAAATCATGGACTAACAATGAAAGGGCTGATAAGAACAAGTTGCTATGTATCATAATGGAACAGTTCTATGTTCCATTATGAAGCGCATGTTTTATTGTGGAATATTTTCCTATAAACGGTATATATGGTATAGATTCTGCTATAATATGTATGAGTTTGCTAGTTTATTCTGAATATGAAGTAAGAGGTGTAAATGGATGTCTATCAATTTAAACATATCTAATGGAATGATTCCTAAGCATATTCAAGAATCGTGGGGACGCTGTTATTCAAATGGGCTGATGCCAACAACTATTGATAAAGAACATATATTAGGAGAAAGTGAGTTGGTAGAATACTACGATAAATATGATGAACTTCTTTTTTACGCTACTTCTATCTTAGAAGATGTATACCAATCCATTCAAGGAACGGAATTCCTCTTATTAATTGCTACTCAAGAAGGCTATATTATTGATTCTGTAGGAGAACCTTCTTTTATTAGGCATGCCGACAATGTATCTTTGCGAAAAGGAGCCAATTGGTTAGAGGAATCGAAGGGCACTAATGCAATCGGTACGGCTATAGTGGAAAATAAATCCATTGTTGTTCATGGAAATCAACACTTTTGGCAAGACAATCACTTTCTTACGTGTACCGCTGCTCCTATACAGGATCCGCAAGGCCGACTTCTTGGCATTTTAAATTTTAGTAGCTATCAACAAAACTATAACCCGTTAACATTAGGTTTAGTGAAAAGGGCTGCACATAGTATCGAACAAGCTCTTTTATTAGCTCAAACGCAAAGACAATCTGAAAAATCTTCAAAGGACCTTCATTTTATCTATAACTATCATCCGTCTCCGCTTATCACTGTTAATAAAAAGGGATATATCACGCGAATGAATTTAGCCGCTACTCGTACAATTGGTCGTTCTGAACAATCGACTATCGGAAAAATGGTTGAAAGCGTTCTCACATCATCGGAAGGGCGGGAGAAACAATATTTATTTAATGAACAAATATTTACTTCTCATCTTCTTCCTTATGAACAACAGGATGAAACATACTTGCTTTTGCGAGGGGAGTCAAAAAAGCAGAATGGCTTGCTATCCAATCGTTATTCGTTTGCGGATATTGTTAGTCAAGATCGACGAATGGATGAAGCAATTTCCATTGCTCAAAGAGCGGCTATTTTAGATATGAATCTTCTTATTTCGGGAGAGACCGGTACAGGAAAAGAATTGTTTGCTCAATCTATTCATGGTGTCAGTTTAAGAAGTGAACAACCTTTTATAGCCATTAACTGCAGTGCCATTCCGGAAAGTCTACTGGAAAGTGAACTATTTGGTTATGAAAAAGGTGCTTTTACAGGTGCTAAAAGCCAGGGACAGATAGGAAAGTTTGAAGCGGCAGATGGTGGGACATTATTTTTAGATGAAATTGGCGATATGCCTCTTGTTGCCCAAGCTGCTTTGTTGCGCGTTCTTCAAGAAAAATGTATTACACGTATCGGGGGAATTCATCCTCGACCTATTTATGTACGAATTATTGCTGCTACACATAAGGATTTACAAAAGGAAATAGAAGAGGGGCGCTTTCGAGCAGATTTGTATTACCGGCTGAACGGATTGACAATCAAATTGCCATCTCTTCGCGAACGTTGTGATGTCCTTTTGTTAGCGGAGCATATTTTAACTAAACAACCTTTTAAAAATGAAAAAGTAGAATTGACCGAAGAGGCTAAACTATTTATTTCTGAATATGAATGGACAGGTAATTTCCGGGAGCTGCAGAACGTTTTACAACAGGCGGCATTTTTAACGACACAAAACGTAATTACAAAATCATTGCTTGTTTCTCTTTGCCAACCTTCTCATCCAGAAATAAAGAGGCAAATACACCATACTCAGATTTTAAGCCTACGTGAGCATGAAATGGCATTAATTAAACAAGTGTTAGAAGAAACAAAGGGGAATATCAGTCGGGCTGCTAAAGCATTGAATATCGGTCGAAATACGCTTTATCGAAAAATGAAAGAGTTTGATTTATTGAATTAACAGTCGATAAGCAAGTTACAAAAGCATCATTATTACCCATTTTAGCAAGTGTGAGTTCATTTTTATATTTTATATTCAAAAAAAGCTGAGATTTTAAGAAGTGAAGAATCTCAGCTTTTTGTTTGAAATTTAGAAACTATTATATGCATATCGCAAAAGTTGAAATGCATGAGTAACTTAGTTTTGATGATCTATGAGATTTTTAACTCTATTATGTTTTTAGCCTTCTGCTTCAATGACCATCCTTATACGTGAGGTAAAAATATGGACGGATATACAAAGAACAGTCGCATGGCATTTGGTGCCAAATATCATGTGATTTGGCTGACAAAGTATAGATATAAAATGTAATCGGTTTCATTGTATGTCGAGTACAGGAATTAATGAGACAATTGTATGAAGCGAGAGATACCCTAATCTTGCAAGGAAGTGTAGGGGAAATCACATTCACTTATTGTTAACATGTTCACTAAGCCTTGCACCGAGTAAATGTTTAACTCCATCGGCTTTAGTACGTGTCGTTTGAATTTCGAGTGATTGAATTATTACTTGGACAGAAGGTTATGGATGTTTACATCAAAAAAGTGTTTAAATATTAATTTTTGTTTGATAATTGTATATAATATATATATATCAAATGAAGAAAGGGTTGAAACCATGATTGCTCGAAGGAGCATTTGGAAACGTCAAGATCAATCTTATACTTAGCGCATGTGTCCTATTCCTATTGTGTATAAAAATAAATTAAGGAAGGGACGCGAAAGTATGTTTTCCGAGAGGATTTACTATTCCTTTCTAGATGTTTAGCTGCTGTAGTTAGCAAAAATTCCAATTCATTGGGGCCAATGCTAAGTACGATGCAACTAAAGGTCGTATGTAGTTAGTGTTGGTACTCAGAAAAAACTAACTACAGAGACGAGAGGATATATATGTGGAAACAAAAATTGCGCGAATTTAATTTCATTCTGATCGGTTCATGTTTATTATCTGCTGGTTTATACCATATTAATTATCAAAATAATTTAGCAGAAGGTGGTTTTTTAGGCGTAGCGTTATTAATTGAAAATATCTTTTCAATCTCGCCTTCCCTTACTACGTTATTATTGGACTTACCAATCTTGTTGTTTGCACTGCGCATGTTTGGTAAAAGTTTCATTTATAAATCATTCCTTGGTTCAATTAGCTTTTCGGGCTTTTATTCGCTATTTGAAAACTATTCAAGCCTTACCTTAGATTTCAGTAATCACATGTTATTAGCTGCAATTTTAGGTGGTATGTTTACCGGGATTGGTTTAGGTTTGATTTTAAAATCAGGTGGAACGACAGGTGGAGATGACGTATTATCCATTGTCATCAATCAGTTGACAAAGTTATCTATCGGTAAAGTATATTTTATTTTTGATGCTATTGTTTTAACCATTTCATTATATTATTTAAACTGGCATGAATTCGGTTATACGTTGATAGCTGTAGCCGTTTCAGCGAAAATGACGGATTTAATCATTGGTGATTTTAAAGAAAAGGCAAATCAACAAGCAGCCGAAATGTAATAATTGAGGTAGTCTAACAGCAAATAGTTGTCATCTTCAAATGAGAGACTGGGGCTTCTTAAAAGTCATTCGATGACTTTTAAGAAGCCCTTTTCATTACTCTTATAACAAACGTTTGGGAGATTCATTCAAAACATATAAAAAAATGTTATAGATTGGTGGACTTGTTATTGCATTGAAATAGATGAAGGATAAATTAGTCAAGTGATCGATGGTTGGCTTATTACAATTAATATATGGGAGTAGGATACGACGTCATTGTATCAATAGAGGTATACAAATTTGAAGAAATTATCTAGATTAATTTTGATACTGCTATGTAGTGTTGTGCACATTTCCGCTTGTTCAACTAGCATAGCGGATACTGAAAAATCGTCAACAAACGAAACAGAATCGGTTGTTGAAAATATGGAAAGTTTCGAACAGGATACGAAATCGACGGATTATAAGGATTCGGAAAACTATTCTGAGGAAACTTCTCTCGTTCCACTAGACGTACCTCTCATCCAACAAATGCCGGAGCTAGCTCGTGGATGCGAGGTTACAAGCTTAGCCATGATTCTTCAATATCATGGTATAGATGTCGATAAAATGGAATTAGCAGAAAATATTGCTTATGAACCATTTAAGGAAAATGGATTAATGGGAAATATGAATCAAGGTTTTGTCGGGAATATAGAAACTTTTCAAGAAAGCGGACTAGGTGTTTATGTTGGTCCTATAATTAATCTTGCTACACAATATATCGATAAAAGCAAAATCATTAATATTACCGGGCAATCAACAGATGAACTTTATCATGCCATCGATGCAGGTTCTCCAGTATGGATTCTTACCAATGCTTGGTTCTCTTATTTGCCGGAAGAACAATTTAGAACATGGCAAACTACTGAAGGCTCTATGCGAGTTACGTATCGTCAGCATTGTGTTGTTTTGACCCATTATGATAAAGCGAATGTATATATTAATGATCCGCTTCAATCAGAGAAGAATATTGCGATAAATCGAACAGACTTTGAAGAAGCATGGATTCAAATGGGAAGACAAGCGTTCTATCTTATTGAATAGACGAGTACAAATGTTATGGGTGAATAAATTGTTTTCTTTATATAATTTATTTGTAGTATTATTTACCTCATATACACCTTGGCATCCATAATCTAGCCATGATGGCAATATCCCGAATATGGTTTATTTAGCACCAACCTGTAAAGAAGAATATTTTTTTATGCCGGAATGGGGAATGAATCAAAAGGAACATCCGGTAGCCATTCGTGTTCTTGCAATGGGCGTTGTAGTAAGCGGCGTTTCGGATTAGATAGATTATTCGATATTAAATAAATATCAGGTGACACGAAAAGGAAAAGATATTGTCATAATTGCATTAGAAGAGAAGATTTCTATCAGTTAGGTGAAACAGTGGCAGACACTCTTGCAAAAGAAAATAGAAGATATCCAATCAATCCACTTACCGCTGGTTCATAGTTCTTTCTAGTAGAGGGAACAGTCAATTAAACAAAAAAAGCAACTCGCGCACAATATTATAAAAAACGCGAGTTGCTTTTTTATGCTTGTATCTTAGTGAAAAATAATAAGAACCAATCAATGACATTTAAAAATCTGTAAAATTATTTTCATAAAATAATTACTATTTCTATATAAAATAACGTTAACTACAGCCATTTGTAGTAAATAAAAATTCGGAGTGATCATAATGAAAGCAGCTCGTTGGTACAAAGCAAAAGATATTCGAGTAGAACAAATTGACGAACCGCAAGTGACAGCTGGGCGTGTGAAAATTAAAGTAGCATGGACAGGTATTTGTGGAAGCGACCTTCATGAATATGTGGCTGGACCAATCTTCATTCCAGTAGGTGCACCGCATCCTATTAGTAAAGAGAGTGCACCAATTGTTATGGGTCACGAATTTTCAGGAACAGTTGTAGAAATTGGTGAAGGTGTAACTTCTGTTCAAGTTGGCGATCAGGTTGTTGTAGAACCGATTTTAGCATGCGGGGAATGTGCTGCATGTAAAAAAGGAAAATACAACATTTGTAAACACTTGGGCTTCCACGGATTATCTGGCGGAGGCGGTGGATTCTCTGAATTCACAGTAGTAGATGAACGTTGGGTACATAAAATGCCAGAGGGGCTTTCATTAGAACAGGGAGCATTAGTTGAGCCAGCAGCAGTAGCTTTACATTCGGTACGTTTAAGTAAATTAAAAGCTGGTGATAAGGCAGTTGTATTCGGTGCCGGTCCAATTGGTTTATTAGTAATTGAAGCATTGAAAGTGGCGGGTGCTTCTGAAATTTACGCGGTTGAATTATCAAAAGAGCGCTGCCAAAAAGCATTGGAACTTGGTGCTACTGCAGTAATTAACCCTGCAGAGGAAGCAGATGTTGTAGGTCGCATTCACGAATTAACAAATGGCGGAGCAGATGTTGCATTCGAAGTAACTGGTGTACCAGCCGTATTAAAACAAGCGATTGACTCAACAAGCTTCGAAGGTGAAACGATTATCGTATCTATTTGGGAGAAAGAAGCTTCTATTCAACCGAACAACATCGTGTTGTCAGAACGTAACGTAAAAGGAATTATCGCATATCGTGACATTTTCCCAGCCGTTATGCACTTAATGACACAAGGTTACTTCTCCGCAGAACAATTAGTTACAAAGCGCATTACACTTGATGAAGTTGTAACAGAAGGCTTTGAAACATTAGTAAACGACAAAGCCCAAATTAAAATTTTAGTTGCTTCAAAATAGTATTTTACTAGTTTGCGAATGCAAAATGAGTTTGTAAGTTTTTTGCTATTGATTAGCTAAAGGCAAAATGATTAGTAAAGCGACGAAGTTCCTTCACTGAATTCGTCGCTTTACTTCATTTAAATCAACATATTTGAGATACACCTTTCTTAAGAATAGCCTACTGTTTTGTTGGCTCCATGTGAATTCAACCTCCGAGGGAAAATCATCACTGAAAAAGTTTCACTTTAGGAACAACGACTAAGATTGCTATGTCCTGTGCAACGTCGTTGTGACTCTTATGTGCATTTCTTATAAGAACTTAGATAGATTAGTAACGAAATTCAAAAATACTTGTTCGGATGGTGCAATCTCCCTGTTTGATGGAGAGATAATTCCGACAGTGCGAGTGATGGCAGGTGATACAATCGGTACTTTAGCGGTATAGCGTGGAATTGAATCATAAAGAGAGCTTTCTGGAAGTAAGGTTATACCGACACCAGCCGCTACAAGTCCTTTAAGGGCGTCCAAATCTTCACCTTCAGAAGTGATTCTTGGAACGAATCCGGATTCCCTGCAGGCATCTACAGCTACTTTACGGAGAATATAGTTTTCAGGAAATAGTACAAAATCTTCTTCTCGAAAATCAACTAGATAAAGTTGTTCATTTTGTGCAAACGGATGATTCGCCGGCAGCAATGCATAAAACTGCTCACTGAAAAGGACGGTTGGAATGATTGATTCATCCCTTGGTGGAAGAGGACCAAGAAAAGCTAAATTTAGTTCTCGACTCTTTACGGCTTCGATTAAAAATTTGTAGGAGCCTTGACGTAGATGGAAAGATATTTCTGGATATTCTTTTTTAAAGGCGGAGATTACGTTCGGTAATACATAGCTTGCCAAACTGGTTGGAAAGCCGATTTTGATTGTACCCTTTTCTGGATTCAAATATTCTTCAACTTGCTTTGCAGCAAAGTCGATGGCCTTAAGTGCGATTACTGTATGCTCTAAAAATGTTTTCCCTATTGGTGTAAGTTTCACATTACGGCCAATTCGTTCAAAAAGATGTGCCCCTAACTCTGCTTCAAGATTGGCGATTTGTCGGCTGACTGCTGACTGAGCTACATTAAGATGGTCGGCAGCTTGAGAAATATGTTCACGTTTTGCTACCTCTACAAAGTACTGTAATTGCCGTAATTCCAATGTTTTCACCTCATTCATCTAAAAATTAGATAGATTCCTTCTAAATTATATATTGTTTATATTATTGATAAAATTCTAAAATGTAAATACGTTAGTGAAAGATTTGGGGGAATATATATGACTTTTCATCAATATCCAAAATCGCAGGGACTTTATACACCGGAGTTTGAAAGAGACGCATGCGGAATCGGTATGTACGTAAATTTTAAAGGGAGACCATCGCATGATATTGTGACAAATGGTTTGGAAATGTTGTGCCGTCTAGAACATCGGGCTGGACGTGGGGGGGATGGTAAAACAGGTGACGGAGCAGGAATCATGGTGCAAATCCCTGATACATTTTATAGATTGAATTGTCCGGAATTGCAATTGCCTGAAAATGGTGAGTACGGTGTTGGACAATTATTTTTTACAGAAAATGAAGAAGAGCGTCTTGCAATTGAAGCGAAAATAAACGAGTTAATCGAAGCGGAGGAACAATCGCTGATTGGCTGGCGCTGGGTGCCGACGAATAAGGAAGGTCTTAGTGAGATTTCAGAGTCCTCTGCACCCGTTGTGAGACAGGTATTCATCGGTAAAAATGCAGATGATCGATTATCGTTTGAACGTAAACTATATGTCATTCGTAAGCAAGTTGAACATTGGGCGGAAGAACAAGGTTTTGAATTCTATTGCCCGAGCTTTTCCAGTCAGACAATGGTATTCAAAGGTTTGTTAGCGCCAGAAGAAGTGAGCAGCTTCTATCAAGATCTTCAAGATGAGAGTTTTATATCGGCGTTTGCTCTTGTTCATTCTCGTTATTCGACGAATACATTCCCATCTTGGAAGAGAGCACATCCAAATCGTTATATCATTCATAATGGGGAAATCAATACATTACGAGGCAACATTAACTGGATGCGTGCTCGTGAACAGCAGTTTGTGTCGGAGGCATTCGGAGATGATTTACAGAAAATTCTGCCTATTATTGATACAACCGGTTCAGATTCTTCGATGCTTGATAATGCTTTTGAATTTTTTGTTTTAGCAGGACGTACACCTGCACATGCGGCAATGATGCTTATTCCGGAACCATGGACAGAAAATCCTCGTATAGCGAAAGAGAGAAAAGCATTTTATCAATATCATGCAAGCTTAATGGAGCCTTGGGATGGACCAACCGCTATTTGCTTTACAGACGGAAAGCAAATTGGCGCGATTCTTGACCGCAATGGATTACGTCCTGGTCGCCTATATGTTACGAAAGACGACCATGTAATCTTTTCTTCTGAAACAGGTGTAATTGATGTAAAAGATGAAGAAGTAGTACTGAAAGACTGTTTAAGCCCTGGTAACATGCTGTTAATTGATCTTGAACAAGGAAAGATTATTTCTGACGAAGAATTAAAAGCAGAAATGGTGACGCAGCAGCCTTATCAACAATGGATTGATGAACAAATGCTGAAGCTACAGGTCGAAAAGGAAGAGGCGATTGTACTTGAAGATCTGACATTACGTCAAAAAATATATGGCTATACGTTTGAAGATGTGAAGAAAAATATTGTTCCTTTAGCGGAAGATGGGAAAGATCCGCTTGGTTCAATGGGGAATGATACGCCGCTTGCTGTACTTTCTGACCGCCCGCAATCATTATTTAACTATTTTAAGCAGCTATTCGCACAGGTGACGAATCCACCAATTGACGCAATTCGCGAGCATGTTGTGACATCTACGATGACTTTACTAGGGAAGGAAGGCAACTTGCTGCATCCGAATGAAGAAAATGCCCGCCGTATCGTTTTGGACACACCGATTTTGACGAATGGTGAGTATAATCAGCTTTTGAAAAATCGTGAAAGAGACTTCCAAGTAACAGTGATTTCACTTGAATATAAAGACAGCATTGAGAATGAGCTGGAACGTATTCGACAGCAGGCAGTAAAAGCTATTCACGATGGAATCAGCTTAATTATGCTTTGCGACCAAGTCGAGGATAGTAGTACGCCGACAGTGCCAATGCTCCTTGCGGCAAGCAGTCTGCATCAATTTTTAATTAGAGAAGGCTTGCGTACAAAGGTAAGTTTGATTGCCAACAGTGCAGAGGCTCGAGAAGTACATCACTTTGCCGCTTTGATTAGTTTTGGTGTAGATGCAATTAATCCATATTTGGCATATGCAACTATTCAAGAAGCAATTGAAAAGAGACACTTAAGTATTGACTATCTAATTGCGATGAGAAAATTTCGTAAAGGGATTGCTGAAGGTGTCGTAAAAGTAATGTCCAAAATGGGAATTTCTACAGTGCAGTCATATAGGGGAGCACAAGTTTTTGAAGCAGTGGGAATTAGTCAAGAGGTTATTGAAGAGCACTTTACAGGGACAACGTCTCAAATTGATGGTATTAATCTTGAGACGATTGGGGAAGAAGCCAAACGTCGCCATGAACAAGCATTGCAATCAGTGAAAGCAGAGCTTGAATCTGGATCGGACTTCCAATGGCGCGCAGATGGTGAGCACCATGCTTTTAATCCAAAAACCATTCATACTTTGCAGTGGGCGACTCGAAAAAATGATTATAAGCTGTATCTTCAGTATGCTGAGATGGCTAACGAGGAACAGCTTGGATTCTTACGGAATTTATACGACTTTAAAAAGACGGAACATAAGATTCCCTTAGAAGAGGTGGAATCGGTTGATTCTATTATAAAACGCTTTAAAACTGGGGCAATGTCATATGGCTCAATATCAAAAAAGGCACATGAAACATTGGCGATTGCCATGAATCGTCTAGGGGCTCGCTCGAACTCCGGTGAAGGCGGAGAGGATGCTGCACGTTATGAATTAGATGAAAATGGAGATAATCGCCGAAGTGCAATCAAGCAAATTGCGTCTGGTCGCTTCGGTGTGAACTCGCATTATTTAGTGAATGCAGATGAACTGCAAATCAAGATGGCTCAAGGAGCAAAACCAGGTGAGGGGGGCCAATTGCCTGGAAATAAAGTATATCCATGGATTGCAGAAGTTCGTGGTTCCACACCAGGGGTGGGATTAATCTCTCCGCCACCTCACCATGATATTTATTCAATTGAAGACATGGCCGAATTGATTCATGACTTGAAGAATGCTAATCATCAAGCGCGTATCTCCGTCAAATTGGTATCTAAATCCGGGGTAGGTACGATTGCTGCTGGTGTAGCAAAAGGAGCGGCTGATGTCATTGTTATTTCTGGGTATGATGGCGGTACAGGAGCATCGCCAAAAACTTCTATTAAGCATACAGGACTTCCGTGGGAGCTAGGGCTTGCAGAAGCTCATCAAACTTTGATGTTAAATGGTCTGCGTGACCGTGTAACTTTAGAAACAGACGGCAAATTAATGACAGGTAAAGATGTTGTCATGGCGGCACTGCTTGGTGCTGAAGAATTTGGTTTCGCAACAGCGCCGCTCATTGTATTAGGTTGTGTGATGATGCGCGTATGTCACTTGGATACTTGTCCGGTTGGTGTAGCGACACAAAATCCGGAACTGCAGAACAAATTTATGGGTAGTGCAGACCATGTTGTGAATTATATGCGTTTTGTAGCTGAAGAAATGCGTGAGTATATGTCTCTTCTTGGCTTCCGTACAGTGGAAGAAATGGTAGGTAGAACAGATGTATTGCAGGTTTCAGATAGAATGAAAAAGCATTGGAAGGCCAGCCAATTAAATGTAATGACGCTGCTTCATCAAGTACAAGGCACCCGTACAAAACAAAGAGAGCAAGACCATGGTATAGAGCAAAGTTTCGATATGGTCCATCTGTTGCCGCTGCTTGAAGAAGCCATTATGAAAAAGCGAAAAGTGACGATGGAATTTCCCATTAAAAACACAAACCGTGTAATGGGGACAATTATTGGAAGTGAAATTTCACGTCTGTATGGTGAAATAGGACTACCGGAGAATTCAATTCATCTTACATTCAGAGGTTCTGCTGGTCAAAGCTTTGGCGCCTTTATTCCTCGTGGTATGACGATGAAAGTGGTAGGCGACGCAAATGATTATTTTGGCAAAGGTTTGTCCGGAGGGAATGTGGCGGCTATTGCGCCAATCAAAGGTGAATATGAGAAAAATGTCATTGCCGGCAATGTATGTTTATATGGTGCAACGAGTGGACAGGCATTTTTAAATGGTCGTGCAGGACATCGATTTGCCGTACGAAATTCTGGTGCAGACATTGTTGTAGAAGGAATTGGCGATCATGGCTGCGAGTATATGACGGGTGGACGTATTGTAGTATTGGGAGATGTTGGTCGAAACTTCGGTGCAGGTATGTCAGGCGGAATTGCTTATATATTGCCAACAAATGAAGCGGCATTTAAAGCTCAATGCAATATAGAAATGATTGAATTTGCGAAGTTAGAACAAAAAGAGGAGATAGCAGCTGTACGCAAGCTAATTATGGAGCATTACGAACAGACAAACAGCTCCTTGGCATTGAATGTATTAGAGAATTGGAAGCAATCCGTATCGAAGTTTGTGAAAGTTGTACCGACGGATTATCAAAGAATGATAGATAAAATTAATTTTCATAAAATGCAGGGGTTAACAGAAGAAAAAGCGGAAATGCAAGCATTTGTGGAAACAACGACCAGTAAAGAACTAGCAACGTCTTAACAAAAGAGGAGGGTTCTAGATGGGGAAACCTACAGGATTTATGGAATATAAACGAGAAAAAGTAAAAGAGCAGCCAGCATTAGAGAGAATTTCTAACTGGAAAGAATATTCTTCTCGACTGTCAGATGAATCATTACGAACACAGGGGGCACGCTGCATGAATTGCGGTACGCCGTTTTGCCATATGGGTGTGGAAATTCAGGGTAAAGCTGCAGGTTGCCCAATTAACAATGTGATACCCGAATGGAATGACTTAGTTTACAACGGACTCTGGAAGGAAGCTTTGGATCGATTGCAATTGACAAATAACTTTCCGGAATTTACAGGCCGTGTTTGTCCGGCACCATGCGAAGGGTCGTGTACATTGGCAATCACAGATCCTGCTGTTGCCATAAAGTCCATCGAACGCACAATTATTGACAAGGGTTTTGAAAACGGCTGGATTGTACCAAGAATTCCACGTCGGCGTACAGGGAAAACAGTAGCTGTTATCGGTTCTGGTCCTGCAGGATTGGCAGCAGCTGACCAGTTAAATCAGCTAGGTCACAAAGTGACGGTCTATGAACGTGCAGACCGTCCTGGCGGGCTTCTGATGTATGGCATTCCTAATATGAAACTCGAAAAAGAAGTCATAGAACGTCGAGTGAAGCTGTTGGAGGAAGAAGGCATTGAATTCAGATGTGGAATAAATATTGGAGTGGATGTCGAAGCTGAATCATTACGTGCGTTATATGATGCAGTCATTTTATGTACAGGTGCTCAAAAGCATCGGCTTTTAAATATGGAAGGTTCCGATGCGACAGGTGTCCATTTAGCAATGGACTACTTAACAGATGTAACAAAGAGTTTGCTGGATTCAAACTTTGAGGATGGAAAAGCTCTGAATGTAGAAGGTAAGGATGTCATCGTAATCGGCGGTGGTGATACTGGTGCCGACTGTGTAGCAACAGCAATTCGTCAGAACTGTAAATCTGTTTATCAGTTTGGCAAACATCCTGCTTTGCCAATGGGACGTATGGAAGACAGTCAGTGGCCGAGTGATCCGAATATTTTTACGCTGGACTATTCATATGCAGAGGTAAACGATGTAAAAGGCTATGACCCGCGTGAGTATTGTATTCAGACTAAAAAAATTGTGAAAGATGAAAACGGCCATGTGAAGGAACTTCATACAATCCAAATGGAGAAGATACAAGATGAAGGAGGCAAAAGCTATTTCAAAGAGCTACCTGGTACCGAACGCATATGGCCGGCGCAGCATGTATTTGTAGCAATTGGCTTTGAAGGTGTTGAGAAATCACTGCCAGCGCAGTTTGGTATTGAAGTAGTGCGAAATCGCATTCAGGCTTCGGCGTACAATTTTGAAACGAATGTACCAGGCGTTTTCGCAGCCGGTGATGCGCGTCGCGGGCAAAGCTTAGTTGTTTGGGCAATTAAAGAAGGGCGTGAAGTTGCTGCGAGTGTTCATCAATATTTACAAGTGAAAAAGGAAAAAGTAGCTTTATAATGAAAGGAGTCCGAAAACGAATAGGTTTCGGACTCTTTCACTATGGTTATAAAAGAAGCTGAAATACCTCTGTGGGGATAACCGCAATTCCTATAATTAAAATATGAGAGGCTTGAAGCAGCCAATTTGAATCTCATAAAGTGGTTAATGAATTGGAGGACATTTGGTGTTCATTCTGTCTTTAGGCAAAGGCAAGCGACTTATTTTGGGTTAGTTGCAGTAAGAGTCGTCACTCTCATTATGATCATGGTGTTTTTTAGAATGGCTAGATGAACTCTTTTTATGACAGTCAAAGCACTGAGCAAATGATTCATCTGAACATTGTCTAGGAATCGGATTGCTTGGATTAAAGGAAGGATTAGTGAGAACTTCATATGGTCTCATCATTTCATGGTCTTCGTGTTCAAGGATATGACAGTGCCATGGATAGATTCCTGTGAATGGTCCAAAGCGAGCGATGATACGAGTGACCTCTCCCGGATTAGAACGAACGGTATCTTTCCAACCGGCCTCGTTTGGATCAGGTAGTTTTGGAGAACCGATTGATAGATTAGGACCATTAGGATCACCGGTAAAAGTAGCACGATTTAAAATTTGGAACATAACGAGATGTAAGTGAATTGGATGAGTGTCAGGTGTCGTATTGAACAGTTCCCAAATCTCTATTTGACCATTTTTCGGTGTTTCTGTAAGAGGTAGTTGGTCCCATTCTTTGTTATTGAGTAAGAGCTTCAAACGTCCAAACTCATCGGTGCTTTCAATTAAGGTGTTTTTTCGAACAATTGAAGCATCCTTGGGATCAAGGCGTTCTAGGCAACTTAATGTGGCCGGGATTTTACTTCTGTCAGGTTTATCACTATGTTTTCGGACGCGGAATTCCATAATCTGACCAAGGTCTAGGGAAGGTGGGGTACCATCCGGAAATGGGGCTGGTGCGTCATTTGTCAAAATGATACGTTGGCCCGCATTTTTTGAGAAATCAATGATGACATCAGCACGTTCGGCTGGTGCGATAATAATGTTAGAAAGGGTTACAGGGTGTTTTAATAAACCACCATCTGTTCCAATTTGAACAAAATCTCCTTCAGAACTTAAGGCAATCCGATAAAAACGAGAATTAGACCCATTAAGGATGCGGAAGCGATATTTTCTAGGCTCGACTTCAAGGAAAGGCCATACTTTCCCGTTTACTAAAAGAGTATTGCCGAAAAATTCAGGAACAACGGATGGATTTGGTATTGTTGGATCTATTGGTGGCTGTGGTGCAGGAGGTGGCTCTTGATCTGGTTGGCTTGGATAAAATAGTTCACCATTTGGATAGAATGAGCGATCTTGAATAAGCAGTGGAATTTCATATTTTTTACTAGGAAGATTCAATTTGACTTCGTCCTTATCTCTAATAATATAAAATCCTGCAAGACCGGAGTAAACGTTCAAACGAGTGATCCCAAGAGCATGATCATGATACCATAATGTCGTTGGACGTTGACAGTTTGGGTATTGATAGACTTTATTCGTGAATGTAGGTCCAACATTTTTAAAATTTCTTGTAAACCATGCTTCTGGATAACCATCGGATTCGGGTGTAACTCGACCTCCATGCAAATGTACAACTGTCCTGACAGACGGTTTACCAGGATCTGCGCCATGAACGGTACGATCGATTGGTAATAGGTGTTCAAAAGGCAATTCGTTTTCCCATTGTACCCAAATAGGGTGATTCCGTTGAACTTCAAATGTAGGACCGGGATACAACCCGTTGTAACCCCAGACGGTAGTTGGTGGCAAATCACGATGCAGTTTTTGTTGAAATTGCTTCATCGTTACTCTATAAAACGGAATGCCATTTATCTTTTTTTCTGCTGTTATGACAGAAGGGATCGGTAATGCATCTACAAATTTTTTTAAAGACATAGACATACTCCTTTTTATGAAATTTTTTAATGGACAAGATATATATAGTTTATGCAGAAAATGTTAAAGCTGTTCTAAGTGAATGTCATGTATGACAAAGGAATAATGTTCAGATGTAAAGTAGTATGAGAATGAATTTAGTAGTTTGAATGTAGCAGATCTTTTTAATCATTAGTCGGTTACTTTCAAACATTTTGTTTTAGTTAACAAAGCAGCAGTGTTAGAAAATTGATAAGGATGAAAACGAGGGTTCGAATTCCTCACGGGTCATCACTTATCAGAAGCGAGATAGCAAAGATTTCTGTTTTTTTTATTATCTTGCGAGAACAGAAAGGTTTACTGAAAAGTGAAAGTCGTTGATTCGAAATCTATTAATATGTAAGTAGAGGAACATCTTTTTATTTTTAATCAAAATAGGCTACACTGAAAGTAAGCGATTGAATTCCACTTATAAAAGCAGGAGGTGGGAGTGAAAGGTGAAACGCTTATTACTAGTAGTGTTTGTTATGTTATTGTTTACTTTACCGTGGTCACATGTTGAAAAGCAATTAGACCAAGTAAGTGATTCAGCGAGTGTAGCGACTATTACGGGGCAAATTTCTTCACTCTTCGAAAGTGAAACATTTAAAGCGAACGTACGTGCAGTCCTTAGCTTTTTTCAATCTTTGATTGGTGAGATAGAAAATACATTAGATAAAGAGGACAGTACTCCGAAACAAGTGGACAAGCCACAATTGGATGAACCTGTTGGG
Organism: Bacillus sp. (in: firmicutes); assembly: GCA_051873995.1. GTDB lineage: Bacteria > Bacillota > Bacilli > Bacillales > DSM-1321 > Bacillus_AD. The sequence continues at coordinate 51,413 of JBJEFL010000091.1, forward strand.
CATATTTTTTCTGTTTATAATATTGAAATCGGGGATGAGAAGAAAGATGTTGATGCAATGCTTGGAGAGCCGAAACGCATTTCATGGAATGAATACGGAACGGATTGGTACACGTATCATGAAGACTATCAGAACTTTGTACAGGTGATGTTTAACGAGAATGATGAAGTGGTTGGATTATACACCAATCAGGATTTATTGACTTCAACGAACGGAATCAAACTAGGCAGCTCAAAGGAAGTGGTACTTACGCAATTAGGTGAACCATTGACAGTTCTTCGAAAAGGGCTTATCCTGTTTCAGCTTCAGGAGAATGCGGATTATGACTTTTTTGAAATAGACGGTAGTTATGTGACCGTTTTCTATGATAAGTATGAAAATGATACTGTTACAGCTGTCCAAATCATTGAGGAGGGGACAGAAAAGGAAAGAAAGGATATATATACAGCTGCTAGCGAGGAACTGAAGAAAGGTTTCGAGTATCAGATGTTTGATTTGACCAATGCAACTAGAGTTAATCATTCTCTCCAAACATTAACTTGGGATGAGCATGTAAGAGAAACGGCACGGAAGCATAGCTTGGATATGGCAGAAAATAATTACTTCAGTCATACGAATCTGCAAGGGCAGAGCCCTTTTGAGCGGATGGCGGAAGATGATCTCATTTTCACATTGGCAGGTGAGAATTTGGCATATGGGCAATATAGCAGCATTTATGCTCACGAAGGCCTTATGAATTCGTGGGGGCACCGAGAAAATATTTTAAAGCCAGACTATCGATATTTAGGTGTAGGGGTGGCGTTTAATACGGAAAATCAACCATATTATACGCAGAATTACTATTCGAAGTGATTGGCTGAAGGATTGTTGGCGGAGAGCCAATTCGGTATGTCGATTAGCTTGTTTGGAACACAGCCTTATTGTTCAAAGAAATATTTTATATTATGTATAAAAAAGAGCCTCAAATTCCTATAAGAATTCAGGCTTTTT
>JBJEFL010000092.1:0-2475 GCA_051873995.1 Bacillus sp. (in: firmicutes)
TTCTGGTTAATTAAACAAATGGTCCGAGCGAAAGAATGGCGGTTCATTTCAGATGAAGACCAATCCATTATGAGCTCACTATATCGAGTTTTTTCTTCTGAAATTAGCACATATGACGCTCATCACTTTCTTTGCAGTACGGATAAAACAAAATCCAAACAACAGGCATATGAAGAATACAGGGATGCCAGAGTGCATCTTAAAAATTGGGCGAACCAGAATGATGTTGATACGAATTCCTACTATACAATGGCATATTTGTATCTGTTAGAACAACTACCATCTCATCCATTTTACGAAGAATTCGTCAATTCAGAAGGAACATCTATTCAATACGCTAAAAACCCTTTAGAACACCCTATTGCAGCCATTGATAAGGGGTATTACGCTGTTGACTGCAAAACAGATGTGAGTGGTTTGAGTACAAATGAACTTGCTAAGCTAATCCTCCAAGTAAATGACCATTCTTCAAATGCTTTTATTCAACAAATTAGAAGACGATTGAACATCTTGGAACGTCCTTTGGTTACTGCACGAGGAGAAGGGAAAAGTTATATTTATGCAAATTTCAATCCGAAGTACGCTCAGATGGCAGTAACTATCCTACGAACTTATTATAATTTTTGTATGACGTTTAAATCAGCAGACAAAAAAGAATTAACACCTGCACAACGTATTGGCTTAACAGCTAAGGTGTTTAACTTAGACGATATTATTTATTTGAGATAATTTTTTGTTCAAGGAATATGGACTTAGAATAAAAATTTCCCTATAATAAGGAAATAATTTAAATATATAGAATATTTAAATATATAAATGAAAGTGAATTATATGGGGGTAATAATGGGGAAAATTATTGACGTGCAAAATCTAAACAAAACATTCAAAGAAAGTGAAGCGATTAAAGATATATCATTCACTATCGAAAAAGGAGAGACATTTGGATTCCTTGGTCCAAGTGGTTCAGGAAAAACAACAACCATCAAGATGCTCACAGCACAACTTGTTCCATCAGCTGGAAAAATCATGTTGTTTGGAAATGAAGTTGGATACCTTCAGACTTCCGAAGGTCGAAAACGTTTCGGCATTCTAACAGACAATAGTGGATTGTATACTCGTCTAACAATTGAAGAAAATCTAACCCTATTTCGCGAACTATACAACTTGCCGAAAGATTCACTAAAAGAAGCACTTGATTTCGTGAATCTTTATGAAGAAAGAAAAAAGAAAATAGCCGTTCTATCAAAGGGTATGATTCAACGTGTTAATCTAGCACGTGCCATTCTTCACAAGCCTGAATTGCTGTTTTTGGACGAACCAACATCGGCATTGGACCCTGTTAACACCTTTCATATACATGAAGGGATTCGTTCATTGAATGCTACGGGAACCACTGTTTTTCTCACCACTCATGATATGTCGGAAGCAGATATATTATGTAATCGAGTAGCATTCCTTCATAACGGTGTTATAAAAGAAATTGGTTCTCCAAAAGAACTGAAGAAAAAATTTGCTGATAACACGATAACAGTAGAATTAAAAAATGGACAAACGGAAATTATTTCTAAAGGAGAACCTGACGCAAAAAAAATACATGACTGGATGGTACGTGATGAAGTGGAATCCATCTATTCAAATGAACCCACCCTTGGAGACATTTTTCTAAAAGTGACAGGGAGGGAATTGGCATGAATATCTCAATGCAAAGAATAAAAGCCATTTTTATAAAAGATTACAAAGACTTCTCACGAAATATGGCAGTCTCAATCATGCTTTTTTTACCACTTGTAATGGCTGCTTTTTATGGAAGACTTGGAAAAACAAGTATCGATGCACATTTTATGAGTATTAACATGACATTCATCTTGGTTGCTACGTATGTACAATGTTGCTTAATTGCAGAAGAGAAAGAGAAGAACACGCTGAGAACCTTGATGCTTTCTCCTGCAAAAACTATTGAGATTATACTAGGAAAAGGTTTGCTTAGTTTCCTTCTAACCATCATGACCGTTTTCTTTTGTGCACTCTTATCAGAGTATCATCCGACAGAGGTCACAACAATTACTATCGCTATCTTGCTGTCCACTGTTTTCTATATAAGTGTTGGAAATTTACTCGGACTGCTTTCAAAGTCTATCGTCCAATCATCGGTTATTGTGTTACCTGTAATGGGGTTTTTCTCAATGGGACCATTTGTTGTTAATCTTGCTGAAAAATATCCTGTATTATCACTTTTTGAATGGTTACCAAGTTCACAACTAATCGAACTCGCAAAAGTGACAGAAGGAAGTCATACTCTAGGGGACATTTTTATTCCTTTAATTGTCATAACCGTTTGGATTATCATTACAAGTATTTTAACTGTATGGGTGTTTCAAAAACAGAAAACTGATTAAAAATTACTATTACTAAAAAGCCTGTGAAATATATTGCTATTTCATAGGCTTTTTTGATTGTTATTTTAGTTACTATTTT
>JBJEFL010000093.1:0-10200 GCA_051873995.1 Bacillus sp. (in: firmicutes)
AGTCCTCATTCGGCTTTTTCACCTGTTCCATGACAGGTCGGGCAATCTTTAGTAGCAGGATATAATCTGGTCGCTCTTTTAAAAGAAGCATAATAAGAAAATTGTCCGCCATCAATTAATCGAATCATTTCTTGATCTAAACGATCGAAGTCTTCATGACTTTCATCGATAATTTTACCATCAAAACATTCTGGGCAGTGTGCCATCATTCTATTCCTCCAATCCTTTTTCCATGGCTTCATTTTACTCTTTCTCTGATTATTGGTCATGGAAAACGATTGCAAATGATAAATAGTTTGAAAAATTCATATTGCATGATATAAAAACATATGATAAATTGTATCAAGTAATTGAATACGACAGTTCATTCAGACCATCCTGTCGCTAAACAAAACTAGGCATGCTTATTAAGTTATACATAAAGCGGGCGCCTTGTGCGCCTTTTTTTGTTATTCGGACTTAAGTGTCTATTTTTGTGATTATCAAAAATAGATGCTTAAGTTTTTTTGCGTTCTAGAAATGGTCGGAATTCATAGTGAAATTTCGGAGGTTACTAATGTTTATTTTAAAAAATGAAATTCAATTTGATAGTGCTCATTATTTGAGCGGGTATGACGGAAAATGTTCAAACTTGCACGGACATCGTTACCGACTCATTGCCAAGGTTGCGAGCGAAACCTTACATGAAGAAGGTCAATTGCGAGGAATGGTCGATGATTTCGGTAATATCAAAAAAGTACTGAAAACCATTGAAGAACAATTTGATCATAAATTAATTATTGAAGATAACGAAGATGGAAAAGCGGTGGCTCATCAGCTAAAGCAGCTACAAAATAATTTTGATATCCTATTTGTTCCGTATCGTCCGACGGCTGAGGAGATGGCAAGACATATCTTTCATCTCATTAAACAGAAAGGTGTCAATGTAACGGAAGTGGAGTTATTCGAAACGCCAACGAACAGTTGCATTTACAAGGAGGATTAACCGATGTTCAGAGTGATTGAGAAGTTCGTATCCATTGATGGAGAAGGCCCTACATCAGGTGAATTGGCTGTTTTTATCCGTTTTGAAGGCTGTAATTTGCGTTGTACATGGTGCGATACCGAATACTCATGGAACGGTGAATGCGCATATGAGGAACAAACAGCTGAAGAAATCTACGCCTACATAAAAGCTAGCGGAGCCCGTAATGTAACGCTGACAGGTGGAGAACCGTTATTACAAAAAAATATGTTTCAATTGTTGGACATTCTGAAACAGGATGAGCAGCTGCTTATTCATATTGAAACGAATGGTGCAATGGATCTTAAAAAATATAAAGAACGTTATGCTAATACGAATATTCACTTTATCGTGGATTATAAACTGCCGGGTAGTGGTATGGACAAAACGATGAAATCCATAAACTTTGATTTAGTCGGTAAAGAGGATGTATACAAGTTTGTGATTGCTAGCGAAGAAGATTTATATCTTGCTTATCAATTAACAACGCAATATAACTTACCGTCAAGATGTTTAGTTTATTACAGTCCGGTCGTTGAATCGATTGAACCGAAGAAAATCGTAGAATTCATGATTAAGAAACAATTACATTCGGTTCGTTTGCAAATCCAGGTGCATAAAGTGATTTGGCCGAAAGAAATGAGAGGAGTTTAAGATGGCTAAGACAATTGATACAGCAAAGATTCAACATCACATCCGTGAAATTCTCATTGCTTTAGGTGATAACCCTGAACGTGAGGGCATTAAAGATACTCCTGCACGCGTCGCGAAAATGTATGCAGAAGTATTTGAAGGTATGCAATATACAAATGATGAACTTGCGGATATGTTTTCAACAACCTTCGATGAAGATTTTATTGTCGAAAGACATAACAATATGGTTATTGTGCGTGATATTCCTATCTTCAGTTATTGTGAACATCATTTAGCACTCATGTACAACATGAAAGTGACTGTCGCGTATATTCCGAAACAAAAAGTAATCGGCTTAAGCAAAATTGCCCGAATTGCGGATATGGTATCCAGACGTTTGCAATTGCAGGAACGTATTGGGGCAGATATAGCTGATGTTTTACAGAAAGCAACCGGAAGTAACGATGTCGCGGTCATTATTACAGGTGATCATAGCTGTATGACGGCTCGTGGCATTAAGAAACCAGGTTCGAATACAAAAACGACTACATTTACAGGCGTCTTTGAAGAAAACAGTATCTTGAGACAAGAAGCTATTTTATTGATAGGGGGATGAAAATGAAAAATAAAGCAGTCGTTGTATTTAGCGGTGGGCAAGATTCCACCACATGTTTATTTTGGGCGTTGAAAGAATTTGATGAAGTCATCGCTGTGACATTTGATTATGGCCAACGTCATAGTTTAGAGCTAGAGTGTGCAGCAAACATCGCAAATGAATTAGGAGTGGAGCATCATGTGTTAGATATGGCTTTATTGAACCAATTGGCTCCCAATGCGTTGACTCGTGATGATATTGACATTACAGAAGATGAAAACGGTTTGCCTTCCACCTTTGTAGAAGGCCGCAACATGTTATTTTTGACATTTGCGGGTGTTTTGGCAAAAGTGAAGGGGGCCAAACATATTGTGACGGGTGTATGTGAAACGGATTTCAGTGGTTACCCAGATTGCCGTGACATTTTTATCAAATCATTAAATGTAACGTTAAACTTAGCGATGGACAACACATTTGTCGTGCATACGCCTTTAATGTGGATTGATAAAGCGGCAACTTGGGAAATGGCCGATCAATTAGGGAAACTAGACTATATACGTGAAAAAACACTTACTTGCTATAATGGCATCATTGGCGATGGCTGCGGCGAATGCCCATCATGCAAACTTCGAAGCAACGGATTACACGCATATTTAAATAGAAGGAAGGTGAACGCATAATGCATACAGAAGGAAGAAACAGCGAGGAATTACAAGGCGTAACATTGTTAGGGAATCAAGGAACGAAATATACATATACATATGATCCTAGTATTTTGGAAGTGTTCGATAATAAGCATAATGACAATGATTATTTTGTAAAATTCAATTGTCCGGAATTCACAAGTCTATGTCCGATTACAGGTCAACCAGACTTTGCGACCATCTATATCAGCTATATTCCAGGACCCAAAATGGTGGAATCCAAATCTTTAAAGCTTTACTTATTCAGTTTCCGAAATCACGGTGATTTCCATGAAGATTGTATGAACATCATTATGAAGGACCTCATCAAACTGATGGACCCAAAATACATCGAAGTATGGGGCAAATTCACTCCACGTGGCGGCATTTCCATCGACCCTTGGTGCAACTACGGAAAGCCAGGTACGAAATTCGAAGAAATGGCGATGCATCGCTTGATGAACCATGACATGTATCCGGAGAAAGTGGATAATCGATAAATTATGATATTTTATCCCGTTTAACAGGCACTAAGATTCCCACTTCAACGCAGCAGCAAAAGAGCAGATGTGTAATGTAAGTGGGAGATCAAGTGCCTATAACAACCCGATTGGTTCATCTAATGGTTGGTGAGGGATGAAGCAAAATCCTCACCAACTAAAGATTCACTTTACAATGAAGCACAGCTCGATAATGGAGTTGTGCTTTTTGGTCAGTTATAAGTGCAAACTATGAGGAAGAAAATGCTGTCATATTTGTCATAAGAACCTTGACATATGTTCCTTAACAGTTTTTGATTGACATAGAAGAATAAACAGGGGGCAACTTGTATGGAACATATGTTGAGAATAATTGATTTTAATAACATTCATCATCATTCTATTTATGTGAAAGTAATAGCCTATGATGCTGAGTCAGGAAAAGAATTCAAGGATGAAATCAGGTTTTTGGATGGGATGATATACGGTGATTTAGTTCATCCGCAAAGATCACCTTTATCACCAGGGTGTAGAGAGTATGTCCGAGAGCTCTTATTGCATAAATACAATAATGGTGATTTTCATTAAGGGAAAAGGTTTTATCTGAACTATGTAGAATGAAAAGCTGACAATCCCTCGGATTAATCCGTGGGATTTTAAAATGTAAAAGATTAAAAATAATTGTTGAGTGTATAAGAAATCAGTTTCAAGATGGCAAAATAGGGAATCAATCATTTATAGAACTACATTCAGATTATGTTTAGATGGGCTTAGGAATATATCCTCAAAAAACAATGTGATAGATGTGCACATCATTAATTAACTAAGAATATAAATACGAATGAATCTTTTCACATAGAAAATCGTAATAGAATTATATAAAGATAATTTTGTGGAGGGGAAACATGAAAAGAAAATGTGGATTACTAATAATAGCTATCATATGTACTTTTACACTGTCAGGTTGTAATTGGTTTTCAAATGAATTAGGGAAATTAGAACGTGCATTGAAAGGTCAAGAAGTAATCATTCAAACTTATGATGAAGAGAGCAATATCATTGATAGAGTGGAGGGAAAATCCGTAAGCATCAACGCAGATGAGCAGTTTGATCTCAAAGACGCCGAGGGAAATACGGTTGAGAAATCATCAGTCATTAGCTTAACAGTAGGTGGAAATTCTATGTTGCATGTAGGAAGTAGTCTTATCATGCATGAAAAAGGACTAACAGATGTATTTGATGAATATGCTCAAAAAGTAAATATCGAAAATGTTGATCGTTCAACACCATTTATAAACAGTATGATAAATGAAATGAAAAATCTTACAACTGGTAAAAGTAAAGTCATACTGATTCGCTCACAATCTGGAAAACCATTAGCTACGTTTGTAGGCGATGATGTATCGTATTTTGCTACAGATATTGATAAATCAACAGGATTGTTGATAGATGATCAATATCTATTTATCTATCGCTGTGATTATACAATATACGATATAGATTTATTGCAATAGTACAATTCGGAGCTGTCCTCCAAAGGGTTTGCGATTGTTTGAGGTAAGCATCGTGTAAGGTAGCTTCCAAAAAGAAAATTAATAAATGAAAAGTTCTTCTCACAAGGGGATGTCTTTATGGACATCCCTATTTTTGTGAAGTGATTAAATATTATAAAATAATGAAATTCTTTCGGACGGAAAACAATTTTTTATTTAATATGACGTTTAAACTGAATTAAACCGATTTTTAACAGAAACTAAACAATTTGTATATTTACTATTCTAAATTAGCATAATGTATTTAGTGTAGAGTATGAGTCTCTTTTCTAGATGAGGCAGAGCGTAAAATCAACTGTACTCATACTATTCTGAGGAAAGAATTGGGTGGGATACGTAGCTTTTGGAGGGAAAGAATTTGGATGAGATGGGCTTAGGTTTAATAGCCGTAAAATTAGTTGTTGGATTTACTTCGTTATATTTGATTCTTATTTTGACTGGAAGAACATCTATTTCTCAATTAACGCCGTTTCATTTTGTCTTTGTTTTGCTATTGGATGATTTTTTAGGTCATATCGTGTACGAAAATCATGTGAGTATATGGAAGTATTTTTATGTGATTGGTCTATGGACGTTACTCATGTTGGGTTTGGAATTTCTGACGATGAAATATACAAAAATCAGATATATATTGCAAGGAAAGCCCACAATCATTATTAGAAATGGCCGTATTGATCGAAAGGCGACTAAAAAATTTAAGTTAGATGTAAATCAAATCTTGAGTTTGTTACGTCAACAAAGTGTATTTTCAGTAAGAGAAGTAGAAATAGCCATTTTAGAACCTAACGGACAAATTAGTGTCGTTTTGAAATCTAAGTATAAAAAACCGACTATTGAAGATTTTCATTTACCAGAAAAGAAAGTTCATCTACCAGTTACATTGATTATTGATGGGAAAATACTATTTGATAATTTATTTGAATGTGGATTTGATAAAGAATGGCTAGAAAATGAACTTAATGGTCACGGGTATAAAGATATACATACTATTTTTTATGCTGAATGGAAAGAACCAGAAGGTCTACATATATCGCCTAAGTAGCAACATATTTTCAGCTAAGTTAGTGAATTAGTGATTAAATTCAACTATATTGAACGAGTAGATTGGTAGCTATATAAACAATTTACTAATGAAATCAGCAACTTATCGTTTCATTACATTGCAGGTGGTTTTCAGAACAGTAGGTTGATCTTTTTAAAAGGCTGTTTTAGTAAGCTTTATGAGAATGACTCTTTTCTTTTGTGCTTCTTACAAGATCACATTCCGAATCGACTACCAACCTTTAGCGTGGATGCTTGCAGGAATAGCGAGACGAGAAAGAAGAACAAGCTTGGATTTGTCACTTCGATTGAGGACAAACAAGCGGTTGGAGCATCTGAAAAGTCATTAGATGACTTTTCAGATGCTCCTTTGTTATATTATTCAAAAGGATAAGTAATACCCCATTGATTGCGGACATTGGTCATTAAATCCATTACATCAACGGATAATGCCAGCGTATCATTTGGTACAGCATTCATAATGCATGTATTCATATATTCCACTTCATATTGTAATGCCTTTTTTGTGTCGCCTGCTTCAATTGTCTCTGTTGATCCATCTGTATATGTAATGGTTGCTTTCTGTCCTCTAGGGAAATCATCCACAGTAATAAATCCTAGCTCGCCGGCAACAACACCTCTTTTCGGCATTTTAGAGCGCATTGTTAAAGAAACGACAGCCATCTCGTCTTGTTTATTTTTCAAGATGATTCCCGATTGCTCATCAACGCCTGTTTCGAATGGTTTGACTGTTGTTAATACTTCATTTGGCTGTTCAGACAGGAAGAATCTAGCGAAAGATAAAGCGTAGGTACCAATATCAAGCAATGCGCCACCGGCTAATTCTTTACTGAAAAAGCGGTTGTTTACGTCATATTCTTTACAGCTGCCAAATGAAACTTGAATCATTTTCAGTTTTCCGATTGTTCTTGATTGCACAAGCTCTTTTAATCTTTTATATAGTGGCATATGATAAATCGTCATAGCTTCTGCCACAATAACGTGCTTTTGTTGGGCTAATGAAACGATCTCCTGCAATTGTTCACTATTGACTGTTATGGCTTTTTCGCATAAAACATGTTTGTTGTTTTCAATACTTTTAATAATGTATTCGTAATGATTGCAATGAGGTGTTGAAATGTAGACAACATCAATATTTTCATCTTGTAGCATTTCATCATAATTGCCGTAGGCTTTTTTTATATTGTGGGAGGCTGCGAATTGTTCAGCCTTTTCAAGTGTTCTTGATCCGACAGCGTAAATACTTCCATTGATTTCATTTAATGCACTTGCAAAGTCTTGTGCGATTGCACCGGGGCCTAGAATTGCCCAATTAAGTTGTTTCATGTTTATTGCACCTCATCTTTTGAAAGCAGTAGTGTTGTTCCATCTTCATTGGTTATTAATAATTTCGTGACAACATCCGTAAAAAGGGATGTTTCAATAACACCGCATATATTTTTTAAATCTGTTTGCAACTGGCATATATCGTACACGTTATTAAAATACACATCCAATAGTAGGTGACCATCATCACTGATGGTTAGTCCATCTTTTGCAGCGCTTGTACGGGCAACTACTTTACCACCTAGGGCAGTTACTTGTTTTTCGACATAAGACAGAGCATCTTTTAATACTTCTAACACAACTGGGTGTTTGAATGTTAATGATTTCACAAATTTATTGCTATCAATCAGCAAAATATAATCATCCGCCATATTGGCAATCAATTTTTCTTTTGTGTGAATGCCTCCGCCACTTTTAAGTGCGAAAAAATTTTCGTCTACTTCATCACATCCGTCAAAAGCAACTGATATGGAATCAATTGTTTCTGTATGAAGAACCTCTAGGCCATTTTGTACACATAACATTTTCGTTTTCAATGAAGGTGTTACAATTTTCACTTTTAGGTGTTCGTTTTCTTTAATGTATTGGACAAGGTGAGAAATGGTTGTTCCGGCCCCTAAACCAATAATCGTATCGTTTTTAATAAATTGCATCGCTTCTTTGGCACATTTTTTCTTGATGTCTTCAACCATTGTTGTTTTTCATCTCCTAGAAATAACTTTGCACATTTGTGATGAGATATAATCAAATGTGCTGAATTTGGTTATAGTGTACAATTCAATATGCATACTGTCAATTGATTTTTAGGATAAAATATATCAAGTTTGACGTATTTGATGAACAAATGTATACTCATCGTACATTAAGAGTGATTGCACAAATGTGTTAAAGGTGTGATATGAAATGGAGCAAGCAGAAGAAACAAAATTATTAATTAAAATTGCACAAATGTATTATGAGCAAGATATGACACAAAGCCAGATTTCAAAGGAACTAGGTATTTATAGGACAACAATCAGTCGTATGTTGAAGAATGCCCGAGAAAAAGGCATCGTCAACATCACCATCAATTATGATGCGGATCAAACCTATTCATTGGAAGAAAAGTTAAAGCAGTTGTTCAAATTAAAAAAAGTGATAGTAGTACCAGGTGGAGCTGAACAACCGGAACATGTTCGACTGAAGAATATGGGACAAGCTTGTGCGGACTTTTTTAGTAAAATAGTCGAAAGTCATGATGTAATTGGTTTTTCTTGGGGAAGTGGTTTAGCGGCTGTCGTTGAAGAAATGATGGTGCTGAATAAGCGCGATGTGATTTGCGTTCCATTAGTAGGAGGACCCTCCGGAAAACTGGAGAGTAAATATCATGTGAATACCATCTGTTATACGGCTGCACTCAAATTACAAGCACAATCATATTTGATTGATGTCCCAGCTATTGTAGAAAGAAAAGAAACGAGAAATGATATATTGGAATCTAACTATTTCAAGGAAATTTCTGATATGTGGAATCGGATAACCATTGCGGTTTTCGGGATTGGTTCGCCTCAAATTACAGGTCGCGCTACATGGTCTGCCTTTTACGGAAATGAAGTTATTGAAGAATTGGAGCAAGGGAAAGTAGTCGGCGATATTTGTTCTAATTTTTTTGATTCAAGTGGTAAGCAGGTGAAAACAGGAATTTCTGATCGTACTATAACGATTCCATTAGATTTATTAAAACAAACACGTTATTCTATTGGGATTGCTGAATCAATAGAAAAAGTATCGGGTCTCTTAGGGGCTTTAAGAGGAGGATACATGAATGTCTTGGTGACAACAGAAGAGACAGCAAAACACTTGATAGAATTATGCGAAGGATAATTTTTTGTGGATAAATGAATATTTTTATACTTTTTCATGCTAATTTATAGTAGGATAAAAGATATTCTGATATAAGAAAGGAAATACAAAATGTCTTACAAAATGATTGTTTTAGATTTAGATGATACATTATTGCGTGATGACCATACTATTTCAGAGCGCACCAAACAAGCTTTGATGAAAGCGCAGGAAATGGGAGTGAAAGTCGTTCTGGCTTCGGGTCGTCCTACATTCGGAATGAAGCATATTGCGGAAGAGCTTTCTTTATCAGCTTATGGAAGTTATATTTTATCCTTTAATGGCGGAAAAATCATTAATTGGCAAACGAAAGAAGAAGTATTCAGCAGTACATTGAGCCCAGAAGATGTTCATGGTCTGTATGAAATCAGTCGTCGAGAAGGTGTGTATATTCACACGTATATTGGTGATGAAATTATTACTGAAGATGAAAACGAATACACGGCAATCGAAGCGGATATTACGGGTTTACCGATTAAATATGTAGATACATTTGTGAATGCTGTCAATGAACCGGTTGTGAAGGTTTTGATGGTTGATGAGCCTGAAAAACTAAAATTAGTTGAAAAGAAACTTCAATTAAAGTTGGATGAGCAATTCAGCATTATGACTTCGAAGCCATATTTCTTAGAATTCACTGAAAAGGGCGTGACGAAAGGAACGAGCTTGAATCAGTTAATTCAAACTTTGGGTATCACTCGTGATGAAGTCATTGCAATCGGTGATAGCTATAATGATTTGTCTATGATTGAATTTGCAGGATTAGGTGTGGCAATGGGAAATGCAAATGAAGATATTAAAAAAATCGCTAACCTTGTAACAGATACGAATATGAATGATGGTGTAGCTAAAGTAGTCGAGGAGTATGTCTTAAAAACGCCAGTATTGGTATAAATAATACTTGTAAAACCTGTCTTCCTAGTTAAGGAGGCAGGTTTTTTCTGTTTTATGAGAGTTTCAGTGTATATGTCTTATTTATATTTAT
>JBJEFL010000093.1:10300-12769 GCA_051873995.1 Bacillus sp. (in: firmicutes)
CATAAAAAAATACTTAGGAAGGTCAGAAAGGAGAGCATCTATGAAAATCCGAAAGGCCGTTATTCCTGCTGCAGGCTTAGGTACTCGATTTTTACCTGCGACAAAAGCCCAACCAAAGGAAATGATCCCGATTGTTGATAAACCGACCATTCAATACATTATTGAAGAAGCTGTATGTGCGGGAATTGAAGAAATTATCATCGTTATTGGTAGAGATAAAACAGCGATAGAGAATCATTTCGATAAATCCTATGAACTAGAGGATACTCTCTTAAAAAAACAAAAACTAGATATATTAGAAGAAGTCCAAAATGTTTCAAGTTTGGTGAATATTTATTATCTCCGTCAAAAAGAGCCGAAAGGATTAGGTCATGCGATTCTTTGTACGAAAAATTTCATCGACGGAGAACCTTTTGCTGTGTTGCTTGGTGATGACATCATCATGTCCGACATTCCATGCTTGAAGCAAATGCTTAAAGTTTTTGAATATAGCAATAGTTCAGTTGTTGCTGTTCAAGAGGTACCGGAGCAAGATGTTAGTAAATACGGCATTATTAAACCAAAGAGTTCGGGGTTTGAATCACCTCTTATGATGATTGATTCATTAGTTGAAAAGCCTCGTCTGGAAGAAGCACCCTCTCAATATGCGATTGTAGGACGCTATATTTTCAGACCTGAAATTTTTGATGTTTTGGAAAACATACCTGCTGGAAAAAATAATGAATTGCAATTAACGGATGCCATCAATGAATTAAATAAACAGCAAATTGTGTTAGCACATAATTTTGAAGGAAAACGCTATGATATCGGTGAGAAAATGGGCTTCATTAAGGCAACCATTGATATTGCTTTGCAAAGGGAAGATACAAAAGAGGAAATTCTTAAATATTTAGATGAAATATACACGTTTTATAATAAACCAACCCCTGAAAAGGAGTCTAAATAAGATGAAAATAGCAGTTCTAGGTACCGGCTATGTTGGACTGTCGACAGGGGTTTGTTTATCAGAAATCGGACATAAAGTAGTGTGTATCGATATAAATGAACAAAAAGTTCATACTTTACGTAAAGGGATATCACCTATCTATGAACCAGGTTTAGAACAATTGCTTATGAAGAATGCCAAAGCAAATAGATTGTTCTTTACAACTTCTCATCAAGAAGGATTTGAAGATGCTGAAATTATCGTAATTGCCGTTGGAACACCCCAGCAGGAGGATGGAAATGCCGATTTAACATATCTTGAACAAGCAGCAAAAGATATTGCTGTGCATCTCAAAAGAGATACAATCGTTGTCATAAAAAGCACGGTCCCTGTTGGTACGAATGAACGGATTAAACAGATCATAGAAGATCATCTAAAGGAAGAATGGGTCATTCAAATGGTTTCCAATCCTGAATTTTTAAGACAAGGATCTGCCATAAAGGATACGATGTATGCAGATCGAATCGTTATTGGCTCTGAAAGTGAAGAAGCTGCATTAAAAGTGGAGGAAATGTATCAACCTCTCGATGTTCCCATTTTAAAGACAAGCACAAGAAGTGCGGAAATGATTAAATATGCATCGAATGCATTTTTGGCGACAAAAATTAGTTATATTAACGAAATAGCCAATTTATGTGAAGCAGTAGGGGCAGATATTACAGAAGTCGCAAAAGGAATGGGGAAAGATCGACGGATTGGTGAAGCTTTTTTACAAGCTGGTATTGGTTATGGTGGTTCGTGTTTTCCGAAGGATGTAAAGGCCTTACTTCATACTGCACAATTAAACGGCATGCCGTTCTCGCTTTTAAAAGAAACAGTTTCCATAAATGATTTTCAACAAGAATTGCTTGTAACGAAAGCTATCAGACGTTTCGGTGAATTAAAAGGTAAAAAAATTGGCATGTTAGGTCTCGCATTCAAACCGGAAACAGATGATATGAGGGAAGCACCAGCTATTAAAATAGCACAATTATTAACGAAACATGGAGCTGAAGTGGTGGCGTACGATCCTGTTGCAACTAAAAATGCTATGAAGATATTAGGAGAGAGTATCCGGTATAGCAGTGCAGCTATTGATGCAATCAAAGATACAGATGCACTCTTTATTGTAACGGAATGGGATGAGTTCAAACAGTTGGATCTTCAGGAAGTCGTAAAAAATATGAGAACACCGATCATATTTGATGGACGAAATTGTTTAGCGGAGGAGCGTATTAGGGCATGCGGTAAAATGGAATACTATCCAGTCGGAAAACCCGCTATTTTAGTTGAATGAATCACTTTCAACCTTAATAGAGTTATGAAAGACATTATATTAAGGCAGACAAAGGCTGTTTTCGTAAACTCTAATGCGAAGTGCATATAGATTGAATTGTTCTCCAGGATGCTCGTTGTCCGCTTCAATTCACCAAGTTTCTTTATCAACTGCTTTATCACTGAACGTATGTACAAAACAATATTCTTTAAAAAATAGCTGAAATCAA
>JBJEFL010000094.1:0-2470 GCA_051873995.1 Bacillus sp. (in: firmicutes)
TCCAGTGTGCATAAATGATGCAAAATAGAAGCAGAAGGTCGCAATGAGAGATTTTCTTCGATTACATTGGTTTATTTAGCAGGAAATACTGTAATATAGATGCTGCAAATGGTATTGAAACTGAGATGGGAAATACATAGAAACAATAAGTCGGAAATATAGTGGGTCAGTTGTGTAGTGGGTCAGTTGTCAAGACAAATTTTTATGCCATTTATAATGAGCCGGGTGAATCTATGTTCTGTTCATGAACACACCATCCCATTCATTGCCTAACGATCCTGTACTGGCGGACAGACTGGTTTGTCAAGGCCCTGCCGCTCCGCGGTGCGAAACAGCCTTTACGAAGCTGGCTGGAAGCTGGTAGCTTCTGAAAGTAGAACTTGATACAAAAACATAATATTTTTTGTATCAAGTTGATTTTTTTCGTTACTTGCGTATAATAGAACTTAATACAAAAACTATCAAGAAATTGTATGAAGTTGTTTGAGGTGATGGGCATGAATACGGTTATGAATTATGAATCAATATTTGGACAATATGGCGGAATAATGCGTACTTGCGAATTGAAAAAGGAAGGTATATCTTATCAAATGCTTCAAAATCTAATTGAGCAGGGAAGCGTAGAGAAGATAAAGTATGGTTATTATCAGTGGCAGGATGAAAAGTCTTTTACAGAAGTTTCAGTAATAACATCACTCTTTCCGGAGGCTATTATCTGTGATATGTCAGCTGCAATGTATTATGGCTATACAGACCGTGTACCGAGAGCTTGGCATATAGCTGTGGATAATAAGTCAGCAAGAAAAAAGTTCAAACTGGATTTTCTCATCATAAAACCGCATTTTATTGAAGCATCCAGATTGGAAATTGGTGTTACTGAAGGAAATATAGATGGAATTACTGTAAAGATTTATGACAGAGAGCGGGTTGTCTGTGATTGCCTGCGCCGTGTTAATACCATGGATGGAGAGGTCTTTAATACTGTAATTCAAAGATATATTAGTGATAAGGAAAAGGATGCTGCGAAACTAATGATGTATGCTTCAAAACTTGGTGTAGAAAGGAAGGCGAGAAGGGTGGTTGGAGTATGGCTGTAAAAGAGATAAAAGATATGGGAGCATCTGTACTGACCAGATTAAAGAAATAGGCGAAAGAAACGGAAATCAATTATCAGACTTGCTTACAGCTTTTTGTACAGGAAGAATTTCTTCGTAAGCTTGAAATGTCACGATATGCTGAGAATCTTGTTTTGAAAGGTGGGATGTTCTTATATACTATTTCAAATTATGAGGGCAGACCAACCATGGACATTGATTTCATGTTAAGAAGAATGTCAAATGATATAGCTGAGATGGAAGCAATCATGAAGGAGATTTGTCAAACAGATACTCACAATGATTTTATTGCTATTGAAGTTCGTGGAACAAGGGAAATTACTCCGGAAAAGAAATATCCCGGTATAAGTATAAATCTGATGGCGCATATCAAAAATGTGAGAATTCCATTTTCTGTTGATATTGGCGTGGATGATGTGATAGTGCCCGGTGCAGTTAAGAGAACTGTGACAACCAGACTGGAGGGCTTTAAGGAACCAAATATTTATACATATTCTTTAGAGAGTACAATGGCGGAGAAATTTGATGCCATTTTAAAGAGAATGACTGCTTCCAGTAGGATGAAAGATTTTTATGATATTTACTATTGGTCGCAGGCATTTGATTTTAAAGGCAGGGTGTTACAGGAAGCAATTTTTGAAACCTTGCAGCATAGAGGAACTCCATACGAGAGAGATAGCATGGAACAAATAAGAGCATTTGATCAGAATGAATTTCTTCAAAATCTGTGGAATAATTACAATCCCGGACCGAGGCTTGAAAAACCTGATTTTTCTTCCGTATTGGTACAAATTGACCGGTTTATAGGTCCTGTGTATGAAGCGATATTGCGAGAGGATGAATTTTTTGGAATGTGGTCATCAAAAGAAAATATATGGAAATAGCATGTTTTGATGTATGAGGAGAAATGCGTACCGCTATGGAACAATCTGTAGCGGTAATTTTACGTGTAAATTTCAACAGTCTATTCTCGAACTGAGAAAATATGACTGTACAGAATCATTAGAAAGAGTTATTTTTTTATTGAGAACTTTTTACTGTCAAGTATAGATAAAAACCAGGGCGCGCAATTGGGAAAATACTTTACGTCCACCCTTACGCCCAATTTACGCCCACTTCTGCAAAGTGGGCGTAAATCCATAACAGCCTATAACCATAACAAAACCTGAAAACCCCGCTGTTAACAGGTTTTGACAACGTATAAAAATCTCCAAAATTCCGGGTATTAAGTTCCCGACGATGAAATCTCAGTTTCCATTAGAGCGAGTATTTATGTCTCGCCCTAATGGAAGAGGATACTCCTACCACTCCACTTCGTCCCAGTCAACTGCGCCAAGCTGCTGATCCAGCCATTT
>JBJEFL010000095.1:0-2466 GCA_051873995.1 Bacillus sp. (in: firmicutes)
AGAAACTTTTACAATTAATGCACCAAATCAGAAGGAAGCGTACACATATGAAAAT
The DNA here is from genome assembly GCA_051873995.1 of Bacillus sp. (in: firmicutes). Lineage (GTDB taxonomy): Bacteria > Bacillota > Bacilli > Bacillales > DSM-1321 > Bacillus_AD. The sequence continues at coordinate 56 of JBJEFL010000095.1, forward strand.
GGTCCGGTAGGATCATTGGAAATTACGAAAGTGGATTCTGAAGACAAAGAGGTAGCACTTGAGGGAGCAGAGTTCACTCTAACGTATCCAGATGGAACAACAGTAACGAAAGCGACAGACTCAAGTGGTAAAGTGAAATTCGAAGAGTTGGCATATGGCGAATATAGCGTTGAGGAAACAAAAGCGCCAGAAGGCTATGTGCTATCTAAGAGAGTAGAAACTTTTACAATTAATGCACCAAATCAGAAGGAAGCGTACACATATGAAAATACACCAGTAGGCTCAGTAGAAATCACGAAAGTGGATTCCGAAAGTGGAGCGAAACTGGAAGGAGCAGAATTTAAACTTACGGATCAAGAAGGTAAAGACATTGAGACATTAACTACTGATGAAAATGGTAAGGTAACATTTAAAGATCTTCCATATGGTGAATATCAATTGGAAGAAACAAAAGCGCCAGAAGGATATTTACTACCTGAAGGCAGTGTATGGAATGTAACCATTAAAGATCAAAGTGTAGTGCCGCTTGAAATTGTCAATACATTAGAACAGCCAAGCCTGTCTGTAACAAAAACAGCAGATAAAACTCAATATCTACCAGGCGAAACCGTAACATATACTATCAATGTTACAAACGATGGTAATGTTGATTTAGAAGGTATTACGTTAGAGGATGTATTCAGCAAAAATGATGTCGCAGCTGATCAACAATTGACAATTGAAGGCTATGAGGATGCATTTAACTTAGCAGTTGGTGAAACAGCAAGCTTCACTTCTAAATTTGTCATTCCTGAAAATGATCTTGCTGATACAACTTACAAAAATGTTGTAAAAGCAACAACAGGTGACACTACTGGTGAAGATGAAGAAACAATTGTTGTTGATCCGACATATGCATTCACAATTGAAAAAACAGCCGATAAAACAGAAGCAACAGTCGGCGATAAAGTAACATACTCAATCGTTGTAACGAACACAGGCAATAAAGCCTTAACTAATGTTCATGTAACAGACGAAATGATTGGTCTTGACACTATCATTGATCAATTAGAGGTTAATGAGTCTAAAACATTAACTGGAGAGTATGTCGTTACTGCTGATGACATCGGTGATTTAGAAAATATTGCAACAGCTACAGTAGATGTAGACGGCAATACTATTACCCATGAAGCTTCTGCGGTTGTTAAAGTATCTGCTAAAGTTGCACCAGCAGTTGATGAAACGCCAACAACAATCGATAAGATTGTAACTTGGGTTCAAAATCCTAAAACTGGTGACGCAACAATCAATACTTTATTAATCCTATTTGTTTTCGTCTTAGCTGGAAGTGGCTTATATGTATATAGAAGAAAACATAGAGGATAAGGTTAAAGAAAAGTAAACTGTTTTAAAAGGTAAAGTTAGGAGGTTCTAAAGTTTTTTAGAGCCTCCTATTTTTGTTATGTAAGAGTAGTTGCTCTTCCTGCCAATCACCAAAATGGGCAAACTTCATATGATATTGAATAGTTGATGAGGTATGTATGGGGGGATTCTGGTGAGACAAACGGATACAGTTCGACAAATGGTAGAAGCATTGACCAATAGCCTATATGCAGAAGAGATGGTGTGTTCGATGGCATCGCAGCTTCATTATATTCCGGATATGGCAAATGTAAACGGATTAAAGGAGACTCACGATGCGTTGGTTCCAGCATCTTATCACCGAGTAACAGCGGTTGGAACCGGGAAAAGGATACTGCAGGGAGACCAGCACCCTAGTCTTTGGAACGTAATCGAATACTGTATTCGTGATGCCGAGAAAATGGACGCTGCTGTAAGAATGGGATTAAATAAAATGCTCGCAGCTGCACCAAGTGCCTATCGTGGGTTTGTAGAGCGAATAATTGAATGGCAAAAACATAAAGAGCAAACTTTTAAAATAGCCAAGGCAGCGTATGAGCATATAAAAGGCCCTGTCAGTTAAATTTTAGCTTTGCGTCTTAGTATCTGCTATAAGAAAACCTCCACTTATTATGAGTCGAGGTTTTTTTGTTTGATGATAAGGGTACAAAAAAATAACAAAGTGTACAACAAAGAGAGGTGTTTAGAAATGGAGGGATATTTAGAATTTGGATTCTTCGTTAGCTTTGTGACGATGGTTGTGTTAATTAATGCAGCCGCCATTTGTTTTATTCGCGGCAGTATGAAATGGAAGAAGGTTTTACAGTGGGCGCTTGTTCCGATTGCGTTCGTTTGTATATGTATTATCGCTTATCCATAAGCGCAAAGACTCTCAAGTAGGCTACCTATTTGAGAGTCTTTTTATTTTTTTAGCTGTGTTATATTTCAGTGTTGATTTTGATAGATACCTTTGATTGGAGCGGAGGGCGGTGACTCCTGCTCAGATGATGCAAGCAGGTCGAGACGGCACG
>JBJEFL010000096.1:0-2390 GCA_051873995.1 Bacillus sp. (in: firmicutes)
TTGCCATGGTACTACTGCTAATTTTCACTAACTTACGCAGTTTACTTTTATTCATTTTTTTATCAATCATTAATTTCCATAAATTATTGTATGATACTGCCATAATTTCCTCCGTATTGATATTAAAATATAATTATCCTATTTTATTTCATTATAACCATAACATCCTCATTTGTAAAATGCTATATTTGATTTCTCAAATCATTTTTTTGAATTATCACACCGTATCCATATATAACCTCTAACCGTAATAACATTACGATTTAACCGGGTCTTCGACAGTTACCCTCTTGAAAAATCTCATACAAAATCGCTAGAAACCGCTTAAACAGCGGCTTTTTTTATGTTTGGGTGTGTCAAATTTTTGAAAAATATTTGTTGTATGGGTTGTACGGCGTTGTATTTTATGTTATAATTAAGTATGAAACTTAATTACGACAAAAAATCAAAAGATCCAACCTACTTTATCCAAAAGGGATATCGTAATGGAAAGAAAACTACAACCAAAAATATTGCTCGCATTGGTAAGCATTCTGAACTACTTAAGATAACAGATGATCCTCTCGCTTATGCCAAAGAACAGGTTGCCAAATACAATGAGGAAGAAAAGAAAAATAACAAGGTCTCTTTGGAGGTGACAATTGATTTTAACGAAAAAATTAAAATCAGCAACGACCTTGTATCTTCCAGTACCAACCGGAACATTGGGTACTTCTTCCTTCAGCAACTCTATCATCAGCTGGATATCAGTTCTTTCTTCAAAAATGTGACCGCAGATTCTAAGATTACCTTTGATCCAAACCTCGTGAATCGCTTCCTCACTTTTTCAAGGATTCTGGAACCGGATTCCAAGCTGGGGACTTTTGAGCATCTGTATCGTTATTATGAAGAACCGAAGTTTGACTATGTCCATATCTTAAGAACTATGGATATCATGCAGGAACATTATGATGACTACATCAGCCATCTTTATGAGAAAAGCTGTAGTATTTTAAAACGTAATACATCGGTCTGTTACTATGATTGCACAAACTACTACTTTGAAATCGAATCCCAGGATGAGGATTATGTGGACGAAGTAACTGGTGAAACGATCAAAGGTCTGCGCAAATACGGTCCGTCGAAACAGCACCAGCCCGCACCACTTGTGGAAATGGGATTATTTATGGACGGGGATGGAATCCCTCTTTCCATGTGTATCACTTCCGGCTCCGACAATGAACAGACAACTGCTATCCCTCTGGAAAAACAGCTTACCAAAATGTTCAAGGGGAAAAAATTTATCTATTGTGCTGATGCCGGGCTCGGTTCCTTAAACATTCGGAACTTCAACTCCATGGGTGGACGAGCATTTATTGTTACGCAGTCCATCAAAAAATTGTCCGAAGTTTTGCAGGAAGCTGTGTTTAATGATTGTGATTATCGTCTTCTTTCTTCTGATAAGGAAATTTCAATAGAAACCTTGAAGAAATTTGATAAAAATGATCCTGCCAACAGAGATCTGTACTCAGATAAAGCTTACAAAATTCTCTTAGCAGACAAAGCATTTGATCTTGGATTTTATGAAGAGAAAACGTTAAAGAATGGGCATAAGCGTAAAGTAAAATCAAAAGCAACCGTTAAGCAGAAAATCATCATCACGTTTTCCAGAAAAATGATGGAATATCAGAGATTTATCAGAAACCGTCAGATTGAACGCGCCAAAAAACTATTGGAGAATCTCGATCCGGAAACGTATAAAAAAGGGCCTCATGATGTGACACGTTTTATCAAGAGACGTTCCTCTACCAAATCAGGAGAATCAGTTACAGATTTGTACGAAATAAATCAAAGTATCATTGATGAGGAAGAAAAATACGACGGTTATTATGCAGTAGCTACGAACCTTGACGATCCCGCACAGGAGATCATTCGAATCAGTTCACAACGTTACAAAATAGAGGACTGTTTCCGAGTAATGAAAACGAACTTTTCAGCCCGGCCGGTTTTCCACCAGAAACGGGAGAGGATCATTGCACATTTCATGATTTGTTACACCGCCCTTCTGATCTACCGGCTGCTTGAGAAAAAGCTGGATCACCAAGGAGTGCATTTCACAGTGGAAAACATCGTAGAAACACTAAGAAATATGGAAGTCGCAAATATTGAAGATATGTGCTACATGTCAACCTACACTTGTTCTCAGGTCTGTACGGCGTTAAACGCTACTTTTGATCTGGGGCTGGACAGAAAATACTATCAGCCAAAGGAGCTAAATAAAAAACTCAAAAAAATTTTTTAAGAAGAATTCCCATACAACATTTCTTTAGAGGCATAAAAGGCGACAAATCGCATAACTACGCGGTTTATCGCCTTTCTCATCTCTTCCAACTGTCGAAAACGGGATTATA
>JBJEFL010000097.1:0-12145 GCA_051873995.1 Bacillus sp. (in: firmicutes)
ACCTTGAAGGAGGAATCTTCTCCTTCAATCTTACCTATTTGCTTTTCTAATTGTACATCTGATGAATCTTCAACTGATTCACTTTTATATTGTTGATCCCCTAAAGTCAGTATTTGACGATCAGTGTCCCATGTATACGTTTCAAGACTTGCATATCTGACGTAGAAGAATACGGCAACGGATAGAATGCCCAATAACACGATAGACATTGTTTTGGAAATCTTTTTCATAGGTACATTTCTTCCTATGTAATAATCGCCATTATTTCGCATCCTATTGTTCTAATTGAAGTTGTTCGTTCAAGATGAAATGAACCCAGGTTTTCGTGCTTGTTACGTTTATTTTTTCTGTGGCAGAGCTATTTGTGCCGTCTAAATTTTCGCTATATATCAATGAAAATTCTGCTTCTTCACCGTTATCATCAATTGGAATATCAAAGATCACAATTTCCCCTTTTTCAAATGCACTATTATTAGCGTTTATCGCACTTTCTGCAGCTATTAGAGTCCCATTCACGTACTTTTCTAAGCTTACATGTTTGAGTGTTTTATTGGTCTGAATTTCTACGGAGATGCCTTTACCAATGTCTTTTGCTGTTTTAGAAGTGTTTGAACAACCGACTAATAGACAAGCAAAAATAAGTACAACAACTAATTTTCTCATTTTCATGTTCCTTTCTTTTTTGAAAATCCCGTAAAAATAAAGCAGCTAATAAACGCAACTGTCACAACAATCAAATCGAAAAGGATGCCGATTCCTTTCATGAAAGTATCTTCACCTGGATAAGAAGGTTGTAGTGTCACAAGCATATAGATGAACAGTAAGCTTAAGAAAACATAAAAACTGCTTCCGATTGCCGCCATTTTAAGGCGATTTCTGTTCGTCCCTTGCCAGACTTTATTCATGATGATCCATAAAAAGATACTTCCGATTACGGCCAAAAACATGATAAGTAAATGAACGTATGGAATGTTGATATACGTTAAACCATATAGCACAACCACTGTTGAAAAAAATAAAACGGCGTTCATCATAAATAAGAATGTTCCGGATAACCAATGATTTTGAAACCAACTTGTATTTTTCAGCTTCTGTATTAGTTTATTATCTTCGTTGCACATGTCTATAATCGGCCTTCTGAAGAATAGAACTAGTGCCATTCCAAGAAGACCAATTAAGATAAGCAATGACATCTGATCACTCCTAAAAGATCATTTCATCGGATTCTTGCTTCGCCATAGTCGGGTTACACCTTTATTCGGAAGTGCTTTCATCACTTCTGTACTCAAGAATATCGCCAGGCTGACAATCCAATGCTTTGCAGATTGCCTCTAATGTTGAAAATCGAATGGCTTTTGCTTTTCCGTTTTTCAAGATAGAAAGGTTAGCCATTGTTATTCCAACCTTCTCCGAGAGTTCGGTTACGCTCATTTTCCTTTTAGCTAACATCACGTCAATATTGATTATAATAGCCAATTTGTTCACCTCAGATCGTTAAATCATTTTCTGATTTTATCTCTATGGCATTTTTTAATAGCTTTTGAAGAACAGCCGCAAAGACGGCAACCGCAATGGATGCAAGAATAATAACCAATCCTACCAATATAATACCTGGGGCGTCGTCAAGCTCTGCCGTGAGATAAAAAAGTGGCATGCCTGCCACATACAAGAGACTGATTACGGATGCGCAGTATTTTATATTTTTCAAAGCCTTTATAGATAATTCCGAGAAAGCTTCGTTCTTGTCAATATGGCTTAACAATTTTAAGGTCTGATACAGAGCAAAGAAGAACGGAATCGTCGTTGCATAAAAAAAGATGACGATCGGATAGCGCAAATAGGCCAGCTCAGGCAACCATTCCGCGTAAGAACCTGCGAACCTAGGCAACCAAAATATACATAAAGCAAGCACAGGAGCTCCAATAAGAAAAACAGCCATCTTTAAAAAGAGTGTTTCTCGTTTCATAAAAAACCACCTCACTTATTTATTATCTATTTAAATTTAACACATTATTTATCGTTTTACGATAAATTTTTATTGTTATTAATCATAACAAAGCAATCATGCTTTGCTGAGAATGAAGTCAAAAGCTGAAGGAAACACTAATACTGGACAAATAATATGACTTCTTGTCAATGTGTGGATTTTAGTAAGGAAGGATATTCTGTTCGTTGTTTGTACTCGTGGGTGTCGTTACAGGGCTTTTTTCGATAGATGGCTTTCTAATTTGCTCTGAGAGCTCCTCAGCAACACACTAATTTCTGTAAAATATTTTAGTAGTTCGATTGCGTGTGTCTGAAAACAGTCTAATAAGGTCATCATAAGGATGATGTTTGTTACAGGGAAGTGCTTGGTCAGATAGAATGTGAAGAAACGAATCTTGGAAGGAAGAAACGTTGTTTTCTTCTTTTGGATGTAATCTACTACAGGATTCATACAACAGCACGTCTGTCTGTGGTTTATAATAAAGATAGATTAGATGGTTGGAGGCGGATTGTATGAAATGGCTGCGACTGATTTTTTATCTTGTTGTGTATGTGCTTGTGTCATTGTGGATCGGGACAACCTGGGTCGGATGGCTACATGCACTTAGTGTGAACATCCCAAGTGCCATTGTGATGACGGTTGTGTTGGTGGCCGCAGTATCCATGATTGTCGGAAGACTTCATACGAAATTGTATTTTTTGACGGCGCTCGGCAATGTGTGGCTATTTTTCTTGCAATATGGCCTTACGTTGGGACTGCTATCGCTTTTATTGCAGCTGTTTTTACCGATGAAATGGGTGGGAATCATATGCCTCGCGTTGTTGGTCGGATTGCTGGTTTGCGGGGTGTATTTGGCTTATTCGCCCGTCATCCGCAAACAAACGATTCAGATTGATAAAAGAGGGGAACCGACACGATTGGTCATCGGTAGCGATTTTCATTTGGGCTTTTTTTCGAATAAGCGCCACTTGCAACGGTTTGTCGATTTGGCCAACGCGGAAGAGCCTAACATCGTGTTGTTGGCAGGCGACATTGTCGACGATAACCCGGCTTGGTTTGTCCATTACGGTATGGAGGACGTGATGAAGCAACTGAAACCGACGGACGGTGTGTACGGCGTGTTAGGGAACCATGAATATTATGGCCGTCAAATTCTGAAGTTCGTCGACATCATGGCAGATTCAAATGTCCATATTTTACGAGATGAATCGGTTGAGGTGCGTGGTTTAGTTATCACAGGACAAGAAGACCAAACGAACGCCCAGCGAAAGGCTTTGGTCGATCTAAAACCGTCCGATGAGGAAAAACCGTGGATTGTCATGAACCATACACCGAGTGATTTGGCTTTGCCTGCCCTGCTTGGCGTGGACTTGCACGTATCCGGTCATACGCATCATGGGCAGATGTGGCCGAATCATGTGGTGACGAAGCGCATGTTTGAAATCGATTACGGTTATATACTGAAGAAACGCATGCATGCCATCGTTTCGTCCGGCTTCGGCTTTTGGGGACCACCCATGCGCATCGGCTCACGCTGTGAACTATGGGTCGTCGACCTTGAATTTACGAAGCAGTAAAAGAGGAAGAAAAAGAAATGACGTGTACGGAACGGGGGTTATCCGTCAAGGCATGGGACGCCTTGACGGATGCCCCATTCGCTTGTTTGTGGTTGGAATGAAGGGAAATGAGTAAGTTTATTATTCTGAAGTTTGAACACTGTCTAGCTCCAGCTCATACGGCACTAAACGGGGAGCTTGCGCTTTTCTTGTGAGTTGTCGCTTTTGGGCTAGGCATGGTTACAGAGAAAGTAGATGTTCGGATAAAAAATAAAGAAACGAATCTTGGAAGGAAGAAACGTTGTTTTCTTCCTTTTTCGTGTGGAATAGCAACTGTTCGGAAAAAGCAGGATTTTGGCTTTTTAAATAGAAATTACAAATAGAGGAAGTTGGCAACAAGGAGGCGTGTATGGAAATATCATTGATTAGACATGGCAAATCAGAGCTGGTTAATAATGAAAGAATAACTTGTTCCGACTTCAAAAAGTGGGTGGAGCAATATGATTATCATGGTGTGTTTGAAGAAAGAGGTTATCCTCTGGAAACAACAGAAACAGTGGTACGCGCCAAGCTTATCATTACGAGCGATTTGGAACGTTCCATTCAGTCCGCTACGTTATTGAATCCACGAGTCATCAGCATTTCTGATGCATTGTTTCGCGAAACGGGCTTACCTACTCCGTCCAGGTGCCTATGGGGCATTAAATTAAGACCTGGTATTTGGGCAGTCCTTTTCCGATTACTATGGTTTTGCGGCTATTCCAAAGGTTGTGAATCGCTAGGTCATGCTAAATTACGCGCGAAACAAGCCACACATCAACTGATTGATTACGCAAATAAATATCAATCGGTCGTCTTGGTGGGGCATGGCTTTTTTAATCGGTTAATCGCCAAGGAATTGCAGAAGCAAGGCTGGAAGGGAAATCGAAAAACAGGAAGCGAACATTGGACTTGCACGACTTACGCCGATAGCGAAGCCGTATTTTAGATATTATGTGAGAAAACTGCTACTACTTGAGAAAGTACAGCATGATAAGGATGTAAAATTTCATATAGAAATAAAAAACACACCTAATCTCTCATGAAGATAGGTGTGTTTTTTTCTTGTGGGAATGTAGCATGACTTATACATTATTGGCTTTCGTAAATAAGCGTTTAATTCCGAAGCCGGTCGGTGATAACAACCAGTTTAACTTCTTTATTCATTCACTGGTACATCCGTTTCTGCCCCACTTTCACCTATGACGACCTTTTTGATGTCAGCAGAGCTATCTTTATTAAGCGCAATCACAATGGTTCTTGGCGTTGCATCCAGTGTGCAGTTTCCTTCAGGCTGAGAGAAATGAATCTTTAGAGCTTCACTCTCTATACTCATTTTGATGTGATCTGATTCATATGGACAACTACCGGATTCTTGAAGTCCAATAAAATAAACATCATTCTCTTCAAAATTCACTTCTGCCATCGGCTGTTCTAATCTGTACAAGCTCCAAGCCTCTTCAAAGCTCTTCTGATGATCAACTTTATAAAACAAGTATTCAAAGTAAGGGCTACTCTCTCTTTGAAAGGCTTTTTCATGATAGTCTGAGGGTAAACTTTTTTCACTTCTGATCAATTTAATGAGCTGATCATCTTCCACTTCGCTTGTCGGCTCGCTGCAAGCAACCAACATAGAACAAAGGAACAAGAAGAGTGACAACCTAAATGTATTCATTTTCATTCCTCCAAACTAGCCTTTCTTACATGAACAGTATAAAATTGTTTTTATAAAATTACAAAAATAACCTTTTCATGATATGTTATCCATCAAATGAATCGATAAGGAGGAGAGTAAATTGAAAGATCGTTCGGCAATCATTATAGGTGTAAGTATTATCATTGGGTTTACGATTTTAGGTGCATGTCTGCTGGCTGTATTTGAAAAAGGTTCAGATGTGGTTACGGAGAACAGTGAATACAGATATGAATTAGTTCCGGCTAATGACAACAATCTCATTATTTTTGACAAGCAATCCGGTGCGTATTGGAATAAGTACATACCGAGTGAGGAAGGCCCTACGAATTGGGAGAAAGGTGTGTCTCCTATTGCCGGTAGTGAGTAAGATGCGGAACGGGGCTTAAGCCTTCAAGGCTGTCCCACTCGCTTGTGTGAGGTTAAAGGAACGAGCATGAAGAAAAGAAGAAAACAACCTTTCTAAGAAGAAACGTTGTTTTCTTCTTTTTGTGTAGAATCGACGCGTACGGAATGAAACTGCCCCACTTGCTTGTGTGCGGCTGTTCTCTGTGCTGTATTTGCTCGTGTTGATGCCGTTAAGCTGGACGTCGTTATAGGGAGAAAAATATGAAGAAACGAATCTTGGAAGGAAGAAACGTTGTTTTCTTCGTATTAAAAAAGGACAGAGATTCTGTCCTCTCCCCTCCCCTACTCGTTGAATAAATGACAGAGATGTTTGATGGTATGGAGCTTGCCTGTCAGCAGAAATAAATCATCGTAGTTCCTCTCCGTATATTCGTCAATAATGGCCAGCCCTTGGCGCACATCATCCACTAATAAAGACGTATACTCATCATTCCAGCAAAAGCGATTGATGCGATGCAGCTCATCCGCGACAATTTGAAACTTAAACTCCTCTATAAACAGCCGGATTTGGTACCATTTATCATGATTGAGCAGCAGGCTATGTCCCTTCTCCTTTTCTTCCACAAACTCTATTAATCTATTTACATTGTCAGCTAATAGATTAGCCATTCTCATCTTGAAATTCATCTCTTTCTCCCCTTTGATCAAGACATTCTTAAGAAAAGTGTATGAGTGGAATTACTAGATTAATACGCTCTTTGAAAAAAAGTCATGGTGGTGTACGGAACGGGGCTTATCCGGCCAATCATGGGACGACTTGCCGGCTGCCCCACTCGCTTGTGTAAGGATGGAATAGAGTGAAAAAAGCGAGGCTTGTTTAGTTGCTGATATGGTTGAATGGCTCGTGTTGTCGTTTTTAGAGAGTGCTTGGTTGGATAAAACGTAAAGAAACGAATCTTGGAAGAAAGAAACGTTGTTTTCTTCGTTGGTTGTGAAATCGATGTGGACAGAATGCAGTCTTATTCGTCTATGTGGCTGTTTATATGATTGCTTACGCTTATGTAGTTGCTTGGAGGATATGCATCGTTATAGAACGAGTATGAAGGAACCAATCTTCGAAGAAACGTTGTTTTCTTCGAAGATTGGCGATGAAGGGACTGTGTTGTGTCCCATCTCAGGAATAAGAAGATTTCATACTTCGAAGGATATCCCCTCCCGTATGATCGGAGACACTTCGAATTGTATGACGGCTTCTTTCCTAATACTCTTATTATGGACAAAAAACAACTTTTTATACATATTTACAGAAAAAGGACAACTTTGTTTCTTGCTATGATTTCACCGCCAGCCTATCCTAACAAAATCATAGCAACCTATGTATGCTACATGTTATTTCGCAAATTGCGACAATAGAACCGAGATATCAGCAAAATGACCGTAATTTTGCGTACGAGCACGGAACGCTTTTTACAGATGTCCCATTCGCTTACTCAGAAAGATCATGAAGAAACGAATCTTCGAAGAAAGAAACGTTGTTTTCTTCTTTCTTCAGAAAGTGTATTATTTTCGATTTTCTTGAACATTTGTTATTCTTGTGGAATGCTTCATTATTAAAAATCATCTAGTAGGAGTTCATGATGTCAGATTCAACTGTAGCAGTTATTCAACTTACTGTGATTATTGCCATTATTATTACGTATTTTTGGACTGCATTTTTTGTCACCAAGGAAAGATTTTATAGTGAAAAATTCCAAGCTTGCAGAAAGTTGATACCTTTACCGGTCAAGTACAACTTCTGGATTCTTAAAACCATCCTGTTTGGTATAGGCTTCTTGCTTGTATGTGCCCTACCAATGATCATCCGTAATGGCTGGTGAAAAAAGACTGCCCTTTTAAAGGTGCAGTCTTTTTTAAAAATACGAAGAAACGAATATTCGAAGGAAGAAACGTTGTTTTCTTCTGGAGTATTTTTTCAACATCGATATACGCCATTTCAGATGAATCAAGCTATTATTCACGCCTTACTGGGTCAAAAGAAAGGGAAGACACTTTTCCTATTGAAATGCAACATAGATATGTCGAAAGAAAATAAGGAAGCGTTGTTTTTTTTAGCCATGGGAGTTAAGTATATATTCACGCTTGGCCACACTGTTCGCCACCTTCTTAAAATAAAGTGATGGCCTAAAAGTTCAAATTATTGGAAAACTTTTAAGGAGTATGATTATAATGGAAAGGTTGTAAAATGATTGAAGTCACATTAAATGTAAAAATATAACACTTTTTTAGTAGGGAATCAATGGAGGATTTATGTTAGGTTTCGAGAAATTCAAGCGACAGAGAAAAAGCGAAATTTTAAAGCCAGAGCATGGTACATTGGTGGTTCAGCCGGGAAGCGATGTCGTCAAGCAAATGGCCATGATTAATTTGACGGAAGAGGACCTTGGCATCATTAAGGCGATGAGACCATTCGTTCTGGAAAAAATGGATGAGATGGTGAATCAATTTTATGCCAATCTTCAGCATGAATCATCGCTGCTGCAAATCATTTCTGACAATAGCTCGATTGAACGACTGAAAAAAACGCTGCATCAGCATATAAGCGAAATGTTTGAAGGGCATATTGATGCGTCGTATTTCGAAAAACGCACACGCATCGCAAAAATTCACGTCAAAATCGGCTTAAAGGCGAAATGGTATATGTGTGCCTTCCAGGATTTATTTTTATCCTTATTGGAGGTCATTGAAGAAAATATAACAGATAGACAGCAATATATTGAGGCTGTGCGGGCTGTGTCGAAAATCTTGAATTTGGAGCAGCAGCTGGTGCTTGAAGCGTTCGATGATGAAGTGGAAAAAATTCGCCAGCAAAATGAAGAGGAAAAGATGGCCATCCAAGAGCGTGTCACGAACGCATCGGATAGCTTGGCGGAAATTTCGAAAGGGACGAATGAGGCTTTTCAGCAATTGGATACGAGGTCAGAGGAAATTGCGGCATTGGCTGATGAGGGAGCGACGTTATCCACACTGGCTGAAAATCAAGCGCTGCAAGGAAGGGCACAGCTGCGCAAGCAAGATAGTAACTTAGGAAACATCGGTGGTGCGGTGAAGGATATTCATGCGGATGTTGGGGCTTTGACCGATGTACTTCAAGAGATGCAACAAATTGTGCAGGTAGTTACGGAGATTGCGGATCAAACGAATTTATTGGCGTTGAATGCCGCCATTGAAGCTGCACGAGCAGGAGAGGCAGGCAAGGGCTTTTCTGTTGTGGCCGAGGAAGTGCGGAATCTGTCTGAGCATTCTAAGCAATCAGCCGGTCATGTGGCTAACCAAATTGTTATGATCAATAAGCAAATGGCGAATTTGAAGAAGTCCTTGGATAAAATTTCAGGCGCATTGACGGAGTGCAACAAGAGTCAGCTGGAAACTGATGAGCATTTCGAGCAGATTTTAAAAACGATGGGTGATACGAAATGCCAAACGGAGAAAATTGATCAAGAATTGACGTATTTTGTCTCCATGATTCATGAACTGGGGCACTCGTTTAAAGAGGTGGCCGTCTCGGCGGATAGCCTGACGAAGGTGACCGGTCAGCTGAATTAAGTGAGAACCAAAGAAGAAAACAGCCTTTCTAGGAAGAAACGTTGTTTTCTTCTTTTTGTGGAATGGCGTGTACGGAACGGGGGCTTATCCGTCAAGGCATGGGACGCCTTGACGGATGCCCCACTCGCTTGTGAGGGGATGGAATGAAGAGAAAGGACGGAGCTTGTGCGGCCGTTCTTTTTGTCATTAGTGTTCGTGTTGTCGCTTTTTGGACGGGTGTCGTTACAGGGAGAGTGCAGGGGCGGAAAGGACATGAAGAAATAAACCTTGGAAGAAAGGAAGAAACGTTGCTTTCTTCTTTTTGTGGAATGGCGTGTACGGAACGGGGCTTATCCGTCAAGGCATGGGACGCCTTGACGGATGCCCCACTCGCTTGTGAGTGGTAGAATAAAGAGAAAGGACGGAGCTTGCGCGGCCGTTCTTTTTGTCGTTAGTGCTCGTGTTGTGGCTTTTAGTCTAGGTGTCGTTACAGGGAGAGGACATGAAGAAATAAATCTTGGAAGAAAGGAAGAAACGTTGTTTTCTTCCTTTTTGTTTTATAAAAGGAGCTCATGAAAGGTCAGTGCCCGACTTTTCAAGAGCTCCAATCCATACGGCGCTAAACGGTGTGCTTGCGCTTTTCTATGAATTTTGATAAACATCTCCGATTGGAATGCTTTCTGCTTGTTTCTCATCTCGAATCACGAGCAATACGCCGATGAAGATGAGGATGGTGCCAATCCAAAAGGAGAAGCCGATTTGTTCGCCTAGCAAGAGCCATCCGAGTAAGGTGCCGACGATCGGCTGGAAAAAGAAAAATAGTCCGCCACTTGAGGCGTTCAGCATTTGCAGACCACGATTCCATAGTAAAAAGCCGCATGCGGTTGAAATCACGCCTAAATAGACGAGACCACCCCAGATGGTGGGCTGCATTATGGACGTCCAATCAAGGTCAGGTAACCGATAAACGGTCACCGGCGTCAGTAGGACGATAGCGACGACAATAGCATAAGTTGTGACAACAATTTGCGAATAATGCCCGGGCACACGCTTAATGAGCACAGACATAAGTGACCATGTTAAGGCAGCAATCAACAACGAGATGCCACCAAGTTGATAAGAAGAATCGAATCCTGAAAATCCGACAATGGTGCAAACGCCGACGGATGCCAGTGCAATCGATAGCCCTTTTTTAAAGGTCAATTGTTCCTTTAAAATCATTCGGGCAAAGAGCACCATAAAGGCTGGTGTCGTGGCCGTGATGATAGCCCCCATTTGAGCAGTGGACAGCATCGTGCCGACTTCTTGGGTGACGATGGAGATTGTATTGCCGATCAAACCAATTAAGAAAATCAATAACCAATCTTTTTTGCTAATCCGCCAAGATTGCTTCGTGACGAAACCAATCACAAGCAAAGCCAACAGCGCAATCACATAGCGCAACCAAACCAACTGCAATGGCGGCACGACATCAACCACCACTTTAACTACCACATACATCCCACCCCAAATGCTGGCAGCGAGTGATAAAAATAACGAACCTAACAATGTTTGCTTCATTTTACATCCTCCGTTTACTGTAGACTAGTTAGTCCTTAACGGAGATCTTGTTTTTCCGCCGTTAAGGAAATTAAACGGCAGGTACGTCCTGTTCGAATAATGGAGACCACATCATCAGCTTTCAGCTCCCTTACAAAATATTTCCTCCATGATAACATAGCTGATTGGTTTTGATAAGGAGAGAGTTTAACCCCAAAAGGCAAGAAAAAGTATTTGTATTAGTCTTTCTTAGATTAGGGGCATAGCCTGTTGACACGTTGAAAAACTAGTAGATTATGAGGAAAAACAAGTACTGTAAGGAAAGAGGGAGGAGGGTAACCAAGGAATCTGATAATACCTAAAAGAACTATATTCCAACTACTCAATAGGATTTTATAAACAAGAAGAGGTTAGCAAGAAATATTCCAATGAAGGAAGAAACGTTGGAAGGAAGAAAAGAAGAAAGGGAATTTTACTTGTCAACATGATATATAATAGGGGGAAAATATCAGATAAAGAATAATAAAGGAGTGTTGGAATGGAGTTCAGACAAGCAAGCGAAAGAGATGTTCCTCAGATCATGGACATTATCAAGCAGGCACAAAGGTACTTCAAAGAGCAGGGGATTGACCAGTGGCAAGGGGACTATCCGAATGAGGAAACGATTCAGAAAGATATCGCTCATCAGCATGGCTATGTGTTGGTGAAGGACAATCATCTTGTGGCGACTGTGGCCGTTTCGTTTGACGGTGAAAAAAATTATGAAACAATCTGTAACGGAACGTGGATGAGCGACCAGCCGTATGCTGTCATTCACAGGTTGGCCATCGACAATGACATGAAAGGGAAAGGTCTTTCTTCTGTTATACTGGTACACATTGTAGAAATGTGCAGACAAAAAGGAATCAACAGCATTAAGGTCGATACACACGAAGAAAACGCGTCCATGCAAAAACTCCTAGAAAAAAATCAGTTTCATTATTGCGGTATTATACACGTCTCAGATGGAAGTGAACGAGTAGCTTTCGAAAAGTTGATTTGAAGCAACGTTCCAACGAAGGAAGAAAGGAAGAAACGTTGTTTTCTTTTACCAAATGTATTCATGAAGAAGCTGTAACTACAGCTTCTTTTGACTATTTAGACGTTCCCTTGTTTAAAGCGAAGTGCAACAAAATATTTTTCTTAATGTATTGACAATTCAAAATCAGATATGTTAAATTTATCTCGAGTTAAAGATAAATAAATTCGAAATAAATAATATTTCATATGAACAAAATTTTTTAATTGTATATCTCGAATTCGAGATAAAAATGGGAGGAATTTTAAAATGGCAAAATGGACAGTAGATGCAGTGCACTCAACAGTGGGATTTGAAGTAAAACACATGATGGTATCGAAAGT
>JBJEFL010000098.1:0-2354 GCA_051873995.1 Bacillus sp. (in: firmicutes)
GGGATCACCCCCGCACACGCGGGGAACACGACGCAATCATCCAGTTGGAATCATTGCAACCTGGATCACCCCCGCACACGCGGGGAACACCTGCTTCTGTGCATCCGTCTGCACCCGTGCCAGGGATCACCCCCGCACACGCGGGGAACACTTTTGTCTAACTCAGTCTGTGTATATTCTGCCGGGATCACCCCCGCACACGCGGGGAACACACTAAAGAAATGCCTTAAATTCAACACTTTTACATCACATACACTTACATTTCTTTTAACTTCTCATATATCCCATACGTTAGATAACAATCATCCAATGCCCTGTGTATTGTTTTAACATTTAATCCCAGACGCACTGCCACTGTTGATAATTTATAATTTTCTACATCATCTAATTTCTTTCTTGCTAATGCCATAATATCTTTGCTACTATTTTTTATTCTTTCAATATTATTCGATAAACATGCATTATGCAAAAATGTCTGGTCAAAAGTTATATTATATCCAACAAGTCTTGTTGTTCCTATAAAGTTAATAAATTCTATTAATGCCTCCTTTACTTCTCTTCCATTTACATTTATTATCTCATCCGTTATGCCCGTCAAATTTGCAACATCAAGAGGTATCTTTTTTTCACACCTGACAAGTGTACTGAATTCCTGTTCAGGTTTCCCACCTGACACACGAATTGCCCCTAATTCAATGATTGTATCATCTTCAAATGATAAACCTGTCGTCTCTACATCAATTACAACATATTCCTCCGTATTTGCCCTTTTTCTTTTTGCGCGCTCCATTCTATCCATTTTTCGAAAAATTGCTTCTTTACTATAATCAGTTAAGTTTTCCGTCTCTGAATTATGAACTGTATTGACAGGGCGACGGATTAATTTTATTCCATCAAAATTTACAGGTTCCCATGTTGTATTATGAACCCTGAAATCCAGTTTTTGTTCATTGGCTGTATGAAAAACAATTGTAGCTCGTCCGTTTTTTAATGTATCGCATACACGTTGCCATACCTCATCTCTTACTCGTGAGTTTAAATTTCCTACATATACCCCTGTATTAACTTCTAAGAACCATTTCGATAAGTCCCCTCGCAGTTTAGGGGGACAATCTGCTACAACAAGTACGATCATCATTTATTTTTCTGACCCTCCTTGCCATAAGAAATACCATTTTGTACTATTTCATTTTGGTTATTCCAAAGATATACTTCATCCAAAGTAACATCTTTTTCATATTTATCTGAATTTTCCGATAAAAGCCATCGAATATCATGCACCATTCTTTCAAGAATATGATTGGCAACCAGTAGATCACGGATTTTTTGACGAGTTACCGACGATAAATCAGAAGGGTTTTCTGCAGCAATCTCAAAAGCTGCAGGAATAGTAATTTCCGCTTTATATAAGTCAGCAATGTCATATACAAAAGAATTCTCATGACCCACATGGACAAAGCCCAATCCCGGTGAACATCCCATTGCAACGATCACCGCATGTGCAAGACCATATAAACATGCATTTCCTGCTGACAGCGCCTGATTTACCGGATTGCCTGACGCAAAATCTTCTACTTTGTAATTTCTTCCATCCCATGGGATATTCCATTTTTTGGAATATTCCCGATATACTGCACGTACTCTGCTGCCTTCTTTTCCACGTAACTGCTGCATCGTAAGCTTTGATACATCCTCACCAGGAAAACGTATCTGATACATTTTTCTGGCAACATTTAAATGTAAATGCTGATTACTAACAAATTGAGCCTGATGTATTAACATATTTGCACTATGAGTTAATGGCCTTCCACTGGCATAATATCGAACTCCATGTTCTCCAACCCATATAACCGTAACTCCAGCATCACCAATCAATTCCATTGCACGATGAGATATATTTGTTCCCGGCCCCAACATCAACACAGAAATAACTGCTGCCGGAACAGAAATAATTCCTTTTTCATCACGAATCGTTATCGCACTGTCTTCACGATTTAATTTGCAATGTTCCAAATATAAAAAGGTCATCCGGTCTTTAATTTGTGGTAATGCTTGCAGTTCCGGCTTTATCATTCCAGCGATATCGTTCATAGCCATTTATACCTTCACTACTGTTAAAAGCCCCATTCCATATGCTTTTCCTCGCCCAAGACCTTTACACATCATATCAGAAAAACATTCTGCATCCGTTACCGTTAGTATTCCTTCATAGGTAACTCCCAGTAATGTCACCATATTTTTCTTACCATTCCCTTTTTTGAAATGGTACCACTGCGAATTGACAACTGTAAATTGATTGTCATCAAGTAAAAATCCATGTTTTAGAGCCTGTTCTTTTAGCCACCTCTTTTGAT